>WRBD01000024.1 GCA_009779835.1 Defluviitaleaceae bacterium | reverse complement strand
TCTGTTTTTTTTACAACGGCAATGCCCCTTAATGCGTTAAACCTGCTTTTTTCTTTTTGTTTTTTTATTCGCACATTCGAGTTCGGCAGTTAGCCTTTTTTCATAGAACGGTTTACACTACCATATTTATATACAAGTTGTGTGCGAGAAATGTGTTTCAACTTAGTCTTCGTGTTCAATAACTTCCTGTACAATGTAAGCAGGTCTGTTTTTCAGTTCTTCGTAAATGCGCCCGATGTATTCGCCCATTAAGCCCAGAATCATCATTACGATGCCTTGCGTGAAAAGGAGTATCCCCATTGTCGATGCCCAGCCGGTGATTGTTGTTTCTGTGAAGAAGTATTGGTAAAAAATTGCGACAAGGTAAATGAAGCTTGCGATTGAAACAAAAAAACCAAGCGATGTTGCAATTTTTAACGGTTTGTAGGAGAACGCGGTAACGGCATCCATTGCAAATGCAATCATTTTGCGAAGTGGGTATTTTGTTTTACCGGCAAAGCGTTCCTCTCGTACATATAAAACGGCAGTTTGCTTAAATCCAACCCAGCTTACAAGGCCGCGGATATAACGGTTTTTTTCGGGCAAACGGTTAACGGTTTCGCAAACCTTGCGGTCAATTAGGCGGAACTCACCTGTGTCCACGGGCATATTAACGGAGGTCATCCGGCGGATAAAACGATAAAAGAGTTTTGCTGAAACTTTTTTAAAAAGCGATTCACCTTTACGCTTTTCACGCTGACCGTAGACAACATGATAGCCCTCGCGCCATTTTTTTGCCATTTGCGGAAAAATTTCAGGCGGGTCTTGAAGGTCGGCATCTATTATAAAAATTGCTTTACCGCGCGCATATTCCATTCCTGCTGAAATCGCCGGCATATGCCCGAAATTTCGCGAAAAATTCACAAGCCGCACGCTTTTATCTGACGCGCATAAGCCCGCAATTATCTCCGCCGTTTTGTCACGGCTACCGTCATTCACAAAAACAAGCTCATACGGCTCTGCCATGCTCTGCATTACCGCGCTTAAACGTTTATACGTTTCTCTAATAACTTCCTCTTCGTTAAACGCCGGAATTACTACCGAAAATACTGATTGCATAAATTCACCTCTTACATAATATAAAAAAGCTTAACGCGGATTTGTACGGATTTACGCGGATTTTTTTCAATCTAAACTGTTAAATCCGTGTTAATCCGCTAAATCCGCGTTAATCCGCGTTAATTTTTTATTACTGAATTGCGAATTGTAACTACTGTAATGTTATAGCAGCGTTTTCACCTACGGTCATATATTCGCGTGCGCCCAAGCTTTGTACGATTGTGCCTTCGGCTGTGAATGTGCCGGGGTTAATTACGCGGGCATAATAATGGTAGACGCGAATGCGGTTGGAGCCGCCGCTGTGGTCGAAGAAGGTGACGCGCTGACCTTCTGTTGTTACCCATGCGCGTCTGCCGGGGTTGTTTCCGCTTTCCCCGAAACGTGCGGAGTGCGCAACGTGTGCAAGCCCTGCGGGCAAGAAGTCTGTTATTACATACGTTCCGCTTAAATCCGTTGCGGAATACTCTACCGTGATTTGCACGCGCACAAGTTCGTCTTGCGCGAAAGTTGTTGAGGCTGTGTTTGAACCCGCACGGAAAAATCCGCGCCGAACAGTTACGTTGTTTTCTGTGGGCGTAGTATATTCAAGCGGTGTGCGAACAATCGACACGGCACCAACTTGCCCCGTAACGGAAGTCAACTCGAATTCGTGCATGTTTTGCGCGGGAATTCGCAACGTGAACTGCTTGTTGTACCCGAGGTCGCGGTTTACGGTTTCGCCGAAAAGTTTATAGGTGATACTTGCGGGTTCGGCAGAATGGTTTTCGATTTCACGTGTGATAAAGTTTAAGTGTTCAAGATTCAAAAGCATTGCGGCGTTTAATTGTACGGAACTTGGGCGACCGTCCCGCCAAATTACCGCGTGACGTTCAGATGTTGCGTAATTGTGAAGCCCCAATGCTTCGGGCTTTCCAAGTTGCGCTGCAAGAAGCGCGACAACGGAAGTTGCGTCCCAAATTTCGGCTTGCGTTGCACCTGCGTTCACGCGGTACAGGCGGCCTTCCACAATGGTTGTAATAAGACTTGCGATTCGGCTATCGTAAATTTCGCGGGCGGTTTGAATATCGCCGAGCGCGGCAAAGCCAAGCGAGACATACGCAATGTTTCTTACCGACAAGTCTTCGAGTTTCGCGTAGTTTTGCAAATCGAAAAGGATAGGCTCACCCAGCTGCGCAAGTCCGTATAATGCAAGCATTTTATTATCGGTTGCGGATTTTTCAAAAACATCGTACAGATAATTTCGCAAAGCGGGTAAATTTATTTCGTCTTTAATAAACGGCAAAAGTTTTACGGTAACTTCCAGCTCCTCGTTGGAGTATGGCAGAATTGCTATTCCTCCGTTTTGTGTCTGATAGTTTGTTATATCGAAATTGTCCGATTCGCCGAAAATTTTCACATCGGGGAAATGTTCGCGAATTAGCGCGATGGCTTCACGTCTTGCCACAAGCCCTTCGATTCTTGCGCCGCTGAACCATGTGTGGCGAAGGCGTAGCAATTCATTTAAGAATTGCCCGCGTCCATAGTTTGCAAACGTGATATTTGTAAGCCCCGTTTGGTTTACGGAAAACTCCGTTTGAGGTGTGACTTCATGGAAAACAGCGGTATCAATCAAGCGGTGAGAATTTACAACTTGATATTCATGTTTCACCGCGTCGCTGAAATTTAAAACATTTGCGCGAATTACAATCGCGCCAAAACCTTCTTCGGTTTTTTCCCACAGCGGAATATTTACGCGCTCGAAAGACGCGCCTGTTGCGGTGCGAATATCATTCGGTGCATCTTCACGCCAGACTGAAAATTCTACACGTTCGCCGCCCGATAAACTTGTGCCGAACGCGTTCACTCCGATTGTTGGAATATCGCCGGCTAAAAATGTTTTATTAAGCGTGTAGTGAAGAAACATCGGAAGGGAAACGCGCACATTTTGCACAGAGTTCCCTGCATATAAATCATTGCTTATTCCCGACGCGGTTACGCGCCACGAAGTAATATTATCCGGTAGCGGGAAATCAAGCGTTGCCATGCCTTGCGCGTTTGTGCGGACACTTGTGAAAATTGCAGTATCTTCAAAGCGTTCGCGAATTCGGGTTTCTGCTTCTTCGCTACCGGGTGCTCCCCACATCATTTCTGATGTCGCCATAGCGGGCGCGGGCATAGCATTCAAGATACCACCGGCTTGTCGTCGCGCACCACCATCGTCTGAATCTTCCGAAAGTTCCATAAAGCCATAAGAAAAATCATCAATGCCGTCACTGTCAAATGCTCTGTGCGTTGCAAAATCTACGCGTAAATTATCGCTGATATTTCTGTAAAGCATTTCAAGTGTATCAACCGTGTAATCCATCAGCGAGAACAATGCTTCGTCCACCAAGCTGATATTAATATTTGCCGCTTTCGGATTGCCGTCCGCGTCTGTAGCGGTAATCGTGAATGTGGGCGTTTCACCCGGCCTGTAAGCTTCGCGGTCGGCTTTAATGTTTATAATAAGCTCGCGGTTTTTGGGGTTAAACCGCAAATGCTGTGACATCATCCAACTGCCGCCTTCGCCCGCGTTGAATGTGTGTCCGTTAAAATGATACGCGAAAACCCGTGCGTTAGGAATGTGTTGTTCGCCGAAGGTAAATTTCAACGGGTTTGTGCCAACGTGATAAGACATAATTCCGTCCTGCACAACAACAAAAAGAAAATTCCCTTGTTCAACTTTTTCCGCACCGCGCATTATTGTAAGTTCAACTTCATCACCTATGTCGTAACCTTCTTCGTTTGCACCGTCAAGGAAAAGCCTGTTATTGTTTGCTTCTTCAAAAAATCTTGTAAAGTCATGGCCTATGAAAACATCATGGCTTATTGTTCTTCCGTTGCCATCCGTTGTATTCATACGGGCTTGGTAGCTTCTGTGCTTACGGTCGGGTACTGTGAAATTTTTTGTTGCCGCGCCGTCCGTGTCTGTTCTTAGTTCAAATCTTTCCAGTACATTTTCGCGCCGCTCGTAACGATGGCGCGGAACAACTTGACGTGTTACATGACAATAAAATTCACCGTCGCGTATGGCTTCCCAGTAAATTTCTACAATCGCAACTTGAATCTCTTGCCCGCGCCGCGGTTCGCCCAAGTAATCGCCCCAATGCTCATGCGTTCCGTCGTTAAGCCTGTCGAGAGTGATATCATGAACATCAACGGAAAGCGTTGCGTTCACTCCGCTTCGCGAAGCATGCGGGCGAACATCTATATCGTTCACAAAAACACGAACGGATGACATTTCGTGAACCCAACCTATTTCGGGCAAGGTTGCCTCCGACGTGAACATCATACTTCTTTCACCCTGCACCGACGCGTTTGCGGCTTTCGGAGACGCGGACACTTCCACAACACCGTCAATATTTGTTGTTGCTTGACCTCTTGGTGCCGTTGTTAGTTCGTGACCATGGAAGCTGTATGATAAACTTAAATCCGGCACGGGTGTTCCTTCAAAAAATTCTGTTCGCGCTGTGAACGTAACTTCTTCTCCCGAAAAAATTGCCGCGTGAGAACCCGAAACTGTAAGCTGATACGGCGGTTTTGTATAATCCTGTACGCTGAAAAAAGTTGAATTTAATAAAACATCGCCGTGATAAATCGCTATTTCATAATGGCCGGGGTCTAAATGCGGCAGAAGAATTTCGCCGGAATACGCGCCATTTCTTACGGAAATATTTTCTCTGTGAAGCGTTTCGCGTCCGGAGGAACTGCGTCCCCACCAATGTGAACCTTCCGTTAAAACAGCGGTAACAAAATTAATATTTTCATTTTCGCGTCGGTTTTGCACGAAACCCCACAGATGAAGCGTATCGTTGCGCTGGAATAATGTGCGGTCAAGCTGTAATGCCGTCCAGTATTGGTTGCTTCCGGACTGACCGCCCCCCCAATGACCGCCGTACCAATAATCGTCGTACCACCCGCCGCGCCAAAATTGCTGTGCAGAATGCACAAAAACAACACTTTCAAAGCCTTCCGTACCAACGATAAGATACTCGCCGTTTGATAACATACGCTCCACGGTGGCAATCCCGTGTTCGCTTGCCGCAAAATTATTTTGTGTAACCGGGTCATAAACGCTTGCAAGGGCGGCGGGATAACCCGTGTTCATATCATTTATCCAAAGGAGTGTTTGTTCTTCGTCCCCGACTACCTGCACCGCAAGGTCTGTAATTTGAATAATTACTTGGCGGCTTCCGCTGTCGGGTTCGTTTGTTTTTGCGTCAAGCACGTAAAAGCCGGGTGGCAAATTTACAGGGAAAGTAAATGTCTCGTTCCAATTATTTATTCCGCCCTGCCATTCGGTAATTGTATTTGAGAAAACAAACGTTAAACCGGAAACGTCAATAGGCTCGTTCTCACCGGAAAAACGCGACCATCTGTGTCTACCCGAAAATCGCGTTACTGCAGATATAACTTCCGCACGGTCATCAATGCGGTATAGGATAAAGTCAATTGCGGGCCGTTTCTCTCTGTGTCTGTCGTAGTTAAGCCAGTAATTTACTTCCGGCGCGGCGAAGGATGGAAATTCTACATATACAGAGGAAAAACTCACGCTTGAAGGCCATCTTCTGCGCTCCTGCCTGTCGGGTGCGGGTTCTGTTTCAAATAAAAAGACGCGCTCTGTTCCTATTACTTCACTTGTTCCCTCCAAGCCAACACCCGCTCTTATGGAAACGGTGTAAACCGTACCGTGCGCAAGCGGCGAAGTAGGCATAAAAATAGCCGTAGAGTCACGTGAAATAAACCTGCCCTCGGCATGGGGGTAAATGTTGAAATGCTCAGAAATATCGGGTGCGTCGCCATAGGAAAAAGAAATTTCAATGCCCGTGCGTACAGGCACATTTGTTGCTTCATTGCGCGGGAGCGTTGTGGTAATTTCAAACCGTTTCGCGGTTTGGAACGCCCATGTAATATCTATTTCGTTCTCGCGCTGCAAACGGAAAACATACACGCTGTTATGCGTAAGAGCAATCACGGGTGTAACCGTAAACGTACGGTTGTTTGTTCGCGTGACCATCGGAGCGTCTTGCCCATCAATTAAAACTTGCGGAGACGACGCGTAATCTCTCGGCGTTCGCAAAGTAAAAGAACTCAGCGTATCCACTCCGGAAGTTCCAAACATGGTAGGCACAAGAGTATACCCGTCCCGCGCAGGAAATTCCGTTGCCGCAAGTGCTTGCGTTGTTGCAAGCGATTGCGTAATCGCTGGTGAATATTTTGTTGTCGCAAGTGATTGTGCTGCCGCAACAACCATTACCATCGCCATAATAACCGCAATGGTTTTTTTTATGAACTTTTTCATAAAGTCCTCCACTCTTACCCGCACGGGGTTTTTATAATAAACCTGTTTGATTATACTTTTATTACAAAATATACAATCTGACTATCCACCCTCGATTGCGTTTGCACATTTTAACATGTTACTGAACACGCAACAAGGACATGAGCGCGTAAAAGTCTTGTGTCATTAATACTCGCTTCTTTGCGACTTTCTGTAATTACAAAACCCCCTTCAATGCCGCATTTTTTACAAGCGTTGAAGGGGGTTGTTTTGTCATTTTGCTGTAAAGATGAGTTTTTAATTCAATGCGGAAAATACATCAAGCCCAACAAGCAATCTTGCAAGCATGGTAATATCCTCAACAGTTACATAACCTTTGCCTGTAATATCCGCAGAAAACTCACAGAAGTTTGGGTCTTTCAGGTCATCGGGGGCAATCAGCCACTTTGCGATTGCGGTTGCGTCGGCGGATGTTAAACGTCCGTCATCGTTCGCGTCGCCTAAAAGGAATTGGTTTTCGCGGTTTTCGTTTAATGAAGCGACAGTTACCCACACCGCTGTTACGGTCATATCTCCGGTTATTAAATCGCCGTCGCGTAAGAATTTGTTTGTGTTTTCGTCGCGCCAGCCGCCGAACCTGTGAACATTTCCGTCTGCGTTCATTTCATTCATCCGTGGCAAATTGTTTATTCTTCTTTCGCCATTAATTCCCACTCCAATGGTTTTTTCTCTTGGGTTCGTTATATTATCCGGGTGCTTAAATGTTGCAGCTTCGCCGGAGTTAAAAGTTACCGTATAGTTAGTGACGGTATCCCAATCAACCTCGTTTATGTTTGTAAATACCCGCGCAGGGGTTCCGGTAATTACACCATGACCGGACCGGTGTATACCCGTTTCGCCGCCTGCATTGTAAATTGATAAAGGCAGTTGAGTAGGCGAATTGATAATGATGATTCCGCCATCGCCATTTCTCCCGGCTAATCCCGGCGCGCCGCTGGAGCCGCCGCCGTTTCCTCCCTGCTGCCCTGATACTAAAATCCTTGAAGTATCGTCATATACAATTTCCTTTGCAACGATGGTAAGAATGCCGCCGCCATAACCGCCGCCACCGCCACCGCCGCCGGAGTTGCCGTCATTGCTTTGCCTACCCATTATGCCAAAGCCACCGGTACCGCCGTTGCCACCACCGCCTCCGCCGCTGCGCCAATCTGTTGACCCGGTTAATCCGCGTTCGCCAATCCCTGTTGCGCCGCCGCCTGCACCGCCTCTGTTACTGCCGCCGCCGTTTCCGCCGTTATTCCAGCCGCTTGAGCCGGCAAACCCATGGATACCGTTAATATCAGCCGTTGCCCCGTTACCTCTTGCACCGCCCGCGCCGCCTGTTCCGCCGCCGAATCCCCCTCCGCCGCCGTCGCCGCCATCACCGCCGTCGCCGCCTTCCCAGTAAAATTCTCCAAATCCCAAATTCACTCTGCGCGTAGTGCCGTTGAAGCCTATGCCACCGCGCCCGCCGTCACCGCCGCGCCCGTAAATTCCGGGGTATAGCTCGTATCCGTCTCCTGTAAAGGAAGCTAGAGACGAGATGGTAGACTGGTTTACACTGAATGGCGAAACAGTCGGTGCGTTGGCGTAAAAACCGTTGCGTACCACTATACAGGCATTTCTTCCCAGTGTAAGTGTTCCGTTTACCCTTATAACCACATGGCTTACACCTTCGGAATAAAGGGTAACAAAGTCGCCGATTAATAAATTGCCGTCTATTTCATGGACACTTGCAAAATTAAAACCGGGTAAATTTGCCGTTAAAGCCCTGCTTGTATTCCAGTGGTAGCCGCCCGGTGTGCTGAATGATAATTCATCACTGACACTTTCCCCGCACCCGTTTACCGCAAAAAATTTGTATATATAATCCGATGAGTATGATAACTCTGTTAGCGTATGGGAAAAAGAGCCTGTTCTGTTATCTGTGCCGGCTGTAACTTTTATAAGCTCTTCTCCCGCTATGCCATAATAAAAACCATAGCTTCTTATATGCCCGCCGCCGTCCGCGATAATGTTTCCGTATACGGTTGCCCTTGTCATGGAAATATTATCGGAAATACCATTCGTAACTGTGGGTAATTCGGGCATAGGGCCTACTTTAATTCTGATGAGTTTTACATCGGAGAGAACCGGCGGGTATACCGTATCGGTTGTACCGGGGCCTGTGTTATCGGTACTCGTCCAATATTGATAGTTGGGAATATCAAAAATAATCGAGCCGTCGTCGGTGTTGATAGCCGCGCCAAACTCGGTTACAGGGTTTGATGACCCGTTTGTAATCGTTAATGTTCCGCTGTGCTTGCTGTCCGATATAGTCAGGGCTGCACCGGAAAGGATTTTTATACCGTTAGATGTTCCGCCGATTAAAGCGGGTAAATCAATTTCCAAATTGAATCCGTTAAGGTCGAGTGTTATGTCTTTTGTAATCACAAGCCCTGCCGAATGTTCTTCGATACCGTACACATCATTTATCGTAATATCTTCTGTGAGCGTATATGAAGACACTCTCGTAGCCAACCCATGCCGCAGTTTTTCGATTGTGGTTGCAGGCGCGGCGGCTTCCATAATTTTAATAAATCTATAAAAATTATCGGAAATGGGAATCGGGAATACCGCTCCTTTTTCTGTTGCGTTTGCCGCGCCGTGCGCGCTTGCCCAATATTGATAATAGGGAATTGTTACAATAATCGTACCATCATCGGTATTGCCGTTACCGCCGCCGACAGCTTTTGTTGTATCGCAGGAGCTTTCAACGGTTATTATGCCGCCTTCCATTATTACCGTGCCGCCCGCACCGCCGCTTGCGCCGCCTATGCCCGCGCCATGATGCCCGCCCGTGACTGTTACCGTACCGCTTTGTATTATTAATGTCGCGTTTGTAGTTTCAATTGCCGCACCATAACCGATTGTGCTGTTTGTAGAACGGTTAATAACATCAAGCGAACCTGTCGTGCCCGCGCTGCTGTCAATGATTGTAAAAGTCATGCCGCTTGCGATGGATATGCCGTTAGCGTTCATGCCTTGTAAGTCGGGTAAATCAATGGTTGAGCTATATCCGTTTAAGTCAAGAATAAAATTATTTTCAACCGAAAAACCGACATTATATAATGCTTCATTTATGGTTATATTAGCGGGTAGTAAGTATTTGCCGCCTGTTTGTGCGGCTATACGCAGTTCTTTTTCCAAATCATTAATCATAATGGGTACAAAGTTTGCCCTGATTGAAACCGCATCGTGCGGTGTGATGAAGGTCGCGTTTTTTGTGAAGATTTCACTGTTTAAATCAATGCTTACCAATGTGCTATTGTCCGATAAAACTTCCCAACTATCAAAAACATAACCTATGCTTGGTATTGCGGTTACATGAACTAATTTACCCTGCGCCGCCAGCGAAACGCTTGATGTTACCGTTCCGTAAGCGGGGTTGTTCGCGCTTGTTGTAATGCTGACAGGGACAGCTTGTGCAATTTTTACATATCTGAATATTTCATCGTCGGGAAATTGCATGGGGAAAGTATTGCCCTGCGTTCCGGGAGCGGTATTTGCTGTGTTAGTCCAGTATTGATAGTGGGGTATTGTAATATTAATAGTGCCGTTTTCTTTTTCCTCGTCGAACATACCTACGCCACCGCCGCCTATGGCTCTTCCACCGCCGGCAGCTCCGGTGCCATCCGCTAGGGCTACGGCTGTCACCGTGCCGCCGTTTATTGTCACCGCTCCGCCGTTGCCACGGTCACCGCCACCGATTCCCGAGGCATTAAAGCCGCCTTCGGCTCTCACCGTACCGCCGTTTATTATTACCGTACCGCCGTCACCGTAACTGCCGCCGCCGATTCCCGCGCCGAATAAGCCCGCAACAAACGCGCCCCTTTCGGCTGTAACCGTGCCGCCGTTTATTATTACCATGCCATTTGAACGCCACACTCCGCCGCCGATACTCGCGGCCATATAGCCGCCTTGGGCTGTTACCGTGCCGTTTTGGATTATTAACGTACCGTCCGTGGTGCTTATTGCCGCGCCAAAGCCTTCTCCACTGCTTGTTGCGTTATTTATTACGGAAAGGCTGCCTGTTTCGTTTTCACTGCTGTCCGTTACTGTAAAGGTTGCGTTATTTGTTATGGTTATTCCGTTCGCGCTTCCGCCACCCGTTAAGTTAGATAAGTTAATGTTTAAGGCATAGCCGTTTAAGTCCAAAGTAAAATCTTTGCCTATTATTAATGACGCGCCGTTATAGGCATTGTTTATGGTTAGAGGTTGTTCGAGTTTGTATTCGCCCCCCGCTAATGCTGTGTCCCGTAAAGAATCCAACGGATTTTTTGTTTGTGACGGTTCAATTCTTATATATTTGAGTTCGGCGAAGGGTATGGGGAATATTGTCCCCTGTGTTCCGGGTGCATAAGTCGTTGTGTTTGCCCAATGTTGATAAAAGGGTGTTGTAATTGTAACTGTTCCAAGAAAATCACCTCGGTTGCCCCTGCCTATGGCTCTGCTGTCGCAGCCTAAGCTTCCCGCTACTGCTGTTACTGTGCCGCCGTTTATTGTTACCGTACCGACACCGCCGCCGTCAATAAAAGTCCAATCTATCAAACCGCCGCCGCCACCGCCGATACCCGCGGCTTCAGAGCCACCCGCGGCTGTTATCGTTCCGCCGTTTATTATTACCGTACCGTTTGAACGCCCCATTCCGCCGCCGATACCCGCACCATATTGCCCACTTGTGGCTGTAATCGCGCCGCTTTGGATTATAAATGTGCCGTTTGTGGTGCTTATTGCCGCGCCAAAGCCAACCATAGTGTCGGTTGAACCATTTACTACGGTAAGCTTGCCTGTTTTATTTTCACTGCTGTCCGATACCGTAAATACCGCTTCGTTTGAAATGGTTATTCCGTTTGCGGTTCTGCCCGTTGCTTCGGATAAGTCAATGTTTAAGGTGTAGCCGTTTAAATCCAAAGTAAAATTTTTTCCGATTATTAACGATGCGCCGTTGCGGGTGCTGTTTATGGTTATAGCTTGCTCCAGCTTGTATTCACCGCCCGCCAACGCCGCCGCACGTAATAAATCAACCGGGGTTGTTGAAGGTTGAGTTTGCTCAATCCTTATATATTTGTAATCGGGGAATGGTATGGGGAACACTTCCCCCTGTATTCCCGGAGCTTGATTTGTTGTGTTAGCCCAATATTGATAATGGGGCATTGCAATATCAAGCGTGCCGTCGTCTTCTCCCCAGTTTCCCCTGCCTATGGCTATGTTGGTTCTCCAGTCGTTATCGCCGCTTCCCGCCGTTGCGGTTACTGTGCCGCCGTTTATTGTTACCGTGCCGCCGTTAACGCCTTCAACCCAATTCCAGTTCAGCAAACCGCCGCCACCGCCGCCGATGCCCGCGGCGTAATGGCCGCCCGTGGCGGCAACTGTACCGCCGTTTATTGTTACCGTTCCGCCCGGAAGCCCCATGCCGCCGCCGATGCCCGCGCCATATTGCCCGCCTGTGGCTGTAACAGTACCGCTTTGGATGATTAACGTACCGTTTGCCGTATTGATTGCCGCTCCAAAACCGATGGTACTGTCAGTTGACCTGTTTATTACGGTAAGACTGCCGGTTTTGTTCTCGCTGCTGTCCAATATTGTAAATGTCGCGCCGTTTGTTATGGTTATTCCGTTTGAAATCCTTCCTGCTATACTGTTTAAATCAATGTTTAAGGCGTAACCGTTTAAGTCAAACGTAAAATTACTTCCGACTATTAATGATGCGCCGTTAACCGTTCCGTTTATGGTTATAGCTTGTTCCAGTTTGTATTCGCCGCCCGCCAACGCCGCCGCACGCAATAAATCCGTCGGGTTTGTTGATGGTTGTGTTTGCTCAATTCTTACATATTTGTAATCGGAAAATGTCATAGGAAATATTGTCCCCGGTGTTCCGGGTGCTGTATTTGTTGTGTTTGCCCAATATTGATAAAAGGGCATTGTAATATTGATTTCGCCAAAAATATTACCTCTGTTGCCCCTGCCTATGGCTCTGCTGTCGCCGTCGGAACTTCCCGCTGTCGCGGTTATATTGCCACCGTTTATTGTGACCGTACCGCTGCCACCACCATCAACCCAACTCATCCAATTATCGCCGCCGCCGCCAATGCCTGCCGCGCCGGAACCACCCGCAGCGGTAATCGTACCGCCGTTTGTTATTACCGTACCATTTGAACGCCCAAACCCGCCGCCAATACCCGCGCCACGGTTTCCGCCCGTGGCTGTCACATTGCCGTTTTGGATTATCAGCGTGCCGTCTGTCGTGCTGATTGCCGCACCAAAACCGACGTTGCTGTCCGTTGACCTGTTTATTACGGTAAGTTTGCCTGTTTCGTCTTCGCTGCTGTCCGTTATTGTAAATGTCGCGTCGTTTGTTATGGCTATTCCGTTTGAAACTCTTCCCGATGTATTGTTTAAGTCAATGTTTAAGGCATAACCGTTTAAATCCAAGGCAAAATCTTTGCCGATTATTAGGGCAGTGCCGTTAATATCTTGCTCCAATTTATATTCGCCCCCGGCTAACGCCGCCGCACGTAATATGTCTTGCGGGTCTGTGGGTTGCAGAATTTGAACAATCCTTACATATTTGTATTCCGCAAATGGTATGGAGAATATTGCCCCCGGTGTTCCGGGTGCTACATTTGTTGTGTTTGCCCAATATTGATAAAAGGGCATTGTAATATTGATTTCGCCAAAAATATTACCTCTGTTGCCTCTGCCTATGGCTCTGCTGTCGCCGTCGGAACTTCCCGCTGTCGCGGTTATATTGCCGCCGTTTATTGTTATCGTGCCGCTGCCGCCACCGTCAACCCAATTCATCCAATTATCGCCGCCGCCGCCAATGCCTGCCGCGCCGGAACCACCCGCAGCGGTAATCGTACCGCCGTTTATTATTACCGTACCATTTGAACGCCCAAACCCGCCGCCAATACCCGTACCGCGATTTCCGCCCGTGGCTGTCACAGTGCCGCTATTGATGATTAACGTACCGTCGGTGGTGCTGATTGCCGCACCAAAACCGACTGTGCTGTCCGTTGACCTGTTTATTACGGTAAGACTGCCTGTTTCGTTCTCGCTACTGTCCATTATCGTAAATGTAACGCTGTTTGTGATGGTTATACCGTTTGAAATCCTTCCTGAAGTATTGTTTAAATCAATGTTTAAGGCATAACCGTTTAAATCTAAGATAAAATCGTTGGCGATGATTAGGGAAGTGCCATTAATATCTTGCTCTAACTTGAATTCGCCGCCATCTAACGCCGCCACACGTAATATATCCTGCGGGTCTGTGGGGTGTTGAATTTGTACAATCCTTACATATTTGTATTCCGCGAATGGTATAGGGAATATTGTCCCCTGTGTTCCGGGTGCTTGGCTTGTTGTGTTAGCCCAGTATTGATAAAAAGGTGTCTCAATGCTAATTGTACCAAAAATATTACCTCGGTTGCCCCTGCCTATGGCTCTGCTGTCGCCGTCGAAGCTTCCCGCGGTGGCGGTTATTGTGCCGCCGTTTATTGTTATCGTGCCACTTCCCCCGCCGTCAACCCAATTCAGCCAATTATCACCGCCGCCGCCAATGCCCGCGGCATTTGAACCGCCTGCGGCGGTAACTGTACCACCGTTTATTATTGCCGTACCGCCTGAACGCCCAAAACCGCCGCCGATACCCGCGCCGCGATTTCCGCCTGTGGCAGTTACCGTGCCGTTTTGGATGATTAGCGTGCCGTCTGTCGTACTGATTGCTGCGCCAAAACCGACTGTACTATCCGTTGACCTGTTTATTACGGTAAGACTGCCTACTTCGTTCTCGCTGCTGTCCATTACCGTAAGTGTCGCGTCGTCGGACAGGGTTATTCCGTTTGCGTTTCTGCCTGTTGCGTTAGGCAAATCAATGTTTAAGGTATAACCGTTTAAGTCTAAGGTAAAATCATTTTCAATTATTAATCCTGTAGTTCCGTTAATATTTCCGGCAAGTGTGATTTTAATTGCTGCATCGCTTGTAAACGTTACTTGGGTTTGTAATTCCCCGTATGTAGCTACGAGAATTTCATGAAATTCCTGTGTTGCATTTGTGGTTGCGATATATTTGCCGCCTGCCGCCAACGCAAATACCAATGCAACCGCAAGCACAAATATTTTGCCAATGTTTTTTCTGGCAATCATGTTAAACACTCCTTCTTTTTGTTTAGAAAAGCTTTTTCATATTAGCAAATATACATATTATAAGCAAATAGTGTATAAAATTTTCTTGGTGATTAAATGAAAAAAATTGCGGTGTATGTAAGAAAATCGAAAATAACAGAGACAGGCAAAAGCATTGAAGTTCAAAAGGAAAAATGCATTGCGCTTGCGCGCGCCCGTTTTGATGTTGCGGAATCGGAAATTTTAATTTACGAAGACGAAGGAAAAAGCGGTTTTTACGCAGACAGACCAAAATATAAATTAATGTTAAAAGATATCGAAGAAAATAAAATCAGTGCCGTGATTTGCTACAAAATAGACAGAATTTCACGCAGAACAATAGATTTATTAAACCTTGTCCAGCAAATGGAGCAGAAGGGAATTGTTTTCGTTTCGGTCAGCGACAGGGAACTGGACACAAGTTCGCGCACGGGAAAAATTATGATTGCTCTTCTCAGTGCGATTGCGGAATTTGAACGCGATATTATCGCCGAGCGAATAACCGACAATATGTATGAACTCGCGAAAGAAGGGCGTTGGTTGGGTGGAGAATGTCCGTTAGGATATTCTTCAAAAAAAGAAACACTGTTCGTAAGCGGACGAAAAACAACAATCAATCATCTTGAACCCGCGAATGACGAGCAAACAGCGGTTAGGCGTCTTTACAAATTATTTTTGCAAACAAATTCCTATAATGCGACGCTTACGAAATTAAACAACGAAGGTTTTAAAACTAAAAAAGGAAAAGAATTTACATCCATTGCCGTAAAAAATATTTTACTAAATCCCGTTTACGCTGTTGCGGATTCCGGAATTCAAAATTATTTTGAGTCTTTGAATGTTACTGTATGGGCGGAGGATACGGATTTTGACGGTATTCGCGGCATAATGGCATACAATAAAACAGAACAAACAAAAGAGATAAATCAAAAATCGCGCACATTAGACCCGACATACACGCAAAGGTCGTTACGGCGCGAAATAAAAGATTGGATTGTTTCTGTTGGAAAGCACAAAGGCATCATAAACGGCGCAGAGTGGATTCAGGCTCAGAATATTATGGCGGATATTTCAAAAAACAATTCCGCCAGACCCAAAGAAGCTTCGCGGGCGTTGCTGTCAGGACTTGTGCGCTGTGTAGTTTGTAATAGCCGAATGTTCGTACGCGCCGAAAGCGGGCGTTATAACGCTGACGGTTCCATGCGGTTTCGTTATGTGTGCGATGTAAAATACCGCAAAAAAGGCGGATGCGAGAATTCTCCAAACGTAAAGGGTTTTGATTTGGATAATTTCGTTTTAGGCCAAATATGTAAAATCAGCAGCGAAGAATCTTTTAGCGAACTGCTGAAAACCACCTTGAAATCATACAAAAAAGAAAACGAGCAGCACGATATAAAAAAACGTCTTAGCAAAATTGAAAATGAAATTAAAAATCAAATTGCAAATTTACGTTCCGCACCCGAAAGTATTAAACAAAATATATACGCGGATATCGAAGCATTAAACATTGAGCGCGAAAAACAACAAAAGCGTCTTGATGAAATGCATTCGCAAGACAGCCGCCCGGGCGATATTGAAAAAGCTAAAAAAATCATTACGGATTTTCCCAGCCTAATAAAACAAGTCGATTACGAAAGAAAACTTCAACTGTTTCGTCGGATTATAAAATACATAACGGTTAAAGATGAAACAGTCCATATTTTCTTAAAAGGTTATTCATCCTCAATAAACAGGTAAATCGCCCCGGTTCTTGCATACCAATGCAGTTCGGCCCTCAGGATTGCGGCAGCATAGTTGAACGGGACAAAAATATTATCGTTCGACAGCACAGGGATTCCCATGCCGTCCGGCAATGACGCACCCACCGGGATTTCCAAAACTAAATCATCGTAAGAAAAAGTTGCCTCGCGCTTTTCTTCGTCCCATTCCATATCCGCACCCATAATATCCGCAAGGGTTTGCAAAGGCAACATGGATCTCCCGGAAAGCATAAACGGGATGTCTTGACCGCGGTGCGGCACGCCGTCTATGGTGTATATGGTGGTATCAAAAGTAAACCGTATTACCGTGGCGGGGGATATAGGTAGCGGCAATTCGTCAACAAGAATGTATATCGCGCCGGAACTCATATGCATATCTCCGCCGATAATTTCGGAAGCAAAGCGGAACGGGACAAAAACACTGCCTTCTATAAGAGCAGGTGTACCCATTTCGTCCGGCAACGGCACGCCAACCGGAATTTGTAAAATCTCATTCCCGGTAGTTAAAATAGCCGTTTGCGCTGCCGCAACCCAATCTATCCTCGCGTTCATGATGTCCGCAATAATTCGCAACGATACCATATTCCTGCCGTTATGAAACTCGGGCGACGAATGACCAAAGCGCGGCGACCCGTTAATTGTATAAACCGGACTGTCAAGTGGGAATCGGATCGTTACACCGGCATCAGTGGGTATTTCAATCTGCGTGGGTGGGTCTGCATAAGGCGTGGTTATCGGCCCGTCAGGCGGCTCGGTCGGTTCCGGGTCAGGGATTATAAAGCCTTCGGTTTCATAATCATTTTGAGCGAGATTGTGTTCAGGGGGAGGTGTCAACTCCGGAACATATTCCGTCCCGCGCCAAATGGAAATCACAAACATAATCAAAACAACCAAGGCTGCTCCTGCAAGAATTCCGTAAACGGTTTTCCTGTCCAGTTTTTCCGAAATTTTCTCAATAGCAGTATCGTAAAATCGCACTTTGCGTCCGCTTTCCGTTCGTTTATGGCTGGGTGGTTTTAATACTGACGGCATCGGAGGCGGCGGAACAAGCGGCGAAAAAGATTTTTGACCGGATGGCGGTTTATAATCCGCCGAAATAACATCTTCGTACAGTCTGTCTGCCTCGCATAAGGGGCATTTTTCATTTTTCTTATCATATTGATGCATTGTGTCATCTGAACACTGCATTAAATTGCGCTCAAAACGGCTCAATGCCTTATGCCACATTACCGCATGTGGCCTGATTTGGGGGTTTCCCTTTCCCTCGATAAAAGCGCGCGTAAATAAATCCGCGATTTCCTCCGGCAACGTCTCCAACGGGGGAATCGCAACCGACATCGCTTTATATCCCGGCCTGAAACAATAATTGTCACGGCGAACCGCCGCGTCACCTACGCCGGGGGAACTTTGAGACACAGACGTTCCTTCGACTATTCCGCCGAAAGGGGTATACCCGTTCATTAACAATTTAAAAATATGGATTGCCAAAGCGAAATTATCCGTCTCTACGGTAAATGAGGGCAACGGCACGTGGGCATATACATCACGGGCTGCATCGGGGTTAGCCGCCGTAAAGTCCGCGCACTTTTGCAAAAGCTCCGGCGCGACATAGCCCGGCGCACATACATTGCATCGGTATGTGTCGCCCAAGGCAGGGTCTTTAACGTGGTAAGTGTCCGTGTCTAAAAAACAAACAAGCCCAGTTTTCAAGTTCAAACCGATATTGCGTGGGTTAAAATCGCCAAAAATATATCCCGCTTTATGAACTTCCGACATAACAACGCATATATTTTGAGCTATATATACTTTTTGCGCCATAGAAATAGAGAGCGCGGAGGGATATTTATAAACCTCACCAAGCTCGGAGTTAATGTCCATTTTTTTCATGATAAAACCGCAGAAACGTCCGTCTTTGCCGTATACCATATCCAGCGGCCAAGCTACCTGCGACATTACAGATTCATTAGGGGGTTCTTCAACCATTACCCATAGTTTCTTTTCCAAATCAATTGATAATGCTTCCGAAAAATAAATTTTGGCTGCGTATTCCGTATCCAAGACGTCATAAATATCACCTTCGCCACCGCTGGCAAACGGAGTTGACGCTAGAATATATTTTTTCCCCTTCATGCCCGTTACAGTCATATTATCACGCCCCTTTTACGAGAAGTAGAACAAAAATAAGCCCAACGCAACCGCTGCGACGCACAAAATAATCACCACGGCGACGATTATTTTCACATTTTTGCGGCTTTCGGGCTTTTTTCTTTTCGGCATAAACTCTATATCTTCAGGAAATATTTCTTCTTTGATTTCGGCGGGTGTTTCGGGTGTGGTTTTTTTAACAACGAACATTTCGGGATAGGCTTCCCGCTTCCATTCCTCGTCATGCTTCTTTTTTAATTCTGCCCAATCGGGTTCCATGTAATACTCTTCAGGCTGTTCCTTTGTGGCAATAGACGCATTTATTAAAACAGTTACGGTTTTATCGTCACTGACTTGTTCGTTTGGAATATTTTCCATGAAATTCGTTATTCTGGTTTTAATCATGTCTTGCCCTAATTCTTCCAACATCATGCTGTGTTTGCACATGAAGAATTGCACCAAAGACACATGGATTTTTACCTCCGCGTTTCTGATGTAAAACGGAAAAAATGTTTCCAGCATACCGTCAGTCGCAAGCAACACGGCGGACACTTTATGTTTATATTTGGCAAACTTCCACTTATTCTTGAAGTGCAAGGGGAATACCCTGCCGTCTTCGTCCCGTTGCTGGGACGTTACGGCTTCATAGCGACCTTCGGCGGTAAGGGCTATTATGCCACTGTCGCCGGAATGACCATAATACAAGTCGTCGCGAAACAACACCGCCAAAGTAAGGGTGGTGTCGTAGTTTTCTGTGCCGCGTTCCTTTTCTTTGGCCTCCTGCTCAACTGCATCGTAAGCCGCAACAAAGGAACCCTTAATAATTTCAAGGATTTCTTTACCGGAGGGGTCGATTTGCTTTTTGCAATACTCAGCCGCCGTAGTCGCGGCTATCCGCGAACCATAATCGGCGAATTCCGCGCTTCCCAACCCGTCCGCTACGACGGCGATTGCCATATCTTCACCGCAGTGTTCAATTTTATGGTAATCTTGGCACACGATACCCTTTTTTATATGGTATGTCCCGGGCAAAGATACCCCGTATGAATATATCATTGATATATCCTACCAAAAAATGTCTGAAACGTCCCGGGTAATGTTCCCCTCCAGCGTTGGCAGCGGCGGTTTTTCACCCGGAGCAGTTGTGGAAACGGAACGCATACTTTTTCCTACCCAATCGAAAAAGCTCGTAAAGTCCGTTCCTTCCATGCGAAAAACAATGTCTGTCAATTTTTTCAAAGAAGCGGCATGGTATCCGCCTACGCCAAGTGCGATAAACCGCACTTTTCCGTCTTCCTGCATATCCCAAACTTCTTTTGTTACTTCCGTTATATCATCTAGCGGCCCGCCGTCCGTGACCAGCAAAATCCACGGCTTATACGGCTCGGAACCCGAGCGGCGGTAAAAACGGGAACGCTCATCTACCATTTTGAGAGCTTCGCGGATAGGCCCTGTGAATTTTGTTGGGCCGCTTGCCTCAAGTTTTACAGGATTCATAAACTCTATGGGCACAAATGGCTGCACTACTTTATACTCGTCATTGAATTCAATAATTGCCACATCAAGAATATCCTTGGTCTGTTTGTCCCTGCATACTTCATCTTTGAAGCGGTTTAAGCCTTCGTTTAACTGCTTGATGGCTGCTCCGCGCATGGAATGTGAAATATCCAACACAAATACCAAAGCCATATGCGACTCGCTCGCGTTGATAATAGTCGGCGTTTCGCCCTTCAAGACATCAAATCTTTTTTGCTTCATGTCCCCACCATCCGTTTATCAAATTTATAATAATATAGCCTATATATATGCTTGTGGCAATACTTTTAAATCGCATTTTGTCAAGCAAGCGTCACATACAAATACATAGCATTTTCTATGGTCAATAAAAGGTAACTAACCTATTCACCCAATAGAAAAATATATGCTTTCTCTCCGTCCCATACTATACGCTCTACTGTGGATTTTAACAATTCGCGTTTTTCAACTGCGGTCGTCGTCAGCATTGTATCTTTTAATTTTTTCAAGGTATCTACCACGGCTTGTGTTTGGCTTTCGTAATCGGTGTAAATTGCATTGTTGAGGGAAGCTTTTTCAATTTCATTTTTTAGTGCTTTGCATTGGTCGGCAAGAGCGTTTATTTTTTGCCGCGTCAGTTCAACGAAGGTTTCTTGTGCATTACTTTCATCTGCTCCAAGTGCGTCAAGAAGCCTGTCAATTTGTTTCTGTTTTGTTTCGAGTTCAGATTCAAGGAATCCTAATTGATTATTTTCGGATTCTTTTTTGTTTGCCAATCGCTCTTTGAGTTCGAGTAGACTTTTGTGTATTGATGAATCCGTGCGTTCGTAGTTCAAAAGCTCGTCCATAATTGCATTGTCGATAACTGCGCCGTTTGCGTTGCACATATCACATCGTTCTTTGGACGAACGCTCTTTTAATTCACATATATAATAGTAGGGGATAATTCCCTCTGCGCTTTTGCGGTTTTTGTGAACATGAGGACGCATGGCACGGTTGCAATTCCCGCAAACTAATATCCCGGATAAAAGTGCTTCAGATTTATATGGTGTTCTTACGATGGATTTTATTTTTTCCCGCTTAGCGTCTAAAATTTTTTGGATTTTCACCCATGTGTCGGATTGAATAATTCCATCATGATTACCTACTGCTATTAGCCAATCTTTTATTTCATTTTTAATTTGCTGGTCTTTGCCACTGCTGGTGCGGTTGTAAGGCATAAAGCCTTGTTTGTTATCCAGTTCATCTTCCTCAAAGCATATATCCGCACCGCTTGACCTGAAAAAATCTGCTGCTTCTTGTCCTGCAATGCAGTAAACGGGATTTCGTAAAATAGCTTTAACCGCAACATTGGTAAAATCGTTTCCGTTTTTAGTGCGTAGATTATTTTTTATAAGATAACGAGTTGTCCCCGAAATTGATTGCAGTTCAATAAATTTTTGATAAATAAATTCCACAAGCTCCAACTCTTTTTTTACAGGAACAAGTTTAAATAACGAACGAATTTTTCCGTCAACATCAACACGCTCTTCTTTGTGCGACTGAAATCCGGTAGGGGTGTGACCTCCAAGCCATCGCCCCGAACGAGCAAGCATATGCATATTGTCGCGGATTCTTTCGGCAGTGACTTCGCGCTCCATCTGCGCGAAAACAGAAACCATCCCCATCATGGCGCGTCCCGCCGGTGTGGTGGTGTCGTATGTTTCACCCGCACATAAAAAATCCACTTTATGTTTTTCAAAAGTTTCATATGTTTGGGCGAAATCACCCACGTTGCGGCTTATTCTGTCGAGCTTGTAACAGATAACGCAGTTAATTTCATTCGACTTGACAGCCGCGAGTAATTTTTGGAATTCCGGACGGACGGTATTTTTTCCCGAAAAGCCTTCATCTTCATAAATTAATATTTTTGTATTTTCTTCTGAAATATTTTTTAAACTTAAAAATTGCTGTGCGCGCTGTTTGCATAATTCAATTTGGTTGGCAATGCTGTCGCCTTTTCCTGTAAATTTCGATTTGCGGCTGTATATTGCTATGGTCATCCTGTTCATAATAGTAACTTTGCCCCCCCCCACTCAGCCTAATTTTCACCGATTCATAAGTTGTAGTTCAAGTATACATGAAACTTGCATTGGATTAAATGTTTCTTTAACTTTGCCGAAAAGACTTTTTTGCTTCATTTTCAGTATATATATTTGTAAAATAAATTGAAGGTGGATTTTTATGAAAATAATCGGAAACTTAATTTGGTTTTTATTTGGCGGGTTTATAATGGCTCTCGGATGGGTTATCTCCGGGGTGATTTGTTGTGTCACAATAATCGGGATTCCAATAGGTCTGCAAGCTTTCAAATTTGCGGGGCTTGCGTTATGGCCTTTTGGCAAAGAGGTTATGTATGGTGGCGGAGCAGGTAGTTTTATTCTCAACATTATTTGGATTTTTTGTGGAGGCTTTTTGTTGATGTTGTCCCATTTATTTTGGGGATTTTTGTTTTGCATCACGATTATCGGAATACCTTTCGGTATGCAACACTTAAAATTAGCAAAACTTGCCCTTATGCCTTTTGGCGCAACTATAGCGTAACATTCATCATGTATTCGTAGCTTGCATAATCACTTTTTCCGGCAAATAAACAATGGCTTCCTTCCATAAATTGAAATTGTGCGGGACAAGACAGAGTTTCATGAATAAATCGACTCATCTTGCCCGAATTAGGCGCGGGCAGAACTTGCCCGGCGTGTTCGTCAATGGCAATACATAATCGGAATTTTCCTTGTTTTAATTCAATTATTCCTCGTTCGCAGTGTTGAATTTTTACGCCGCGATATGTTGCAAGACGGTACTCTCGCCCGTTTAACCATACCACGCAAATACAGCCCCAAAAGCGCAATCCATAGAAGGGGATTCGCGCCACCGAAGCCATGATTGAACAATCGGTTTCAAAGGCGTTGCATTGCACCCATGTATAATCCGTGGGAAAAGAACGACCGCTATCAGATTCTATATATCCCTTTCCGCCGGTAAAATCTTGAGTTTCGCCATCAAAAATAACTGCACCTTTAAGGGAATGATTCATGCTGTTTATTCCGTGGCGACATTCCATCGGAAAAAATCTAAATGGTCCCATGATGTCTCCGTTAATAGGTGTGAGACTTGTGTATAAAATTTCACCCGTTAAGGATATTTCCGGTTTTTGGATATTTATCAGAATTCCGTTGGGGGAAAAAATATTTTCGCCGACACGAATATTACTGTCACATTTTTCATATTCAGAAAGCGGATATGATATGTGATACGATTTTTTATTTGTAATTATCAAAATAAACGCGCTGTCGTCAGACCTGCCGGGGATAATTGCAAGTGATTTTTCTGATCCGGCGGTATTTATTTGATGCTTGAAATACCAACCTTCAAATCTCCCGCTCACAGCCGTATTACCTTTTCCATGAGTATCATTCCTCTCATGGTATTAGCCTTGCCATTAGAAACTTGAAGTATTCCGAATATGTTCAAGCAACATTTCGCAACCTTCCGTAATCAGCTTATATGTAAGCTCAAAATCACCCGTATAATACGGGTCGGGAACGTCTCTCCAATTGCCTTTTGAAAAATCAGAAAGTAATTTCACCCACGCTGTTGAATTTTTATTTTTGATACGAAGAATATCGGATAAATTTTCACTATCCATTGCGACTATGCCATCGAATTCTGATAGATGACGTTTTTCAAGTTGAGACGCTTTTATTCCCGCATACGAAATTCCATGCAAATTTAAAATTGCTCTTGTTCCTTCGTGCGGCGGTTTGTCGATGTGATATCGGGCTGTCCCGCACGAATCCGCAAAAATTTTATCGCCAAGACCTTTTTGCTTAACCAAATGTCTAAAAACCGCTTCTGCCATTGGCGAGCGGCAAATATTCCCTAAACACACAAACATTATTTTTATTTTCAACACCCCCTAAATAATTTTTGCATCATTGATAATCAATTCAAATTCCGCATTCAAAAACGCGGCGGCGCGGCGGCACATTATCATACGCGCTAAAAAAATCTCGAAATAATCCATGACGGGTGTAAATTCAATGTCGATGTCGAGACACAGGCGAATATATTTTTTTTCGCCAACACTAACAATTTTTGTTTCGGCGCGCGTGACGGCGTAATTCACTCTGTCGTGAATGTCGGCTAAAATTTTTTCCATGCACGTTTCCTGAACCCGTGAATGACGCACATCGCCTTTGTCCGCCAAAATTAACGCGGCAGAAATGATATTCACCGGCTTGCCGGTTCCTTCGTCGTGATTGCCGATTGCACTGCACACAATTCCGATGTCCGCGAACGGCATTCCGAGCCGTTCAAGAATTGTCCTTGCAATTTCCGCCCCGCTTGCCGCGTGAAATTTGCGATTCGTCATGTTTCCGATGTCGTGCAAAAACCCCGCTATTTTTACCAATTCAATTGTTTCGTCGCAATGTCCAAGCTCTTTTAAAATAAACGCGCCGATTTCGGCAGTGTGACACAAATGAGGAAATGAATGCTCCGTGTAACCTAAAGCCTTCAACGCGTCATTCCCCGCAGTAATATATGCGCAAACCTGTTCGTCTTTTTTTAACATATCATACGTAACAGCCATAGTTCCCTCCCATTCCGTTTTAAATATTTTAACGCTTTTATATAGCTTGCGCAATTCATATTGCGTGAATCTTATGTGCATAAAAAAATTTATTCTGCCGTGATACAATCAATTTCTATTATTGCACCTTTTGGCAGAGCAGTAACTTGATAACATATTCTTGCGGGAGGTTCATTTAGGAAGAATTTTGCATAAGCCTCGTTCATTTGGGTGAAGTGAGCCATGTCCACCAATAAAATTGTGCATTTTAATATTTTATCCATATTGCTACCGCCGGCTTCAATTATTGCTTTTATATTGTTCATTACAAGATGGGTTTGTTCGGAGATGTCGCCGGTAGATAGTTCCCCGGTAGTAGGGTCTATGGGTGGTTGAAGACACAAAAAACATACCAATGCAAAACCCCCTGTAAAACAAAGGTTTTTCGTTGGTTGTTTTGTTCAAGGAATAGGACAAACCCAATCCCCATATAGTTTATTAAAAAGAATGTGGGAGTTGAGAGTTTGAAAGAGGCGGAAAAAATAACTTTACCCAAAGAATTACAAAAACAAATGATAAAGTTCTTTTTAAAAACCTCTATACCGAGAATCAAACAAGAGAAAATCCAACTTCTATCTGAAAATAAAACAGATGGGAGCGATTCAAAATGAAGAACGAAATTAAAAAGAATGTAAGCACAGCAATCTATGTGCGGGTCAGCACCGAGGAGCAAGCGCAAGAGGGCTTCTCAATAAGAGGGCAGACGGAAAAGTTAAAACACTACGCACATATAAAAGACTGGGATATTTTCGACATATACAGTGACGAGGGTATAAGTGGCAAAAACATTGTTGACCGCCCCGCAATGAATCGTTTAATTGACGATATAAACGACGGCAAAGTTAATAACGTGCTTGTTTTCAAAGTAGACAGGCTCACAAGAAGCACAAAAAACCTGCTCGAATTGGTAGAACTGTTTGAAGAAAAAGATTGTGCGTTTAATAGCCTTACGGAATCCATTGACACAGACACGCCAAGCGGGAGAATGTTCCTAAAAATAATTGGTATCTTCGCAGAATTTGAACGCGAAAATATCACAGAGCGTTCCCGATTAGGTAAAGAACGCAAAGCAAAAGAGGGTTATACTATAGCAACAAAAAACATCAGCTATGGGTATGAAAGAAAAAAAGGGGAAAGGATCCAAACAATTCACTCCGAAGAATCAAAAATTGTACGGGAAGTTTTTTCAATGTACCTTGATAAAAACATGACTATGACAGGAATCGCCAAAACACTAAACGCTAGAAAAATCCCAACCAAAAATGATTGCGGTTCATGGACGGCAACCCGAATTAAAGAAATGTTACAAAACCCAAACTACATAGGCAAAGTGCGTAAGAATATAAATGATGAAGAGAATTATTTTGAGGCAGACGGACGGCACAAAAGTATTATATCAGATGAAATTTTCTGCCTTGCTCAAGATAAAATAAATAACATTCCCAATATTTCAAGGACTAAACAGCCAAAAGAGGATAATTACTTTTGCGGGGTTCTGTATTGCGGAATGTGCAACAGCAAGTTTACCACTCGCATTGCCCGCAAAACCAATAAAAAAGGCGAAGAAATGAACACTCGTTCATATACATGTAACAAAAAGATATATTTCAATGAACATATCGCCTGCCGAAACCTGCAAATAACTCACAAGAAAATGGAACGCGCATTTGTTGAATATATTCAAAACATCAACGACCCCGCCGAAATCGAGGATATAACTATAGATGATTCCGTTAAAAAAGCGGAGCAAGAATTATTGGAAAGCATAGTTAGTAACGAAAAGAAACTGCAAAAACTACTAGAGCGGAAAAGGAAAGTAATGGGCTTATTCGTCAAAGGGGAACTAGAATTTGACGAATACAAAAATATGCTTAATATGTCTAACGAAGAGCAAAATGCATTAGAAATCGAACTGCAACGCAAAAAAGCAGAACTGCCGATACTAACATCAACGCCCCAAGTGCTACCCGAGGACATTATAACAAACATCAAGGAAAATTGGGATAGATTAAACGATAACGAAAGAATGACATTCTTGCAAAGATTCATTAAAAATATCTCAATAACTGTTACAAAAGAAAAAGGGAAATCAAACATTGTTAATATTGATAAGATAGAATTTCATTCGGGCGAATTGCAAGCAAGAGAAGCGGTTCGCGGCAAAATCAAAAGGAAAAACACATTGATACGATAACCATTTTTTCCCTGCCCCGCCGATTATCTAGCGTTGTCAAGGGTAGGGTGGAGATTTTTTCGAGTGGTTTTCTCGAAAAAATACTACCCGACCTTGACAATGCGGGGGAACGAAAAAATATAATCGCAAAAGGGCTTGTTGAAGCGCACTTCTTCAACAAGTCCTTGACCACGCCTTTTGCTCTTTCATCTACCGCTTTGTATGCACCTTCCCATGAACTTTAATGTGCGATTCGGTACTCGGCACGGCTGTCAAAGCACCCCCAAACCTCTGCCTATATTCGCAAATTCCCTGCTGATTTTCTGGCTCAAAATGTGATTCTATAATAGCTTCAACAAGATACAACAAAGCCAAATATGGGTCTGATTCTGCAAGTATACACTCATCGTCCCATTCCCCTAAATGGTGCGGGTTAGGCTGATTTTCTACCCTTTTGTTGAGACTCTCATCATATTCAACATAATCCTGCATTTCAAGCCGCATTCGTTGTAGATAAGCCATGTTTGCAAGTGCAAGTTTACTCTCGTCCGTGATTCTCGCGTCATACGATTTCAAAATTTGCTTGTGTTTTTTGACGATTTTCCTATAACCTTCCGCCGATATTTTCAGCTTGCTGTCTTGTAAATCTCTTTCCATTCGACACAACCCTCACATTTCCATTAAGGTACACTTTTTAGGAAATGCGGGGTTTTCGCCGTTTTCTTATTTTTTTACTCTCTTTGATATGTAGAAATCACAAATTCATTGCAATTTATGTGATTATATGGTAACTTTTCTATCGTCCTAAAAAGTGTGCTATTTTAGACGGTTTTTCAGCGTGAACCCTTGAACTTCCGCAGTTTTAAATAAAAGGTCGAACGGCTCATGTTGCATAATTCCAACACTTCGGCGGTTTTGATTTCCTTCCGCTCCCACTTCGCCACCAACTCCGCAAAATTAGCGGGAATTTCCTTTTCGGGTCTGCCGAATTTCACACCCTGCGCCTTTGCAATTGCTATCCCCTCGGCTTGACGTTGGCGTATATTTTCCCGCTCTTTGTGTGCCACGAACGATAGAACTTGTAAAATCAAGTCGGCGGTAAACGTGCCGATTATATCTTTAAATGGGCGGGTATCAAGAATAGGCATATCCAAAACCGCAATATCTACGCCCATAGTTTTGGTAAGTATGCGCCACTGTTCGATAATTTCATCATAATTGCGCCCTAATCGGTCAATCGACGGAACATAGAGCAAATCCCCCGATTGCAACAAATTGACTAACTTTTGATAGCTTTCTCGCTGAAAATCCTTGCCCGATTGTTTATCAATGAATAAATTTTCGGGCAGTATGCCCTTTGCGTTTAATGCGTGAATCTGCCTTGCTTCGTTTTGGTCTGCGCCCGAAACTCGCGCATAGCCGTATTTTTCCATAACAAAAACCCCTTTCTGTAGATTCATTCTACAAAAAGGGATTACGTTTGTTAGTCAAAAAGCAAATGGCTCGGTACTCTATCAGTTCCATATTTACGCTTTATTTCTTCCGCTAGAAGTTCCTCCTCGATTTGCTCTTCTTCCCACTCATCTCTCCATTGCAGCCTCAATTCTTTTAGCGGTTCAATGTCCAGTTTATCCATAAAGTAGAGTATAAAGCGCAAACTCAGCATAGTTGCGACGATTCCCACAATGATTCCAAAAAGAACCTTTATGTCCATAATTTATCCCCCCATTCTAACCTAGTGCCGCATTTTACCACGGCATGGGTGAGAAATCAACAAGCATAATACGGCTTTTTATCCACCTTGAACGCGCCGTAGGGGGTCAACAACACAATTTGCTCCAACGTGGCGAACTCATGCGGTTTTATCAACGGCTTTTCTTCCGTCATGGTTGTGGTGGACGATCCCGCTTTCAGCTTCGCATATCGGCTATATTGCTGACTTTTTATCACTCGGATTTTATCATACGTGCCGACGGCTTTAGAAAAATATTCTTGTGATTCAACGTCCGTCACGTTCAAAACCGCCTTGTATTGGCACGTATCGGCTATGACTTGGCGGGATTCTTTTCCATAGTGCAAATCCAATTGCGCTAAACTTTGCAGAAAAATAGCAATCGTTATTTTTTTGCTTCGTAGTGTTGCCAAACCGTCTACAATCCCCTCTATTTTCCCCAATCGCGGGAACTCGTCAAGCAAAAATAAAATGGGGTCGGCTTCCATGTCGGGGCGTTGCTCAAAGTGCGTGAGAAACTGGCTAACCATGAGAGTTAGCAGGTTTTTCCATTGTTTCAGTAGATGTTCGGGAACGCATATGTAAATATCGCTTCCTGTTTCAAGGTCAACAGGGGTTATGATTTTTTCTTTGCTTAGGCTACTTTTGATTATGGCATTAGTGGCAAACACGATAATATTATTGTTTAATATCGTAAGTACGCTCGAAACAACTTGCGGTTTCATATCCACAAACCCCGCCACAAAACGGCGGGCGTTTTCATCTTCGCTGTTGTAAATTTCCTCTAATAGTGCCGTTATTGGGGTGTCTAAGATTGCCGACACCGTATCAATGAATGAATAACCCCTATCAAAAAAATGCAGAATCGCGCCTGTAAATAGGCTCTGCGCTGACTGAAGTCTTACAAGTTGACATAACTATTAATCCCCTTTTAAAGTTTCAATTTTATAATTGAAATTATATATCGAAATCCAAATGCCCTTTTTTATAAGACTCTTTAGCTTCAATAGTTGAATCCCTATCCATATCTTTAAATATCTTCCTTGTTGGTACACATTCGACTTCTTTCACATACGATTTCAAAGATTCCATTAGGTTAGAACGTACATAATTTATACCAAAAGCGTCCATTTCATCTGACATTGACAAAGGCTTTCCTATAAGAGAACGTAAAACACGATAGAATGGAAATATCATCTTTCTCGTTAGTCTTAATCTTTCATCATGTTTACGAAGCATATCTGTATAGGAATATTTACCGTTAGCTAAATTTTCCCATTTCTCTTTTAAAATATGTGAGCCACAAAAAGCTGCTTCAAAAACGGTATCGCGCCCTACTCGTTTAGACAATTTCCATGCCGAAAAAGTTGAGAGTTTGTAACTGCTACCACCTCTCAAATAAGAAATGCCACACAATTTTTCTGCAATTAAATTGGTTATACCTTCATCAATAGCACGTCCAATATCAGTATCATAATCCCAAAACCCAAGCATTATTTTATGAGCCATTTCGTGAGCACGTCTAAACTTATTGTGGATTGCTGAAGGTGAAAAAAATTCAATAGCTCCCGTTGTTAAAATGTAGTGAGCAATTCTAAATATGTTGCCTCCATTCGGGTTATATGAATAAGGTGGTTTGGTTGGGTCTTTATTTTCCCGCATTTTTTCCTCAAACCATTTTTGCGGGTCTTTAATTCCACGCCTTTTTAGAATATGCCCAAATGCTTTTGCGCCGTTTTCCGAAAACTCCTTTACGTCACTTTCAAATAGTTCAGCAAGTTCAGCGTTTATTTCTTCCACTGAAATTTTAGCTTCTTTGATAGGGGAAGCACCTACTTTCCTTGCTCCCCCAATTGAAATTGCCCAATTTTTGGACAACGATTGATAAGAGGAACGTATCATATGCCTTGCCACAAGTCAAGAAATATTCTGCAAAAAGTTCCAGTATATGACATGAAATTATAACTCTAATTCAATTTCAAAATCCCGCTCTATCCCCTGCGTTTGCATTTCCTTTGCCTTCTGTTCATTTCTAAAACGTGCGGTGCGTTCTTTTGGTGTTAAATTCTTTTGAATTTCCTTTTCCAATTCCTCTAACCTCTTTAATATTCTTTCCCTATCCTTATGAACATCTACTAATCGCCGTTGCTTGGTATACTCATTTGAAAAATTTTCCCTATCCACAAGCATTGACGGCAATTTTTCTTCCAGTGGCTTTTTTGCTTGCTCTAACTCCTTGATTCTAAATTCAATCCGCTTGATTACTTCCGCTGAAATTTCCCATTCAACGACAAATACACGTTTGAAAGTATCCGTCGCTTGTTCATGCGAATGCTCAATCGCTCGTATTTTCTCGTCTATATCATTTTTGTTCGCAAGTAGCCCCATGCCCCGCCGTTGGTGCTTCAACTCCGCAATCTGCGAACTATATGTTTTAATTTCTTGGGCGCGGTGGTCTATATCCTCAATCTTCACTTGCAAAGCAAGCGTTTCACGTTCAATAGTCTTGATTTCTTGCTTTATCGCCATTGCTTTCATATCAGCAATTATGTAATTCTCTCGCAATTCGTGTATATGCTCCGCAATATTTTCAGGGGTCAGGGCTTGGACTTTTCTCTCCGTTTGCTCTAACACCTTATTTCTCGCCATAATAGCCCTATTCTTATTACCAATATCCGTCTTTGTGCCTTTCTTCTCTAAATTCCACGCATTATGCCCCATGTGCTTCGTTGGCTCTCGCTCAATTCCCTGCTCTTTTAGGCTTCTATGGTCTATTCGTTCATCAATCCCCAACTGCTTAAATTTCTTGTTCACCGTCACCGCCCAATCTTCCCGCCATTTTAGAAGCGTTTCCGTCTTATCCCAATTGGTAGAATCAACCTTTCGACTTTTCCAGTTCCCGCTTGGAAGTTTGATTTTATTGCCGTTTCTGTCAAGAATATACTCCTTCCGCGACTTCGCCCCCCATTTGCCGTCTTTATCAATCGGGCGAACTGTCAACATAATATGTGCATGGGGATTATCCTTTTGAATCGTCAAATCTTGGAATGGGTATACCTCGTCTTTGCGCGTGTGAATCTGCCCCGAATGAATGGAAAAATCCGCGCACATACCGTCATCAACGAAATTTCGTTGTATATAATCTTGCAAAAGTTCTATTTGTTGCTCTGTGGTTAGTTCGTTCGGCAAAGCAACAACAATTTCCCGCGCCGTTCGTGCGTTGTGTTGCTTTTCCGCTTTTCCCACTGCGTTCCACAATGTTCCCCTGTCTTGATAGCTTTTCGGCGCGTGGGTTGGCAACATGATTTCACTGTGGACGATCCCGCTCTTTTTTGTGTAATCATGGGCTTGGTTGTCGCTGTGTAGCTTCTCGCCTGCGCGGTATGCCGCCGCCCCGATTGCCTTGCGGTTGCCGTAATTGTGAGAAACTCCGTCTAATTCGTTTTTCAAGTTTTCCCCCGCACGATACGCCGCCGCGCCAACGGCTGAACGCCCCGAATTTCCCCCGATTGTTTTCATAATGAAGCAGTAAATCGCCATTCCGCACCCCGCCTTTTCTTCCCCGCAATTACTACAACGTATGCGGGAGGGCTTGGTCATGTTGCACGAAAAAACACACCGCGCCTTTTGCGGTGTGAAAATGCGCCCTTAGCGGTCTGGCGGGCGAGAGGGGAAAAGCAATGCGATGTTGCGGAGCAACGAGCCTTGCGGGTGGGGAGTGTTAACGATAAGCCATACACTAAAAAAAACAAAAAAATAAAACGAACAAATGTTTGACATTTTTGTCATAATGTGATACTCTTAGACATAGATAAAAGTTGCTGTTTTACCTATGTTTTTTGTACTCTCAACTGTAGTTGACCGGACACATAAATCACGCCATTATGCACGGTCGCTTGCGAATACGGCCCGATTGCCGCAGGAGCTTTGCTTGTTGCTACAATTTTTTTCATATAGATAACCTCTTTCTTTCCAATCCAAGCCCAATAAGCTTATTTATGTAATTACATTATTTACATATTCAAGAACATTTGCAAGCATGGCGTAGTGTAAGCGCGGTATGCTTTAAGTAGGTTATCGTAATGAAAAAGTCATTAGACATACCTATTTCTCAATAAAATTTATAAGGCCGTGGAAGAAGGGAGTTCTCATGCGACGGCAACGGAAAGAAATTAAGGCAGTTCTGGTTCCGCCTAAGAGTGAACAAGCTAAACGCCGGTTTGAAAAAAGGATATGCGATTTCTATGCTACTCAGGTTGAGCAAATACTCCAATCATTACCAAAGGAAAAGAAGCTGGAGATTATAGATGCTCTACTGGCATCTACGTATCAATAGACATCAAGTCGCTAACAAGCTCCCAAACACAGATGTTACCTTTGTATTGACATGGCATTTTCTATGCATCTAATCGCATAAGTGGCAAGTCGGGTTCCTTTATCTGGCTTATAGGTTACAATTCCCTTGATTAATCCTATTGTGCTAGTGTATGTAATAAACCATATTTTCAACAAACCGCCTGATTGTCCTAATATTAAGGCGTTTCGCCAAAGTTTGCAAGTAAAAATTTCGACAGCAAAATTTTTACAGGGTATAATCAT
>WRBD01000023.1 GCA_009779835.1 Defluviitaleaceae bacterium | reverse complement strand
TTCTACAATAGCAAAAGAAGAAAATTCACTGATGCAGAATATGGCTATATTTTCTTATTTTTACAAAGTAGCGGTTTTGATTTGCCGTTAATAGGCAGGGTGTATTCTGCAATGCGAAATATACCAGTGGAAGATTCAAGCCCCTTGCACGTTTGCTTAATTAAAACGTTGGCAAAAACAAAAAATCCCATTTCAATTGAAATGATAGAGAAGTCTCTTGATGCCGTCAAAGAAGAATACACCGCCAAACAAGCAGAAGACTTTTTTTATCGCTGTTGTCATACTAGATTTAAGGAAATTAAAAGTGAGTGATATAATACCGTCACAGGAAAAACGCATCCGGTTTTATTCATACTCGCCCGGATGCGTTTTTTTGTTTGGCAAATTTGAAGTTTATGTGTCAAAATTTTGTGCAAAAAAAAGAGGCTTGGAAGCCTCTAAAATTCGTTAAACTGCAAATCATCAATTATGATGAGGTTTCTATACTTTGCAACGTCTGAATGTTCGGCGTGTACAGTGAGTTTTTTCACAAATTTTTGCATGAATTGTTGCCGCTGTTCATTGTCCAATGCTTGCCAATGAGTGCGAAAACTCGCCACAATTTCTGCTTTCTTAAAGCGCACTCCTTGATATTTTTCCGCTCTTTCCAGTTGCGCAAGCCGTGACATCAATTCTCCTCGCCTGTCATTACCCACCGCAACCATGCCTTGATACTCGTTTAAATTTATATTGCCTGACATGAAAAAACTCATAACTTCTTTTGTTTTTTTCTCGATTTGCTCGACTTCGATATTGATTGCCGTCATTTCCGCGCTACTGTCATATAACAATGGCTCTGCTTTGGTATTGCCGATTTCAGTTAAGTTTTCAACCCTCGCAATATAATCCGCAAAAGCCAGTTCTAGTCTTTTGTGGCTAAAATGTCCTCTGTTGGTGCATGAACCAAGATTGTAGGCATTAATACACCGATAGTTTGGATGTTTTGCCGTCATTTCTCCGCGGTTGTCTTTCTTCTTGCGATAAAGCCAATGTGATGAATACTTACCGCCGCAAGTAGGGCAGTAGAGTATTCCGCAAAAATAAACTTCACTTGTCGGACGTTTGGTTCGAGATATTCTTTGCATTTTTTTAATTTTTTCTTGCACTTGATAAAAAGTATTACTATCAAGTATTGGCTCATGGTGTCCGTCAACCTCAAAATACTTGCTGGGGTCTTTTGTGCCATATCGTACTTTGCCGATGTGATTACAATTTTCAAGCACTTTTTTGACGGTGTTATCCGTCCAACGCCTACCCATTTTACTGCTGATATTTTCGGCGTTGAGTGTTTGGGTTATCTTGCGGATATTATAATCATCGTGTAGATACATACTAAAAATACGTTTAACTATGTTCGCTTCTTCATGATTAATTTCCTGAATTTTGTTACCGTTTTCTCGGTTGTAGCCGTAAGATTGCGAAAAATTACTAACGCTGTAACCCTCTCTTGCTTTTCGTTCAACGCCCATGCGTACCCGCTCCGCTAAATTTTCGCGCTCGAACTCCGCGAAAATTCCCACGATTTTAAGAAACATACGCCCTGTTGCGCTTGCGGTGTCAATGCTTTCATTGAGAGAATTAAAAGCACAGTTGTGTTGGTTGAAAAGGTCAACTAATTCTATTAAGTTTTTGGTAGAGCGCGTTAACCTGTCAATTTTGTAAACTAGCACATTGTTGACTTTTCCGCTCTTAACATCATCAAGCAACCGCTTAATTTCGGGTCTGCCGTCAATGTCCTTTCCGCTTATACCCTCGTCTGAATAAACGTCAAAGAGTAGCCACTCTTTAATCATGGTGTAGGCTCTTAGCTTTTCCTCCTGTGCGCGGATTGAATAGCCCTCTTTTGCTTGCTCCTCTGTCGATACTCGTAAATAAATCGCTGTGCTTAACAATTTACATCAGCACCTCTCGTTAGAAATTTCAGAGGTTTGCTGTCGAGCCTTGTTAGCAGCAACAATTTTCGGCATGGAAGTTTTGAGAAAAAATTTCATCATCTCACGCTGTAAATTTTTGGGGAGAATGATTTTTTCTTTCGGGTCAACTTCTTTTTTCTCCATTTTGGACTACCTCATTAAAAATATCGGTAGTTGAGTATATGGGGAAAACGCCTGAAAATGCCTGTACTACAAGGTTTTTTTGAGTATGGTTTACAACACTCGAAAATGTACCCACGGAAATTAAATCTTCGGCATCTTTGGCGTGGTTGTTGTATTTTTTGGCAACATACGCTACCAGTCTCAAATTGTGCTCTATTAGTATGTCTTTTGCATCTTCGTTACCTTCGGCGTACATTGCTAAGTATTTTTTTTCTTCATCGGAGGAAAGCGGCTTTGGGAAGGAGTTGCCGCCAGTGGGCTATCCCTTACGAAGAAGTTTTCGGAGGCTTTATTTTTGGCAAACCACTTACTTAATCATCTCAATAAATCGCCAGTGTATCTCGATAAGTTGCCGCCGCTTGCTGCGTTGTCCTTCACCTGTGTGGACTTCAATCCTATTAATCAACTCGTTTAAGATACCTTTGTCAAGGGTTTGAATGTCCAAGTATCGGCTTATGGTCTTGAGGAATTTTTCAACATTTTCTACATTCCGGTTTGTTTCGCTCATTTGAACTTGTAGTTCGCTCACACGATTTTTGAGTTCGGCTTGTTCTTCTTCGTATGTTGCTGACATGGAAACGAAGCGTTCGTCTGCTAACACCCCAAGTGCGTTTTGCTCAAACAACCGACGAATTATTACATCCAGTTCATCCCTACGATGCTTCAACTTAGAAAGTTCTTTTCGCGCTTTGCTCGTCAGCAGTTTACTCTTTTCCTCTGCCAATTTTTCGGCATATGAGCGTAGTTCATCTTTGTGTGCCTTAGCGACTGCCGCTTGTTTTTGAATCGCGACAATTACGGCGTCTGTGATGTAGTCCAGTGGTAAATAGTGAAAAGTACACATGCGTTTATCCTCTTTGACACGATACCGATATTTGTTACACATAAAATATCCGCCAAATTTTGTATCAGGTGCAGGGGTAAACGACATGGGGCTTCCGCAATCTACACAATACAGCGTTCCTACAAAGATATTTGTACATTCACTTTTGTTGACACGCTGTCTGATTTTTATAATCCGCTGGGCGAGTTCAAAATCATCCGAGCTAATCAAAGGCGGATGCATATTAGGCACTATTATGTGCTTTTCAAACGGCGTTTTATGCCGCTTTCTGCTTTTAAAGGATTTTGAGTAAGTTTTACCATTCACAACTTCCCCCAAATATGCGCGATTTTTTATAATAATGCGAACGCTGGCCGGTATCCATACAGGCTCATGCTTGTGCGAGGAGTTGGTAAAAACATCTTTGCTCATGCCATTATTGTGCTGTCTAGGTGTGGGTATATTTTCTGCGTTCAAACGGCCGGCAATTTGCCATGTACCCAATCCTTCTTTAACCGCCATGTGAAAAATGTAGCGCACTATCTCAGCACCTTTTTCCTCAACAATAAGTTTGTGCTTGTTTTCCGGACTTTTTTGATAACCAAGAGGCGCGAGTGTGGCTGAAAACTCTCCGGCAAGGGCACGAGTATAATTGGAAGATTTTATTTTTTTTGATATATCCCTTGCGTAGTATTCGTTGATTATAGACTTGAAGCCCATTATCTCATTTTCGCCTTTGGCGGAATCAATGCCGTCATCAATACAAATAAAACGAATATCCGCATCGGGAAAGACAATTTCCGTATAGTACGCGACCATTGCATTATTACGGCCTAGACGAGATAAATCCTTACATACCACAATCCCCACTTTGCCTTCTTCTATGTCAGACAACATATTTTTGAATCCAATCCGGTCAAAAGTTACCCCACTAATGCCATCATCAATGTACTCGGAATATATATTAAAACCTTGTTCTTTGCAGTAACGCCGAAGCATCATTCGTTGGGTTTGGATGCTGTTGGATTCAGCATCTCCTCCATCATCTCGGGATAAACGGCAGTAAATTGCTGCCATATTCTGTTGCTGTTTTTTCACCTTGAACTCCTTTCCAAACAGCAACAAGTGACCTGATGTGTTATCATACATTCCATTTCCCGGCGAAGAGCATTTTTTACGATATCGAGATATGACAGAGTTCCCGTGAAATGTTCGATTATCGTGAATGTTTTTCCGTTTCTTTCTATGTATGTTATGTTTTTTTCATCAGATGATTTAATTTCCATTTCCGGAGACATTAAAACACCTCACATATTGTTAATTTATAAAAACATATGCGAAGCCGTTTGTCCTCTATTATGAAAATTACCGAGACTGATAAATCATCAAATGATTAATTTGTTGCAATTCTTTCGTTGTTTACTTTATAATTCACTTGTAATAGGTATGCAGTAATCGGTCAAACTAAATAAATACGGATACTGTTATCCGATAGCAAATAATCAGGAGAGTGAAAAAATGTTTGATATCAAAATTTTACGAGAAAATTTCGCAGAAATAAAAGCGGCGTTGTCAAAGCGCGGAAAGGATTTCGGGCTAGAGCGCTTTGAAAGTTTGGACAAGCGTCGCCGCGAACTTCTTAACGAATCCGAACAAATGAAAGCGAAGCAAAACGCGGCATCGAAGAAAATTCCCGCGTTGATAAAAGCGGGCGAGGATACCTCACTTTTATTGATTGAAATGAAAGAGCTTGCAGAAGCAATAAAAGCCCTTGAGCCGGAAGTTCGCGCAATTGACGCGGAGCTTGAAGAGTTTCTTATGAGAATTCCGAACATTCCGCACGAAACGGTTCCACCGGGAAAAGACGACACTGACAACGTGGAAATCCGCAAATGGGGCGAGCCTGCGAAGTTCACATTTGAGCCGAAGCCGCACTGGGATTTGGGCGAAGAGCTATGTATTTTAGACCCCGTAACCGCCGCAAAAATTACGGGTGCGCGGTTTATGCTGTTTCGTGGGCTTGGCGCACGCCTGGAACGCGCAATAATAAATTTTATGCTGGACCGTCATGGAAAAAACGGCTACGAAGAAATTATGCCGCCGTATATCGCGCACCGCCGCAGCATGATAGGCACCGGGCAATTGCCGGACAAAGAAGAAGATATGTATCATCTTTCCGACACAGAGTATTATTTAATTCCGACGGCGGAGGTTCCTCTTACAAATATCCACCGTGAAGAAATTTTAGACGGTGCGAAACTTCCGATTTATTATTGCGCCTACACGCCAAGTTTCCGTAAAGAAGCCGGAGCCGCCGGACGCGACACCCGCGGGTTAATTCGCACGCATCAGTTCGACAAGGTAGAAATTTTCAAAATCGCCCGCCCCGAAAATTCTTATGACGAGCTTGAAAAACTAACCGCCAACGCCGAAGGCATTTTGCAGGAATTGAAACTGCCCTACCGCGTTGTAAACTTATGCGGGGGCGATTTGGGCTTTGCCAATTCAAAAACATACGACATTGAAGTTTGGATGCCAAGTTATAATCGTTATGTAGAAATTTCAAGCTGCAGTAATTACGAAACCTTCCAAGCGCGCCGTGCCGGAATCCGCTTTAAAGACAATCCTGCCGACAAACCTTCTTTCGCACACACGCTGAACGGTTCCGCATTGGCGGTAGGGCGCACCGCCGCCGCCATCATGGAAAATTACCAGCAACCCGACGGTAACATAAAAATTCCGGAAGTGCTTGTTCCGTACATGGGCGGCGTAACGGAGATTTCATGATATGTTATACGTATGTCACCGTCTATTCACGCTTTTTCCGCATAATTATTTCTTTAACTTGCATTTCTGCGACGTAATTATCGGGGTCGCAACGGAAGCAACCGCCGTGCGGGCAAAGCGGGAAGTGACCAACCAAAGCGCGTGAAAGGCGCGTGAGGTCTGCCAGGGATGGCTCGCCGTCGCTACAGGTTATGTTTGCTGCGCGAGGGTCTATTGTTACGTCGTGTTCCGCAATAAACCACCTTGCAAACAAAGTTGCGTCAGCGGAGGTTATGCGTCCGTCGCCGTCCAAGTCGCCTACCATAAATGTCCGAACAATTACCTCTCCGTTTACAATGAAGATGTCCAAATATTCAACATTCGTGTTCGTCGGGGTATCTTCGTAGCCTTCAGCGTTTTCAAAGGTTACTGTTATTGGGTAACTGTTGTTTTGCGCGGAGGGGCATACGTCAAATGTCAGGGTAATCAATTCGCCGTTTACTGTGATGTTTTCCGCTCGCCCTGTCCATCCCATGAATATACTGTTTCCTATTTGCGACAAATCTCCGGAAGATTCCTCTTCAAAATTTTCGTAAAAATCATCATGAGCTAAAGTGTAATCTGTTAGGGTGAGTTCGTCGGGAAATGCGATTCGCATAATCATTGACGAAAAGCCGGGGTTGTTAGAAATACATATTTGTACTTTAACTTTATCGCCCGGTCTTGCGAATTCCGTGGAGACGCGGAGAACCGCTTCGCCAGTTGGCAGAGGGGAGGATGTTGGAGCAGGTGTTGGGGTTAGCGTTGGAGTTGGCGTGGGGGTTGGAGTCGGTGTTGGCGTTGGTGTGGGAGTCGGAGTTGGTGACGGCGTTGGATTGACCCTTGGGCAGGTGCAATCTTTTATGGTATTTCCGCAACCGCCGGGGCAGTTGCGAGAATTTGGCGGGGGGTCTTCCCGGAAAGTGGTGCGACCAAACCCATTCCCGGTTTGTGTCATCGTTTGATTAATTGAAGTGCCGGCGGCTTGAATCTCACTGTTAGCAGTCCTGTTGAAGTTTCTAAAATCCCCGCGTTCGTAATCCATGAAGGACACATGGAACATTGTGTTCCCATCGGGCGTGATGGCGTAAAGATATTCGACTACCGACCCGTTTGCCTGCGTTATCCTCACAAAAGCGTCATTTACCGTAAACCAGCTACCGTTGGCAAGTATGTTCCCGCTGGGGAAGCTGGTTGAAAAAACACCATGACGGAAGGCGGATGCACTGATATCCTTGCGATAACGGTGTATTCCCCCGCCGCCGAAGCCCTGATACCAGGCTTGATTGGAGGCAGTAATCAGGCGTGAGTCCTGCCCCCGCGCAGAAGTGGGGATGTTGTTCATATTAAGCATGGTTTGCTGTTGGGCGGTTGTCCCGCCGGCGACAAGTTGGTCGATGGTTTGTGCCGCCGGGTTTGAAATCGCCGGGCGCGATAAACCGGTTGCCCTTGCGACCCTCTCAAACCTCCCGAACGGGGCGGCGTGGTTTGAATCGAAGAAACCCCTGTCGTTAATCACGGACATCACGTCATAATCCATGAATATATACGGTATCGTGATTCTCGTACTCGGAACATTACCACCCATCCCCGAGCGCGCCTGTGTTACCAAGACTATGGCGATATTGTTGATTGAATACCATTGCCCTGTAGTTGTGGTTGTAAAAGTACCGCCTCCGAAAGACATCCTGCGCTCCGCAATGAATTCTCCGGTATCCCAAAACCTCATTGTCGTCTCGCCGAACATACCGTCAGTACCGGATGTCCAAACATGGGTGCTGCCAGTGACCCATCGGGGGTCGCGGTTGGAGTTGGGTGTATCCCTGTCGTCTATGGAGGGGCGGCGAATGTCCATCGGACGAATCATGCCCGCCGGAACAGTGGAAGCATCGCGGGAAAGCGCGATACGGAAACCCAGCCCCGGGTCGGAGCCGTCAATGGAACGGATTTGCCGCACGGTAAGTTGGCGGTCGTTGTCGGAACCATCCATAGCCGAGCCGCCCCGACGCGTCCTTTGGGTGTGCGTATGTCCTCCAGGTCCCGTAGGGTTTGTGCCACCCGTATGGGAACCGTTCCATATGTTCCACGTCCATTCCTCCACATTGCCGGACATATCGTAAATCCCCAAATGATTGGGCTGCGCGCGCCTTACCGCCCCCGGCATCACCATACCGCCAAACCCCACACCGGGGGCTATTACGTCGCTTGCGGTGTTACTTCCGGCAAAACGCATGGTATGCCCTGCCGTGTGCGGGCCTCCCTTAGCGGCGTATTCCCACTCCGCCTCGGTTGCAAGCCGGTAATTCATTCCTGTTAAAATGTATAATCTCGCTAAAAATTCATGTACGTCATACCATGTAACATTTGCTTGGGGGTTGTTTCCACTGCTTCCGGCGGAAGCTTCCCCCATAACGGAACGCCACATAGCCTGCGTAACCTCGGTTTGCCCGATAAAGAAATCGTCCGCACTAACGCCGCTGACCGGAGCAGTATCATTGGGCTGAGTTCCACTTGTGGACTGCCACCCTAAGGTGAAAGCCCCGCCTTGTACATAAATCATCTCGAATGATGACGCAAACCGTACACCGTTACCTATCGGAATAGTTTGCGTAAAATTCGCGGCCGGCAACACATTCGATGCCCGGACAGGTGCCGTATAAAACGGTACGGCAGACACCAACATCATAAGCGCGATAACCACTGATAAAAACCGTTTCCGTTTCATAAAATGCCTCCTTCAAATTCTTCCTGCAAGATTAACTCTTGCTTACCAACTAATTGCAAATATTTTACCATGCACTCTATGAATCATAAAGAATTATTTGTGTAAATTTTATTTATAGGAACAGATGATTCATTTAAACATATACTGTGATATTACGGTATGCAAGGGGAAATGATTATGCAATATTATTATGGCGCACAGAATATATTGCGGGCGTTAGATGAAGCTGAATTTTGGAAACATCAGGAAGCGGAACATGCCGGTTTGATACCTATTGTTACGCCATATCTCGAAACTCAATATGTCCAAAAACTTGAACAATTTGGCATTGAATTGAGTCATATGAACTCGGAAGCTGTGAAATACATTCAAAGCGTTACCCGCTCAAAAGGAGCATTGAGCCGGGGGCTAAAAATACAAATGCTGGATTTTATCAAACAATGCGTGGAGCAAAGCCAGAATTTTATTGAGCTTATGAGTGAGATGCTCCAAAACAGCCATGCTGTCCGTTCCAACCCGCCTTCCCAAACGGTAATTAATCATATGATAAGAGAATCTCAATATTTTATCGGAATAGACCAATTAATTTTATCCCAAACTTAGAGGAATTAGCTTGACATTTTCTAAAAATCATAATAAATTCGTGACGTTATACGACTGACGGGAGTGGAATAACCACATGAAGTATAACCCCGAAAAGCCGACCGTCTGGGTGCCGATACTCAGAAATGTGTCGGTATTTTTATTTGGGCTCATGTTTGGTCTTATTACTTCCGCGCTTATGGATTTAATCGGATTCATTTTACGCCCAAGCGGGGCGTATTTGCCGCTTATGGCCGTAATTGTCGCAAGTGGCGGTTTTATTCGCGGTGGGTTATGGCTCTTATGATGTAATCTGTGAAGGGTGGAAATACATAGTTCGGATAATTTTATCACGAAAACACCAAAGCTGTGATAAAATGGTTTTACTATCTGGATAACCAAAGCAAAGGGCGCACTTATGTACCACTTCAAATGTGGTACGTGCGCAAAATTTATAAACTGTGAGGTGGATATCATTTGAAAATAGACCACTTAGTTATCAATGTAGACGAGAAGTACCAAACGGACATGTCTACCATCGACAGCATTAGAAATATCGGATTTCCGTATGAGCCTAAATGGGGAAAAGGAACATCTGGGTTTAAGGCATCAAATATTTGGATTGGTGATGGGTATTTTGAAATGATAAGAATACTCAAGGCAAATGGCGGTGGCTGGCGAGAAGATTGGGTCAAGAAATATAACAACAATCATAGAGGCCTTATTTGCCTTTTTATTGATACAGATACCATTGTAGAAGAATTTGAGAGGTTAAGTAACCTTGGGGTTAGCATATCGAAACCCGAATACTTAAAATTCAAATGGTGCTTAGGTTTGCTAACACGCACTATGCCGTGGCAAAACTCATACCTTCCTTTTTTTGAGGGCGTTCCTTTTCAGCTTGGATTTCAGCAAATGAAAGACGAGGCTTCAAAGAATTGGATGCAACAGTACATGATTCCAAATAGTAAAGAAAATGGCATTGACCGAATTGTAACACTCAATCTTTGTGGTAACTACACAGAAAATGACAAAGCCCGTATCTGCAAGGTTTTCCCAAACGCTATCATGGATGCAGATAAACTAAGTGTCGAACTTCCAAGCGGACAAAAGTTAGCGTTTATTCAGAGTGAGACTCATAGTGTTGAGGTTCTCGCACAATGTACGGATGAAAAGCAAAAAGGAAAGAGAATGAATATTCACAACATAAGTATTATAAGTGTGTGAGATAGTGCTTAGTAGGTGACGATAGTACAGATAATTAAACTTTATTATGTAACCCCGCTAACCCCGTCATAAAAACGGGGCAACAAGTATTATTGCCACCCGGTAAGCGTACTAGCAAAACGCTTACCGGGTTTTTTTTCGTTTGTAACATACATCTCGGGTCTGCCGCGTTACCGTTTTTCAACTTCATCATTCACAAAACATGCTTGTACAAGTTCGGAGTCCTCATGTTAAATGAATGTTACGGTAAAACAGTTTTCCCGTTCGGAAAGAAAGTGGCCAAGCCATTGAGAAAAACAAGTGAACTTTTGCGCCGCCGCGCGCGAAAAATCTTGCGGCACAAGCCCGACAATAACAATAACTTAACATTTCTTCCCTAAAAAATGGGATAAGCCAATGAGGTGTAACAACAAATCATGCAACTGTTAACATAAGAGCCGGGTAAATGCAAAGTTAAAGCGGCTGTGCCTCGTGACTTATACATATATTACACATTATGTGAAACATTGTCAAGTATATTTTTCTTTTTCTTCAAGAAAATTTATTTCGCTCGTTGCAGGTAATAAAATTGTAACAATTAATAATTTGGCGTATAATGGGAAAGGTGAAAGGAAGATGTACATGAAAGAAAAACTTGACGCAATATTAAAAGACGGTTGCGATAAAATCGCAACAGCGAAAACAGTTGCGGAATTACAAGATGTTAAAGCATCGCTAATCGGAAAACAGGGCGCAGTTACGGAAATTTTAAAAGAAGTGCCGAAAATGGAAGCGTCTTTGCGTGCTGAAACGGGACGCGCGGCGAATCAACTAAAACAACAATTAACCGCAATGCTTGATGCCCGCGTGGAAGAAATTCAACTTAAAGCGTCGGAAATTTCTCCGGATTTTGACTACACAGTGCCGGGAATTTTCCCCCAACTTTTTAATTCAAACGGCTTCGGCGGACTGCATCCAATTACACAAATGTGTTACGACCTTAACGATACTTTTCGTTCTATGGGTTTTGAAATTTTCCAGGAATCCGATATTTCAAGCGAATTATACGCTTTTGATAATTTGAATTTTCCGGCGGAACACCCCGCCCGCGAAAGCATGGACACATACTGGCTTGAAGGTCACGACAGCGGCTCGGGCGGCAAACGCTTATGCCTTCGCCCGCACCTTACTGGCGCGAGTGTCCGTTTTATGCAAAAAAATAAACCGCCATATCGTTTTGTTTATCCCGGGCGCGTGTACCGCAACGAAGAAACGGACGCACGCCACGAACGCGCTTTTTTCCAATACGAAGTATTGATTGTTGACCGCGAATTCCCTTTTTCAGCGGGAATGATTTTAATAAAAAGTATCCTTTCAAAAGTTTTCGGGCGAGACGTTCCCGTCAGAATGCGCGTCGGGTTTTTCCCGTTTGTAGAACCCGGCTTTGAAATAGACATGGGTTGCTTGGTTTGTGAAGGAAAAGGCTGTTCCGTTTGCAAACACGTTGGCTGGATTGAAATAATGCCGGGCGGTTCGCCGCACCCAAACGTCTTGCGCGCTTCCGGCCTTGACCCCGCCGAATACACGGGCTTCTACGTAAACATCGGGCTGGACAGACTTGTTATGATGCGCAGCGGAATAGATGATGTCCGCCTTTTTCACAGCGGCGATTTGAGATTTTTGGAGCAGTTTGCGTAGGAGGCAAAATATATGCGAAACTGTTGGGGGTGCGGCAAACCCTTTGAATCGGAGAAGACGGAATATCGCTGTCCGCCGTGTCAGGAAAAATTTGAAAAAGGTGTTGCCAAATATAATAAAAAAGTTGATGACGGCAAGGTTAAACCATATTTTTGGATTGGCGGCGCGGCATATAAGCCTTATTTGACTGTGATATTGCTTTTTGTTAATTCGGTTATCATGATCTTAATGTATTTAGACGGGTATACGCATGACCCGCTTGAAACGGCATTTAAATATGGTGCGCAGTATACGGATTCCATTTTATACTACGGCGAGTGGTGGCGATTGGCCTCAAGTTGGTTTGTGCATTTTGGCATTCGGCATTTCGCTATGAATATGCTTGCACTGTGGATTATCGGGTCTACCGTTGAAGGCGAATTAGGCAGTATAAAATTTGCGGCCGCTTATATTTTAAGTGGTTTGGGCGGTTCTCTCGCAACCTTGTACTTCGGCAGTGACTTCGCTGTATCGGCGGGTGCTTCCGGCGCGATTTGCGGAATATTTGGTTTTGCGTATATGTATGCGCATGTTCGGCGCACTTATATTGGAACTCTTGATTCGCGTGCGCTGATGATTTGGATTATTATAAGCCAAGCTTATGGTTTTATTATGCCGAATATTGGGTGGATAGCGCATTTGGGAGGATTAATTACAGGGGGCTTGTTTGGTTTTATTATTGCAAAAACAAGAAAAGGAGACTTTAAATGAAACTTTCATTAAACTGGATAAAAGAATACGTGGAACTTCCCGCCGATTTAGAGCTTTCTAAGATTGCATATGATTTAACTATGGCAACGGTTGAAGTCGAAGGATGGGAAGACATCTCAAAAAATTTCGAGAAAATTGTTGTTGGACAGATTTTAGAATTGGAAAAGCACCCCGACGCGGATAAATTAACGCTTTGCAAAGTCGATATCGGCGGCGGAGAGGTAAAAGAAATTGTTTGCGGCGGGTGTAATTTACGTGTAGATATGAAGGTTGCAGTTTCGCTTCCCGGGGCTATGGTACGATGGCACGGGGTTGGCGAACTTGTTGAAATTAAAAAGTCGAAAGTGCGCGGCATTGAATCTTTCGGGATGATTTGCGCGTCGTCGGAGATTGGATTATTCGATTTATTTCCATTCACCCAAGAAGCTACAATCGTTGACCTTTCCGATTTCCGCGCGCCCGCCGGAACAAACGTTGCCGCTGCGCTTGGCATTGACGATGTGATTTTGGAAATTGACAATAAATCGCTGACAAACCGCCCGGATTTGTGGGGGCATTACGGAATTGCGCGTGAGCTTTCCGCGTTTTATGGTCTGCCGCTTAAAAAAATCGAGCCGTGCGCAATTGACGCGCCGGAAATGGAAATTACGCTGGAAGACACCGCGCGTTCGCCCCGTTATATCGGTGTGAAAATTGAAGGGCTTACAGTTAAGCCGTCACCCTTTGAAATTCAAACGCGGCTTTGGCGTGTTGGGCTTCGCCTAATTAACGCGATTGTTGATATTACAAACTATGTAATGCTTGCGACGGGCCAACCTACGCACGCGTTTGATTCCGATAAAATCGCGGGGCATATCACGGTTCGCCGTGCCCGCAACGGCGAGAAGCTGTTGCTTTTGGACGACAACGAACTAACTCTTACGCCGGAAGATTTGGTTATCGCGGATGATGAAGGTTCCGTTGGGCTTGCCGGAGTAATGGGCGGTAAGCGGGATTCTGTTTTGCCCGAAACAAATAAAATTATATTGGAAATTGCAAATTTTGAACCAATCGGAATACGCCGCACGGCAACGCGTTACGATGCGCGGACAGACGCAGCAACTCGTTACGAAAAAGGCATCGACCCACAACGTGCGGATATCGCGCTTGCTGTCGCTATGAAACTTTTTGCGGATTTGTACCCCGGCATAAGCGTAACAGGTTTCCGTGATAATTTTCCTGTGCCGCTTGAACGAAAAAAAGTAACTGTTTCGCTTAATTGGCTTGAAAGCCGTCTTGGGAAACGCTTATCTAACGAGGAAATACGTACAAAGCTTGAATTGCTTGGTTTCGATGTGGAATTCGCAGGAGATGAACTTCACGCAATTGCCCCAACATGGCGTTCTACGGGCGATATTTCCATTCCCGATGACATCATGGAAGAGCTTGCGCGAATGCACGGCTATGAAAATTTTGAAGCCGCACCGATTGTGACTTCCTTCACAGGCGCGATTAATCAACCGATGGTTGCTATCGACCGCAATATTCGCGAATTTCTGGCGTTCCGTTGCGGAATGCGTGAGGTTTTCACTTATCCGTGGATTAAAGACGAGTTTGTTAACGCAATTCTCGGCGGCAACGATGGGCTGCACGCCCTCTCCGCACCGCCTGCGCCCGATGAAAAATTTTTGCGTCCGTCACTTTTGCCGAATATTTGCAAGGCAGTTGCAGGGAATGTCCGTTATTTCAACGAATTCTCCATTTTCGAATCGGCGCAGGTATTTTTACCCGGTGAATTTGTGAGCGAATACGATTCTCGCGAAGCGTTGCCAATTCAACGCAGAAATGTTGCGGGCGCGTTTGTTGGCGGTGCAGAAGACGTGAACGCGCTGTTCCGCCGCGCAAAAGGGGCACTGGAAGCCTTACCGCGCCATATTCACATTGAAAATTATTCCTTTGAACGAATTGAAAAACCTTTTTATGCAGATGATGTTGTTTGGTTAAATATAGCGGCGCAAGGCGGCGAAAAAATCGGTAATCTCGCATTACTATCCAAAAAATCCGCACTCGCTTGCGGCATAAAAAATAATGCCGTAGTATTTTTCGAACTTGAAATAGACGCACTGAAACCTTTCACTTCACGCGATAACAAGTTCACCCGCTTGCCCGAGTATCCGTTAAACGAATACGATTTATCATTATTGTTTGACCTTTCCGTAAAATGGGCAGAAATATCGGGCGTAATAACCGCAAAAAAAGGCGAAGGGGACCTTTTACGCGGCGTATCCTTTGTAGACGAATACCGCGGCAAGCAAATTCCCGACGGAAAAAAATCTGTAACCTTCCGTCTAATAATCGGTTCGCAAGAAAAAACATTAAATTCCGCCGAAATAGAAAATTTCGCAAACTCCATAGTGAAGCGACTAAGCAAACAACTTGGCGCGGAAACACGGGAGAAATAATAAAATCTGAATAGGAAAAAAGTATATCCCACAAGGCTTTCATCTCTTGAAAGGTTGCTTAAAATGAATTTTCTCTATCTACTGCCCGGTGCGTTTTTCGCGCCTGTTATACATGAGTTTGTGAAAGCGCGGGTATCGGCGGCTTTGGGCGACCCCACACCCAAGAAAAGCGGGTTTATTACGTGGAATCCGTTTAAATTTTTCGAGCCGATAGGTTTTTTTCTGATGCTGTTTTTTCAGGTTGGATGGGGTCAGCCGGTAACAACTTCTCCGCTTTATTATCGCAACAAGCGCAAGGGAATCATACAAACCTACACCGCACCCACTGTAGCAAATTTACTTGTTGGGATGCTGGTGATAATGGCACTTGGTTTTCTTGGTGCGCCTCTCCTTTCATGGGCGGAATCCTATGGTGCGGCAGCGAAAGACGCGATGACTGTCTCTCTGGACAGCGGAATGATGTTAAACTGGCCGGCCGCAATGGAATACACACAAGATATACCTTTTTCGTTTTACATTGTTTTAGCATTGAATGAAGTGGCAATTCCCTTTGCCCGTGCGAATATCGGACTCGCGCTGTTTAATCTTATTCCGGTTTTCCCAATGGCAGCGAATAAGCTTCTGCATCTTTTTGTTTCCCCCGAAACATCCATGCGGCTTAACCATTACGAAAAACCTCTGCAGCTTCTGTTGCTTTTGATGATTGTTATTGGCGTAGTTCAGACGATTATTTTCCCTATTCGTGAAATGATAATTAGTGTGGTTTCGTTCTGATGGATGTTAAGCTTGAAAAATACGAAGGACCTTTAGACCTTCTTTTGAAACTTATACAGCGCGCCGAAATCGACATTTACGATATTCCCATTTCGCAAATAACGGCGGAATATATGGAGGTAATTGCAAATTTTCCGCCGGATATGGAACAAATGAGTGAATTTCTTGTGATGGCGGCAACGCTTTTAGAGATAAAATCGAAAATGCTTCTGCCGCGCCCGAAAACAGAGCCGGACGAACCCGAGGAAGACCCTCGCGAAGCCCTAACTCGTCAATTAATCGCGTATCAGCACGCGCAAGAACTGGCGGTGCAATTATCTACCCTGACCCCGGTGGGCGAACGCCTGACAAGTACAGGCGACAAGGAAGCATTGGAAATTTTGACGGGCGGCCGATATTCCAATCCTGTGGAAGAATTAATCCCAATCCCGCAACTAACAGAACTTTTTACAGATATTATGCGCCGCGCCGCCGAAAAAATAGACACAGTACGAGCGGGTTATGGCGAAATGTCGAAAGAGAAATTCACCGTAACAGAAAAAATAGGTTTCGTGCGAAAAATTTTACAAAAAAAAGGACGACTAAGTCTGTCGTCCCTTTTTATGGATTGCGTCTCACGCCATGAAATGATTGTCACCTTCCTCGCGCTACTTGAAATGGTGCGCCGCGGAATGGTTTCCGCCGTCCAGCCAAAAACTTTTGGAGACGTGGAACTTAAACTTCTTTCTTCCCAAACATTTCAAGCGCATTCATGATTGGTGCAGGCATTTTTATTCCCATATGCCCCATGTTTTCCATAATGCTTATTAATTCGTTTACACAAAACGCGATTATTGCGGCATCCCGGGTAAGATTTCCCGTGCCGATTAACGCGTCAAGGTGTACGGCTACTACAACAAGCAATAGGCAGCAGCCCTTCTTGAAAAATCCTTGTAGGCCCGCACTGCTTGAAAGTCGTCCGGTTTCGGTTTTCGTGGAACATCTGAAAACAACCGCACAAATTATTCCGGAAATCATATCGACCGCCATAAGCAGTAAAAGTGTTTGAAGCAACTTGTCAAAGCCGCCAAACGCAAGGCTTAACATGCTTGCCGCAAGCCCTGCGACGGTAAGCGCGCAGCCCCTTATCATCATATACATATTTTTTGTCACCTCCCTTCTTTTAGAAGATAATCAACACTGCAACCGTCGAATAACTGCGACAGGGCACGCAGTTTACCGGCGGGAATGGCGCGTCGCTGATGAATCCAGTCGTCTAAAAGTGCTGTGTCAATGGCGAGATAATATGCCATTTTAGCTTTACTCATTCGGCGGCGAATGCGCTCCACTTCAATATTAATAAACATTTGTTCTCCCTCCTGCTTTCGATTGCTTGTCTTGCCGACAGATTATTACACACATGGAGTATTGCGTCAAGCATAAAACGAACATTGTTTCGTTTTTATTTTTAAAATAATTTTTCTAAGAATAATTCTTAGGAAACTGTTGCAAAAAAAACACGTCTGTTGTATGATTTCCATGGGCGAACATATGTATTATTCTAGAGTGAGGTGTTCCCATGATAGCTGAAAGACTTCGCTTGCTTCGCAAGGAAAATTCGATGAGCAAGCGCGAACTTGTATCAAGGCTTCCGCTGAATTACAGCACTTACGCCAATTATGAATCCGGATTTCGCGAGCCGAACTCCGAAGTTTTGCAAATGCTTGCGCGCCACTACAACGTAAGCCTCGATTTTCTTCTTGGCGTTAGCGAGAACCGCAAAAGAGCCGAAGAGATCGCAATTCTTACCGAAGACGAAAACGACCACATCATTAAATATCGTCAGTTGGACAACCATGGGCGCGAGGTTGTTGACATTATTTTGGAAAAGGAAGTAGAGCGTGTAAGTTTTTTAAATACACGAATGGAGACGGTAAAAAAGCCCATCGTGGACGACAAATGGATTGTTCTTAAAGTATATCAACAACGTGCAAGCGCGGGTCTTGGAAGTTATCTAAGCGAGGACAGCGACGATGACTACGAAGAAATGCACTTCGCCGCAAACCAAGTAAGCGAACGCGCTGATTTTTGCGTACGCATAAAAGGCGAAAGCATGGAGCCGAAAATAAACGACGGCGACATAGTTTTTGTAAAAGCTGTGCCAAAAGTAGAGCCGGATAACGTAGGAATTTTCGTATACGACGGCGAATCCTACTGCAAACGTCTGCGCATTGACCAAACAAAAGGCGTGGTAATTCTTGAATCGCTAAATAAATCTTTCGCGCCAAAACAAATAACCCAACCGGATGCCTTGCGCACGGTTGGGCTGGTTATCGGAATTGCGGAGTAGGATGCAAAAATTCGTAATATTTTTGTTTAATCTCACAGTGAAATGCAATCGTGAACAGATTTTTGAACGCTCAGCCTCTCTAACCCTTAGAGTTTTGCTTGCGTTTTTTCCTTTTATTGTCTTTTTGATGTCGCTATTGGGTTTTTTAGAATTGGATTCCTATGCCATTTTTGAAGGGCTTTACAAAGTATTACCCGATGATATTTCAGAGTTAGTGGCGGGCTTTGTGTTTGAAATTTCAGAAACACGAAGTACAGGGATTTTATCGGCGGCGTTGTTTTTCAGCGTTTACAATACTACAAACGGATTCAGGGCGATAATAAGAGTTACCAATTCTGCGTATGACGTTAGCGAAAAACGCAGTCTTGCGGCGCAAATTTTTCTTAGTTTTGTTTTGATGATTTTATTTTCCGCCGCACTTATAGTTATGCTTGGGCTGTTGGTTTTCGGACGGCAGATTTGGGCATTCATTTTTCCCGACGGTTCAGAATTGCTTTTTACAATAATTAGCTACTTTTTGGCTTTGTTTTCGCTGTTTGTGTTCACCGCATATATTTACAAATTGGCGTGCGCAAAGCCACTTCCTCTTAAACATATTTTACCGGGAGCGGCAGTTACAGTGATTGCATGGGCGATTACAAGCGCAATGTTCGGCTTTATCACGCAAAATTTCACACAACTGCCCGCAATCTATGGAAGCATTGCGGGTGTTTTTTTGCTTATTCTTTGGCTTAACGCCGTTTCAATAATTCTGCTTGCAGGTAACGAAATTAACGCACTTTTACATGAATTTTAAGAATTACGTTATATAAGGCGGTATTTCAAAATGGGTTATCCAGTCTTGGTAGCAATCTACGCAAAGGTCTATGTCGTGGGATTCGCCGTCGAACGGTGAGTGATAACCCCATGTTTTTGTAAGCGAGATATGGTCCTCGAAGTAACCCGGGTCTTCTTTTTCCACGTCCCGCCCGCAAGAATTGCATCGAACATCTGAAAGTTGCGGCGTTAGCGTGGTGCGTTCCAAGAATACTCTCATTTTTCCCGTTCCCCCTCTTTAGAATAATACAAAGTACTAAACGCTGTTTTTACAGGCGGAAAAATGACACCGCACAGATGAAGCAGTAAACCTGCGCTGAAAGTTCGTGTATTTTTGCCGTTTTCCCGCCTGATTTGTACGATTAAATCCGATGTGCTTACGTGTTCATCATTTTGCGGGTGAAAAATTCCCGACGCACGGTTTGAAATGACCGTGCATAAAAATTCCGACAAATTATCAATATAAATTACGCTGCGCTTGTTTTTGTTGCAGGGAATCAACGGCATATATGTTGCAATCTTAACGAGCTGACGGTATTTTCCCGGACAGTTTTCGCCGTACACCATGGGCGGGCGTATTATTGCAACTTTGAAATCCGTGTTTTGCAAGTTAGTAAGCGCGTTTTCAGCGTCAAACTTTGATGTCCCATAGTTATCATTATGCCGCGGATTCGGTTTGGTATGCGCGGATATTTCACCCTCTTTTTTTCCGAAAACTGCCATCGAGCTTAAATAGATGAATTGCGGCACTTTGGCATGTTTTGCCTTCTCCGCCACAGCAACGGCAAGGTCGCGGTTTACGGCGAAATATGATTGCGCGTTTTCTTTTGTTTGCTTTCTATGCGCGATTCCCGCGGCAAAAATTACTGCGGAATAATTTTCAAATTTTTTTTCTTTCCAGCCTTCTCGGGAATCGGTTGTGTCTATGGTGAAGCGTTGCGACGCGTATTCCGCAAAATTTTTTCCGATGTATCCCGCGCCTACTACTAATATTTTCATTTTGGTCCGCCTTCTTGTACACCGCTTCCCCTAAGTGCGCAGATTATCGTTTGGAATAGAATTTTTATGTCTAAGAAGAAATTCATTTTTTTTGCGTACTCGCCGTCGTATGCCGCTTTTACCTGAATAGGAAGCTCGTCGCGCCCGCGAACTTGAGCAAGCCCCGTCAGCCCGACAGGAATCGAGTTCGCGCCGTATTTTTCCCGCTCTTCAATTAGGTCATCTTGATTCCACAGTGCCGGGCGAGGTCCCACAAGCGAAAGTTCACCGCGCAAAATATTGAAAATTTGCGGCAACTCGTCCAGGCTTGATTTTCTTAAAAATCTGCCGACCGGTGTTATAAACGCTTGCGGGTCTTTTAATAAATGCGTCGGGACATCTTTTGGCGCGTCTGTATACATACTGCGGAATTTATATATCTGAAAAAATTTGCGGTCACGTCCGAAGCGTTTCTGCTTAAAAAACACAGACCCGTTCGATGTCGTTTTAACCAAAACAGCAAGCATCGCCATCAGCGGAATCCACAACGGCGCGAATATAACCATACAAAAAATATCAAATATACGCTTTACTTTTATATACATATGCCCGTCCCCTTTTTTTATTCACCGATTCACGTGAAAAAATTTTTTACGGTTGCCCGTTTACTTTATTGGAATTTTTGATATAATAAAGCCACCTAAAAATAAAGGTGAGCAACGCAAGGCTCAATCAAATGAAAAAAGCAGGTAATCGTCACAGATGTGACTTGCCCTTAACCTTGGTGCAAATTTCTTCGCCACTCAGCTACGGTCATAGCAGAGTGGCATTTTTTTAGCTAAACCGAACAAGCCACAACTGCTTAAATTACCTACTTTGTCAAATAATAGCATAATTTCGCGATTTTTCAACCAATTATTTGACAACAACCTTACATAATTTTAGAATATTGCAAACTCTATTGAAGGCGTGATTTGAATGTCAAAATACGATTTTAAACCCATTGAGAAAAAATGGAGAGCGAAGTGGACGAAAGAACCGATTCAACAGAACACAGAAAATAAACCGAAATTTTATTGCCTTGATATGTTTCCGTATCCGTCGGGGACGGGGCTTCATGTGGGGCATTGGCGCGGATATGTTTTAAGCGACGTTTTAAGCAGACATAAAATTTTGCAAGGATTCCACGTCCTTCACCCGATGGGTTGGGACGCGTTTGGCTTGCCTGCGGAAAACAACGCCATAAAAAAAGGAATTCACCCCTCGATTTCCACCGAGGAAAACATAAGAAGCATGAAGCGTCAGTTAAACGAAATGAGTACGATTTACGATTGGGACTACGAAATCGACACAACCGACCCCAGCTATTACAAGTGGACGCAATGGATTTTTGCCAGAATGTTCGAAAAAGGCCTTGCATACGAAAAAGAAATGCCGCTTAACTGGTGTCCCGCTTGTAAAGTTGTGCTTGCGAATGAAGAAGCTGTTGGCGGCGTATGCGAACGTTGCCGAGGCGAAGCAACAAAGAAAAATCTGCGTCAATGGATGCTGAAAATAACAGCCTACGCCGAACGCTTACTGAATGACTTGGAAGGTCTTGACTGGCCCGAAAAAGTTAGAAAGATGCAAGCCGACTGGGTAGGAAAAAGTCACGGCGCGGAAATTGATTTTTCTGTGGGTGACTCAGTTAAAATCAAAGCCTACACCACACGCCCCGATACATTATTCGGCGCGACATTCATGGTGCTTGCTCCGGAGCATGAACTTGTTTCGCAAATAACAACGCCTTCGCAAAAAGAAGCTGTTGAAACATACGTAAGCCAAGCCTCAACGCGCTCCAACGTAGACCGTATGGCGGCAAAGGAAAAAACGGGCGTTTTCACCGGCGTTTACGCGACTAATCCAATCACGGGGTGCGCGGATATGCCCGTTTGGGTAGCCGATTACGTTCTTGCGGATTACGGAACGGGCGCAATCATGTGCGTTCCCGGTCACGACGACCGCGATTTTGAATTCGCGAAAAAATTCGAGCTTCCCATCGTTGAAGTAATTTCGCCAACGGGCAAAGCTTCAAGCGAACCACTTGCGCAAGCCTACATCGGCGACGGCGTTCTTGTGAATTCCGGCGCGTTTGACGGTTTTAACGCAAAAGACGCAACCGCCGCCATTACAAAGGAACTTGAAAAAACCGGCGTTGGCAAAGAAACGATAAATTACAAACTGCGCGACTGGGTTTTTTCGCGCCAGCGCTACTGGGGCGAACCGATTCCTATAATCCACTGCGAAGACTGTGGCCCGGTACTTGTCCCTGACGCAGACTTGCCCGTTATTCTTCCGAACGTAGAATCTTACCAACCCACCGACACAGGCGAATCCCCGCTTGCGTTGGTGGAAGAATGGGTTAATACAACTTGCCCGCAGTGTAAAAAGCCCGCAAAACGCGAAACAAACACGATGCCGCAATGGGCGGGTTCATCGTGGTATTTTCTGCGCTATGCCGACGTAAACAACGCCGAAGCCCTTGCAAGTGCGGACGCGTTAAAAAGATGGCTGCCCGTTAACTACTACGTAGGCGGAGTTGAACACGCAGTTCTTCATTTATTATATGCCCGCTTCTACACAAAATTCCTGTACGATATCGGCGTTGTGGATTTCCAAGAGCCTTTCACAAAACTTTTTAATCAAGGCATGATTAACCGCAACGGCAAAAAAATGGCGAAGTCCTTCGGCAACGGCGTGTCGCCGGACGAACTTTTGCCGACATATGGTTGTGACGCACTGCGAATGTACGAGCTTTTCATAGGCCCGCCCGAACTGGACGCAGAGTGGGACGACAGCGGAATTGAAGGCGTATACCGCTTTTTGAATAAAGCGTGGCGGCTTGCAAACGAACCCAACATCGCTGATTCTCCCGATACAGAACGATTGCGCCATCGTTTAATTTACGATATAACAACACGCTTGGAAAATCTCTCATTAAACACGGTAATCAGCGGATTTATGGAACACACAAACACTTTGCAGAACATTGCAAAATCCAATGGCGGAATTCCTAAATCCATCCTTGAAACTTTGGCGATTCTCCTTTCGCCCTTCGCGCCCCACATTGCCGAAGAAATTTGGGAAAACCAAGGCAACACCACAACCGTTTTCGCTCAAAAATGGCCAACCTACGATGAATCAAAATTGCAGTCCGACACCGTAGAAATCGCAATGCAAATAAACGGCAAACTTCGCGGCAATATAAAAGTTCCCGCAAATTCAGCCAAAGACGATGTTTTATCCGAAGCAAAAAAAGCCCTGCATGAAAAATTAACGGGCGTAGAAATTGTAAAAGAAATATATGTACCGGGTAAGATTGTGAATTTTGTGGTGAAGGGGTAAAAGCACACAGTTGACATGATATATATCGTGATATGTATTGTTTATTGAGGTGATGAGATAATGGAAACTGCAAAAGTATTTTTCAGTGGACGTAGTCAGGCAGTGCGCTTACCAAAAGAATACCGTGTTTCGACCAATGAAATAGGAATTAAAAAGGTTGGAAAAGCAATACTTTTATATCCTATGGATAATGAAATAGATTCATTTCTTGAAAGTTCCCCCGCAAGTGATGATTTCGGTGATGCTATATTTGAGGCAAGGAATGATGACACGCAACAAGCAAGGACACCCTTATGAAATATTTGCTTGATACAAATATTTGTGTGTATTTCATGAAGCACATGCCAAAGCGGAGGGGCTTATTGTTGTGACAAATAACACACGAGAGTTTGAACGTGTTAGCGGGCTTGAAATTGAAGACTGGTCATTATAAAAGTCACTTTTACAACTTGAAGAATCTAACCAACTGTTGTAATAGCTCGGCTTGCGAAGATAATTCTTGCGAAGCAACAGCGGTTTCTTCGGAAACAGCGGAATTTGATTGTACTACTTGGGAAATTTGATTAAGCCCGATTACTACTTGACAGAGTGCTTCTGCTTGTTCCCGTAGGGTTTCCGCGGTTGAACGGGCTATTTCCGCGCCGGTATCCACTGTGTTAATCGTTTAAATTCTGCTTGCGTTCTAAGTGACTCCAATGCGTCAGACTCGGCATTGTCTGAAAGCCACGAAAGGCGTAATACTTGCGACAGCAAGAACAGCAAAGAAAAGTATGCAGAGCTTAATCATTCCGGAAATTTTCATTTCTTTTCCCCATTCTTATTCAAAATCTTTCAAATAAAAGTTTACATTACTACCGATTTTACGTAACCGTTTTTATCCGTTCAAGCACATTATCAAGCTCTTTACTGTATGTTTCCATTAAATCAACGGAAGGATTTATTCCGGTGTCCAGCACATCTTGCAAATCGTTTAAAACATTCATAAGCCGAACCGCTCCGATGATTCCCGCCACACCCCGTTCCCTGTGAATTATTGCGCCGGCACCGGAATAATCACCTTTCTTGATTGCATTTTCAACCTGTTCATATACATTACGTTGTTTATTAAAAAACATTTCCAATCCTTGTTTGTGAATTTCTTCACATCCGGCACAGTGTTCAATACCCATTTCAAAGTCAATGATTTCATTTCTTAAATATTTTTGCAGACAGGCCCATAGCTCCTGCCGTTTGAAAGGTTTGCTCAAACAATCCGTCATACCCACTTGTTTATATTTTTCTTTTTTATCTGCCGATGCATCCGCCGATACCGCGATTATCGGCGTTTTTATTCCCATTTCAACCAATGCTTTTGACGCGCTAATTCCGTCCATTACGGGCATTTGAATATCCATAAAAATTATATCAAAGGGTCTATTAATTCGTTCAGCGGCAATGTCTACCCCCTGTTTTCCGTTTTCCGCCAAGACATAAAACATCCCGGCATTTTCAAGATGTTTAATCATAATTTCCTGATTTATTTTATTGTCTTCACATATTAAAGCTTCTCCCGAGAATTTTGAATTTTCCGTTTCAAAGGATTTTTCGCCACCCGTAAAATCATCTGCTGAAGCTGTGTCAAACACAAGCGAAAAACTGAATTTTGTACCGACATCCTGCACACTTTCCACACTAAGAGTACCGCCCATAAGCTCTACATAATTTTTTGATATGGCAAGGCCAAGTCCCGTTCCGCCATATTTTCGTGTTATTCCTGCATCGGCTTGCGCAAACGCGTCGAAAATATGACGCAGATGTTCTTCGCTCATACCTATGCCACTGTCTTCAACTTCAAAAAGAACCTTAACAGTTTCATTAAAATTGTTTGTAATTGCGGCTGAAATTCTTACCGCTCCGCTTTCTGTAAATTTTACGGCGTTAGATAAAAGATTTAATAGTACCTGTCGAAGCTTTGTGGGGTCGCCGGTTATTTTTAACGTATCGGCTTGAACTTGCAAGGAAATGTTTTTTTCAATCGCTTTAGGTTCAACTGTGGATTTACAGGCTTCCAATAATTCGCAAAGGTCGAACGCGATTTTATCAAGCTTCATTTTTCCGGATTCAATTTTCGATATATCTAAAATATTATTTACTATGTCTAAAAGACTTGTTGCGTTGTTCAAGTTTTTTACCATGTATTCCCTTGATGCTTGGGGATTTTTTTCTTCCAGCGCAAGCTCGGCAAAACCAATTACACCGTTTAACGGTGTCCGGATTTCGTGGCTCATGTTTGCAAGAAACATAGACTTGGCTTCCACGGCTTCTTCCAGCTCTTCTTCAATTTTCTTTAATTCGTAATTACTTTGCACAATGTAAGCAACCAAAACACTGATTAAAAATCCTCCAACCATAAAAAAAATAGTGTTCCAATTAAAAATTGAGCTTGTATGCGAAACTTTTAAATGCCACGTAGCGTTAAAAATTTCAATCGGTCTTTCAATATACCCACGATATCTGCGCGAAGCATCATAATCACTTGCCATTGTTTGTCTTTCGCCCGTTTCGGGGTCTGTTCTCCAAAGCTCATATGCGTATCCATGAGAAGTAAAAACTTCAAAACCCACATTTTCCAAAGCCTCCGGAAATCTAAGTGTTACGGAAACAAGCCCCCAAAATTCCTGAGTGCCGTCCGGTAAATCTAAAAAAACCGGCAGCCTTCCGGCAAGAATAAGAAGCCCCTGCCTTCCGATAAAAGGCCCCGCCATTACAAGCTCTCCCGCTTCTATTGCCATAATTGCTTCCCTGTTTCCGGTAGCGTCAGATAAAAAATCAAACCCGATTAAAGCGGATTCATCGCCATGTAATGAAAAAACATGGGTGACAACTCCGCCCGGCGCGATAAGTACATTTAAAATAGCAGGGTCGTCAACCATTGATGAAGCCAGACGTTCAAAATCATCAACAACGCCGTAACCCTGCGTTACCATAACGGAAAGAACACTTGTTTTATACAGCAATCCCGTTACCGCTTCATTAATTTTTATGCCCCGCTCCGTGATAAGCTGCTCTATCTGGAGCCTTTCTAAATTTGCACTGTTCCTAACCGTTAAACCGATAATAAAGCCACACAGTATTAAAACAATAAAAAAAGATATAACAGACGCGGCTGATATACCATGCGGCAATTTTTTTCTTTTATTTTCAACTTGTATCATTGTAAACCCTGTATCCACAAAGCAGGCCTAACACCCCCGCGCCCGATACAAACACGGTCGCCGTTTGGGGGGATATTTCCCGTGGTACTGACATATACCGCGGTGCAATCGCTGTAACCGGACGAACGCAACCACCAAAGGCTCGCCAAGCCGTTGTGCTTCGCTATTCGGCTGCTGTCGTGTTCGTTTGATAATATCCAGCCGTCGTCGTCTGAAATCCATTTTCCGTTGTCATATTTTTTTCGTCTTTTGTTTAGATAATCGCCACTGTTTCCAAAATATAGGTCAGCTTCTTCAATGCTTAAAATAAATATTTTATCGGTGGTGTCGTTGCCGTTGGTTATGCCGTACCATAGGTTTTCCGGATTGCGGAGACTTGTTTCCAGTATTCGGGCTTTGTCCGCCGTGTCGAAATTATTAATAAATTCGCTGTTAAGATATTCGCGCAATTTACTATTTTCCCACGTTACACCGGCGTAACACGGGTGATATGCTCTTTGTTCCAATATATTTTCGCTTAGAAGAAGTATTTTATCGTTTTGTATATCAAGAACCCGCCACTCGTAGTCTCCGAAACGCATTACGCCTCCGATTTCCGGCAATGAAGGCTGTTCCTGCGGGATATCGGTGGGGGGCGTGTAGCCAAGTAATTCTGCTATGCATTCGATAGTCATCTTTGCCGCGTTTTCTTCAATGAAATATTTTTTCTGCATCTCTTTAGTTAAATTAAAAACATCCGTTGCCATATTTCTGGACGACGAGTTTTTTAAGCGCGAATATGCATCAATTTTTAGCGCGAGAGTAATTAAAAGACGAACAGGGTCGATTATAATACTCGCTAATGCACGGTCTTCAAAAGCTTCTTCCCCAAAAGTGTTTTGACATCTTTGCAATGCTTCCCGTATTTCGTTTCGCATATATACACTCCCTCACTCGTAATCCCTCATACGTTTCCAAATATCTAAAATCATTTGATACCTATGCGGCGGAATGCCCCTATAAGGGAGATTGCTTGTGCAGAAAATATATCCGCCGCCGGGTTTGGCGTGGGTAAGGCAGTATTCCGCGCTTGCAATCACTTCTTCGTCTGTGCCGGATTGCAACGCGGTGCAGTTCACATTTCCGCAAAGAGCTACTTTGTGGCCAATCCGTGCCTTGACTTCCTTTATGTCTACACCTGCCGCAGGGTCTAAGGAATGCAGTGCATGGGGTTTGCATTCCGCCAATTGGTCTAAAATCGGCATTATATTTCCGTCGGAATGTTTAATTGTATACATACCGGATTTTTTGCACTCCTCGATGATCTTTGCCAAATAGGGCTGAATAAACTCTGCAAATTTTTCGGACGGTAAAAAAGGGCCGGAATTATCGCAATAATCTGAATTAAGAAATGCGACTTCAACGCCGGCCTCAGCCAGATTTTTATTGCGCTCGATTGCAATATCCATACGCTGTTTTGCTTCGTCGTGCAATCCTTTCGGGTCATTGGTAATCCGATGCGCAAAGGCGTTAACCCCGTTTCGGTTGGAAATTGCAAAAGTTCCGTCGGCAGTGTAGCCGATTAGCCGCCGCCCACCGGTCAATTCGCGGAGCTTCCCCCATAAGAATTTCCTCTCCGGCGAAATGTATGCGTTATCCACATAGCCCGCGCCAAAATGCCCGGGCATAATGCAAAAATCCAGTGCTTCAAATACTTTTGCAATGCCTTCGGCGACGTTATTTAGCCTACGGTCTTTGTCGGCGGGCGAAAGACGGCAAATCACATCGCGGTGGAGGTCTGACGGGTACAAGTTTATTCCAAACATTTCCGGCGCGAGTGTAAAACCCAGTTCAAATGTGGGTACTTGGTCGGGGATTTGCAAATTCAACGCGGCGATAGCTCTTTCTTTTGGGGTCATGGTGTCTGCTCCTTCTCTTCGGGTAATTCCAATGAAATTCTTCCCAGCTTGCCTCCGCGAAATTCGTCAAGGATTGTTATGGCGGTGCGTTCCAAATCTATCACACCGCCTTTCATTTTAAAGCCGCGGGCGTTGCCTATTTCTTCTAACAGTTTCAACATATCATTAATATTTTCCGGAACAAATGAAGCCGTAGAAATTTTGTATCGCTTTTCTAAAATTCCGGGGTTAATTGAAATGAGAATTTGCATGAAATGTGTAACGAGCGTGATTTTATCAAAAATTTCATCGCGAATCGCACCGGTGCAGGCCAAGCGAAGCCCAACCATTTTATCGTCGAATTTGGGCCAAAGAACGCCGGGAGTATCCATTAAATCGAACTCGCCACCTACTTTCAACCACTGCCGTCCGCGTGTAACGCCCGGACGGTCTGCGGTGATTGCTCCTGAACCCCCAACAAGCTGGTTAATAAATGTGGACTTTCCCACATTGGGAATGCCTACAATCATTGCACGGATTGGCGCATTTATTCTTCCCCGTTTGCGCTGCGCTTCGATTTTCGGGCGCATTATTTTTTTCAACGCTGCGGTTAATCTATTTGCGCCGGCTTTTTTATTATTGTCTTTTGCATTTATCGGCAATGCAAAAAAGCCCTTTTCGCGGAAATATTCTTCCCACAGGGCTGTGATTTTTTCGTCTGCCAAATCGGCTTTATTTAAAACAAGCACTCTCTTTTTGTCTTTCGCAAGTGTGTCTATGTCGGGGTTGCGGCTGGAAAACGGCACACGTGCGTCCAAAAGCTCAATTACAACGTCGATAATGCCCATTTGCGTGGCAATCATACGTTTTGTTTTGGTCATATGACCGGGATACCAGCTTATGTCTTGCATTTTAATTTACCGAACCGATTCTTCCCAAAGGCCAAATCCGGACAGTTGCCTTGCCTATCATTTCATTCGCAGGAATGGTTCCCACCTTAGTAAAACGGCTATCCTGACTGCCGTTGCGATTATCGCCAAGCACAAAATAATGCCCTTCATCAATTTCAATCGGAAAAACTACATCTCCGGTTGAAATGACAAGTTCATCGGAAAAATCGTCTTGAAGCATCACATCGTTAACCCAAAATAAACCTTCTCGCAGGTTAACGATATCCCCGGGCGCGGCAATAATTCGTTTGATGTAATGCTCGGACGGATTCTCTGCATAAGGAAACGCCACGATGTCGCCAACTCGCGGAGTTCCTACAACGTATGCAAATCTGTTAAGAATAACCATGTCGCCGTGTTCAAGCGTGGGAAGCATAGAGTTTCCGTCTACACGAGCGGTACGAAAAACAAACTCGCGCACAACAAAGAACAGCAGTACCGCAAGCCCAATAGAGACAAGCCAGTCTGCCGCTTCCCGAAGCCACGGGTTTTTAATACGGTCATAAAACATTTATGACTTTTTATTTTTAGAGAAAATAGCTTCCTTAACTTTTGCGGCTTTACCGATTCTATCGCGCAGATAGAACAGTTTAGCACGGCGAACAACGCCGCGGCGCACAACTTCTACTCTGTCGACACGTGGCGAATGAATCGGCCATGTTTTTTCCACGCCAATTCCGCCGGAAAGCCTGCGAACTGTGAATGTTTCGCGCAAACCGCCGTTCTGACGCTTTAACACAACGCCTTCAAAAACTTGGACTCTTTACTTCGCGCCCTCAACAATTTTTGCATGAACGCGAACGGTGTCGCCGACGTTAAATTCTGAAACTTCGGCTTTTAACTGCGCTTTTTCAATTTCTTTTATTGCTGCGTGCATTTGTAATTCCTCCTGACTTTGGCTATTATACAATTCTATTACAAATTCGTCAAATTTTCTAAGAACAATTCTAAGGAGGATATCTGATGGTAAAGTTAAATAATGATTGGGATGCACTTTTGGCGGAAGAATTTCAAAAAGAATACTATTTACAATTACGCGAATTTTTGAAAGATGAATATCGCTCGCGGACAATTTATCCCGACATGAACGATATTTTCAACGCGCTAAAATTCACGCCGTATGAAAACGTAAAGGCGGTAATCGTGGGGCAAGACCCGTACATTAATCAGGGTGAAGCACACGGGCTTGCGTTTTCCGTGAAGGACGCAAAAATACCGCCATCGCTTGTGAATATTTTCAAAGAACTTGCGGCAGATACAGGACGCGAAATTTCCGCGGACGGAAACCTTGAACATTGGGCACGTCAAGGCGTGATGCTCCTTAACACCGTTTTAACAGTCCGTGCAGGGCAAAGTCGTTCCCACGCAAGAAAAGGCTGGGAACAATTCACCGATGCCGTTTTAGACATCTTAGACCGCCGAGAAAAACCCGTGGTGTTCCTTCTATGGGGGCGCGACGCGCAAACAAAAGGGCAGATTATATCCGGCCGACAGCATCTTATTTTACAAGCCGCGCACCCAAGCCCGCTCGCAGGCGGAAGATTTTTTGGGTGTAAACATTTCTCAAAAACAAATTCATTTTTAAAGAAACATGGCATTGAGGAAATTGAGTGGTAGTGCTTTTATGGTTTTTTTAACCGGTTACTTATTACAGTCATTAAAATGTAATATTATTTTTTGGTAAAACGGGTATAATAAACGCGCGAAGCAACATTTCACTTGGAATGAGGAAAAAAAATGATGTATGCCATTGCATTTTTAATCATATTTGTTTCTGTGCTTATATTAATGCCCGCTTTATCAAAAATTGCCACGCGGCTGGACTTTACAGACAAGCCCACCGAGCGTAAAAAACATAAGTTACCAATACCTCTTTCGGGTGGAGTGGTTATGTTTTTTGCAATCGTTGTGGGCTTTTTGATTTTCGTGCTTTTTGCCGAAGGTGCAGACCCCGCGCTTTGGGCTGTTCTTGGCGGAGCGGGTTTAATCGTGATGGTAGGGCTTGTTGACGACTTATCAAAAGCGCGTTTTAAAGAATTCCCCGTTTGGCCACGGCTTCTTGTGCAAATAGCGGCAGCTTCGATTGTGTTTGCGGCAGGCGTACGGTTCGAGGGCTTCACAAACCCGCTCACTAATGATTATATACTCTTGCATACTTCGGTACAGTATATTTTAACTGTACTTTGGTTTGTGGGGCTAATTACGGCATTTAATTTTATGGATGGGCTGGACGGATTATCAGGGCTTTTAGCATTGGTTTCGGGTACTACGTTTTTTGTTGTAGCATTGTATATGGGACAGCCGGAATCCGCTTTTATGGCTATTATTGTTGTAGCAGCGATTGCGGGTTTTCTGCGATATAATTTGCCGCCCGCAAAGATTTACATGGGCGACTCGGGCGCGTATTTGCTGGGTTTTATGCTTGCCGCAATATCTCTGCACGGCGCGTTTAAACAAGCAACCGTTATCTCTTTGGTAATTCCTATGCTTGCGATGGGCGTTCCCATTTTCGACAGTATTCTTGTGGTTGTACGCCGTCTTCTTGCGCATAAACCCGCTCATGTTGCGGATTCTTCAAATATCACGCATATTCATTTTCGCTTGCTTAAAAACGGCATGAAGCCGGTTCACGCCGTCATGATGATATTTTTATTAAGCGCGTGCTTGAACCTTGCATCTATAATTCTTCTTTTAGCGTTTTAGCTATGGATTACAAAAAATTAGCCAAATCCGCGCTTGACGCAATGAAAATGTCTTACTCGCCGTATTCAAAATTTCGGGTAGGCGCGGCGTTGCTTACTAAAAACGGAAAAATTTATACCGGCTGTAATATCGAATCCGCGGCGTATTCGCCTACTAATTGCGCGGAACGAACGGCGTTATTTAAAGCTGTATCCGAAGATGAACGCGAATTTGCCGCCATTGCAATCTCGGGCGCGCCGGAAAACGGCGAGCCGCAATATTGTTATCCCTGCGGCGTGTGCCGTCAGATGCTGAATGAATTTTTCACCGACGACACAACGGTAATAATCGTAAAAACATCCGAAGACTACAAAATTCACAACTTTGGTGAGCTTTTACCGTTTGGATTTGGAGCGGAGAATTTGTCAATGTAAAGGAGAAGATACATATGCGAATTTACGAAATAATCACGAAAAAAAAACGCGGCGAAGCGTTAAGCGGCGAAGAAATCCGTGCTGTTATTACCGGTTTTGCAAGCGGTGAAATTCCGGATTATCAAATATCGGCGTTACTGATGGCGATTTATTTTCGCGGAATGAACGCGGAAGAAACCGCCGCGTTAACGATGGCAATGGTGGATTCCGGCGAACGGGTGGATTTAACACCGATAAAGGAAAAGGATACATATCCCGAAAAAATCATCACTGTTGACAAGCATTCCACCGGCGGAGTTGGTGATAAGACGACTTTGGCTGTTGTGCCGATTGTTGCGGCCTGCGGTGTTCCAATTGCAAAAATGAGCGGGCGCGGGCTTGGTCACACAGGCGGCACAATTGACAAGCTGGAAGCAATTCCGGGTTTTCGCACAAACCTTTCCGGTGCGAAGTTTATGGACATTGTGAAAAATATAGGGCTGTGTATTGCGGGCCAATCCGCGAACCTTGCCCCTGCGGATAAAGGTCTTTACGCCCTTCGCGATGTAACCGCTACGGTTGACAGCATTCCGTTAATAGCCGCAAGTATAATGAGCAAAAAAATAGCCGCAGGTGCGGATGCAATTCTTTTAGATGTAAAAACGGGAAGCGGCGCATTTATGAAAAACCTTGAAGATGCCCGCAAGCTTGCTCAAACAATGGTTGAAATAGGCAACAACTGCGGGCGCAAAACCGCCGCGTTAATAACCGATATGTCCGCGCCGCTTGGATACGCAATCGGTAATAGCTTGGAACTTCTTGAAGTCGCGGAACTTCTTTCGGGCAAACTAAACGAGTCAACGATTTCAAAAAACCTTCTCGAACTTTGCGTAGAACTTTCCGCAAACATGCTTGTCCTTGCGGAAAAAGGAAGCTTGGATGAATGCCGCATACTTGCGAAAGAAGCCATTTCAAGCGGCAAAGCCTTACAAAAACTCGCCGAAATGGTAGAAGCCCAGGGCGGCGACCGTTCCTATATCGAAAACAGCATGAAATTAAATGAAAAACACACATATGCCGTCGAAATTCCCTCGCCGCAAAACGGTTATATCACTGTATCTGATACAGAAGGAATCGGGCTTACCGCAATGAGCTTGGGCGCGGGCCGCACCCGCCCCGAAGATAAAATAGACCATTCTGCCGGAATAATATTAAATTTTACGTCAAACAGCTATGTAGAAAAGGGGCAGACTTTAGCATATTTCTACACCTCAGCCCGGCTTCTTGCGGTTCAGGCAACCGAACAATTTTTATCATCCTTGACGTTTTCAAATAATCCGGTGGAATTACCGCCATTAATTTATGAACATATATTCTAAACTATAATTCTCACGTTTGTTCCATGCAAGCGGTCCCTTTTCCGCTTTTTGGTCATTCCATTCCAACTGTTTTTGGCGGCTGTTTCTATTTTTTTCATCGAACTTTCCGCCACCGCACCTTATGGCATCAATCCCAACCCACTCACAAGGTTGGGATTTTTATTTATATTATAATATATTGCATAATATTGGATATACGTGTATTATATTGGCAATTGAAATTCACACTTGTTATATGGCACTTGGGGGTTAACCATGAGAAAGAATATAAATTATCGAAATGCTTTATTATTCCTAAGCCTGTTATGGATAATAACAGTAATTGTATCAGTCAAG
>WRBD01000022.1 GCA_009779835.1 Defluviitaleaceae bacterium | reverse complement strand
TATTTTGGGAGATGATGATAGATGAAAGTGATGAAGCGTATTATGGTAATTGTATTGTTGTTATTGGCGGTTATATTGTTGGTGGATTTAATACCTAGAATCATAAATCCTATACAAAGACCGGATAATATGTTAAAGAATTATATTTTGAAGATTACGCCATTGGGTACGAGCCTAGACGATATTGTTGACATAATTAACAGTAGGGATGACTGGGGAAGTGCCAATTTGCTCAATTATGGTTTATATAAAGAAAACCCAGGCGAACCGTATATGGAAGACCGTGAGCGTCCACGAATAGGAGAAAGAACAGTAAGTACCAGTATGGGGACTTATAAATCTTTACGGGACGTTTTCTTCCTTATGGAAATACATGTAGCCATAATTTGGGTTTTCGATGCCAATGATATTTTGATTGATGTCCATATATGGCGAGTTGGTCGTATATAAAACACAAAAATCTTCAAGGCAAGGTTGTTAGAAGTTTTTCACAACTAATACAACAGCATTGCGCAGCAGCTCAGAAAAATTTATAATCATTGCGTGGTCACTAAATTAACATTTCGTAGGTGGTTAGGTGATGAAGAGTTTAATGAATTATTAAAACAATCTTCATTAACATATGTAGCAAGGCGTGATGAATTATGCTTCGCATTAAAAGAGCGGGTAAAGAAACTTGAGACACTCATATATTATTAAGGGCTTGGCTTTTTACGAAAAGCCAAGCCCCTCAGACGGGTCAGGTGATAAGGGATTGCTTTCTTAAAACAATGAACCCATCATACCGCCAAGTATATTTCCTGCTACCCGCGACATACCGAACAGAGAGTACATTGAAGCAAGTACATAGGTTATAATTGAGGAGTACACGGCTTGTTCCAGTGACCCGCCGAAAGTTCTTTTTACGGCAACGGTGTGTAAAATCCAGAACGAAACGGTTCCAAGCGGTATGGAGGCCGCCATCAAAAATCCAATACCGGCAGACGTACTGATGAGAGTGAATACCGCGCTTAAAATAAAAAGTACAGTAATCGGTAAAGTTATTGCGGCAAAAACAGGAAAGATTTTAGCAAAATCAATTTTTTCACTGTTGCCGAAAAATTTGAACATTCCAAAGGGGACAGCAATTAGAATAACAAACCAAACAGCAACATGGATTATTGTTTCAAACACGGCACCGCCCAAAGAGATGTCCATTATATCTCGCAGACGGCTCGCGGATATGTCCATATTACTTGCCAAGCGTAAAATGTACGCGTTTAAAAGCAAGAGCATACTTATCGGAACAAGCGCAAGATAAATGATTGCTTCCGGCTGATTTATTGAGCCGGACTGAACAGCTGTCATGGGACTTTTAATAAATTGCTTAAAAAATCCTATTGCGGTTGTGGCAGCAGCAGTAGCGGCGGCAACCGCCGCGTTGGGTTCTTGACTTGTTGTTGCTACACCGCTTCCGTCGGAAGGTGCGCCGCAACCCATGCAAAATTTAGAACCCTCTACCAGTTCCTTGCCGCAGGCGGAACAAAATTTCATGACAATCACTCCCATTTCTTATATTTTTTTGCATTATATCAATGCGGTTAACGAGAATCAAGAAATTATTGACATCTGAATGCGCATAAGTTTGAATGGTAACAAAAAATAAGAAGGTGGAATAATTATATATAAAATTTTTCTTGGTTTAACTATTTGGGTGGGAATTTTTATTTTAACCGGTTCACTATGCATGATTCAAGCAATGTTTGGGGTGCCCTGCCCCGGCTGTGGTTCAACGCGTGCCGTGTTTGCGTTGCTTCGGGGGGATTTTCATGAAGCCATTGTGTGGCACCCCCTTATTTTACTTTCGTTGGCTTCTATTCTTTATATTGCAGTGAGGAACACATTGTTCAAGAATAAACCGATAAAAAACGTGGAAATAGGTGTGTTTATTGTCATAAGTTTTTTATACATCGCTGTTTTTATTTGGCGGATGATTTTATTTTTTCCGCACACACCGCCAATGACAATGCACGACGGAGCACTCCACAATCAGCTTTTTCGCTTTTTCCGGTCTGCAATGAATATGTATGGTAACAAATTCTTTACCTAAACAGGTAAAAACATATTGCACAGTTTTAATATTTACTCTATAATCGTCTCCGAATATTGAAACGGGAAATATTCACGACAAAATCATTTTTTTACATTGACACAATGTAGTTTTCTTTGTTATGCTGGAAAAGTTCTAAAAAGGGGGGTGGGTATAGTTATGCTCAGCCAGGCTATTCATAATCAGAATTCAATACTCGGCGCGGCTTTGCAAGGGCAGGGTGCGCGGGTTGACGCAATACAAAATAATATCGCAAACGCAGAAACACCCCGGTTTACTGCAAGAAGAGTAGACTTTGAAGCTGCTCTAAGCGATGCCATTTCCAATTGGAAAAAAACAGGGAATTTAGATTTATCAAAGGCGCGGCCAACTACAAGCTTTCAAGACTTCGGTACCCGTATCCGTTTGGACGGTAATAACGTAGACATTGAACGCGAGATGGTCGCTCTTTTTACGCAATCTGTTAGGTATGACGTAATGGTAAATAGCGTGTTACATAACTCGCGTATGTTAAATACGGTATTATCGGGGAGGTAATTAGATGAGCTTTTTTAATACAATGAACATATCGGCATCAGGCTTAACCGCCCAGCGTTTGCGTATGGACACAATCGCAGAAAACATAGCAAACGTAAACACAACCCGTACCGCGGACGGCGGTCCGTATCAACGCAAAACCGTTGTATTTGAAGAAATGCGCGATAACGACCCGTTTTCACTGGTCTTTACAAATTTGTTCGGAAACGGCGGAAGTGTTCCCGCGCCGCAAGGAATGGGCGTACGCGCTGTAGGAGTTGTTGAAGACGATTCCCCCGGGCTTTTACGGTATGACCCAACCCACCCCGACGCGAACGAAGAAGGCTACGTAAGGTTGCCGAACGTGAACATAGTGGAAGAAATGGTTAACATGATAGCTGCCAGCCGTTCCTATGAAGCGAACATTACGGCAATGGGCGTTGCCCGCACAATGACACAACGTACGCTTGAAATAGGAGTGGGGAGGTAATTAGATTATGTCAGCCATAACAGCTTTGATTGATACGACTCCGGCAGCGGCGGCGATACAGCCGTTCGCGCCGAATCTTCAATTAATAAAGTCGCCGGAAAGCGAAAACGAAAGTCCGTTTTCAGCTTTCTTTAATGCGGCGTTAAACGTGATGAATGATACAAACAGTATGGTCGCGACTGCCGAACAAATGCAACTGGATTTCGCGACAGGCCGCATGGATGATATTCTTGCCGTTCAAATGGCAATGGACAGGGCGGCAAACGCGGTAAATTTCACGTCACAGGTTACAAACCGCATAATCGAATCCTATCGCGAAATTATGAGAATGCAAATTTAATGTAATTCATGCAACCCAAATCCCACGGTGCATAAACCCTACCGTGGATTAGAGGTGAATTAATGCCAGACCAAATAAAAAAGTATGTTGACCCGTTAAAGGCACGTTGGGATATATTAACACCCCCTCAGCGGAACAAACTCCTTGGAGTTATCGCTGTGGTTTTGATTGCCATTGTCCTGACGGCTTTAATTGCATTCCGCACTCCGTGGGAGACAATTGTAAGCGGAGAAAGTAGGCAGGTTATAGAACCGATGCGCATCGCGCTGACCAATGCAGGCATCAAACACCGCACGAGGGTTCACGGTTCCGCGCTCCAAGTTGATGGGCGCCGCGTGGACGACGCTATCGGCATAATTAACATAGAAGGAATTGCACCAAACAACGAACATATAACATGGGCTATTGCCTTGGATACGGGCTTAGGCACAACCGACGATGAACGCCGCCGCAGAGAAATTATGGGAATGGAAGGTCAAATCGAACGCCAGCTTATAATGGTGCAAGGTATAAACAGCGCGATTGTAAACCTTTCCGTTCCGACATACAGGCCTTTTGAAAGAGATGCAACGCAACCGTCGGCATCCGTTACGCTTTCCGTGTCGCAGGATTTCTCAAATACACAAGGGCGAAACATTGCTTTGTTGGTGGCAAGAAACGTAGCCCGACTTGAACCGGAAAGAATCATTATAGTGAACCAGTTTGCGCGTACCATTTGGAACGGTGAGGATAGTGGAGAAGATAACCCGGTGAACACGGCGCATCAAATGCGCGAGCAGTTCCGCAATCAGGGTGTAATTAATCTACGTCAAAATCTTTCGCTTGTATTTGACGAAGTAGATGTTGTGTTCAACCCTTGGTTTGACGATACGTTATTAACCAATCAAGTGATTGAAACATTCACTCCCTCCGAAGGTATGGACGGCGGCGGAATTATACGGGCCGAAAGGGAACAACGTGCGAGTGTAACCGGCGGTACCGGCGGCATTGAGCCGGGGCTTGCGCCGAACTCGGCGGTAATACCGGGGTATGTTTTACCCGGCGGCGGCGTAATGGAAGCTTCCAATCGTGAATTTGAAAGAGAATACGAAGTAGACAGAAGAATAGTGGAAATTCAAAACGGCCCCGGTTGGGTTGTTCCCGACCGTTCTACCGCGTCTGTTATGGCAGTGGTTGAACGGCATGTACCTCAAAAATTGTGGATGTCAAGCGTTCCCGATGGCGCAGCCCCCCTTACCCAAGAGGACTGGGACAGATATAAAATGGAAAACCGTATGCCTTCAGCTTTCACCGATTTTCCGGATTTTAATACGTTCCGTGAAATTGCGGCATCCGCGTTGGGAATTCCCGTTGATAATGTTCAGCTCATGATAATGCAAAGAATTATTCCGCAAGATATAGTTGTTCGTGTTTGGCCTATTGAAACAATTTTAATGTTAGCAGTTCTTTTTCTCCTTCTCACGATGTTGTTCATCGGATTGCTCCGCAAACAACGCGCCGCAGGTGAAGACGAAGAAAGCCTTGAGCCGCAACTTGCAGTGGAAGACCTTCTTGTTTCAACGCAGCTTGAAGAAGCACGCGAGGAAGAAGCCGCACAGCTTGAAGAAATAGATTACCACAAAGAAAATGAGGTCAAGAGACATATTGAAAGATTTGTTAATGAAAAACCGGAATCCGTTGCCGCGTTGCTGCGCAACTGGATAAATGTCGAGGAGTGGTAGGATATGCCTGTTACAGCACAATCAACTGTTGCAGATTTAACCGGGCGAGAAAAAGCCGCCATTCTGCTGATTACGATAGGGCCGGAAAGGTCTGCACAAATCTTTAAACATCTTAAAGAAGCTGAAATTGAATCGCTTACATTGGAAATAGCCAATACGCAAACTGTTTTACCCGAAGTGCGGGACGCTGTTCTTGACGAGTTTTATCAAATATGCCTTGCGCAGCAATATATCACCGAGGGTGGTATTGCTTACGCGAAAAATATTTTGGAAAAGGCTCTTGGCGAGAACAAAGCGTTCGAGATTCTCAGCAAGCTTACGGTTTCACTGCAAGTGCGTCCTTTCGATTTCATTCGAAAAACCGATGCTGCGCAAATCACAAACTTCCTTGCAAACGAACACCCGCAAACAATCGCGCTTATTTTATCGTACTTGCGGCCTAAGCAAGCGGCAGAAGTTATCGGAAGCCTTGTCCCCGACAAGCAAGCCGAAGTTGCCCGCCGCATAGCGTTGATGGAAGGTACATCGCCCGACGTTATAAAAGAAGTTGAAAAAGTTTTTGAGAAGAAACTCTCTGCGCTCATGACGGAAGACTACACACAAGCGGGCGGCGTAGACGCAATCGTGGAAATTTTGAACGCCGTAGACCGCTCAACCGAAAAACATATCATCGAAACACTCGAAGTTGAGGATATCGAACTTGCCGAAGAAATCCGCCGTCGTATGTTCGTATTTGAAGATATTCTTATGCTTTCAAACCGCGACGTTCAGCAGGTATTAAAAGAAGTAGACCAAAAGGAACTCGGCATTGCCCTCAAGGGTTGCTCGGAGGAATTAAAGGCGCATATCTTCTCCAACCTGTCAAAACGTTTGGCTGCAATGATACAAGAAGATATGGACTATATGGGCCCAATCCGCCGCTCCGATATGGAAGAATCACAGCAAAAAATCGTAAACATTGTGCGTAGGTTGCAAGAATCCGGCGAAATTATAGTAGCCCGTGGTGGTGGAGATGATGTTGTCCTCTAATCGAATTTTAAAATCTGAAATGGTCAACCTCGACACCGAAAATAAAATCATCATAGACATCGGCGTTCCGGCTTTACCGCCGGATACGCCCGTCACCGAAGACCCTGAAAAACGCGAGAAAGACGCAAAAAAATCCGCGGCGAATATGATTCGCCGCGCGGAACAACAAGCTGAAGAAATAATAAACAACGCGTTAAGGGAAGCTGAAGAAAAGCAAGCCGAAATATTAATGAATGCCGAAGCCGAAGCCGAAAAATCGCGTGCCGTATCCCGTGATGACGGATTCAGCGAAGGCATGGCAGCCGCAAATAGCATGGGCGAAAAAATAAAAGCCGAAGCAGCGCAAATTTTGGAAGGCGCAAAATCCGAACGCAAAACAATGCAAGAAAATCTTGAACCCGAAATTGTTAATATGATTATCGCAATCACGGAGAAACTTTTGGGCAACACGGTCGGGATAAAACCCGCCGTCGTAGTGAATCTTATCAAGCAGGGTTTTGCGCAAGCAACTATTTCGGGCAAAGTTACGGTCTATGTGTCCGCCGATGATTACGATGAAGTTGTGGGAAAAAAAGAAGAACTTATGGCTTTAACTGACGGCTCTGTTAAGCTGGAAATCACAAAAGATTTAAGCCTTTCACCGATGGATTGCGTGATTGAAACGCCCTTCGGAGACATAGATTGCAGTCTTGGTCAACAATTCGAAGCACTGCGCACAAACCTTACCTACATTTTAAATAATAAGTGAGGTCATAGTGAGTATTTTAGCTAAATACCAATCGGTGCTTGAGAAAAGCTACATTCGCAAGCTGGGAAAAGTCTCACAGGTTGTGGGCTTGACAATAGAATCCGTCGGGCCTGATGTGAACATAGGGCAAACATGTTTAATAAAAGCGGGAAAGTACGGCGACGCGGTTCTTTCAGAGGTAGTCGGTTTTAAGAACAACAATATTTTACTTATGCCCTTGGGAAACATGCAAGGAGTCGGCCCCGGAAATCAAGTTGAAGCGCAGGAACGTCCTATTACGGTAAAGGTTTCCGAGTCGCTTCTTGGGCGCGTACTGGACGGACTTGGGCAACCAATGGACGGCAAACCCGCTATTGAAGACGGCGATTTGTATAATGTAACAAACCCCGCACCCGACCCGCTTACAAGAAATCGGATTGAAGAACCTCTTATGCTTGGAGTAAAAGCAATTGACGGGCTTTTGACAATCGGCAAGGGTCAACGTGTGGGGATTTTCGCGGGTAGCGGCGTGGGAAAAAGTACGCTCATGGGTATGATTGCCCGAAACACAAAGGCTGATATAAACGTAATCGCGCTTGTTGGTGAACGCGGGCGCGAAGTTCGGGAGTTTATAGAGAAAGATTTAGGCGAAGAAGGATTAAAGCGTTCCGTTTTGGTAATTGCGACATCGGATACACCCGCGCTTGTCCGTTTGAAAGCGGCGGAAGTTGCAACAAGTGTTGCGGAGTATTTCCGCGAAAAAGGCAAAGACGTAATGCTTCTAATGGATTCGTTGACGCGTTACGCGATGGCACAGCGGGAAGTTGGGCTTGCAATTGGTGAGCCGCCGGTTTCAAGAGGGTATACTCCTTCGGTTTTCGCAACAATACCGCGTTTGCTTGAACGTGCGGGAAATTCGGATAAAGGCTCAATCACGGGTTTGTACACCGTTCTTGTAGACGGTGACGACCTTACTGAACCCGTAACCGACACCGCCAGAAGCGTTTTAGACGGTCATATTGTACTTTCAAGAAAAATCGCAAACCGCAATCAATATCCTTCAATAGATGTGCTGGCGAGTGTTTCGCGCTGTATGTCGGACATCGTTGAAAAAGAACATAAAGATGCCGCAAACAAATTTAAAAAAAGCATGGCTGTTTACGCAAATTCTGAGGATTTAATAAATATCGGTGCATATGTAAAAGGTTCCAACGAGGAAATTGACTACGCAATCGCCAAGCACAGCGCAATCATCAATTACTTAACCCAAGACGTTGAAGAAAAAATCGAAATAACAGATTCAATTAATCAACTCAAGGAGATTGTGGGGTAAAAATTTATGCCGCGTTTCCAGTTTCGACTGCAACAGTATTTGGGTATTAAAGAGCAAATTGAAAATCAGAAAGAACTTGAATACGCAAAGGCTCTTCGCATTGTCGCGGAGGAGAAGCAAAAGCTTGAAGAATTCCGTAGGATGAAATATGAAGCGGTTGAAGAACTTCGTGATTCGGTTTCAAAAAAGATTTCACCGTTTGAAATTCGGCGATATAACAATAATATCGAACGCTTGAATCAACAAATAAAAACGCAAATAGAACGCGTTGCTGCTGCGGAAGTTTACGCGGAAAAAAAACGGCAGGAACTTGTTCAGGCAATGAAAGAACGCAAAGCACTTGAAACGGTGAAAGAAAACGCCCGCGAAGAATTCATAAAAGAAAACGACAAGCTCGAAAGAAAACAAGTTGACGAATTGGTAAGTTTTAAATATTCGTAAAAGGAGAGCTGCAAATGCCCCCCGACCCTAATTTTGATAAAAATACAAATGAAAAAAAAGGCAAGGGCAGTACAATCGCTATTGTAATTATTTTAATACTTGTTTTTGCGGTTGTTGCGGTGTTGGTTTTGGATATCGGCAATGTTCGTTCGCAACATGTCATGGGTTTTTTGCGTGATGCACCGCTTATTGGCTCATTGTTCCCCGCACCGGAAGAGCCCGACCCCTTAGATGAAATGACCGAAGAAGAAATGCGTCTTGCGCTTCATGTATACCGCGATCAAGTAGAAGGGCTTCAAACACGGTTGCGCGAAAACGATGCCGAAATAGCAAGATTGAATGCGCGAATAGAACATCTTTCAAGATTTGAAGCAAGCTGGCAGCAATACCGTATCGCAAGCGCGAACTTTATAGATATTCTTTCGCGCAACGCACCCCTTGATTTTGTGGAATTTTTCAAAGATATCGTGAACTACGATTTGGTTCCGCAGGATATTTTGGGGATGGCTTACGCACGGGCGGAAGCGATTAACATATCTGACGAAGAATTAAATAATTTGGTAAGAACACATGGCGCAATGGAGGCAGACCGCGTTGCAGAAGACCTTGAACGTCTTTTGACAGCAAACCAAAGCCTTGCCGTTCGCTTGGCGCGGGCGATGGGTAACTCTCGCCGCGGGGAGGTTTTCAACGAAATGGAATCCGCTATTTCGTCAAGGTTTACGATTTTACTTTCCACCGAACCTCCTGTATTTGGGCCGCTTGTAGCTCCGCAGTATCTTCCCGAAATAAATTCTTCTGATATACCTGTTCCAACGCCGGCACCGGTTGAAATAGATGATGAAGAAGATGAAACAGAAGACGACGACGAAGAGGAATCCGAACCGGAAGAAGAATAATTTTTGATATAACCGCGCAAATGCGTGTTTATATAAAAAATCTTAAAGGGAAGGAGGAAAAAAATGCGAATAATCGACATGGTAAACTACAAGTTTCCGGACGCGGCAACGAAATCTCAAAGCGCGCAAAGCAGTTCGCAATCTAATTCAGCCTTTGAAATGTTATTTTCGGAAGCGGGACGGAGGCAATCATTCGACCCTGCCATAGAAAATCAAAGCAGAAGCAGAGACGATAACCGCGCATCTCAAGATAGAAGCCGCACCGATGAAGCAAGGCGTGATGAACAATCCGCGCGCCGCCGCCGTGAAAACTCACGCGCCGAAGAAACCAGTTCTGCCGGAGCCGCCGTAGTGCAAGACACATCTGCCGCTCACGAAGCGAAAAATTCAAACGAACCTGTCGCGATTAACGAAGAAGATGTAATCACCAAAGTAGCCGAAATCATGGAAGTTTCTGAAGAAGTTGTTGAGGAATGGCTGCAAGAAATGGGTCTAACTGCATCAGATTTAACCGACGTGCAAGCTGTGGCAAAAATGCTTCAAGCCGCGCTTGATGCCGAAAGCACAGCGGAATTGCTTACGAATGAAAAATTCCCCGCGCTTTACAACTCAATAAATGATGCGATGGCGGAAGCGAAAGAAAACCAAGAGAGTTTAAACGCTCTTGTGGAAGATTTGGAAGCTACGATTGAAGACGGCAAGGTTGTAGTTACAAACAGCAACGCGAACAGAAATTCCGCAGACAATGCAGGGCAACAATCCGCAACAACCGAAACAGAACAAGAAGTTGAGCAAACAAACGAATTAATATCTGAACCCACGGACGTGAAGCTTCTCGCGCCGGAAGAAGCGATTAACAACGAATCAATAAACCCGGCGGTCAGCATGGAAGCCGTTACGGCAAGGACAGAACAAACAGTAAAGCAAGCCGCTCCGCAGCAACCCGTTGACACCGCAAATGTAATTGAGCAAATCATGAATCAAGTGAAGATTGCATCCGGCGGCGGTCAGTTCAACGAAATCCGCATGACGCTTCGCCCGGAAACTCTTGGCGATATCGTTCTGAGGGTTATTACGCAAAACGGAATCGTGATGGCGCAGTTTGAAGCGGAAAGTCAACGCGTTAAAGAAGCGCTTGAAGCGGATTTCAATTTACTTCGCAACGCGCTGGAACAACAGGGAATTAAATTCTCGGAGCTTTCGGTATCTGTGCGTCAAGATGAAAACGAGCGTATGAACCAATTTGAACGTGCGCGTCAAAGAAGCCGCCATCGTGCGGAAAGTATTAAAGGTGTTTCGGAAGCTGAAGAAGCAAAAGAAATTTCGTACCATAACGGCGTGATTGATGTCACAGCATAATGGGAGGTGCAAAAAAAATGTCTGATTCAAATAGCTGGGGAAATATCGCAACCGTACCCGAAAATCAAATTAACTGGGCTACGACCACCCGCGAACCCACACAAGACCTTGACCGCACCGCGTTTTTGAATCTTCTGATAACGCAGCTTCGCCATCAAGACCCGTTGAACCCAATGGACGACAGGGACTTTATCGCGCAAATGGCGCAGTTCTCCGCGTTGGAGCAAATGATGAACCTTAACGCCACATTCGAGCGCACACAGGCTTTCGGTATGATTGGTAAAGTGGTTGACGCATCGTTTTTCTGCCAAACTTCGGAGGAGCAAATTAAAATTGAAGGCGGGCTTGTAACTTCCGTTGTGCGAAAAGGTGCGAATAAGCAAAATGTTTACCTTGTGGTAGCCGGTGAGCTAAGAGAAGATGGAACCCGTCGCATGATTGACGTTCCGTTTGACGCAGTAACCGAAGTTTCAGATGCTTTCATGCTTGCGCATCAGCTGGAAGAAATCACCAACCAAGTTCAAGGGATGCGTGCCGCTGATTTACTCGGAAAAACCGTAATGGGTTTTGCGGCTATCGGCAACGAGCTTGAGTTCGTTGAGGGCATTGTAGATTCCGTATCAATGCAAAACGATGTTGCAATTTTGCACGTTGGCAATCGCGAGCTTATGTTCCCGCATGATATATTCTCTGTTGCGGATGAAAAACGTCTTATCGGTTCTCCGCACTTCACACACGGTGACAGCGTAACAGGGGTAAATATTGTACGCAATGGCAACAACTCACATCTATCTCTTTTGTTCAACAATGGTAATACCCAAGTTCGCGTACAGGTTATCAACCATGTAATAAGCGCGTTAACCTACGTTGGCGAAAAAATCACATTCGGCAGCATTGTGGATGCTGAGGTACAATCAATCACAATGAAAGACGGAATTCCCTTTCTCAATGTAGAAGGCAACCGTGAAGTTGATTTCCTTCGTTATCTTACAGAACGCGGCGGAACAGCAAGTACCACGGATGGTGAGAAAGAATGATTCCCAATATGCACTTAACGAAAGTAGGGGGCATAAGCGAAAATACCCTACGCAAGCAAGAAACCTCCGCAAGCCGGCCGGCAACCGGGTTTCACGAAATTCTCGCGAATCAAATGGATACGCCGGTACAATTTTCAAAACACGCGGCACTTCGCCTTAACGACCGCAACATAAGTTTAACGGGCGAACAAATTAACCGCGTTGCGGACGGAATTGGCAAAGCAGACGAAAAAGGAATCCGTGATTCTTTGGTGCTTGTAGACGACGTAGCCCTTGTGGTAAACGTGAAAAGCCGCACCGTAATAACCGCGATTTCCCAAATGCAGGAAAACGTATTCAGTAACATTGACGGAGCTGTGATTGTGTAGCCGGACCCTTACGGGGGGCTTTGACATTCCCGAATGACAGACGGAAAGTCTTTCACAGCAAACAACTACCTTTAAGGGGGTATTTACTATGATGCGTTCCATGTTCTCGGGTGTATCTTCGATTAGAGTACACCAAACAAGAATGGACGTAATTGCGAATAATATCGCGAATGTAAACACGGACGGTTTTAAATCGCAACGTGCAACATTTGCGGATGCTTTTTATCAAAATCTGCAAGGAGCTTCCGGTCCCGACCCTGCCTTCGGGCGTGCGGGAAGAAACCCGATGCAAGTCGGTTTGGGGCTTAATCTTGCGTCAATAGACAATCTTATGCATCAAGGCGTTGCAAGGCGCACAGACAACCCTCTTGATGTTGCAATTGAAGGCGGCGGATTTTTTATCGTGCGCGACAGAGGCGGCGCGAATCTTTTCACCCGTGCGGGAAGAATTGAGCGCGACGCTCACTGGAATCTTCACATCAGCGGAAATTCTCTGATGGGCTGGGGGACAGTGCGATGCTCGGAAACACCGGGTGGCTGGGCGGTAAACAGAGGTCTGCTGGAACCGATTTCTCTTTCAGGCGAAAAACAAAATATGCCGTCCGAAGCAACCACAAGAGTAAATTTCACCGGTAACTTGAACCGTACTGATTTAAATGTTCAAACACGTCAGGGCTTGCCCGGAGAACCAACGACCGTTGACATGAGATATCGCGAAGTTCCAAAAACAATTTTTGACAGTTTGGGTAATAAATACACGATAACGTTGCGGTACACTTATCATCAGGAGTTTTCCGAAGCGGCAGAATCTCCGCACGGTTATTGGACAATGGAAGCATTGGGTGATTATTACGTTGATAACAACGGTGACTGGGAACTATGGCAAGGTACCGGTATGCCCCCTGCCAACGCAGTCAGGCTTGTTCACGCATACCGAGACGATGACCCTCAACGCAGGGACCCCGCACTGATTGCCATTTGCTTCTTGGGAGAATATGGCGAAACGGGAACCGCCGGTTATGTTAACCAATTTGCAACTCTTGCTCAATCATCTGTAACCATAGCGTTTAACTCTAACGGTGATATGGTTGGTATGGGACATGTCGGTGAGCCTTTGGGTGGTGGCTGGCAAAGCCCGCTTGAATTTGACCCTGAATCCAGAGGAGATGGCTGGTGGGGCGGACGCGAATTTAACGCGAGCATTATTCCCGTAAGAGGAGTTGCTCCATCAGCTACATTTGGTGATACAAGTATGTCTTCGTCGTCTATATCTTACTACGACCCGGAAACAGGCAATACAAGGATTGCTGACGGTCAGCTTACCATGAACTTCACGGAACTTGGGCAACGCGGGCAAGCAAACACAAGTGTCCGCGCACTTACATGGGACGGCGGCGGGCCCGGTGTTCTTGAAGATATATCCGTCGGGCAAGACGGTACAATTATGGGACGTTACTCCAACGGGCGCGACCGTATTCTTGGTCAAATCCCGCTGGCGTTCTTCTCAAATCCCGCGGGTCTTGACCGTGTGGGCGGAAGTTTTTGGCGTGCGACAGCGAACTCCGGTATGTTTGACGGTGTTGGCTTAGTCGGTCAAATGATTGGCAGCGCGCTGGAAGGTTCTAATGTTGACCTTGCAGGCGAGTTCACCGATATGATTACAACGCAGCGCGGTTTCCAAGCCGCTTCACGCACAATAACCGTTTCGGATGAAATGCTTCAAGAACTTGTTAACTTGAAACGATAAACCGTATTAAAGGCGCGGGTTGACTAAACCCATGTCGGCCCGCGCACATTTTTTGCTAAGAATAATTCTTAGAAAAACGTTGTATCTGACATTTTCCTGTGATATGCTATGCAACGGATACAAAAAGAAGGAGTTGTTGGGATATGATTAGCGTAACAAAATTTAACGATAGGGATATAATTGTAAACTGCGATTTAATCGAGCTGATAGAATCAACACCCGATACTACTCTCACCACTACCACAGGAAAAAAAATATTAGTACGTGAAACCGTGGACGAGGTTTTAGAAAAAGTAGTTGCTTACAAAGGGCGAATAAACAAAGTAGCAAATTAACGCTGAATAAGCCCGGGAGGGGATATAAAAGTGGAACTTGGAACACTGGTTGGATTAGTTTTAGGTTTAGTATTCATAGTAGCATCTATACTTATTCTTTCGTGGGGCGGCGATGGTGGGATAGGGGACTTCCTCGACGCGCCTTCTGCAATGATAGTTATAGGCGGAACCTTGTGTTCGGGGATGATTGGTGTAAAAATGAAAAACTTTGTCGGTGCGTTTAAGGCTGCCGGTGTTACATTTAAACCGCCGGTTCTTGACCCCGCCGCCGCGATTGACACAATCGTTCAGCTTGCAAATACCGCACGTAAAGAAGGCGTTCTCGCGTTGGAAGAATCCGCTGCAAACATGGGCGACCAATTTTTAAAAAAAGGTGTCATGCTCATCGTAGACGGCACAGATCCGGAGCTTGTTAAAGGAATAATGGAAACTGAACTTGGATATACAGACGAACGTCATGGTTCTGTTGCTGCTTTTTACGAGAATCTCGCGAACTACGCTCCCTCGTGGGGCATGATGGGTACGATGGTTGGGCTTATACTTATGCTTCGCGACCTCAACGATCCCGACAACTTGGGGCCGATGATGGCACTCGCACTTGTTACTACATTTTATGGTTGTATCGTGGCAAACTACCTGTGCAACCCGATTGCATCAAAACTTAAAGACATAAGCAAAGAAGAAATACTTTACAGAACAGTTATGGTTGAGGGAATGCTTTCTATTCAAGCTGGAGAAAACCCTCGTATAATAGAAGAAAAACTTAAATCATTCCTTGCACCCGCGTTGCGCGGAGGTGTAGGCGCAGGCAGTGGAGGCGGTGCACCCGGGGGGGCGGCTGAATAATGAAGAAAAAGAATAAAGATCAGCAGGGCGTAAAAATGACTTTGCCCGGCTGGATGGCAAGTTATGCCGATATGTTCACAGTTATGATGGTTTTCTTCATACTGTTGTTTGCCATGTCGCAAATAGACCAAGAATTATTTGACCGGTTTATGGATAGCTTTAACCGAAACCGTATTGTTGATGACCCGGGTCCGATTTCGGGTTTCGGCGATACGCTTATGGATAGAGGGCCGGATATTATGCCCGACCCGCTTCCTCCTTTAGAGGAAGGAATAGACGGTGACCCCGACAGCCCCGGCGGTCTTGACCCGGCGGGCGATACCGTCGGTGATATGATGAATACTTTCGCGACATATATGGCGGATATTCAACCGGGTTTTGATGGATCGGGCGGGTTCACTTTTGAGCAGAAAGAAAACTATATTCAAATAAGCATCAACAACGAAATAGAGGGCAGAGATGTGTTTTTTCCCTCAGGCCAGGCAAGACTCACATCTTATGCGATTACTACGTTAAATACTTTGGGGCCGATACTGTTAGACTTCACACAAAAAGGTCATGGTGTGGTTGTTGAAGGTCACACGGACAATCAGCCGATAAACAACGCGACGTTTCCAAGTAACTGGACTCTTTCCGCTGTGCGTGCGTCATCCGTTGTTGAGCATCTTGTAAGCGCACATGGTATTGATGTACGTATGATTGCCGGGTTAGGCAGAGGGGAATATTTCCCGGTGGGCGATAATTCTACCGCCGAAGGGCGTGCTCAAAACCGTAGAGTCGAAATAAAAGTTTTCACGCAAGAGGCAACAACGGGCGGAGCAGTTGGCGGCTGGTTCGTAATTCCCGGCACGGTATAGAAAATTACTTACTTATATAAAATAAAATGTAGGAGGACTGTATGGACAAGAGCAAGATGATGATGATTATAATAATCGCCCTCTTGGTATTGTTAATCGGAACGGTTATTGGGGTAGGACTATATTTGGTAAGCGTCTCGGCGGATACTAGAAACTTTGCTGAAATTGAACCCGAAGATACGTGGATGAATATCAGACCGGCGGATTTGCGTACAGTCTCTTTGGGAAGCATGACGGCAAATTTGGCACCCAATCAAAACAACAGGGCTGACGACAGTATAATTGTTGAGGTAGAAGTTGGTTTGAACGCCTCATCCGGAGTTGACACACGCGAGCTTGATGAATTTTACGGGGTTTTCAACAGAAATATAGCCATTGCCCGTGCAGAGGTTCTTAATGTTTTTGTTACCAGAACATATGATGAAATGATAACATTAGAGGGTAGACTGGAAACGGCGGAAATTGTAAAAAATCGTTTACAGGAAGAATTCCAGTCTAATTTAATTGTAACGGTAAGCTTTCCCGAATGGTTCGTTACATCGAGAGGCAGGTGAAATAATTGGGTGATATACTATCACAATCCGAAATTGATGCTCTGCTGAATCAGATGCTGACCGGCGGCGGCGATGGAGTTGTGGATGCCCCGCCACCTATGGTGAAGGTCAAAGAAGAGCGCCCGTATGATTTCGCAAACCCATCAAAATTCAATAGAGAGCAATTGCGTACACTTGAGAATATTTTTGATAATTTCGCAAGAAGCACCTCGTCGTTCTTAACGGGATATCTGCGGACTTCGACGCACTTGGAGGTTTCAAGTTCCGAAGAAATTATGTACCGCGACTTTAATGTTGCCTTGGCGAACCCGGTTATACTTTCCATGATTGAACTTGCGCCGCTAAAAGGAACGGTTATTGCGGATATGTCAAGCAATGTCGGGTATGCGATTATTGACCGTATTTTGGGCGGTCCCGGTTTCGGAATCAACAAAATGCGGGATTTTTCTGAGATTGAAAAAATTCTGCTGGAACGCGTAATGTTGCAAATTCTGAGTTTTCTGCCCGAGCCATGGGAGGGTATTATCCCACTTCGCCCACGCCTTGAAAAAATAGAAACAAACACGCAATTTGCACAAATTATCGCGCCTACCGATAAGGTCGCGCTTGTGGTTCTTACTCTTAAAATCGGAAGCTCGGAAGGAAATATTTCTTTCTGTTTGCCGCATAGGGTTATTGAGCCTGTTGTTGATAGATTGTATACGCGTTTTTGGTACGGTCAGAAAGAAGAAGAAAATAAAGAAATTTACCGCGAGCGTCTTGAAGTTGAACTTGAGCGCGTTAAAGTGCCTGTATCCGTACAGGTTGGCAAGTCTAAAATTATGGTAAGCGACTTTGTTAATATGCGGGTCGGGGATATTATCCCGCTCGATTCATATGTAAACTCCGATGTAGATGTTTTGGTAGGAAATATGCACAAATTCCATGCAAAGCCGGGTACAAGCCGAGGCAAGTTTGCGGTTCAAATAACGGATTTGATTGAGAGGGAGGAACCAAATAATGGGTGAGATGCTGTCTCAAGCCGAACTTGATGCCTTGTTGGGTAATGTGTTGGAGGATTTCGGTGATGAAACCGCAAACGCGCTTTCAGCCGAAGACCAAGACGTGCTTGGAGAAGTTGGAAATATAAATATGGGTACCGCCGCAACAACACTTTTCACATTGCTGTCACAAAAGGTGCTTATAACAACACCACGTGTGCGTGTAATGACTTGGAATGAATTATCAGGAGGTTACGACAGACCTGCGGTTGGTATCCGCGTAGGATATACAACGGGGCTTCGCGGTTCAAACATATTGATTTTAAAAGACCGTGATGTTAAAATTATTGCAGATTTGATGATGGGCGGCGAAGGCGACGTTGGGAATGATATCGAACTAAACGATTTGGATATGAGTGCTATCGGTGAAGCAATGAATCAAATGGTTGGGTCTGCTTCAACTTCGCTGTCATCAATGATACATGCTAAAATTGATATCGAAACACCGCAGCCTTTTATGCTGGAGTTTTCATCTGATGCTCTTGCGGCAAGCGGGTTTGAGCCTGAGGAAATGATATGCAGTGTCGCTTTCCGCATGGAGATTGGAGATTTAATCGACAGTGAAATAATGCAAATATATCCGATGGATTTTGCCAAACAATTGGTATCTACATTGAAGGGGCATATGATGGGAGACTCCAATGAAGATGTAATCACGATGGATGACATAATGGGCCCCTCACCGGTACCGGCGGCTCCGCCGCCGCCACCTGTTGCGGCTGTCCCTCCTCCTCCACCCCCCGTTGCCGCCGCTCCGCAACAGATGTACGCGCAACCCGCACCGCAATATGCGCAACCCGCACCGCAATATGTGCAGCCCCCGCCGCTTCCTCAGAATGTCCAGGCAGCGCAGTTTGTACCTTTTGATGTGAATGAGGTTTATCAGCAAAAAGAGAACATGGGCATCATAATGGATGTTCCGCTGGATATAAGTGTGGAACTTGGGCGCACTTATAAAAAGATTTCCGAGATATTGGAATTCTCGCCAGGAACCGTAATTGAGCTTGATAAACTTGCAGGAGAGCCTATTGACATTATCGTAAACGGCAAATTTGTTGCCAAAGGCGATGTTGTTGTAATAGATGAAAACTTTGGTATACGTATTACCGAGATTATTAGCGCGGATAAAAGGATTTAATAACTGCGTATAGAGCTAAGGAGTGGAATAAAAATGTCTGACAAAACAATTCTTCTGGTTGATGATGCCGCGTTTATGCGCATGATGCTGAAGGATATTTTAACCAAAAACGGATACACCGTTGTTGGTGAGGCAGAAAACGGTGCAAAGGCTATTGAGAAATACAAAGAATTGAAACCTAATTTATGTATTTTGGACATTACAATGCCCGAGATGGACGGAATTCAAGCCGCAAAAGGAATCAAGGCCGCAGACAGTGGTGCTTTGATTATCATGTGTTCGGCTATGGGTCAGCAGGCTATGGTTATCGAGTCCATTCAAGCCGGTGCCAGAGACTTTATAGTTAAACCGTTCCAAGCGGACAGGGTTATTGAGGCTGTTAAGAAAGTAATCGGATAACTTTGTTATGGAAAATTTAATGCTTTTTTTAAACGGCATTAGCGAAAGCTGGTCTACGCTGTCGGCAGACCGGCTTTTTAGTATGTTTTCCGTTGGCGCGGCGGGGTTTTCCGGAACGCCCAATGCAGATAGGTTTGGACTAATTCTTAGTATGCTTCGTTTTTTTGGTGCTACGCTTTTTGTTGCTTGGCTTGCTTGGTTCGCTACAAAAAAAATGGCGTCGTCACGCAGTGGCGTGCGCGAAACCTGCAATTTATCTGTGGTTGAATCTATTAATGTTGGCGGGCAAGCAGTTGTTCGGCTTGTTAAGGCAGGGGATAAGTATTTACTTGTTGGAGTAACAAAAGAACGCATAACTTATCTTGCCGAAATAGACAAGGAGCAGATTATTGAGCAGAAAGCCCCCGAATTAACTAATTTGAATACGCCTTTTGGAAAGGTTCTTTCCCGTTTTATTCAGCCGAAACCCGGAGATGAGGACAAGAAAGATGAGTAAATTTAAGAAATTCCGTTTTGTTTTTTTGGCTCTTCTTTTCCTGAGTCTTAGTGTTCAAGTGGTTTCTGCGCAGGGGCTTCTTAATCCCGATACACCATTTTTTCCGGGAGTTTCCGTAGAAATTGGCGCAACCGACAACCCGGAAAGCGTTGTCAGCACTTTACAGGTGCTGTTTTTAGTAAGTATTATCGCGCTTGCGCCTTCGCTTCTTGTGCTTTTAACCGCATTTTTACGCATTATAATTGTGCTTTCGTTTGCGCGTCAGGCTATGGCTACCCAGCAAATGCCTCCTAATCAGGTGCTTGTTGGAATCGCGATTTTTTTAACTCTTTTTATTATGGCGCCGCAATTTTCCGCAATAAACGAAAACGCGATTATTCCTTTGGGTGCGGGCGAAATTGATACCGCAATGGCAATCGAAGCTGCTTGGGAACCCATTCGGGATTTTATGTTCGTACAGCTTGATAATAGTGGCGGCGCAGATTCTGTGGCTTTGTTTATAGATTTGGCGAACATAGAGATTGATGACATTAATGACATTCCCCCAAGCGTTCTTATTCCCGCTTATATTTTAAACGAGCTAACAATGGGATTTTTTATGGGCTTCCTTATTTATCTGCCGTTTATTGTCATTGATATGGTTGTTGCCAGCGTTTTAATGAGTATGGGTATGATGATGCTTCCGCCCGCAATGATTTCTATGCCGTTTAAAATTATGGTGTTTATTCTGTCCGGTGGCTGGCGAATGATTATTGAAAATACGCTTTTGACTTTCCGAATGTGACTCGAAAAATACAAATTCGACCAAAAACAGTATGTTCACGATAAACATATGTAAGTCGCCAAGGACAGAAATATAAATTATCGTTGAATGGGCGATGATTCAAAACTTGGTTTTAGCGATTTTTGTCACCGTTGCGAACATACACTTGCTCATCTTCCGGAAGGCTTGCGTAGGCGCGGTGTATTTCGTCCGTTACATCGGAACCGCCTATGTCAACCATAACCAGCCGCCCGTAAGTCGGGTGGTTATGCCGTACCCATGTCGCGCCGTTTGTTTGAATTCTTGTATTCCGCTGATTTATATATCGCGTTTCTGCAAGACGCGTCACGATGGCGTTAATATCATCGCCGTTCATTAACGTTGTTGAGCCTCTTTCAATGATGTATAGCTCAATCGCGTTTTGAATCACACGAGCAGATTGAATATCCCCGCGAAGCCGCGCACGGTCGGTAGTAAGCAGAAAAAGAGGAATCAAAATGCCGGCAATAATCGCGATAATCGCTAAAACAATTGTAAGTTCCATTAATGTAAGCCCTTTGGTGCGTTTCATACTAAGCCCTCCTATATAGCTGTTGCCAGTTCAAACGTAGGCAGAATAATCGCCAGCATAACCGCCGCCAGAATAATCCCAATTACCAGTATTAAAAGCGGCGCAAGAAATTTATTTAAGCGGCGGATTTCGCGCTTGTAAGCATCTTCAAGATAGATGTTGCATTTTTCGATTGTCTGTGAAAGAGAGCCTGTGTTTTCTCCAACCCGAGAAAGAGAAATTAAATGCGGATTGATATACGAAATTTCGCGCAACGCAACCCAAAAAGCCACACCGGAATTAACCGATGCGGAAAGTTTTTCCAAATCTTTTTTTACGACAAGGTTGTCCGTTATTTCTCCGCAAATCGGAATCGCTTCGGAAATACTAAGCCCGGACGAAAGCAAGAGCGATAAGCCCTGCGTTATGTTGCAATTAATATTTTGCCGCCAAAAAGGAATTTTAAGTTTTAAAAATGCGGAAATATTCTTCCCCTTATTGGTTCGGAAAAAAATCGTCAAGGCAAAAAACGAAGCAAAAATAATTCCTAAAACAGTGAACGCGTTTTCGGAGATAAAATCCGAAAAGGAAAGTAAAGCAGAAGTAGCGGCAGGCAGACTTACGTCGGAAGCCGCAAAAATACGAGAATATCCGGGTAAAACAAATGTAACCGCCATCGCAATAACGCCGAACATCATAACAGAAACTATAATCGGATAAATCATTACGGAAGTAAGTTCTTCCTGCGTTGCAGCACGTGATTCAAAATAATCTGCAAGACTCAAACATACTCCCGGCAAATTTGCCGTGCGTTCCCCAATTGCAATATAGCCGCACATAAACGTGGGAAAAATACCCGTTACCCGCAATGCGTGAGAAAAACTTTCGCCTTGCATAATCAAACTATGTACATCCGAAACAACCCCGCTAAGCGCACGAGACGTAGTTTGTTCTGCCAAAACAAGCAAAGCTTCCTTAATCGGAAGCCCTGCGTCTAAAAGAAATGCTGCTTCACGGCAAAACACAGCCAAATCATGCAAAGACACTTTTCTTCCCGCGCTTATTCCTTTACCGCTAAGTAAATCAAAAATATCAATATGCCAAAAAGCCCGAGTCATCTTGATTCTTCCGGCATCGTTTGCTCGCTTTGGGCTTATTGCCATAAAGCAACTCCTTGTATATAAATTCAAAGACATTGTACATTTTGTATGTTTTTGGCAACAGCCACAAGGCGAACTATGCATGAATTCTTTTAGAACCTGCTTTTTAAAATCCCAGTAAAGCCGCCGCAAGGTACATAGGGGAGTTCCAGTAAATAGCTGTTTCATTGGAAGCATAGCTGTCTTTATGGTCGATATAGCACTTAGCTGGCGGGAAACCGCTGCGGTTTGTGTCCAAAGTCGGGTCGCCGCGTGTTACTTTATTTGGGCCTCCCACAACCATACCGGGTACTGCTTGCCCCATTGCAACTGATGGGCGATGATGTGGGTTCTGTGCCGCTTTAGAGCCGAATCCCGTTACATAACTTTGAGATAACGCATTTTTGCCCAATAAATAGTGCATGTGGTCTAACGCGGCATTTGCGTAATCCTCTTTTGCGTCATCATCTAAAATGCTTGCGAATAACAGTGTTACGGCGTTATTACTGACTAACATATTGCTGCCCCAATAATAATCTGTATCTAACGAAACTCCATGCGGGTCAGCTTGGTATTTTTGATATATAATGCTCGCTTCGGAAAGCAGAAGGCCTTTCATGTTTTGATATAACTCATCATCTGCGTTATCTCCCTCGCCTAAAAGATAGGCAACCAACCCGTATGTTCCCATTCGCTGCCAACCAAGCCCCACAGATAAATCGGCAGTTTTAATATAATCATGATATCGTTCTTCTCCCGTTGCGATAAATAACTCGCAAGCTGCCCAAAGCCGCTCGTCATTACTGTTATTATCACCGTATTCTCCTGTCAAGACACCTCTTGGGTTTCTAAAACTCGGTGCATTTGGATTAGCGATACACCATTCCCATGCACGTTCCGCCGCAGCCAATAACATATCACTCTGCTCCGGATAAAAACGGGAAGCCATAGCCATTGTTGCGGCAAAGTTTGCGGTAGAAGTTGCGGAAATCGGAGATAAAACAAGTAGTCCCGTTTCCCGCTCTGGCATAACGTTAAGCGCGGGGAATCTCTTGCAAGTTACTTTGTGATAAACACCGCCCGTTGCTTCGTCTTGCATTTTAAGCATCCATTCGATTTTAAACCATACAATTTCCGGAACGTCTACATCCGGATTAGGTGATAATTCGTAAGCCCATAATAATTGCGCAACCGTCATTGCGGACGGCACAATATAACGCCCGTAATCTCCCGCATCGTGCCAACCGCCGGATACATCTTTTGTTTCGCCTGTTTCTTCCCCGCCGGTATTAAGAATATAAGCCTCCGTTATATGACAGGCAGGGTGAGACCACACACCGGCATCAAGGTCGACACCGCATTTTTGGTAATGGAAGAAATCTAATAATGCCCTTCTTACATCCGTGTAAACATTTTCGTCAATAATAAACGGATAAGAGCGTTCTCCGGATGTGTAGATTACATATTCACCCGACGCGGTTACGGTTGAAAAATCCGCTATTCGTACCGTTTCCTCCGACGCAGGGCAATACATTGGTTCGGAAGCCGTTCCCTCGTACACAACAACACCGTCGGAAAAACGAACGATACGAAACGCATTGACATTTTGCGGAAGAACGGCTCTTTTCATATCATTCGGACGATAGCCAAGCTGGTTAATATGAATGCTTCCGCTTAATTCCACATTGTTTAAATTTATCGTTTCAATATTTCCCGCAGGTGCAGACTCTGTTTGTGAGGATTCCGAAGTTGCTTCGTAATTCAAAATTACCGGTTCTTCCGGGGGCGTATTTGTTGTACAGGCAGCAAACAGGAATAGCATAAGTACAAGAGATAAAACTTTTTTCATCGTAATACATTCCTTTCACTATACTCAGATTTTTTTAACTTCCCGTTCCGTTATAGTTTTTCGCTCCTTTCATCCAGATAAAATAACTTAGCATAAAGAATAAAACTCCAATTAAAGGTGAAAGCCATGTAAGTAACGGAATATTATCGGGTCTTAAAAAAACAAGGCTTGGATAATAAGAAACAAAAGCAATCGGAATAATGAATGTAAATAAAAATCTTAAAACTCTGTTAAAAATCGCAATCGGGTAGCGCGCGTAGCCTTGAAACTGTTGTGCAAAAACCATTGCGATTTCTCCTGTTACCGTCCAAAAGCAAACAGCGGCGGCTATGTTCATGATGCCAATTAAAAATAAAGATGCGGCAAATAAATTTACAATTAAAATTAGTAAAATCAAAAATGAAAACGCAATCTCCAATTGAACCCATGAGTAAGCTAAAATAGCGATTCCCGCCGTTAACAGGCCCAAACCTTTTAAATCGAAAATTTCTGATATGAAATAGAAAAAAATATTTATCGGACGTAAACAGTATTTTATAAAATCTCCTGAATAAACTTTTTGTTGTAAAAACCAATTATTATCAAAAAAACATTGCATAGGCGTTAGTGCGATTAAAGAGAAACCGTAAAAGAAAAGCATTTCTTCATATTTCCAGCCCGCGACGGAAGGGAAATTTTGAAATATAAGCCAAAACGTGATAAACCCCGCCGCTTGCTGAATAATCATCCCAAAATTTGAAATAATAAAATCGGCACGATAAGTCATTTTACTTTTTATATCCTGTTTAATTATTTTCAAATATATTTTTACGTAGAACAGAAGTCCTCGTTTATGCATTTTTATCCTCCGTTCACGGTTATTCTTTTGATTGAAATGTTCCAAAATAAACCGCCGGCGATATAAAAAACCGCAACCCATATCAACTGCACAAAAAGCATTTGAAGTATATTGTTAAGCGGCATTTTTTCCTCTGTTAAAATTCGCAGGGGCGTGTTGTAAATAGCCTGAAACGGCAGATAATTCACGACGTTTCTAAAACCGGCGGGGAAAAACGCAATGGGAATCATCGCACCGGAAAGAAGTAGCACCATAGTTTCTTTTACAATATTAATGCCCCAAACCGATTCCGTATAAAAGCACAGCGTCCCGACTGCAAATTCTATGAAGAAGAAAATAATCATCGCCAAAAATAATGAGATTAAAAAGAAAAAAATATTCAGCCCTATTGCGATTGCCCCGCCGGTAATAATATTTACAATGATAAAAGTAGGCACAAAAACCACAAAAAACTGAACTATATTTCCGCCAAGCGTAGAAAAAAACGTATACGAACGAAACGACATTGGCTTTATTAAATCAAGAACCATTTGCCCGCTTCTTATGTCCTCGCCCATTATCCATACGATAAAAATATTCAGCACATTAAAAATTGTCATCGCAAGCACGAGATAAACCATAGTATCGGTGAAGGTCATGCCATTTACTGTTTCGGCTGGCGAAGACGAGTAAATTGCCCGCCAAATATTATAAATAATCAGCAGATAAACAATATTACCCGCAAACGTAATAAGGAGACTTCCACGCCATTGAATAACCCGCATTATTCCTATGCGCGTAAGCGCGAGATACCGCTTAATCATTTATACCACCGTCGTAAATTTTTTTAATTACATCCTCTGTTGAAATTTCTTCGATTTTTATATCAACGATTTTTTTCTGCGCGGCAATTTCGTTAAGTTTTTGCATAACGCTTTGTTCATCTTCGTTAACAAGGTAATCTACCCATTCTTCGTTTTTTTTAAACAAAACCTTCAAAGTTCTATATGAACCAAAAAATTTTTTTAAATTTTCAAGGCTGTTATCGTAGAGCTTGTTTCCCTTGTCGATGATAATTGCGCGTTCGCACAGCGCATCTATATCGCTGATGTCGTGCGTGGTAAGAATAATCGTAGTGTTTTTATTTTTGTTGAGTTCAAGAATTAATTCTCTTATTTTTGATTTCACAGAAACATCAAGCCCGATTGTAGGCTCGTCAAGAAAAACGACTTTTGGATTATGCAAAAACGAAGCCAAAATATCGCTTAAAGTTCTCTGCCCCAAGGACATTTGACGCACGGGTTTGTTTAATAAAGGCCCCAAGTCAATGATGGATTTATAAAGCTCCATCATATTATCGTAGTCGGCATTTTTTATCATGTAAATGTCTTTAAGCAACTTAAAAGATTCAATCAACGGTAAAGCCCACCAAAGCTGTGTTCGCTGTCCGAAAACAACGCCTATGTTTTCGGCATTTTTTGTTCTGTTCTCATAAGGGATTACACCGTTTACAAAAATTTCACCGCCGGTTGGTTTTAAAACTCCCGACATCATTTTTATCGCGGTGGATTTACCCGCGCCGTTCGGCCCCAGAAGCCCCACCTTTTCCCCCGGTTTAATTTCAAAAGAAATATCATTCACAGCGTTAATTATTTTGTAATTCCTTGAAAATAAATCAAGAAAACTCCCGCGTAATCCTTCGCGGCGGTTAAGTGTTTTATATTCCTTGCTTACATTTTTTAAAGTGATTATTTTTTTCACTCACCTTTTAATATTTTCTGTGCCGCCAAAACCAAGAACATATAATGAGAAGAACCGCCGCCCATTACATACTCTGTTTGTTGCCAAAGGAAGGGGAACTCCAGCAGTTCGGGAAAATCGGGGCGTATTAAAGCCGTGCCGGAAATAACTCCGCCTGGTACGAAAGACCAGTCCGCGCGATTCCATCCATAGGCAATTAACGCGGACTTCGCACCGATTCCTGATGCGAAAGACATATTATTGGAACCCGGATGGCATCCCAAAATAAAATTTAACGCGTTGAAAACCATTTCAGCACCAAAAATATCAGGATACGCCGTATGCAGAAAATAATATTCAAATCCCATACGTTGAATTTCCCAACCTGCACCCCAAATATTAGGGCGGTAAGGAATGCCGTAAGGAGTTTCGGCACTTTTCTTTAATAAATGTTTGTTTAAAGCGGGCAGGTTGTCGCGTATAGCCTTTGTAAAATTTTCGTCGCATATGGCTTTTTCGGCACGGGCAACAAACCAGCCCACGCTATAAATTGAGTTAGCAATAAATTCGGTTTCCGATAATAAGTAATTTTTATATTCATCTTCATTAGTAGTTAGAAATAATTCAACGGCGGCATGAATTCTTGCCCTTTTTGCATAGTCAACACAGCTTTCCCGAACCCACGGCGGCTTGGAATATTCTTTATTTATATCGGTAACGGTAAATAATTCACGCGCCGCTTCCAATGATTGATTACTCAATGCATCGTTAAAACCTTTAAGCACACGGGAAACAGCGGCTAAATGCGCCGCCGCCGATAATTCGCGCGGGGGATTATCTTCGGTAAATACCCAACGGTCGTCGTCATTTCCGATAATACCGTCTGTTTGGGCGGCGGGGTCACCCAATAGCGCGTATTGTTTCATGCTATTGGTAATAATTCCGCGATACAACCGTCCCAATGAGCGATACGCGCCTACAACAGACAACGCGCCGTGTTCGATTTGCTGTAAAATATCATTTTTACCGTCTGGGCGGTGTATTTCTGTAACCTTTTTTTCTTGGTCAACGGTTGTTACATCGTGATTTATGCCGAAGCTTTCATATGCCATAGCAAGGATATAGCATTCCCCGCTTTGTGATTCTATGCGTAAATCATCATCGCCGGCATCATGCCAACCGCCGACATTTAAACCGGGTACGCTTTCACCCGGTTTATATTTTGTCAGAGTTGAAGGTCCTTGTTCGTATCCGTCAAAATGAATGTGATTAATCGGAGCCATTTTCGCGTCGTCCATGTGGCATAAATCATGCCATACGCGGGTTCTTTCGTTTACCCTCATATGACACATTTGTACCGGAAGGAAATATTCCAGCACAGGTTGCCATACGCCGTGGTCGTAAATATCTTCGGCTACACGGAAAACAGAAGACTCCGACTTGCCGTAAACAATTTTATATAAACCTTCTTCTTTTATATCCGTGAAATCGAATTTTAAATAGTTATAACGAAGAAATTGCCCCCATTCATCTGCGGCGACTGAAATAATTTTACTCGCGCCTGTTTCGGTAATTTTAAAAAGAACGGGGAGCTCACGATTTGTTTCGCGTTTGTCCAATTCAATAATCGCCGTCTTCGGTTGATTGGGGTGATAACCTACCTGTGATATTTGAATAACCGGCGCGTGTTTCCAATCTTCAACTATGTTGGGCGTGATAGTCCATTCAAGGGCATTTTTTGCAATGCCTGCGGGGATTTCACTGCTTATGATAAACCAACCGTTGCTTTCGTACATGCGCCCGTCGATTAAATGAAGATTTCTTTCCGATTCAATTGTAAGACGATTATGCGGGTCGTCGGGGCGTGTGGTAAAGCGTTTGCCAGTAGCATAGGGTTCACCGACGCTGTTTGCCTGCGTAGGAAAAATCCCCTGTTTTTTGTCCATTATCCAAGGCTTTCCGAGTAACGCACCCGGGAATAATTCCAAATTGAAAAATACTTTTCCGGGAAAATCCTGCGGAAGCGGCTTTTCTAAATCAACCGAAACAATTACTGATTCTCCCGCGCCTTTTACATTAACTTTATAATTCAAATCAGTAAAACTAAGTTCCGTTGTGATTGTATTTAATTCTTCGTCTAATTTTCGTTCGTTTTGCTTGGGCATCGGCCACGAATCCTTTAACACCATGCGAACATCGCCGTTGGACGCGACACGGTTGCCGTGCATTATAATGCTTACGCCGGATTGATGCCCTTCGGGGTAAAAATCATCAAATGCCATTACATCCACGCCATGATTTTGGAAATATCCGATAGCGTTATTTAAGAAAAATCCGTTTGATTTTTTCATAGTGAACTCCTTTATATCGCGCCTATAAACGATAAAGTGACGGCAGCCGCTTTTGACCCTGCTTTCATAGCTGACAATACATCACTGTTTATTAAATAATCGACGATGAAAGCACCTTGATACGAATCGCCGCAACCTGTGGTATCAACAACATTATCAACTTTTTCTGCTTCGCAAATAAATTCTTCGCCGTTTTTAAATGCAATACTGCCGTTTTCGGCTAAAGTTGCAACAAATAAAGCAGGATAATCGGCAGACCATTTCTTGTAAAGCGGCAAATTTTCCTGTTTTCCGCTGATAAAAAATATATCAATATCGTGAAAAAATCCGAGCCAATCATCTGTTGGAATATGCTCCAAAAAATCTACGGACAGCAGGAAATTCGATTCATGCGATATTTCACACAGTTCAGCAACTAAACCGTCATTCAGCGTTGTCGCGACGGCATCGAAAGTTTTTATGAAAGCCCTGTCATCAGACGATATTTTAAAATCACGCAAAACACCGTTTGTCCAACTGTCTTCTTTAAAATATCTGTCGCCGCCTTCTGTAAGATATATTTTATTATTTGCGGTCTCCCCGTCAGCTTTATACAGTTTTTCATGGTTAATTTTAAGCTCGTCGGCTTTTTTCTTTACTTCTTCCGCAAATTTATCCGTGCCTATATTTCCCATCAAAAACGCTTGCACTTTTCCGGTTTTTACGCAGCTTGCGGCTACATTTAAAGCATTACCGCCTGCATTAATAACATCTTTTTCAGGAAAATAATCCACACAGCAACAAGATAAAGCAAGTATTTTTTTCATAAACAAAACTCCTTTATTAATGTTTTAACCATTAGTGTTATAAATGTCAAATACCTATATAAAATATCATAATATGCTCGACAGGCATAGCTAATTATATTATGCTGTTTTTAATAAGAAAGTAAGAAAAAAGGTGCGGTTATGGAATTACGTTTATTAAAATATTTTTTAGCGGTTGCGGAAGAAAAAAGCATTTCTAAAGCGGCCGAGGCCTTACACCTATCACAGCCCACACTTTCCCGTCAGTTAAAAGAATTGGAAAACAAACTATGGCGTTTAATATAGATTTAATTTGGAAAAAGCATCAGGTTTTTTCAAAGGCTTCACAGAAATTTTTAGAACGGTTGCAAGAAATGATAATCATAAATAATTGCTAAACCCCGCGAAAAAAAGTATACTCGAGAAAATTTATGTACCGGGGTGGTTTCTAAAATGTTCGTGCGAGTGTCAAGCGGAGCTGTTTTGGGAGTGGAAAGCCGTCATGTTGACGTTGAGGTTGATATTTCCAGCGGTTTGCCTGTTTTCGACATTGTAGGACTGCCGGACTCTGCGGTAAAGGAATCGCGTGAAAGAATCCGCGCTGCGATTCGCAACGCGGGCTTTAGTTTTCCGGTGAAAAGAATTACGGTAAATCTCGCGCCCGCGGATATAAAAAAGTCGGGCCCGTCGTTTGATTTGCCGATGGCTGTGGGAATTTTAATGTGCATGGGTTTAATCAAACCGAACGCGGCGGAAGGCGCGTTTTTTGCGGGTGAACTTTCGCTTGACGGCGCGTTGCGTCCCGTGAACGGGATTTTACCGATGGTTATTGAAGCCAAAGCGGGTGGTGCTTCGGCTTTTTTTGTTGGCGTGGATAACGCGTCTGAAGCGGCATTGGTGGAAGATGCGGTTGTTTATCCCGTGGAAAGTATTGAACAGCTTGTTCAGCATTTTACAGGAACACCGATTGAACCGCTTCGCATTAACCCTGCGGAATTTTTTCGCGGAGAAGGAAATACATACGATGTCGATTTTTCCGATGTAGCCGGGCAAACTTATGTAAAGCGCGCGTTGGAAATAGCGGCGGCAGGATATCACAACGCGTTGATGATTGGCACACCCGGTGCGGGAAAAACCATGCTTGCGCGGCGAATACCAACGATTCTGCCGGATTTATCTATGGATGAGAGCATGGAAATCACAAAGATTTACAGCATTGCGGGTTTGTTAAATCAAAAAAATATTTTGATGTCTCAGCGTCCGTTTCGAACGCCGCATCATACAGCATCTTATATTTCACTTACGGGCGGCGGACGCATTCCCATGCCGGGGGAAATTTCGCTTGCGCATAACGGAGTTCTTTTTTTGGACGAGCTTCCCGAATTTCAAAAAAAAGCGTTGGAAACACTTCGTCAGCCGCTGGAAGACGGGCAAATTACAATAACCCGAACAAGCGGCGTTTCAACATATCCGAGTGTTTTTCTATTGCTTGCGGCGATGAATCCATGCCCTTGCGGTTATTTGGGAACGAAACGCTGCACTTGTTCGGAAGCCGAAATTGCACGTTATCTTGAAAAAATTTCAGGGCCGTTGCTGGACAGAATAGACATTCAAGTAGAAGCAACCCCTGTTGAGTATTCAGATTTGCAAGCATCCAAGAAACCTGCTGAAAATTCCGCCGCAATAAAAGAGCGCGTCGAAAATGCCCGCGCCCGTCAACAAAAACGCTTCTCCGAAGACCCAAAAGCCAAAGGCATTCGTTTCAACGCGAAAATGTCTGCCGTGCTTATAAAAAAATATTGTAAGCTTGGCAATGAAGCGCAGGAACTTCTAAAAAACGTATTCGATACGATGTCTCTCTCCGCGCGCGCTTATCATAAAATTCTGAAAATTTCCCGCACTATCGCTGACCTTAACGATTCCGCAGAAATTACAGCAGAACACGTTGCGGAAGCTATTTCTTATCGTGGGCTTGACAGGAAATATTGGTGATGTATTTTTTCACAGATATGCAATATTATATAGTGATGTGAAAAATTTGGAAGGATGATAAAAAATGAAAAAGATTTTTATTACAGCCATTTGTGTGCTTTCGTTTGTACTTATTTTTGGTGCTTGTGGCGGTGCAGATACAGCAAGCAACAATGACGATGCACAGCTTTCCGTACAGGAACGTACCGAAGGCGAACCCGACCTTATTGGCGAACCGCAACTGGAACCCGAACCCGACCTAATCGAATACGAAGAAGAAACCCCTCAGGTTGATGACAATATTTCCGGAGAACAGGCTTGGACATGGAATGGTCATGTGTACAGAATTTATGCGGAAAATTTCTTTCCGCCATTCCATATGCTTAACGTTGAAACAGGCGAATTTTACGGCTTCGACATTGACATACTCGAAGCAATAGCCACAGACCAAGGCTTTAAAGTTGAGCTTCACCATGTAGGTTTTGCCGCCGCTTTGGGATATCTTGAAACGGGAACAGCAGACGGTATGATTGCCGGAATGTCCATCACGGAAGAACGACGGGAGTGGCTCGATTTTTCCGACGGTTATTTTTTAACGGGGCAAATTTTGGTTGTTCCCGAAGGAAGCCCTATTAACGAATTTGCGAATTTAACCGGCGAAACGGTTGCGGTTAAAATCGGAACAATCGGCGCAAGCTTCGGCGAACAAATTGCGGAACAATACGGCTTCGACCTGGTCTACTATGAAGACGCACCCTCATTGCACGCCGCGGTTATAATGGGTGATGCCGCCGCTGCAATTGATGACCGCCCCGTTATCGAATTTGCAATCCACCAAGGCATTCCTCTTGAAACACGCGGCGATACGTTAAACCCAAGATACTACGGTTTTGCCGTTCGCTTGGGCGAATTCCCCGAACTTATAGGAATGTTTAATCAAGGGCTTGCGAACCTTCGCACCAGCGGTTATTACTATGAACTCTTAGCAAGGTACGGTTTGAGCTAAACTTGTCCACTAAACTTCCCCAACATCAACTTAATTTTTTTAACATATTTAGCCGCTATGTCGATTTCATCACCATTTGCAAACTTTAATTTTAAACCTTTCTCATCTATTGCGGTTATCTTTGTAGTATTTACAATAAAAGCTCTGTGGCATCTGAAAAATCGCTCGTCCAATTCTTTTTGAGCATGAGATAGCTTACCTCTAAATTCGTGCTTACTGTTTTCGGAATATATAATCAGGCTATGGGGCCTGGCTTGATTTACCTCTAAAAAGAGAATCTTTGAACGGTCTACTGATACAACACTTCCTTTTGAAAGTTTATTCGTATTGCCGGAAAGTTTATATACAAAAGTATCTTGAAGCGGTGTGGATTTTGATATGTATTTAGCGTTTGCGTCATTGATGCATTTGCTAATACGCTCTTTAATATAAGCATCGCCTTTTACAATATAATCCATTGCCTCCACTCTATACTTAAATGTAAGCGTAAGGGATTTCGCATCTGCTGTAATGAAAACAATAAAACCCCTCGGATCATATTTGCGTATGGCTTCTGCCAGTTGTATTCCATCCATTTCACATTGCAAGTCCACATCTAAAAAATATAACCCGGCTACTTTGCTCTCGCTTATGTAGTCCAATATTTCATGGGGCGACGTAGCAGCGCATACCACTTCCATGCCCAGGTTTTCCATTGAAATATAATTTTCAATGAACGTAGTGGTAGATTCCAGTTCTTCGGGTTGGTCTTCGCATATAAATATACTAAGCATAATCCCCCTCCTGTGCTGTCGCAATTCGCAATTCCTGTATAAAATAGCCGTCTTCCCATTTAGTAGCAAGTGTCAGTTTATTATTATTTTGAAGAATCTCAGACATTACATATAATCCTACACCGCGCATACCTTCTTTTGTAGAAAACCCCTTTTCGGCTAACTTATAGAATGACGGCGCAGACGGGCATGTATTTGAAAACACGAAAAGAACATATGAATCTTTTTTTTGTGCATAAAGTTTAAAAACAGATGCTTCTATCCCTTTACAGGCTTCGATTTAATTATTTTTACCGTGATAGCAATATTTTTATAGTTGGAGGGAGAACACACAATGAATGAAGAAAAAAACATCCCGACCGTGCAAAATTATCTCGAAAAATACCGCCGCGGCATAAGAGACGGTTATGCCGAAAATATCCCTGCACCGCGTGATTTTCTTCCCGAAACCCATTCGGGAGAAGATTCCTATAACGTCCGGCACAGCTACACTCCGGGCTTATACGAAGACACATTTCCCGCAATGGAAGCCATCGGTGTGCCGCCTGTTCACAATTCGCAAATAATTGACGAAATTAAAAATCTTCTTGTGGGTTTTTGTCAACTAAAAGTTAAAGCATTACAAGCATTGCAAGTGTTGCATGTACGTTTTCTTCATGATAAACTGTCCGCAATAAACAACAATATATGCCAAAAATCATGACGGCAAAAAAATATACCTTTTTCAAAATGTCGAGAATTTTTTATGGGGTGGGAGACTAACATGACGAAATTGAAAGTGAGAAAAGTTGTTGCACTGGTGTTATGCTTTTTTATAGTGTTTGCAATTACCGCAAACCCGGCATATGCACGAGAAAGTAACGGTAATGATAATACGCAGTGGAAAAATGACAGCGTATATCTTACGTATTCAGAGGATACAAAGCAATTTGAAAATTTGAACACAAGTGCCGACAACGTGGAGACATTTAACATAGCCGAACAAATATCGTTGCTTCATAATCGTATAAATTACGCATATGAACTTTTGTCTGATACACTTGTAGACGTATCCCCGGGAGCGAACACACTGAAAAACAGATACTGGTCTACCCAAGAAGCCCGAGACGCTTTAATTGCCGCAATAGTAGAGGCGCAGACTGTTCTTGACGCGCACGGCGGCGGACTTCAACCGGGTAGCCTTAACATAATCACTCATAACAGTTGTTTTAATATTCCCGTGTATGAAGCGGAAATGGAACTGTTTATTAATAACGAACGTACTGTTCATAAAACAGAAATCGGCATTATTTCAATTTCAGATATTACTGCCGGAAGCAGTGTTCGTTTTAATATAAGCACACCATGCCATACTTTATATCAATTTCCAAGATGGAAAGTTGCCGAGGGAGACGTTGTAATCCCGCCCTTTGCCGATAGCCCGGAGTTTATTATGTCGGATGGCGGTCTGATGATTATCGCAGAATTTGAAACCATTGCTGAATATTATTTTGATTGGAATATTGATTTAGCATGGGACGATGATTCAGCAGACGTACTCACAGGGCAGTTTTATGAATGGGATACGGATATTACTTTCGGCATTACTGATGCAAGCCAACCACTTGAATGGAGTTATGACTCTGAAATTGAACTGACAAAAGATTGCATTGAATGGGTTGATGTTTCCGCAAGTGAGCCGTTGGAATATTTTCTTGGCTTAGAATATGGGAAGGTAAGACACATTCCATATACGTTAAATATTGATGTTGATTCTTCTTCTGTGTCCCCGCAATCAGACCCAAACACATGGACACCTTCGGCTATCCCCAGTAGCAGGTCTATGCTCTTACCTTTTGGTCTTTCGTGGTCTGCAACTGTGACAGGCAATACGCCGTGGCTGACGATAAGCGAACAAGTGCGTATCCCTCCTCATACAAATGATTCCTTCGTTATGAATGTAGACGAAAATTTCGGAAATGCTTCAAGAACAGGAACGATAAGAGTTGATTTCGTAAATGGGGCAACGGCTGAAATTACGGTAATACAAGGTCACGGTACGGTTCTTTACTTATTGGGGGATACATTGTCGCTGCCGGCTGTTGCGGCACCGCCGAATATCCATAGTGGCGGCATGGTATATGTATTCACTAACGCTAACAGAAGATGGAATGTAGATATAAGCGGCAATGCGGCTTCTTGGTTGTCCGTTGGTCTTTTTCACCCTCCGAATCAAACCGGAATCGGTGAATTTGCAATTATGGCACAACCAAATTTCGGAGGACAACGGACAGGAACAGTAACGGTTTCTGCCCAAGGTGTACCCGGTCTTTCACGCACTGTTACGGTAGTGCAAGCCGCAGGGCAGGTTATTATATTATCGGCAGACGAATTGGACGCACC
>WRBD01000021.1 GCA_009779835.1 Defluviitaleaceae bacterium | reverse complement strand
GTTTGTTAGACCTTCAAGTTTTCCCCGAAATGGGGGTTGCTATATTTTTTTTGTTTGAAACGTGAGTATATCAAGGTTTTTTAGCAATAATCTATAAATTTATAAGGTGGTTTGTACACTACCGATATAGGATAGGAGATGAAATCATGAGAATAACTCCTTTGAAAAATTACAACGCACCGAATTTTCCAACGCTGGAAACCGCCCGGGAAAACCCCGCACTGTTAAAAAATTTACCGCGCAGATGGCAGAAAAAAGCGACGATGGCGGCATGTCTCGGGATTATTGGAATTGCGGGGTTTACAGGTTGCTATAACAGAATGCACCACGGCGGCGCAGGTTTTATGCCGGAATACGTTGTGTATCAAACGGAGCAGGAATTTTACTGTCCGCAGATTATCGAAGCAGATTATACCGAACACAACGAAATCGTACAGAACGCATACGCGGCAGCCCGCGAACAACTTGAAACCACGCCGCTTGAAGCGCGGGCGCATTTTGGCGGCGGAGGATTCGGGCCGTTTTATGTTGTATATTTCACGGAACAAGAAGCATTGGGATTTATACGTGCAAAACTGGAAGAGGCGGGGCTTGATTTTTCCGCAGAACCGCCCGATTATTCTGTTGATATTCCTAACGCTTGGTTTTCCAATGCGTTCGGGCTACGTTTATATGATGCGGAAAAAGGCGTTGCGATTTCCTATATGCCCGACGGTGAAGACACTTTTTCACCCGGAGAAGATGTGTTTGCCCATGATATTTCACAAGAATTTGCGCAACAACATGAAAATCTTTCCGTTGGTGTGTTTTATAACCCGGGCGAAACGGTTTTTAGTATGCAAGACCGTTTCGAGATGTTTGAACATTTATGGGAAGAATCCGGTGACGGTGGCAGAGATGAATGGATATGGTTGGAATCCATACGCGAGTATCTTCCCGACGGTGAATATGAAGCACTGCGGGACGCTGTTATAACAGAGCGAAAATCCGAAGCGCGGCAAGCGTTAATAGATAATCTCACCGCGCAAGTACAAGAATTTATCGATCGCTTAAAAACCGAAGGAATTTTATAAAAGGGGAATTCTTATGGAGAATTCAAAAAATAATCAACTAAACGTAACTCCTTTAAAAAATTATAACGCGCCGAACCTTCCGACGCTGGAAAACGCCCGGGAAAAACCCGCATTGTTAAAAAATTTACCGCGCAGATGGCAGAAAAAAGCGGCGATGGCGGCTTGTGCCGGGATTATCGGGATTGTGGGGTTTTTTGCAACAAGCACCGTTTCATACGCAAATCAGCCGGCGGTTTTCGTGCAATTAGAAGCCGCAGAACTTAACATCAGTCAGCGAGCGCATGGCGGCGGTTCACCCCCTTTACCGTTTTATGTTGTACATTTTACAGAGCAGGATGCATGGGGTTATATTCTTGAAAAACTTGAAGCCGCCGGGTTTAATTTTAATGCCGCTCCGCCTGAGGCAACGGTTGATGTTCAACCTTTTGGACATCAGGAATGGTTTATAAACGTCGGGCTTGATATGTTTGACGCGGAAAAACAAGTTGCAATTTCATATATTAATGAAGTATTATCCACTTCTCCCGCACGTGTAGCAACGCTGGCTGCGAAAGCGTTTTCGGAACAGGTGAACTTCCCTGTTGGTGTGTTTTATAATCCGGAAAATCGTGTTGTTGGTGAAGGACGGGGTTTAATAATAAATGAAATAACCGACGAAGAAAAAGAAGAAGCCCGCACGGCTTTAATTAAAAATCTTAACGCGCAAACGCAAGATTTTATTGACAGTCTGCACGCCGATGAAAACCAAATTCGCGTTACACTAAACGGAACGCTGCTTGAATTTGACGTTGCCCCGATAATTATAAACGGCAGAACGCTTGTCCCTGTCCGCACAATTTTTGAAGCACTAGGAATGGAAGTGGAGTGGCGCGATGATTGGATACTTTCCGAAGGCGGCGAAAAAAGTGTTGTGTTTCATATTGGAAGGAATATAATGTATATTTATGTTGGAGATGACGAAAGAACAATTGAACTGGATGTTCCGCCGCAAATAATAAACGGAAGAACACTCGTTCCGCTCCGTGCAATAGCCGAAGCTACAGGCGCAATCGTAGAATGGGACGCGGCAACACAAACCGTTAAAATAACTTCATAAGGAGAAATGTTATGAAAAAAGGTCAATTAATGCTAATGAAAAAAGCGGCGATTACGGCTTGTGTTGTGATTATTTGCATATTTTCGGGTTGCAACAGAAATGCCGAAGAGGAGGAACCTCCTGTCCTAACCCGGTCATTTGATGATGTTCTCGCAATACAAGCAACCGCGCAGGGAAGATATGCGGCGGCAATCGAGCACATAGAATCTGCTGAACTTAATATGCAGATAGATAACGGCGTTTATGTTGTGCATTTTTCGGACCATATAGTGACAGGTTATATCCGCTCAAAGTTGGAGGCAGCCGGGCTTGATTTTTCCGATACTCCGCCTGAATATTCCGTTGACCTTGACGGGTGGCATGAATTCACACTTAGTTTATTTGACGAGGAAATACGCGTCGGTGCTTCCCATATCAGTTATGTGGTAAATAACACGCCGGATTTTTCCGAAGGCGGAGGTAATCTTGCAAACGAGGTCACACGGAAATTCGCGGAAGAACATAAACATATTACCGTTGGCGTTTTTTTTAACCCCGACGAAAGAGTGCTTAGTGATTTAGAGGTTCTGCAAGCATTAGGCTTCGACCCAATGAGCGAGGATTTCGACCACGAAGAATACGAAGCTAATTTCAACCACGAAGAATACGAAGCTCTGCACGGCGAAATGCTTGCCGAACGAAAAGAAATGGGACGACAGGCTTTAATAGAACATCTAAACGTGCAAGCACAGGAATTTATTGACCGCTTGTACGTAAAAGGTATTTTGCCGTCCGGTTATTTGCCCGATTCGGGAATCCGCGTTACGCTTAACGGAGTTCCCATAGATTTTCATGTATCCCCGGAAATAATAGATGGAAGAACGATGGTTCCTATGCGGGTAATCTTTGAAGCGATGGGTTTTGAAGTTCTTTGGGAACCCGGATTTATTTCTGCCTACACGGAAGCAAAGTTTATTGAATTCCGAGTCGGCAGCAACGAAATGAATCTTTTTCAGTTCGGTACGCATCGCAGCATCGAACTGGATGTTCCCTCGCAAATAGTAAACGGCAGAATCTTTGTTCCTGTGCGCGCAATTGCCGAAGCAACCGGCGCAGAGGTTTTATGGGATCCGTTTGACCAAACAATCATTATTTACACACAGTGAGGTTTTAATTATTGACCGCTTAAAAAACGAAGGAGTTCTATAAATGAAAACATTAGTTCTCGCGGAAAAACCGTCCGTAGGAAAGGACATCGCGCGTGTTTTAGGTTGCCGCAGCGGCGGCGGGTTTATGGAGGGTTCGCAGTACATTGTTACGTGGGCGTTGGGGCATCTTGTGACGCTTGCAGACCCCGAAGGTTATGACAAAGCGTACAAAAGCTGGGATATAAATCATCTGCCGATTATGCCGGAAAAATTAAAGCTTGTTGTAATTCCGCAAACATCGAAGCAATTTAAAATAGTAAAGGATTTGCTTTTGCGCAAAGACGTCGGCGGCATTGTGGTTGCCACGGACGCGGGCCGAGAGGGCGAACTTGTTGCGCGTTGGATTATCGAAATGTCGAAGTGTACCAAACCAATTAAACGCCTATGGATATCGTCGGTGACGGACAAGGCAATTCGAGAAGGCTTTGCGAATTTGAAGGACGGTAAGCAGTATCAGGCACTTTGCGATTCCGCAAAAGCCCGCGCCGAAGCGGATTGGCTTGTTGGAATAAACGCCACGCGTTGTCTTACAACGAAATATAATTCGTCGCTTTCATGCGGGCGTGTACAAACGCCAACGGTTGCGATAATTGCGAAACGCGAGGAAGAAATCCGCAAGTTTCAACCCACACCGTTTTACGGACTTTCCGCCGACATGGGCGGTTTTAAAATGAATTGGATTGACAAAAACGGTTCAACCCGTTGTTTCGATAAACAAAAAGCAGAAAATTTATTATCACAATTGCAAAATAAAAAAGACGGTGTTGTCGCGGAAATTGAAAAAACAATTAAGCGAAAAATGCCGCCGAAACTCTACGATTTAACGGAATTGCAACGCGATGCAAGTAAAAAATTTGGTTACTCACCGAAAGAAACATTGTCCATCATGCAAAAACTTTACGAAGAACACAAAGTTTTAACATATCCGCGTACAGATTCGCGTTTTATTTCCGACGATATTGTACCGACGCTCCCCGAGCGTTTGAAGGCATGTTCTGTTCAGCCGTATCAGAAAATCGCGGGGCAAATATTGCGTGCGGGCATAAAACCGAATAAAAATTTCGTTGATAATTCAAAAGTAAGCGACCACCACGCGATTATTCCAACAGAATCATATGTAAATTTCAGCAATTTCAATGACAAAGAGCGCAAAATTTACAACTTGGTAATCACGCGGTTTCTTTCGGTTTTTTTGCCGCCGTTTGAATATGAGCAGGTTGTGGTAAAAATAAAAATAGATACCGAAATGTTCCGCGCGGGCGGCAGACGGGTTATATCCGAGGGATATCAAGCTGTGTTCAGCGGTGCGGACGATGACGACGAAGACGAAACCGCCGAAGAAAAATCCACGCAACGCCTGCCCGAAATGAGACGCGGCGAAAAAATTCCGGTAAAGTCAATAAAACTGACCGAAGGAAAAACGACTCCGCCGCCGCCTTTCAACGAAGCAACGCTTCTTTCCGCGATGGAAAACCCCGCGAAATATATGGATTCAAAAGACAAAGCTCTTGCCGATACGCTTTCAAAAACAGGTGGACTTGGCACGGTTGCAACACGCGCCGATATCATCGAGAAACTTTTTGATAATTTTTTAATCGAGAAAAAGGGTAAAGAAATTTTTACAACTTCAAAGGCGCGCCAGCTATTAACCATCGTTCCGAAAGACTTGAAATCCCCGGAATTAACCGGCTCATGGGAACAAAAACTCTCGGTGATTGCCTCCGGAAAGATGAACAAAAACGAATTCCTAAAAGAAATACGCACATACACGCGCGAAATTATTATCGAAATAAAAAATAGCACACAGGCATTCAAACACGATAATTTATCCACAACAAAATGCACCGAGTGTGGTCTTTTTATGTTACAAGTCACGGGCAAAAAAGGCGAAATGTTGGTTTGCCAAGACAGGGAATGTAACACACGTGTTAGCCTGTCGCAAGAAATTCGTTCGCAATGTCCTAATTGCCGTAAATTCGTAAAAATCGTAGGCACAGGCGAAAAACGCCAGGTAATCTGCTCTTGCGGTCATAAAGAAAAATATGAAAACTTTGAGAAACGTAAAAAAGAAGAAAAAAATGCTATGTCAAATCGCGAAGTACAAGCCTATCTTGATAACGCAAAGAAAAAAGAAAAAACCGACCCGAAAAACAGCCCGTTCGCCGCGCTGAGTGGGATTAAATTTGATAAGAAATAAATCGGGTAAAAGGAAGTGCTTAATGAAATCCGTTCCGGTGCCGTATTTTTTGTTTTGTGTTGTAAATTTTATTTGGTTGGTTGCGTTTTCGAGTTTTAGCCTTTTTAGAGGCGTCGGTGCTTCGATGCTTTTTGCGTCAGGTTTTCTTGGTTTATATTTTTTATTTATGGTTTTGTGTGCGGTTTTTGCGTTGCAATTGGAAGAAAAATCCGAGTTTCAAAAATGGTTTTATGTTGTTGCTGTAATTTTAATCGGGTTGATTTTACGGATTATTGCTCGTCAAATTTTTCAGACAGCCCAAATGCAAGACTTCGGCAGGGCGCACGATGTCTATTTATATTTAACGCAGTATGGTCCGTTGCAAGCGGGAAACTGGGCGGAGCTTAACTGGTATCAGCTTTACTATTCGCGTTTTCCCGGATGGTTCCCGCATTTTGCGGTTACGCGGCTTGTTTATGATATCTTTGGTGCCCACGTTCGTTATATGATTTTCTTGAATTATATTTTATATGTACTATCTGCGGGTTTGCTTTATATCACTGTAAAGCGGCTTTTTTCTTTTGCTGTAGCGTTTTGCGCTACCGCTTTTTTTATTTTTAACCCGAATCTTGTTGTGTGGGCGAATATTACCTCACCCGACCCGATTTTTATTTTTTTGTTTCTATGCATGTTTTATTTTATTTCGCGGTTTTATTCGGGAGAAAGCGGTTACAAATTTCTTTGCGCCGCCGCCGTTTTTGCCGCACTTACGGATTTCTTTAAACCTATTGGATTGATATTTTTAATCGCGTTTTTCTGCGTGGAGATTTTTATGCAGATTATTTCAAAAGAAATATGGCGAAAAAAATTCAAACAATGGGTGGCATTTCTTTTTGTTTTTCTTGCAGTTTACGGCGTGGGCCACGCGCTTGTCAGTGCGGAAATCCGCCGTGTTTTTCATGTTGAAACCGTAAGTTCAACGGGAATGTATATGGCGTTTGCGTGGTCAACAGACGGCGCGGGGAATTATACGCTTAACCCCGTGTTTGAAAAATTCGACCGTTTAATGGAAGAGCACGAAAATAATCAAATAATTGTAATGGAAGAAATGTCGCAATACGCACGTGAACTGTTTAATGAAACGCGTCACAATTTGCGTTCGATTCTGCGCCAAAAAGCGCGGCTCACTTTCGCGGACGAGGGCGTTTTGGGGTGGGTAATCCATAGCGACGACGCGGAATATTCCGCAAGCACTTATCGCGTTTTAGCTTGGCCGCTTTGGATTGGCTTTACCGTTTTTATTTTTGTAATAATGTTTTTCGCCGCAGCAGGAACTGTTTTCGCTTTGTTTGAAAAAAACAAAGCCGTGTTTATTTTTCTGCTTACAACCGTGATTGGTTATACGATGGTACTTCTTTTAGGCGTTGTTCAGGCGCGTTATCGCATTTTATTGTATCCGCAGCTTTCGATTTTAGCGGCGGTTGGGTTGGTTGGACTACTTCGGGCGTGTGAAGGAAAAAAACTCTACAACTTCTTAAAATATCACGGGCGCAAAATAGTTTTGCCCGTAGACGAAATGAAAACCGCAATTAAACCTGCCGTAACAAACATTTCTCAAATAGTAGACTTCGGCGCGGGAACGCTTTTCTGGAGCGAATATTTCGCCAATGAACTTGGCCTGAAAGTTTTCGCCGCGGATATAAGTTACTCCGACCTTTTGCCGAAAAACGAAAACCCCAATATTTCCCTTCACGCGGATATTCTTAAAGCGTTAGCGTATATTGAGAAAACCAAATGTAACGCAATTTTTATTTGCGATGTAATCCATCACTTACAACCTGAATTTTGGCAGGAAATTCTGCCGCAAATTATCGAAATGTTTGATGTGGTAATAATAAAAGATATAGACTCTAAACATAAATTCGGCAACTTTTGCAGCGCAATGCACGACCGCGTTGTAAATAACACAAATTTTGAAAATGTATATCCGAACGAAATAGAAAAATTTTTGAAAGAAGCGGGCTTCACCGTGGATATCGCCGCCATGCCGAAATTATGGTATCCTCACTTTATGTTGGTGGCATCACGTGTAAAAATCTAAAACAAGGACAAATATTAAATGCATCTGAAAAAATTAGAGCTTGCGGGTTTCAAATCTTTTGCCGATAGAATTTCACTTGATTTCGGGCCGGGGCTTAATGCCGTTGTGGGGCCCAACGGAAGCGGAAAATCAAATATAGCGGACGCACTCCGTTGGGTGCTTGGAGAACAAAGCGCGAAACAACTTCGCGGCGGAAAAATGGAAGATATTATTTTCGCGGGAACGGCACACCGCAAGCCGCTGGGATACGCGGAAATTACCATGCGCATTGATAATTCCGACGGCGCGTTACAGCCGCAGGAGTTCAAGGAAATTTGTGTAACACGGCGTGTTTATCGTTCGGGCGAAAGCGAATATCTGATTAACGGCGAAGCCTGCCGTTTAAAGGATATTACTCTGCTTTTTATGGACACGGGTGTTGGGCGAGACGGGTATTCGATTATCGGGCAAGGGCGCATTGACGAAATTTTAAGCTTGCGCTCCGAAGACAGGCGGCATGTTTTTGAAGAAGCGGCGGGAATAAGCAAGTACAAATCGCGCCGCACAGAAGCGTTGAATAAACTGGAGCGCGAAAAACAAAACCGCGAACGTGTAGACGATATTATTTCGGAATTGGAAGAGCAGCTTGAGCCGCTTGAAGCGCAATCCGAAGAGGCTCGCAAATTTCTCGAACTTCGAGACGAATATAAAAGCGTTCACTTAAATATTTTTCTTGCGGATATCTGCAAAATAAATGACGACATGGAACATACGAAAAAATCCCTCGAAAGCATTATGGCGCAATCCGGCGACGGAAAGCGTCTTTTGTCGGAAGCGCGTTCGGCGGGGGAAGAATTGAAAAACCGTTCGGTTGCGGCAGACGCGAAGTATCGCCGCGCAACGGAAGCTTTGCTTGAAACAACAACAGCAATTGAACAAAGGCAAGGTGATATAAAACTTGCCGAAAGCCGTAGTGAACAGCTTGAAACGGATAATGCGCGGTTAAAAAATGAAGCGCGAAAACGCGATACGGTTATTTCGGGCAAGCAAGAAGAAATTTCCACGGAAGAAAAAATTATTTCCGCAACGCAAGACGGGCTATTAATTTTAAATCATGCATTATTGGAGCAACTGGAAATTTCCGCGCAACACGAAAACGCAATGCGCGAAGGCGCGGCGGAAACAGACGCGCTTAATCAAAACGTAATGAACGCAATGAACGCCGCAACGGACAGCCGCGCGGCAGTGCTTGAAGCGGAAAATTTGTACCGCCGACTTGAAGATGACAAAGAGCGGTTAGACACAGAAATTGAACGCCATGAAGATAAATCGGAAGAAGAAACCGCCGCGCATTCTCAGTGTGAATCGGCGTTAAAGTCGTGCGAAAACGCGCTTTCTTCCGCGCTAAAAAGCCAAGAATCCTACGTCGCCGCGTACAATCAACTTCGCACGGAATCCGACGCATTACAAAGAGAACTTCGCATGACTTCGGAAGAATTAACGGCAAAACGCGGGCGTTTTCGCGCGTTATCCGATTTGGAATCGAATCACGAAGGATATTATCGCAGTGTAAAGGCAATTTTGGCGAAAAATTTCCCGGGAATTTGCGGTGCGGTTGGCGAATTAATTGGCGTGGAGCGCGAATTTGAAACAGCAATTGAAATCGCGCTGGGCGGTGCGGCGCAAAACATCATCACGGAAACCGAGGACGACGCAAAACACGCAATCGAATTTTTGAAACGCTCGAGGGAAGGTCGCGCAACATTTCTGCCGTTGACCGCAGTAAAGGGCAGAAACATTGACGCAGACCGCTTACTTAGCGAAACGGGTTTTATCGGTATTGCCGCAGAACTTGTTGACTGCGAAGATATTTACGCGCCTGTAATTTCACAGCTTCTTGGCGATATCGTAATCGTGGACACATTGGAAAACGCGCTTGTGCTTCACAAAAAATACAGATATTCGTATAAAATCGTAACCAAAGAAGGCGAGCGTTTAAGCCCGGGCGGAGCAATCACGGGCGGAAGTGTGGCACGTCAAAGTGCGGGAATAATAGGGCGTGCGCGTCAGTTGGAGCAATTGAAAATCGAAGTTACCGAATTACAGCGCGATGTGGAAATCCTAACGGAACGCGAGCACAAACTGAACGAAAAACGTACTGCAACACGCGAAGTATTAACCCGCACAAACGAAAAAGTTAGTGAGTTGCAAATTGAAGAAAAAAATCTTCGCGTAAAATTGGAAAATGCGAACGAAATAATAAAAAAGCTGAATGAAAATGCGTTGAACTACAATGAAGAAAATGAAAAAATAATGTCGCGTATCATTGAAGCAAACGGCGCGGTTCGCGCGGCAAAAACGGAACTTGTGCAGAAGGAAGAACTCTTGGAAAAAGCCCGCGCAGAACTGGAAAATTATCAGCGCGAAACGGAACAAAACCGCAAAAACATTACAGAGGAAGCCGACGCGGTAACTGAACTTCGCGTGGAAATAACCCGCAAAACAGACAGTATAACTCACGCAAAGTCAAATATTTCGCGCTTGCAAAGGGAAATAGAGACGCTTACGCAGGAAAAACAAATAATTCTTGCGGAAATTTCCGCGAACGAAGCCGCGATAAAAAAATCCGCGCAAAGCCGCGAAGAAATTTTCGCACAGCTTGAAAAAATCCAATCGCGTTTGGAAGAATCACGCAAAGAACTAACCGCAAGTGAAGCCGAAAAAACTGCGTTGGATGCGGCAATTTCCAAAGCCGAAGCCGACGAGCGCGTTCAATCGGATGCAACAAACTTGCTCGAACGCGAAATCGCCCGCCTTGAAGCGCGAAAAGAAAGCCTTGATGCGTCCAGCCATCGCTTACACAACGAAATTTGGGAAGAATACGGTTTAACATATCAGAACGCGTTGCAATTCAAGCGCGACGACCTTAGCGAAACCACCCTTCGCAAAACCGGCTCCCGCCTAAAATCCCAGCTTGCGGGCATGACAGACGTAAACCTTGGCGCGATTGAACAGTTTAAGCAAATAAAAACGCGCCACGGTTTTCTTATAACCCAGCGCGACGATATATTAAACGCGGAATCAGCTCTTGACGAGTTAATCGCCAATTTAACAACTGAAATGGAAAACCGCTTCACGGAAAAATTTGCGGTAATAGCGGAACATTTTTCCGAGGTTTTCAAAGAGATGTTCGAGGGCGGTAACGCAAAACTCCGCCTTTTGGATACGGAAAACGTACTTGAATCCGGCATTGAAATTATCGCACAACCGCCGGGCAAGTCACTTCAAAATTTAATGCTACTTTCCGGAGGCGAACGCGCACTTACCGCAATCACTTTGCTTTTTTCCATTCTGCGAATGAAGCCGTCGCCCTTCTGCGTTCTTGATGAAATAGAATCCGCTTTGGATGACGCAAACGTAACCCGCTTCGCTAATTTCCTTAAGCAATACGCGACGGGAACGCAATTTATAATAATTACCCACCGCAAAGGCACAATGGAAGCCGCCGATAATTTATACGGTGTAACAATGGAAGAGCAAGGCGTCTCCAAAATGGTCAGCGTAAAGTTGATAGATGAATAATACCGGTATTTAGATTGATGCTCGTTCTGCTTATATCGTGTATTTCATGTGTCCTACCGTAAATTGTAAGCCATCATAATTTTTTGTGCCTGTATGTATAAACCCATTTTTTGCGTACCAATTCTTAACAATATTGTTTTCCTCAATTATACCGATTGTTATAGCGTTACCACCAAGCTCGGTAACCTTTGCTTTGCAAAAGTCCAACAATGCCTTTCCATACTTGAGATGGCGGTATTTCGGTAAAATAGACACATCGTTCATTTCGTATGTTCCGTTACGATTTTCGGTTAGAGAAGCGAAACCGATAATTTTTTCGTCGATAAAACAACCGAATGCATGATAACCGTCTTTAATTTTACTTCCTAATCGCTCGTTCGTTATAAAACTCGTATGTCCGGGGCAGTTTTCGCGTGTATAACCGAAATCTTGTGCGACAGTAGCAAAACTGTTTCGTATGACTTCGGCATACTCAGATAATTGCTTCGAAGATACTGATTTTATCTCCATTTTGAACCTCAAATTATATAATACCCTGAAATTAGTTAAACACCGAATTATACTTATAATGGGTATCTATTAAACAACGTTTTCACCCAAATAAATCTTAGGCATCGTGGTTAAACAACGATTCTAACGCTTATAAAATTTTTCTAACGCAACGGTACATAACCTTGCATGGGCTTCTTCATTTTCTAAAACCATATAAAGCAAATAAGTAATTTTACCGACATATCAAGTTAATCTAATCGGTGTTTCACCGTTTTTAACTGCGTTAAAATCTTTTTGGCGGTGAGTGCGTTTAATATACTTTACATCAATTACCCCTGGTTGAGTTAGATAAAATTCGGCAACTTCTTTCATAAGTGTTTCAATTTCATCTTGTTTTTCTATTTTTGCTTCATATACGCAAATTTCATTGAACATTACTTTTTACCTTCCCATTATATGGATAAAACTATGTTACTAAATGAATTTACTTATATTTCCAGATGCACTGCGTAGTTTCTATCAAAAAGTGCAAGGTTTTTGCCACTTTTTGCTTAAAAGGGTTTCTTTGTAGGTATCTTTTAAGTCATCATAACCACTGTCGGGAAATAGTAATACCACTAAAGAAACCAGTTCATTCAAGTTTTTTGTGTCTGCATTGACTATGCTCATTTTACATACCTCGCGTACTTACTATGGGCAGTTCATTTCACAATTTCATATTGCTTGAGTTATAGTTATTGTGTCAGAGACTTACTAATTATGCACACCCGTGATGAAGAAATCATTGGGAAGACATAGCATAATGTCGTCAACATCTGTTGTGACACATGACAATTCACATACACAATCAATGCAAATAGTAATCCCTACCCGCTTTTGATTGCACACCAATGCCTCTATTCAGTTGATTGTTGCGTTCTAATATTTTGAATTATACCGCCTTTATTTTCGTAGATGACATCGGTAGTATGATTGTATAAGTCACTGCTACTGTTTTCATCGCCTCGTGCAGTATTATCTGTAAATTTACCATTATACATGGTAAAGCTACCGTTATTACTTACTCCGCCACCTAATCTGGCTTCATTATTGTAAATTCTACCGTTTTTCATAACAAAACTTCCATTTGGATTTATATACACACCACCGCCATAACCATATCTGATGAGGTTGCCTTTTGTAATATTGCTGGAAATATTTCCTCCCTCCATCTCAAATGCTCCCCCACTAATAAAGATACCTCCGCCAAAACCATGACTTACAGTGTTTTTTGAAATAAGTCCACCATCCATAGTTAATAGTGCATTACGACTAGTATACACACCTCCACCATCCGTAGTGCCTGAGTTATGGTATATCAATCCATCCATAATAGTAAGTGAGCCATGATTACATATGCCGCCCCCATACTCTGCAACATTGTGTGAAATTATACCATTATTCATTGTAAAGTTTGCATTAGTTCTATTAATCACGCCACCACCATATCCATTGTCAATAGTTAAAATATTCATATGCCCGGATATCTGTCCCCCATTCATTATAGTAGTTCCATCGTTATCAATTCCGCGTCCGGACGTACCGCCTATACGAGTAATCATAATATTATTAATTGTCAGCGTAGCTCCGGACTCAACAACTACGGCATCAAAATCACCCATAGCTATTAAACTAAAAGTCTCTGTGTCTGTACTGGTTAATTCAATATTTTTTCCGCTATATATGCGTAGGCTCCTAGATAAATGAATATCGGCTGGAATTTCTATTACAGCTTCGTTTGATTCAATCCTGTCTCTTAGGTCTTTTTCGGTGTAAATTATAGAAGGTATCCCTTCTGCAATGTCATTTAACTCGGATTCAGAAGAATTACTTTCAACTCCATCATTAAATCCGGTATGATATGCATTTTGTACGCGACTATCCATATAGCGAGAAAAAACAAACACAATACCCACAAACACTAAACAGATAACAGCAACCATAATTATGTGTTTTTTTTGTACGCGATTTTTAATCCAACGAGGAAACGCAAACACAATACCCGCAAACACTAAACAAATAACAGTAACCATAATTCTGTGTTTTATTTCTAATTCTCCTCCAATCACCCAAGGTAATAATCCAATAGCTACTGGAATGAGGTATAGCCACATTTGCCACATTAATACCATCTCCTATCACCCATTATCTCGAACAAATGATGCCAATTTTTGTTTTTTATTGATTTTATGCGTATTAATTTACCCATCTTTGTTGTTACTTTCGATTATGCAAATAACTCATTTTGCATTCTTGCGTATCAAACTTTCGCAAATGTTTACAATGAAAATAACTTACACGGTATTGTCAAAAACGCAGAATTATTAATTTCAAACCCTTTAAAAAAGGCGCAACTGCACCCAAAAAAACATAATGAGCGATTTTTATGACAAAACAAGAGGTTTTGAACAAGCTGTTGCAAGACGCAAAATTACGAAGTTTGAGCAAGCACACACAGGATGAGTATTACACGAACGCAAAGCAGTTTCAAGATTATTATGACAAAACTGCTACCGAAATGGGCATTGATGAAGTCAGGGGCTATCGGCTGAACCTTTCGGAGGAAAAGCATTTATCGTCTGGCTCTGTGAACACTTACAACAGCGGACTGAGGTTTCTTCATAACTAAGGAACTGTAAAACAATAAGTTGAACAACTTCGCGAGTTAAAATGCGGCAGTTAAGCATGAAAGCTTCTAAATTATGTCCATGTTATTTGTTTACAGTTCCTAAAGATGTTCCCGACAGTATTGAAATAGATTTTATGATTTTTTCGCACACGATAAGATACTCCCTTTCGTTTATCTTTGCGATAAAGATACTATTTGCATTGCGGGATAACTAAAAAAAGCGATTCAATGACCTTTAATAAAGGTTCGCATTATAGCCATGACCTTCCGCTTAAGCCTAAAAACTCAACGTCGCATTATTATAATAACCTGTATTTTCTTTTCGGTTTTCAATTATTTCGCGGGCGCGGTTCGTACATTCCCACTAAAAGACGATTGCCCGTTGTGTTAAATTCATAAAATTCATCGGAATAAGCCTTTGCCGCCGCAACACCTTCAAGATGATTTTCCGGCGGTTTGGCTACTGAATAGAAGCGTTTCTCGACATCATACTTATCGTAGTAATATCCAATATCACTAAAAACGCTTGCCCAGTGCTTTGCAAGGGTGCTTACTTTGTTCCTTTTCGGCATTTCAACAAGTAAACCTTTTTGCAAGCGCGGCATATATTCGGCCCACTCTTTATCGGATACAATGGGTTTATTAATACATTTACGAAGATAATTAAGTATATGGCGACTGCATTCCAAAAAGGTTTCTGTATTATTACGTTCATATTTTTCGCTGTAGCCTTTTTCGCCTTCCTTGGTTTTGTACTCCATTTCAAAGCTGACATGGCTAAGGTCGGGGGTATGACCCGCCCATGCATGGGCAATTGGCGGAACTATGTCCTCTATTCCCTCTATTGCTATGCTGTGGTTTATTTGCGGTAGTATATCCTTTTTATCCAGAATTTCCGTGTGAACATTCCGGATTTCTTCCAAAACCGCGCGTGTTATATCAGCGTTAGTGATATTGCTAACCACTTTTGTTACTTTGACCTTGTTCACCCAAGAATTAAAGCCATTAAACAATTGGTGAGCATAAGTGTCTGCGAAGGTGTGCAAAAGCATACCAACCCGCATCAGTCGAATGTCGTGTTGCTCTGTACGTTGTATTGCATCATTCAACATACTGTCAATCAACGAGCCGTCTCCAAATTTAGCGGGTACAACCCTATAATTTTTATTTCCTGCTTCCTCCTTGCTCAGCGGCACAAGATGAAAAGGTGAAACAACCAAACGCTGATTCCTTTCAACCACGAGCAAGGCAAAATGCAGCCAATCGGTAAACCCCGTTTGGTTAGGGAGAAAATTGCCAAACAAAGATGGCGCGTACAAGTCCAGCTCGTCCGATTCTTTAATATATTGAGGTATGTTTAAGCATTTCCGATGAAACGACCAAGAATAGTCATCAACAAATTGCGAATAATTCGCAATTTGCTGTGCATCTGCATCATTTAAACCCGCGTAATGCGCAATGCTTTTTACAGCAAAATAATGAAAATTAATGTCCATGAGAATATCCTCCCATATTTTGTGATTTGTCATTAAAACCAACGCAATTAAAACCAAGAAATTATTCAGAAACAAATAATAACATACGCAAATAAAAAAAATCAATGCTTTTGTCACAATCGGGCGAAATATGTAAAAGTATTGCAAAATTAATATAATTATGATATGCTTGATTTGCGGCAACGGAATCAAAAAGCAAACAAAAAGCCGCAGTGTTTCTGAAAGGTGTCTCGCAAACACCCCAGAAAATACGTAGGAGATGGCGTCACTCCATCACTTACGCATACAGGCATAAACCCGCCACCACGGTTTCCCGATTTTACACCATCCTTCCGATTTCTTCAAGCATGCAAATCCTCCATGTTTTCGGGCGTGTATTTTGGTATGGCAAAGTCTGTATGGCTTGTGATTACATATGCAAGCGTGTAGGTGATGGCCCTCCCTCCTGCGCGCTTATTTTTTTGCAATCGGAGGTGCAATTTTGATCATTGATAAAAACCACACAGCCTTTTTCAGCGGATTAGATTTGGAGAATTTTTCATTTTCATTGGAAGATAAAACCGACATAGAATATACAAAACTGTTTATCTCCATTGAAGCCGCAATAAAAAATTCCCGGCATGTTGGATACAGTACATTTTTATGTAGTATGAGCAGGGGTTTTGATTTAGTCTGTGCCCAAGCCGTACTTAAAATCCGACAAGAGCAGAACGACATAAAATTAATTTGCGTTCTGCCGTATAAAAATCATTCATATGCCGGTGAATGGGGTAGAATACATAAGGCAGTAAGAAATGCCGCCGACGGGGAAGTTATTACTTCATCAAAAGATGATTTCACACGCGATTGCTACCACTTTCGCGACCTCTTTATGCTTAAAAACTCTTCACGTATAATTTGTTATTGGGACGGTCAACAAGCAAACACATCTCATATAGTCCACATGGCGGAAAAGCAAGGGCTTAGCATTTATAACCTGCGCTGGTTAGTGTGCTCTTTTTGACGAGGATTTGAAAATTAAATAAAATATGTATTTCGGTTATACGCCGAATTGTCATTGCATACAGCGGTTTACGATTTTTACTCGTAAACCACTGTATACGGGCAGTTCTTATTAACTTGATGTAAGTTCACGAATATGCTTGTACAAGCGGCATATAAGCCAAGAATTCTTCATACCGTGAACCCTGTGGAGCGAAACATCACTTGCACCGCCGCGCGCGATAAAAATGCGGTGAAGAGTACCTGACATTTTGCTCCGTTGTAAAACACGTTAAGCTTTGAGGAAGTTAATATCCCATTACTTACACGTATTGTACAAGCAACTATGTTCGCTGTCAAGCGTTTTATAAAAAATATTTAACTCACAAAAAATGGGCTACCCTGAAATTTTCAGAGAAGCCCATTTTTTATTCCTTTTCATTAATAGAGCGGGTGGGGTGAAGGTTTATCAGCCCTTTTATTACGTGTATAAGGAATTCCGATTCGTTTTCGTTAAGGCGTGTTATCATGCTTGTAATTTTGCGTCGATTGCTTTCTAAACTGCTACTGTTTCCTTCGTTAAGCTTAATTTTTCCTCTTTCCGGTTCGGAAAAAAGGGCGTCGATTTTTATATCGAATACATATGCAAGCTTTTCAAGTGTAACTGCGGTCGCGCCGCGTTCACCCCTTTCGATTAGACCCATGTGCGAAACGGTCAAGTCTAATGCTTCCGCTAATTCCTCGCGGGACATTTTGCGCATTTCCCGCTCGGTGCGTATGTTTTGACCGATTCTGCTGTCCAAGCGGTCTTTTCTTTTTCTTGTTGCTACTCTGTCCAAGGTTATCCCCTCTTTTAATGGTTTTTTTAACAATCGCTTTTGTACGTTTGTATTCGACATTCTACCCGCATATTTCAAATCGCGGAAGCAATAAAATGAACTTATCATAATGTACATATTGTAGTAATGCATTCTTTGATTATTGCCATTCTTTGCGGTTAATGCTATACTTCGACATGTCTGATAATAATTCTTGGCAAAAATTACAAAGGTGTGTTTTTATGCCGCGAAGAAGTTCACCGCGTTCGTCCAACAAGGTTCCGGAAAAGTCTTCCGCATTGCAGAAAGAAGTTGTTAATCTTTCGCTTGCGGCGGTTGGAGTTTTGCTTTTACTTGCAATTGTCGGAGTATTGGGGCCTGTTGGTTCTTTTCTTCGTGGTTTTTTATTTGGATTTTTCGGCGTTGGTGCTTTTGTTTTGCCAATCGGAATTTTGGTGATTGCTGTTTGCAGGCTTATTGTGCGCGATATAAGGGTGCCTGTTGTTAAAATTATTGCCCTTTTTTGGCTTATATTATCCCTGTTACATATTATTATTTTTACACGCACAGAAGACACAAATATTTTTGCCGATGTTTACGAAGCAGGGGTTTCCGGCGGAGGAGTTTTCGGAATGCTTATCGGAGGGCCGGCAAGAACCATGTTTGACACCATCGGCGCGTCGATTGCGATTATTTCGGCGATTATTATTTTACTTGTTCTGATTACAAAGCGTTCGCTCATTCAAATTGTTGGGAAGGGTGTTGAAAAGGCGCGTGATTATTACGAAGAATCGAAGCAATACGAATATGAACACGAAGAAGAAAGCAATGTGATTCCCATTAACACAGGCTACCGCCCGAAAAAACCGGTTGAAACTAATATAAAGAAGAAAAGTAATTTAATCGAAATAGACGAACAAGAAGAATCCGAACCGTCCGCGAAAATTCTTCTTGTAAGCGAAGACCGTGATATAAAATACAGAGACAAGCAAGCTGCGAATCCGCTGTTTGCGCCGCGTACATCTATGCCGGATGTTCCCGAAGTGAAGCGGCCTGCGAATGTATCTTTTCCCGAATCATTTATAATTCGCGGAGACAATGAGCCGCAAGAAAGTAACGACGACGATTACTATTACGAAGAGGATGACGAGCCGGTTATTTTACCCGTTCCGGTGGACGACGTGGACTATGGAGCGGGACCTATAGTGAAAGGTATGGTTGAAGGCGCGTCGCAAGAAACAGAGAAACTTGACCCGCTGTTTGCCGACGATGATGATATGCTTCAATACGATGAATACGCTATTGCAAGCGGAACAAAAAGCAAGAACGAGCACGCGCCTAGTATACCCACGCTAACGCATACATTCGAGAATTATGTGTTGCCATCGTTGAATCTTTTGGCGAAAAACGAACGTCCCGCCATCAGCGCGGAGTCTCGCACGCAAGTTTTGGAAAATTCACGTATTCTTGAAGAAACACTTCGCAGTTTTAAGATTGAATCGAAAGTGGTTGAAGTAAGTGTTGGCCCCACGGTTACGCGTTACGACCTTGCGCCCGGCTCGGGAGTAAAGGTTAGTTCAATTACAAACTTAAGTAATGACTTGGCACTTTCACTTGCGGCACAGGGTTTGCGTATCGAAGCTCCTGTTCCGGGGAAATCCGCCGTTGGCATTGAAATTCCTAACAAAGAAGCTCAGGGCGTTTTTCTTCGTGAAATTCTTGAAGATGAAAGGTTTTTGAATTTTCCATCAAAGTTGGCGTTTGCCGTGGGAAAAGATATCGCGGGTAGCCCCGTTATCACGGATGTTGCAAGAATGCCGCATTTATTAATCGCCGGCGCGACGGGAAGCGGAAAAAGCGTTTGTATTAATACTTTAATTGCGAGCCTCTTGTATAAGGCGCGTCCCGACGAGGTAAAACTTCTGATGATTGACCCGAAAGTGGTTGAGTTAAGCGTGTACAACGGCATTCCGCATTTGCTAATCCCCGTTGTTACCGACCCGAAAAAAGCATCGGGTGCGTTAAGTTGGGCTGTTGCGGAAATGGAAACGCGTTACGGTATGTTTGCGGAATCAGGTTGCCGCGATTTGAAGGGCTATAATAAAGTTGCGGCAGAAAATGGTGACCCGGAATTACCGCTGATTGTTATAATTATCGACGAACTTGCAGACCTTATGATGACCTGCAAGGGAGAAGTTGAGGAATCCATTTGCCGTCTTGCCCAAAAAGCGCGCGCGGCGGGAATTCATCTTGTTGTGGCAACTCAGCGGCCTTCGGTTGACGTTATAACCGGGCTGATTAAGGCGAATATACCTTCGCGGCTTGCCTTTGCCGTTTCAAGCGGAACGGACAGCCGCACGGTTTTGGATATGTATGGCGCGGAAAAATTACTTGGCAAGGGTGATATGTTGTTTCTGCCGATGGGGCAGAACAAGCCCCTTCGCGTGCAGGGCGGATTTATTTCCGACAAAGAAGTTGAACATCTTGTGGCGTTTTTGAAAGCACAAGCCCCCGTTGTTCATTCCGTTGAGGAAATTCAAAAAGTGACCATGCCGGGCAAAGCTGTAATAGAAGGCGAAGTTGACGAATTTTTCCATGACGCGGTTGAGTTCCTGCTTTCAAAAGGAAAAGGCTCCACAAGTATGCTTCAGCGGCAATTCAGAATAGGATACAATCGCGCTTCGCGTTTAATGGACGACCTTCAAAAACGCGGTATTGTAGGCCCGGAAGACGGCGTAAAACCCAGAAAAGTTACAATCACACGAGAGGAGTACAATGAATTATATGGCTAAAATTATTTGCGGAAAGACACACGCGGCGGCGATTCGCAGTGAGGTGAAAACGAAGGCGGCGGGGAAAAATTGCAAGTTGGTTGCGGTTTTGGTTGGCGATAACCCCGCTTCTGTTGTGTATATCGGAATGAAAGAAAAAGCCTGCGCCGAAGTCGGTCTTGGTTTTGAATTAAAAAAATTGCCAGAAGAGGCAACGCAAAAAGAAGTTTTAGAATTAATTGACTCGCTTAATAATGATACGAGTGTCACCGGGGTTTTGGTTCAGCAACCATTCCCGCCGCAGTTAAATAAAGACGAAATTCTTTCTCATCTTGACCCGCGAAAAGATGTCGATTGCCTTCACCCGTACAATGTCGGGCTTGCGGCAACGGGACAAGGGCGGCTCCTTCCCTGTACTCCGGCTGGTTGCGTGGAATTACTGAAACGCGAAGGCATTGAAATTTCCGGCAAAAACGCTGTAATCGTTGGGCGAAGTGATATTGTGGGTAAGCCGCTTTCGTTGTTGCTTCTTGCGGAAAATGCGACGGTTACGATTTGCCACAGCCGTACAAAGAATTTGGCGGAAGAATGCCGCCGCGCGGATATTCTTGTAGCCGCGTTAGGCCGCCCGAAATTTATCACGGCGGACATGGTAAAACCTGACGCGGTAATCATTGACGTTGGTGTAAATCGTCTTGAAGGAAAAAAAATCTGCGGCGACGTTGATTACGAAAACTGCGAAAAAATTGCTTCATATATAACTCCTGTACCGGGCGGTGTTGGCCCCATGACCGTTGCAACATTAATGGAAAACTGCGTAAAAGCATGGGAATTGCAAAATGGCTGAGGTTTATTTAATCTCCCTCGGCTGCGATAAAAACCGCGTTGACGGCGAGGTAATGGTTGGTGCGTTACGCATTGCGGGTTATGATATTGTGAATGACCCCGAAAACGCGGCGGCAATAATAATAAATACTTGCGGTTTTATCAGTGACGCCGTACAAGAAAGCTTGGACATGGTTTTTGAACTTGCCGAATACAAAAACATCGGCAAATGCCGCGCACTCGTAATCGTGGGTTGTATGGCAGAACGCTACAAAAATGAAATAAAGGAAAAAATCCCCGAAGCGGACGCTTTTGTTGGGGTAGGGGAGTATGAGAAAATCGCGGAAGTAATTGAGAATTTAATAGGTGCGCCAGTCGGAAACAGCGGGAATACGGCTCACTCAAGAATCCTTGCAAGGCGTGACTCAGAAATTCCGCATATCGCGTATGTAAAAATTGCGGAAGGTTGTGACAATCGTTGCTCATATTGTACGATTCCGCAAATTCGCGGCACGTATAAAAGCCGCCCGATGGAAGAAATTGTAGAGGAATGTAAGTTACTTGTTGAAGCGGGCGCGGCAGAGCTTGTTTTGGTCGCGCAAGACACCGCATATTACGGCACGGATATTTACGGAGCGAAAAAATTACACGAACTTCTCCAAAAAATCGCAGAAAAATCCGGCGTAAGCTGGATTCGTTTAATGTACGCATACCCCGAGCATATAACCGCTTCGTTAATTGACGTAATGGCGGAAACCCCGCAAATTTGCAAATATATTGATATGCCAATCCAGCATAGCGAAGATGCGATTCTTTCACGTATGGGACGCAAGGGCGGCAAGCGCGAACTTGAACAGCTAATTCGCGTACTGCGCGACAGAATTCCCGGCATAAGCATTCGCACAACTTTAATTGTCGGCTTTCCCGGCGAAACGGAAGAAGATTTTCGCGGCCTTTGCGATTTTGTAAAGGAAATGGAATTCGACAGAATGGGCGTGTTTCCGTATTCCCAAGAAGAAGGAACACCCGCCGCAGAAATGCTAAACCAAACAGATGAAGAAACAAAACAGGAACGCCTGAATAAATTAATGGCATTACAACAAAAAATTCATTTCAAAAAGCAACGCGAATATATAGGGAGAATCCTTCCTGTAATTCTTGACACGCAATCCGAAGAAATTTGCACAGGCCGCACTCAATACGACGCATACGAATCAGACTCCGTTGTAGAATTTATTTGTCAAAATCAATTATCGCCGGGAGACATTGTTCCCGTAAAAATAACCGCTACCGACGGTTACGACCTTCGCGGGCAAGCACAGGAGTAATCCATGAACCTTCCAAATAAAATAACCCTTTTGCGGGTAATTCTAATACCCGCGTTTTTAATTATGTACCTTTCGCAACCGTTAAGTGGAATTGGCGAAGTAGGAGTAATTTTAAACGCGTGGTTTGCGTTGGCATTATTTGTAATCGCCGCCGTTACAGACGCAGTTGACGGATACCTTGCGCGTAAACTGGGTCTTGTAACAAATTTTGGAAAATTAATGGACCCTCTTGCAGATAAAATGCTTGTATGCGCCGCGTTCATAGCATTCACAGCAACAGGCAATTTACCCGCGTGGGCTACAATCATTCTAATCAGCCGCGAATTCTATGTTTCCGGCTTGCGTCAGCTTGCCCTTGAACAAAAAATCGTTTTAGCCGCAAGCACCAGCGCGAAAATAAAAACGACAGCACAGATAACTTTAATCATTTACCTTATGCTGCCGTTCCCATTCACATATCTTTTTTTTCAACCCGTTGCGCTCGTGTTAATCATAATCACAACGATAATAAGCATCTACTCCGCCGTGGAGTATACGTATAAAAACAGAATTATTTTTAAGGAACAAAAACAATAAAACCATTAGAAGATTTATTGGCAAGCCCACGGAAGTGTCATCGTAATATAATATGAAATCTCTTTATGTTCCGCAGATTCCGCAGTTAGTATTCGGGCAACGGCTGGATAAGTGACCCACCAGCCATCTTGCCAAGTGTATTACGTCTGCTATGTCTACATAACCGTCGCAGTTTATGTCCGCGGCGCGGTAGTCAATTTCAATTGATTCAGGGCCACCCAAATCTCTTGTAATCAGATATCTTGCCAGTACAGTTGCGTCGGTACTGGTTATTCGACCGTTGCCGGTTAAGTCGCCGATAGTTACACCGGTTAAATCCGGTCTCCATCGCGCCGTGATTGTTCTGTCACTTATGACATTTGTGTAAACGCCGTCCCAACCATTAAATATCCAACCGTCGCGTTCAACATCAGGAGGGTTTGCGCCGTTGCCGTTAATTACGGTTTGCTCAAGGTTACCGCTTACAAGCCTTCCGCCGTTAAGCTCAAATGTTACAGTGCGGTACACCGGAGACGTCATTGACCAATTTGCCTTTACGTTTACGTCGTTTTCGGGCATAACAAAGGTGGTAATCGAGTTGGCGGCATTGGTAAAGCTTACACCGGGGGAGTCTGATGTCCAGCCTGTGAAAACAAACAGCCCTGAGGGTTTACCCGCATTAATTGCCACGGTGCGCCCTGCGGGGAAATTGCCCGCGCCTGTTACGCTGGCATTGGAGTCGGTTATGGTTACTTGGAAGGTATCCACCGCGCCTGATGGCGGCGAGCCGGGCGTGTGTCCGGAAGGATAGCCTTCACCGTAAGAAATATATACATCATCGGAACCGGAACTCGTTGATACCCGTCCAAATCCCGTTTCATAATAAACTCCGTCAAATGTTCCGCCGCTTGTGGGCACAATGGAAACATATCCGTCGGCATCAACGGTTACATGCACCACTCTGCCGCCTGTGGCAAAATTAGGGATAAACTCAGGCCAGTGCGAAGAAGCTGTACCCGCTTGTATATTCCAAAGTGAACCCACCGTGAGAATAAGTGTGAAATCCCCCGGTTCAGTAACCGTTTGGTGAAGGGCTTCATGGTTTCCTGTAAGCGCCTCGGTCGGTCTGTTGGGACTTGGTGAACCGTCTTGCGCATGACCGTTCGCGAATCTTGCGTGGGTAAGGCGCGTGTCATTCACCGCCGCCCTAAGTGTCATTGGGAATGTGTCACCTCCGCCGATTCTCACCCATGTGGCAGTAAGATTCACTTCGCGTGCGGGCATGGTGAAATACGTTATAGAAGCGTTGGAGTTTGCAAGCAATTGCGCGTCTGCACCGCTCCAACCATTAAAGAAGTAGCTGTCGTCGCGGGTTCCGGCGGAGACTTCAACGCGTGCGCCCTCGGGGTATTCGCCTTCGCCGGATTGTCCGGCAGGGGCATGACCGTCCGTTATTGTTACGGCAAAATGGGGTACATACCCATACAGCCCGTGTGTTCTATCGTTTTTAAACGCGGATATTGCGGTATTTAAATCGTTTAAAGCATTGGTTAACTCTAAAGCTGTCGCGTTGGATTCGTTATAAACAACGTAAGCGTTGGCGATTGCGGCGTGAAAATTACTCATGACTGACGGTGTTACCCAGTCCAAAGTGTACGGTACGTCGGCACCGTTCACGCTTACTACGGTTTCATCAGCACGTTCGTTTGCATAGGCAATTCTGTCGCGCAACGCATTGCGAATCACTGTGGGGTCTTGCAGTAAAAGCACTGTCGGATTAAATGTTACAGTTGCGGATGCCACGCCGTAGGTAAGTGTCGCCACAAGCGTTCCCGTTGCGTCGGACGTTTGCCGGGTGACAACGCCTGTGTTGCTGATTGCGGGATTGTTCGACACCCACGAAACAGCAACATCACCGATGTTTGCCGGTAAAGTTAGGTTTATCGTTACTTCATCTTGAGGTCCGTTGGAAATTGCAGACCATGTCAGCGCGGCTCTTGCCGTGTTTAGCTTCGCGAAATCGCCGCCGCCAAGCAGTAGCTCCGGTCGGAAGTCACCCGGTATTGCGGAAGGCGGGTCGGGCTGATGGGATTTATGCCGCATCCAAAGCCCTGCCGCCGCGCCTGCTAAACTCGCGTTAAAGTCAATGGCAACCTCGGTATAAGTGTAATCGCGTATATGATTCGAGTATACCTGGTTAATGGGACCGCCAACCAATGCGCCGGTAAGCAAATGTTCATGAACTTCGTTTGCTTCAAACCGCGCCCACCCGTTACCGTTCGGCTCCGTGTTACCTCCAAAACCGGTGGCGGCTCTGTGGTGGGGGCGCGTGGGGTTGTTAGCGGGGTTAGGGCCTATTCCGATTACAAAGCTACGTCCGTGCGGGTTGTTTCCCAGTATAAAGTCCATCTGCCTTGCCGCCCAATCCGAATACACATTTTGTCCCCTACGGGCATCATGAATAAGCCCAAGCATTTGGAATCCGGAGTTATAGCGTGTATTTCCCCAGCTTGCCGGCTCAAAGAAATCTAAATTTATGTTATCTCTGACCCGTGCAAGGTTTGACCTGTTCGCTTCCCAATCTTCCCTTAATACGTTCACTATCTGCCACACGCCGTCCCAAGCCAACTGCCAATTGGTATGATGAGCCCAACCGGAGGGGATAAGGGAAGTTGCGTTATTTCTAAAAGTTTGTTCGCCTGTGGCTATAAACAGTAACTGGGCGGCAAGGGCGAGCTTATCATCCCAGCGTGATGACGTATAGAACGGTGAGGTTCCGCGTGTTGCCAAGCCCCTGTGACCGTCCCAGGCAAAACGGTACAACGCGAGGGAGTGCCTTAAATCTTCCGGGTTTTTGAAATTCAAATAGTTCATAGCCAACGCCGCTGCCGCAAAGGCAATTTGGTCGGTGCCGGGGTTTTGGGAGGTTGCGTCTGTCCAATAGGCTCTTCTGTTTCCGCCTGTTTTGCCTACTGTCTGGTATTGAGGAGGCCCCCAAAAGCCGTGGTCATCACCGCCGCCACCGTCACCGACTTGATAGAAGAAACGCGTAACAGCGGTGCCCCCTGTGTTCCAATGAGTGCTACGTCTGAAATACTCGGCAAAGTGGTCAAGAATTCGTTGCGCGTGAGGAGTAAGACCGTTTTCTTCAAAAGCTTCTCTGAATTCATATACCGCCCAGCCCAGCGTCACCGCAGAATACGATTGCGGCAATCCGAATTTTACGTGGTCGCCCGCATCGTGGAACCCGCCGGAAACATCAACGGTGGGCATTTCCGAAATTGCCGGGTAGGGCGAGGCGGTCATGTCTTGAAGGTGGCAATTATGCCGCCAAGCAAAAACAGCCCGGGAATTCACTTCCGGCCCGCACATATTGGAGTCAAAGAAGAAAAGTGAATACTGTAAGAGTTGCGCGAAATTCACCCCGGTTGATGCTGGCTCAACAACAAACTCTTCCTCCCATGCGGGAACAAAAGTGATACTGCCTGTTGCCAGTACAAAGACAAGCACCATAGAAATAAATCCTAATAATTTTCTTTTCAAAGAGAAAACCCCCCGACCTAAAAAATTTTCTTACATATAATAGAGTAACACGGAAGGCTTTGGTAATCAAGGATTTTTCAAGAAAGTGCCGCGCCGACTGCCGTTGCAAAAATTGCTTCTTTTGGAATGTGAAATTTCACGGGGTGAATTTTCGCCAAGTTTTCAAAAACGATTGCGGCGTGTTCCGTACCGGAAAGTGCGCCGATTAAAACAACATCTTTTACATCGCTGCCGAGTGTCGCGAAAACCGCCATCATACCAATGCTTTCAAACATCATGTTCATAAAACCCAGCACAATGTCTGCGGGTTTTGCGTTATCGCGAAGGTTGCCGAAATTGGAAACCGTAGTGTCCGAAGGCAGATTGCCGATTTTTTCGCGCGATATATCGCACAGGCGAAGGTCTATGGCGGAAAGGTCGCCTTCTTTTGCAATTTCGGTAATGCTTGCGAAGGAATGGACACCCGCAAAACGTTCGCAAAGATTAAGCAACATTCCGCCGCCAACGCCGCTTCCGCCGAGATGTGTGATTTTATCTTTGCTTGCCTTCACCAACGCTGTTCCCGTTCCCGCGCTTATGATAAATGCGTCCGAAAGCGCGGCAAGTTTAAGCCCGCCTATTCCGATTGCAATAAATTCATCAACGCGGGTTGTGGGAATATCGTACATACCTTTTTCAAGATAAGACGCGCCGACACCCGTTACCATAATTTTTTTTATGTCGCCCATGCGAATATTATATTCTGCGCAAAATTTTCCGAACGCGCCGAACGCAGATGTAATTTGGTCGTCTGCCGCTACCTGCATCATTCCAATGCATTCGGTTTTTTCAAACCCTACAATTTTTGTGGTTGAACCGCCTACGTCAATTCCTAAGACCATTACTGTCTCCTTTTTTTGACAACTTCTATAATCCGTACAATTGCCGACGCAAGAACAATATTGAAAATTAATTCGATTAGAAAGTTAACAGCAATTATGAAGCCGGAAGCATATTGAAGAATTGTTCGCCCTGCGCCTTCTTCCGCCAAAACTTCGAGAAAAAGAAAAAATACGATTGTAAAAATACCGGTATTTACAAACGGCACGGCAATGGCGGCAGATATAACGCCTAAATATGTGCTTTTTTTCTTGAGCAAGTTATATAAAATTCCGGCGGTAAAACCTACTGCTAAACCCCTTCCAAGTGTGCCGACCGTCATAATTACAGGGCTTACGCTCCACATCATTGCAGATGTTGGCGCAAACCCGAAAATTCCGCTGCCCAATACAACCAAACCGAAGCAAAATCCCAATATCATGCCTGCTTTTACGCCAAACATAGCCGCTCCTATAATTATCGGCGGTAGAACAAGGACAATCGGAATTGTACCCGGTGTTACAAAATTTATGGCTGTGGCAAAAACCTGTAAAACAATTACGATTGCAACCATTATTGCAATTCCCGTTGTCTGTCTAGTTTGCATTTTCATTCTCCTTTTTTTGTATCATCTCATTTAAAATCGCAAATTGCCCGTCTATTAGTTCTTCTGTAAGGGCTTCCGCAAGCGCGAGTATGCTTAGGCCGTCTATCGTTACAATAAAATGATTCGCAAGCCGTTGGAGTTTTTCTTTGCCGTCGTTGGCAACAACGCCTTGAAGAACCCCCAAAAGTAAAATTGATTCAACGGTTTTTTGCAATTGCGAAAATTGAATATCGCGAAAAGCTTGAACCGCTGGCTTTGGTTTCGAGAAAATATATTCGCAGTATGCGCGAAACAGACTATTCTCAAAATTTAAAAGACGTTCTTTTTGCCGCGCAAAATAATCGGAAATAACCTGCCCGAATGGTTGAAAATTTTGCACCGCCTTGTTTACCTCTGAAAATTTTTCTTTGCTCCGCTGCTTCATTACTTCAAGAAAAATTTCATCCACAGACGCGAAATAAATGTAGATTCCGCCGCGTGAAATGCCGCATTCGTCAATGATGTCCTGCATTGTAACCGCAAGAAATCCCTTTCGGCAAAAAACCCGGCGTGCCGCATCTAAAATTTTTTTCATTTTGATTTTGCTTTGCCGCTCTCGATGCACATTTGAAATTGTTATCACCTCACTATAAAAGAATGACACTCACGTCATTGACACCGATGTCAGTGACGTGAGTGTCATTTTATGACATTGATGTCATTTTGTCAAACAAGAATTTTTGAAGTATAATTATCAAACACAACGAAGGGAGAAATTTTTTATGAACATCATCGTGAGAAAAGCAACAGAGGATGACATTGCAAAATTAAAAAACAAACCGACATGGGGCTGTGAAGTTTCCGAGTTTGATTGGCATTATGGCAATGAAGAAATTTGCTGGCTTACCGAAGGCGAAGTGACTTTAACTTACGACGGTGGCAGTGTTTCGTTCGGCGCGGGCGATTATGTAGAGTTTCCCAAAGGATTAACCTGTGTGTGGAAAGTGACGAAGCCTGTGAGAAAACATTACGAATTTAGATAGAGGAAAATTTTATGTCAAAACCGATAGTAGCAATCGTGGGCAGGCCGAATGTTGGCAAGTCTACGCTTTTTAACAGGCTTGTTGGGGAGCGCGTGGCAATTGTTGACGACAAGCCCGGCGTTACAAGAGACAGGCTTTACGCCGACGCGGAATGGCTTGGGCGAAATTTCACGCTAATTGACACGGGCGGGCTTGACCCCGATACCGATGATTTTATTACGAAGCATATTTTCCGCCAAGCGGAAGCGGCAATTGAAAACGCAGATGTTGTGTTATTTCTTACAGACATTAAATCGGGCGTTCTTGACGCGGACAGGCAGGTTGCGGATATGCTTCGCCGCGCAAAAAAACAAGTTGTTCTTGTTGTGAACAAAGTGGACGTTCCTACAAGAGACAACCACGAATTATACGAATTCTACGAGCTTGGAATAGGCGACCCCGTGCCTGTATCGGCGGGACAGGCGTTGGGGCTTGGCGATATGCTGGATGAAATCGCCGCGTTTTTCCCGCCTGCCAATGAAAGCGAAGAAGAAGACGACAGAATCCGCGTGGCAATCGTAGGAAAACCGAACGTGGGGAAATCGTCGTTAATAAATAAAATTCTGGGTGAGGAACGTCTTATCGTAAGCGACATCCCCGGCACAACACGCGATGCTGTTGACACTTTTTTAACCCACAACGAACGCGAGTTTCTTTTTATAGACACCGCAGGCTTGAGGCGTAAAAGCAAAATTAAAGAGAACATCGAAAAATACAGCATAGTCCGCACGCTTGCCGCAGTGGAACGTTGCGACGTTTGCGTTTTACTAATTGACGCGGAGGAAGGCATAACCGAGCAGGACACAAAAATCGCAGGCATAGCCCACGAACGCGGCCGCGCCGCAATTATCGCCGTAAACAAGTGGGACAAAATAGAAAAAAACACCAAGACCATGAAGGAATTTACCGAAAAACTTGAAACCGAACTCGCATATATGCCATATGCGCCGAAACTTTTTATCAGCGCACTGACGGGTCAGCGAATCGGGAAGCTTTTCGAGTTAATCTACACCGTCTACCAAAACCATGCCCTTCGTGTGCAAACGGGCGTGCTTAACGATGTGATTCTTGACGCAACCGCAATGCACTCGCCGCCCACTGACAAGGGCAAAGCCCTTCGCATTTACTACGCAACCCAAGCTTCCGTAAAACCGCCGACCTTTGTGCTTTTCGTAAACGACAGCAAGCTGATGCACTTTTCATACACGCGTTATCTTGAGAATAATATTCGGGAAGCATTCGGCTTCGACGGAACGCCCGTGCATTTTGTTGTGCGTGACAAAAAGGAGTAAAATATGTACAGATTAATTGCTTTGCTGATTGGTTACGCGATTGGCTGTATTCAGACGGCATATTTTATTGGGAAGCTACACGGCATTGATATCCGTGAGCATGGCAGCAAAAACGCAGGCATGACAAACGTAACGCGCACAATCGGGAAAAGAGCGGGGGCCTTTGTTTTTGCTGTGGATATTTTAAAAGGTGTAGCGGCGTTTATAATTCCAATGATTATTTTTCGCAACGAAGCGTTTATTTTCTGCGCACACAGAGGATGTGTTTACATTTCGCATATACATCAGATTAGCTCCGCTCTCCCCGGAATGTACGGTACCTTTGGCGCGATTTTAGGGCATTGTTTTCCCGTTATGTTAAAATTTCGCGGGGGCAAGGGCGTTTCATGTTTTCTTTTGCTTCCTTTTTTAATTGACTGGCGCGTGGGTTTGGTTGCCTTAGTTATAGGTTTGATTGGATTTATTCCTACGCGTTATATTTCACTTGGTTCGCTTATTTACACGTTTATGGCAGTTGTTGCTATGGTACTTTTCGGACACCAATTTGAAGCAATTATTTTAATGACGGTAATCACCGTGTTGATTTGGTTCCTTCACAGAGAAAATATCAAGCGTCTGTTAAGCGGTACGGAACGAAAATTTCTCTCGAAGAAATAAATTCTCTCAAAGCATTTTGCTCACTAAGCCTGCTAAAATTAAATCCCATCACGGGATTTTCTTTTATTCTACATAAGAAGCAACAACAAATTGGAACAAAATTGCGACAAGTAATAAATCCGGCATTTGAAATGATATAATTTGCACAAGGAGGTCGCGTAATATGAGTAAACTGATTTATATAGCCGAGGACGAAAAAAACATTCGCCGCCTAATCCAATCATTTTTGGAGAAGGAAGGTTACAAAGTAAAAGCATTTGAAAACGGCGACCAATTATACGAAGCATTTTTGCAACAAAGCTGCGACCTTATGATACTTGACATAATGATGCCGGGCAGCAGCGGTTTAATAATATGTACAAAAATTAGGGCGGTTTCAAATGTGCCAATCATAATGCTCACTGCGCGAGACACAGATGAAGATTATATTTCCGGAATTTCTCTGGGCAGTGATGATTATTTCACCAAACCGTTCAGCCCGGTAAAATTAATAATGCGCGTAAAAGCTATGTTCCGCAGAATAGAAATGGATACAAAAGCAAGCAACGAGACTTTAACATTTTCAGATATAGCAATTCATTCGGGAAAACTGATGGCTTATTGCAAAGGAATAGAGCTTGGTCTTACAAACACCGAGTTTAATTTGCTTTCTTACTTGTTGGAAAACCGTGACAAAGCAGTTTCCAGAGAAGAATTATTAAACAAAATTTGGGGATACGATAACGCGGTGGAAACACGCGCCACAGATGCTACTGTAAAGCGTCTACGTAAAAAACTTTTAGAAGTAGGCAGTAATGTTTCTATCGACACGGTATGGGGGCATGGTTTTAGAATAAGCGCGAAAACGGAGGACTAGTATGAAGAGTTTTACAAAAAAGCTGATTCTAAACTGCACGGGGGTAATATTTTTAAGTTTTTTGGTGGTGTACATTTTATTTAACGCTATGGTGCATTCATATATCCGGGCGGAAGCGGAGCAAGAGCTTAGTCTTGGAATACGCGACGCGGAAGACATATCTCAGCGCATATATCTTTCCATGACAACAAGAACCATAAACGAAAACGGACAACAATTTGATTTGGTTTATGCGCCCCGTATCAGAATAAGGGAACCTCATCCCGATTACCACATTTGGTCAATTGAAACACTTGAACCCAACGAAGACTTTCATATGGGCCAATTTACGGTTAGGCTTGGACAGGCATATAATTTTCGTCCTATGAGACGTTCGATAATAAGCACCGGCACAATAATGCTCAACACCGATTCGGGCGAAATAATAATGCCGCAGCCGGAGTTTATGCCCGATAACCAAAGCGATAAAGTTGAATTTTTAGCAAACTTTTATTTAACCAACAGAGAACTTTTTGCAAACGAAGAAATGGTGATTGCGACCAGCGCAAACAGCACCCATTATTTGCGTGCCGTAGACCAAGTTATAGAAAGTGAACCTATATCAATTCTTCTTTATACAGACATTAGCTCCGCGATAGCCTTTATGAACGGCATGAATTACAGGCTGATTCTTATGTTGGTTTTATCCGGGCTTGCAAGCCTTACCATTGCTGCGCTGATGTCCGCAAGATTCAAAAAAGCAATAAACCGCCTTTGCTTATACGCTGAAACCATAGGCCGCGGAAATTTCAACGAAAAAGCGGGAACTTTTCACGACACAGAATTTGTGCAACTTTCAAAAAGCATGGATAATATGTCCAAGATGCTTCAAGCTTACGAAAATAATCAAAAACAATTTTTCCAAAACGCCTCGCATGAACTTCGCACCCCGCTGATGTCCATACAAGGCTACGCGGAAGGCATTATCGGCGATATTTTCAACAAAGACGAAGCGGCTTCAATTATTGTGTCGGAAGGACAAAAAATGGCGGACTTGGTAAGCGAACTCCTTTTTGTATCCCGAATGGACAGAGAAACACCCTGCACTATATCGTCAGCAGAAATTAATAATCTATTGTACGACTGCCATGAACGCATAAGACCCATAGCCGCAAAAGCCGGCATAAATGTTTCCGTAAACGCGCCGTACACGGTAACAATCGCAACCGACGAAGAAAAATTGGAACGCGCGGTTATTAATATACTGTCAAACGCAATACGTTACGCGAAAAGCGAAGTTATTGTCAACTGCTATGTAAAAGAAGATACCGTTGAAATTGAAATAAAAGATGACGGTAAAGGAATTGCCCCCGCAGATTTGCCGCATATATTCGAGCGGTTTTACAAAGGCGAAAACGGAAACTTTGGGCTGGGGCTTGCCATAAGCAAAGATATAATCAAGAGTTTGCAAGGTGATATTGTTGCAAAAAACAGCACAAAAAACGGGGCTGTGTTTGTAATTACGTTACGGATTAACACAGACCGCTAATCCACTTGAATTCATCTTCATCGCCCGTGAAAACCGTTTTTACCGGCGGGGATTTCAAGCTACTATAAAAACGCGAAAACTCATCTTCCCTGTGCAAAGGATTGTTACTTATGTAATGCGCGGCGATGGGCAAATTTTCGGCAATGTGAAGAATACGAATGCCGCTTTCCTGCGGAAGAAAAATCAGCGCAGGCTCACTTATTTCGGCGGCATATTTTCTAAACAAAATATACTCCGCTGTATCTAACCGCGCAACACGACGAATGCTTCCCGTAAGCGCAACACCGATTTTCGCAATCGCATCCGAAATAAAAACGGGCAGTGCGGCCATAAAAAACCGTGACTGCCCATTGTTATTTTTAAAAACACAACCATCAAAAATGTGCGTGTCCTCATTCATTTTTTCGCCAAGCGGAAAATTATCTTCAACAAATGACCATTGCTTTTCCGTTGAAAGAACCGATCCCTCTGAAAGCTCTGCAATACGAATAACCGTTTTGCGTATATTCGCTACAAGCACAAGAGAATTCGTTTTTATTTTCGGCAAAGCGGAAAAATCAAACTCGCCCGAAAAAGTCTCCGGCGGCAAAGGAATGCGCATATCACCAACCGTCACAGTATTGTCGGAAACCTCTGCGAATATTTCTTTTACCTTACGCATACCGGCCCCCGTATCTAACCCCGAACTTCCATCCCTTTTGTAACCACAGCGGGGGATTCCGGTGTACCTATAATTCGTGAACCGTTGTGCAGAATTACATCCTTGTCAAGTATTGCGTGTTCGACTACGCAGTTGTTTCCTATATAAGTTCCTTCCATCAGGATAGCGTTTGAAACATGGGAATGTTCTCCCGTGTATACTCTGCGGAAGATTACGGCACGGTGTGCGCTTCCGTTAAGGATTGCACCGCTTCCCACCAAGCAGTTTGTGATATGCGCCATGTTATTGAATTTCGCGGGCGGTTCGTCTTTTGGTTTTGTTTTAATATATGGCGATTGCACCATGAAATCGTTGCGGATATCTCGGCGCAAAAAATCCATGTTGCAATCGAAATAGGAATGCACACTGCCTAAATTACGCCAGTAACCATCGTAACGATAGCCATAAATGCGCAAACGCTTGCGGTAACGCGAAAGAAGGTCGCGCACAAGGTCATGCCGCCCCTCGCTTACGATTGTTTCAACAAGTTCTATAAGAAGCGGGCGCGAAATTACATACACGCCGATTGATGCCAAATCCGATTGCGGCTCAAGCGGTTTTTCTTCAAGGTCGGTCAAGCGTTCCGCCGCGTCAAGCTCCATTACGCCGTATTGCCTGATGTCGTCGTTGTCGGGAACTTGACGGTAGGCAATTGTAATGTCGGCGTTTTTTCGTTCGTGATAGGCAATAATTTCGTTGTAATCCATTTTGTACACGCAGTCACCGGAAGAAATTACAACGTATGGCTCATTGCTTCGGCGAAGATATGTTAAATTTTGAAATATGCAGTCGGCAGTGCCTCGAAACCACATCGAATTTTCGCCGCTTTGATAAGGCGAAAAAACAAACATTCCGCCTTGTTTGCTTCCCAAATCCCACCACTTCGAGCTGGATAAATGGTCATGCAAAGAACGCGAATTATACTGCGTTATAATAGCAACTTTTTGTATGCCCGAATTTGTCATATTGCTAAGCGGAAAATCAATTGCGCGATAACAACTTCCCACGGGAAGTGCCGATGTAGCACGGCTTCTCGTAAGTTCGCTCAAACGTTCGCTTTTTCCACCGGCTAAAATTATACCAACCGCTCTCATGCCCTCACTCCGTTCGCGTTCACTTTTTTCACTATGCTTTTGCCGCTTTCAAGCTTGCCGTCAGGATAATCCTCCGGCTCGGTTTTACCGAAAATTACGCAGTTCTTGCCTATTTTTACTTTGTCGGGAACGTTTGACTGCTCACCGATTACGGTAATTCCTGTGTCGTAAATATGTGGGCGCGACTCGTTCGGGATATTATCTCCGAACCCGATGTGTACACCGTCTCCGATGGTGCATTCCGTATCAACTATACAACGCTCGATTGTTGTGTTTCTGCCGATGTAACAGCCTTTCATTAAAATTGAATCGCGAACGACTGCGCCGTCCTCAACGATTACTTCCGGCCCTAAAATAGAATTGTAGACCCTTCCCAAAACCTCGCTGCCTTCGGAAATTATGCTTGCCTTCACTTCGGAGTTTTGCCCCGTGTAAAGCGGCGGCTGATGGTCGGAATCCGTGTAAATTTTATCGAAATTTTCGTATAAATTAAATTCGGGAACGGTCTGGATTAAATCCATGTTCGCCATCCAATAGGACTCAATTGTTCCAACGTCTTTCCAGTATCCGCTGAACGGATACGCGAACATTCGCTTGCCTTCCGACAAAAGCATTGGTAAAACATGCTTTCCGAAGTCCGAATCATCATGGATTTTATTGTCGCGTTCCAATGCGTCGCGCAATAAATCCCAGCGGAAAATATAAATTCCCATGTTAATAAAATTACTTTTCGGTTCGGGCGGTTTTTCTTCAAATTCATAAATTCTATTGTCATCATGAACGTTTATTACTCCGAAGCGGTTTGCTTCTTCCCACGGCACACTAAGAGCGGCGATTGTTACATCGCATTTGTTCTGCTTGTGAAACGCAAGCATTCTGGAATAATCCATTTTGTAAATATGGTCGCCGCCAAGAACTAACACATACTCGGGGTTGTATTGCTCGATGTAATCCACATTGCGGTAAATTGCGTCTGCGGTGCCGCTGTACCAGTCTCCTTTTTGTGTTTTCATATGCGGCGCAAGAGTCATCACACCGCCACTACGCCTGTCCAAATCCCACGGCGTTCCAATCCCGATGTGTTGATTCAATTGCAACGGCTGATACTGCGTCAACACGCCAACAGTGTCAACGCCCGAGTTTACACAATTTGACATGGCAAAATCTATTATTCGGTATTTTCCGCCGAACGGAACAGCCGGTTTTGCTTTGCTAGAGGTAAGCACCCCCAAGCGACTTCCTTGTCCACCTGCCAACAACATGGCAATCATTTCCTTTTTGCGCATGCTGCTCACCTCACTTTTTCTTAGAATTGTTCTTAGAAATTTTCACTTCCAATTATTTCACCAAAATTCTTTATAGTCAATATGCAAACTTGCCGATTTTATGATAAATTTTGCGGAAGAGATAGTATAAAATGTATGCGACTATGGGAGGTTTTGCAGATGCGTGAAAAAGTTTGTTTAAACGGCGCGAAAATTGTTCATTTTATCGGAATCGGCGGAATTAGCATGAGCGGACTTGCGGAAATTTTACACCGCGACGGTTTCGTTGTGAGCGGTTCCGACGATGTTGCTTCGGAGATTACGAAACGGCTTGAAAGTCTGGGAATAAAAATTTCCGTTCCAAACGCAGCGGAAAATATTTCATCTTCGATTGATTTGGCGGTTTACACCGCCGCTGTTAAGCCCGAAAATGCCGAATTCCGCGCCGCGAAAGAATTGGGCATTCCCCTGATGGAACGCGCCGCATTTATCGGAAAAATTTTGCATGGCTACGACCCTGTTTGTGTTGCAGGTTCGCACGGGAAAACCACAACCACTTCGATGGTTGCGGAAGTCGCGCTTGCGGCAGGGCTTGACCCTACAATTTCAATCGGTGGACATATGAATCGCGGCGGCATGAATTATCGCGTTGGGAATTCAACATGCTTTGTGCTTGAAGCCTGCGAATACAGCAATAGTTTTCATCATTGGCATCCGCAAACGGGAATTATTTTGAACATAGACGCAGACCATCTGGATTTTTTCGGAAGCTTTGAAAATTTAATTGAATCATTTGCGAAGTTCGCGAGAAATATTCGACCGTCGGGTGCGTTGGTTATTCAAGCGGGATTGCGGGGATTTGAGAAAATTATCGAAGGCTTGGAGTGTAAGGTTATTACATTTGGATTGGAAAATTCACGGTTTTGGCCACGGAACATTAGTTATAACGCGGAAAAACCGTCCTTCGATGTGATGGACGGAAAAAATTTTCTTGCGCGGGTGAATTTGCCGCTACCGGGCGAATATAATATGTTAAACGCGCTTGCATGTTTTGCGGCGGCTTCGGCGATGGGAATTCCGCCGAAAGTGACTGCGGACGCGCTAAGCGGAGCGCAGGGAACAAAACGTCGCTTCGAGTTTAAAGGGATATATAACGGCGCGAAAATAATCGACGACTACGCGCATCATCCGACGGAAGTAAAATCATGTTTGGCGGCGGCGCGGCGATTACGTGGCACGGGCAAAATAATCTGCCTGTTCCAGCCGCACACATATACTCGTACAAAAAATTTATTTCACGAATTTGCAGAATCATTTTCTTATGCGGACAAAATAATTCTTCTGCCGATTTATGCCGCAAGAGAGCCTTTCGACCCGAAAATTTCCTCTGATATCCTTGCCGAAGCAATAAAAAAGAGCGGCGGAGATGTAATTTCCCTTGATAATTTTGACAAAGCGGGAAACTATTTGAAGCAGCTTCTTCGCCCGGACGACTTGCTTATAACAATGGGTGCGGGTGATGTTTATAAAATTGGCGACGACTTGGTGAAATAAAGTTATCCACATTATCCACAGAGTCTGATATGTAGCGGGGTTGCGTTTGTCAAGCCCCAAATAAGCCTGCAATCATCGGGGGTGAGCGAAGAAGCCCAGTGATTGCGGGCTTTTTCTCATATTAGAATACTAAACTGTTAATAAAGTATTACAATTAGACTATTGACATTTAATAATTGCTCCACAAAGCCAGTAAAAATCACGTGCAAGAAAACCGCGAGTTATCCACAGGTTTATCCACAGAAATTTATAATTTTGTTGATAAAAAACAGTGTTCAAGCACCCAAAAATAGGTTATTATACGCGGGCGAAAATAATAAAACAGACGAGGCGAAAATATGTGCGCTATAAAAATGAAGCTAGGATACAAATGTTCGACACTGGAGCTTCCCTACATTTTTATTGATGATTATTTTACGGATTGTTTGCCTGTGTATCCGCTAATTTACATATGGAGTTTACGCCGTCTTTTAGACGGCTGTTCGGCAAGCCTGCAAGAAATCGGCGAGCGTTTTCAGCTTACCGAGGGCGATGTCATTAAGGCGTGGCAACACTGGGAAAAAGTAAATCTTGTAAAAATTTCCTCAGATAATCAGGATATGGAAATCACTTTTTTGCCCGTAACACCCCGAAACTTGGTTGCTCCGCCCTTAACGCTGCTAATGGTTCCCGAGGAAAAAACCGAGCCGCTTCCGCGTCCTGAAATGCCGAAATATTCCCCGCCCGAACTTGAATGTTACAGCAACGAAAGCCCCGATGTAAAGCGGCTTTTCAAGTGCGCGGAAAGAACACTTGGAATGATTAACCACAGCATAATGAATACAGTTTTCAGTTTCTACGACTGGCTTCGTCTGCCGATTGATGTGATTGAGTATCTTTTAGAATACTGCGCGGAAAACGACCACCGCAGTCTTCGATATATTGAAAAATGCGCAATCGACTGGGCAGACAATGAAATAAATGATATCGAAAAAGCGTTATTATATGTACAAAAATTTAATCGGAATTACCAAACAATTTTGCAACACATGGGTCAAATTTCTTCGTACCCCACGAAAGTTCAGCGCAAATTCATGGATAAATGGCTACACGAATGGAATATGCCGCTTGAACTAATCACCGAAGCCTGCGACAGATGCGTTTTGAAAATAAATAAATTTGATAAAAAATACACCGAAGCCATCTTGAAAAAGTGGCACGAAAAAGGCATTACAACGCTGGAAGATGCTGCCGCCGCAGACGATGAATTCTCACAGGAAGTAAAAACTCCGCGCCCTTCCGCGGCAAAGCCAAAGCCCAACCGCTTTATAAATTTCAACCAGCGTGAAATTGATTTTGACAAATACGAAAAACTCGAACGTGCATATCTTGAACAAAGATTAAAGGTAAGCGAGTGATATAGTTGAAGTATAAAAACGCGTACCGCGAAGTGATGCGGGAATTTGAAGCTTCAAGAACCCGCGCCGAAGAATTGCAAGATGCGCGGCGCGAGGAAATTTACAAAAAAACCCCAAGGCTTAACATAATCGACAAAAAATTGGGTGAATTGGGGCTTTCACTTGCGCGGCTCGCCCTTTCGGGGGATGAAAACAGTGCGCGGGAAGCACGGGAAAAATCGGACGCTTTAAAAAATGAGCGTCTTTCTTTGCTTGCAAAAAAGGGTATAAGTGAAAATTATTTGCACCCTGCGTACAATTGCAAAAATTGCGCTGATACCGGTTACATAACTCACTCGCCCGGGCTTCCCGTTACACCCTGCGTCTGCTTGAAACAGCGGTTAATTGAAGAATATTATTCGCTGTCGAATATGCGCGATGTCTTGCGAGACGAAAATTTTGATACGTTCGATATTCGGCTTTTCAGTACGGAAATTATTGAAAATGAAGGGCTTTCGCCGCGCACCAACATCGAAGCAAATTACAGATACGCAATTAATTTTGTGCAAAGTTTCGGAAATGATTTTCAAAATCTTCTTTTATACGGAGAAACGGGGCTTGGAAAAACTTTTTTAAGTCACTGCATAGCCAAAGATTTGCTGGACGCGGGATATACCGTGCTGTATCTTACCGTGCCGCGTCTTTGTAAGGTTATAGAAGATTCACGCTTTAACCGTGAGTCGCTTGCCGCGCCCGATGAAATGCTTGAAACGGTTGACGAAACAGACCTTCTTGTTCTTGACGACCTTGGCGCGGAAGTTTCAACAATTGTTACATCTTCCGCGCTTTTTGATATAATCAACCAGAGACTTCTAATGCGTAAACCCACTGTAATTTCAACAAATTTATCCCCGAACGGGCTTGCTTCACAGTATTCCGAGCGGATAGTTTCTCGATTTTTAGGCAATTATCAAATGTTGAAATTTTTCGGCGAAGACATTCGCGTGAAGAAAAAGTACGGGGGAGTGCGTATGTATTAATTGAAGGAGGTTTTTGAAAATGAATGAAAAATTGCGAATACTTCAAATGATTGAAAACGGACAAATTTCCGCTGCGGAAGCGGCGCAGTTGTTGCAAGCGGTTGATTCGGGCGGTTCGGGATACTCACTGCCCCCGGTTCCTCCACCGCCGCCGGTTGGGCATTCTTCTTCCGGGAAAAAATATGAGGGATACACAAATAACGGCAGACCAAGCGGAGATTCTCATTCAAGCTTTGACGATATAGGGCAGAAATTCGAGAGCTTTGTGCGAGATGCCGCGCCGAAAGTGGAAAAATTCGCAGAGGTTGTCGCGTCGCAAATAGCGGGTGTGGCGGGACGGGTTTCGGACGCGTTTGTTTCCCCCGCGCCGTCGCATACTTCGCAAGCTCACCGCCCCGAGCCGCCAAAGCCTTCCGCGCCGAAAAGTTCGGGCGGTATGTGCGAAAAGCAAATTGAAATTCCGGTTGAGACGAGCGGTTACAACGAATTAAATATATCCGGATTTAACGGCGATATCCGGCTAAAAGGCTACAATGGCGATAAAATTACGGCGCGCCTTACGTATCGCGCAAAAAAAGCCAACTCTTACATTGAGCTTGTAAAGCTTGGCGGAAAATATTTCTTAAAATACGAACCGGACGATTTTGGGATGGTGTCAATTGACGCATATGTGCCGGAGCGGGCATTCGGCGTTATAAAAGTAGACGGAATGAACGGACACTTAGATGCGTCTTCGCTTTCCGCAAGCGAAATGCGTTTTTCCAACGCAAACGGAAGCACCGCGTTATCCGGGCTTGCCGCCGGAAATCTTTACGCGGAATCGAGTAACGGGCGTTTTTCCGTCTCGAACATTGCCGCTGAAAGCGCGACAATCGAAAATCTGAATGCCCCCCTCGAAACCGATGAGCTGGACATTGCAAAGTTAAAACTTTCCAATTACAACAGCCCGCTTTCAATTATAATTTCAAAATTTGAACGCTATTCGGAATATATTTGGAGCGTGGAAACAGGTAACGCAAAGTTAAATATAAACCTTCCGACCGCGCCGAACCTTGGATACCACATAAAAGCCCATGCCGCAATGGGTGAAATCCGACTGGGACTAACGGGCTTACAGTATTTAATCAACGAGCCTTCGCTGGTGGAAGCGCGAAGCACAAGTTTCGACGGCTCTGCGAAAAAAGTAAAGCTCGGGGTCGAGACTTCCAACGCGCCGCTGCTGATAAATTAATAGAATATAATGCCCGTTGCTTCGTCCTTTTGATGGGGTTAGCGGGGATACATAGCAATCTTAATAAATAAGTATTGACATGATACACATTGCGTGATAGCATGGGTTCGCAATGGTCGAACAGACGTTTTATGTCATGAACGGGTTTTGCCATCTCCGGAAGGGGCTTCGCGCCTTGAAACGGACCGCACCGATTCCGCATTAACCTCTGCATTATGTTGCAACTGCATTACCCGCCGCACCGCACATATAAGGGGATAGCGCACCGGGCTCCGGTACCAGCCCGGCTTCGCCACCCATGCATGCACCTTTAATGCGCGTTGCGGCACCCGCCGGGGGCACGTGACCTCGGCTTTACTTAAAAAAGAATCGAAAACATAAAAATCGCAGTCTTGCAGTATGGATAATGGCTATTTTTCCCCAATTGTAACATTTAATTGCGGGTTAAGTCTTGAAACCATCCCGGCCTGCGCTACATAATATTGCAACATTTTCTCAATCATTGTAAAATCCTGTATTATACTGACTATCCATTGGCAGGAGATGTGTTTTAATGGCGAAAAAAACCTTGGGAGATTCGTCACACTTGAGGAAGCCGCTGCGGTAAGAAAAGCGGCGGAAGAAAAACTGATTATTCCTTTTCTGGAGCAGTACAACACTGATAAACTATTGACAAAGGATTGATGATCGTTGCGGCTTGGGCGGCTTGAAATAAAAAGGACGCAAGCCCCCCGCAAGCGTCCCGTTTTTTTACATGATATTGGTTCAGTATTTTGGTATCCAAATCTCAATTAGAAAAGTTAATTGATGAAGGAAAGCTTTAAGTTGAATCTCAAAGGAGCCTGAATATTTGAACGGCATTAAACAAAACCTACTTCTTTTTGTTTACAAAGAGTAAATTGTATGTCGAATTCCCTAAATACAATTTAACTATTATCAAAACAGAAGCTTTGATAGCAAATATTGTACGAGAAATACCTTCACTCATTTCTTTGTAATTTGTATTACGAAAGAGTACATATATACAAGGGTAAGCAATCATTGCTAAAATAATAAATGAATATAAACTTAATTTTATAGGGTAACTAAAAAACAATATGATTGAAATTATACAGCTGGCAGAAAAAGATATGAAACGATTTTTATTTGAGGAAAAGACACAGGACAATGATAATAAACCCCATAAAATAGTCATATGTATACTGAACTCATTCGATTGTACCGTAAGCCAAAAAGCTGCTAAGGCAAGCGATAAAACTGTTGCAATATAAGCCCAATTCCACCATGTATGGATATAACCTTTTTCTCTAAGGGGGTATGTATGCTCTATATCTTTAAGTTTACGCCCCAAGAGTAAAATATGAGGTTTCTTAGTAGTATTACGGCAAGCAGCACATTCCAACGCCCAAGTTAATGTAACAAATACCCAGCCAAATGTAAGTGTGGCTAACAATAGCAGTAATAATGGGATTAGATTTTCATCATATATACCTATGTGCGTAAATAAATCCGGGCGAGCCAACCAATATCCAAAAAACAAGCGCATTGGATAACCAAAGCCAACAAAGAAAATAGCGAGCAACCCCATTTTACAACTTCTCACTATTTCATAACAGAAACTAAGCAAAAATATGAATAAGATTCCCCATCTTAAAGGAACGCCGGAATTAAACCAGTTTGGCAACGTAAATATTATCGCAAAGGTTAATTTGCAGAAAATAACAATGGAAGAAACACTAACAGCAAGTTTAATTTCTTTGCAGACGTTATTAAGACGGTTTCGTTCTTTTGATTGTTTATTATTATCATCCTCAACGTATCCACGAATGTCATTCCATTGATAACGTGCTTGATAACTAAAAAATTCAAATACCAAAAATACAAGTACAAAGTGGATAATCTTGCTTATAAGTCCGGTGGATTGTTCTTCTGTATGGGATAATACAGACCCAATAATAAAACCATATAAAATAAAAAATACCTTAATAGTATCCGAAGGGCGCGGATAAATTAGGTATTTAATAAAAGAAATTGATAATTTACTTTCTATTTGATAAGAATTTTTATTTGTAGTTAAAAATAATTTGCTTACATTTTTATACCTTTTTTCCATTGCCCGTTCTTTTGCGTATTCGTAAACATTTTGTGATTTGCTTGTGCCAAAATACCAGCTTGAAATAAAAAGAACGGGCAATAGAGGAATCATCATTTTCATGATAGATTTGCCTATTTCTATATCAATCACCGGAAATAAAAAATTGCACATAAGTAAAATGCAAATGATAGCAGTAAGCAAATTAGAAAAGTGTAACAATGAATATGGGGAACGAACAACGTTAGTTAATTTCAGTGTTACAATTGGTGAATTCAATTCTGTCCAACAAAAAAAATCTTTTTCCGTCTCATGACTGCTTGTAGTCAAGCTATTCTCCAAATCACGCAAATAATGATATCTTAATGCAGAAATAAGACCAATGTTAAAAATATAGGATGCAACTACGCCTATTATTGAAAAGAAAACCCAAATAGTAGTTTCCACGCTCAAGTTTAAAATTGTACTGCTCTCAATAGAGGAAACACCCAATACTCCAATTGCAGTTATACCAACAAGAATGGCTGTAACAATAGAATTTCTACCGTTGCGCTCATCCTCCCGGCATTGATTTAACTCAAGAAGAATCCTTTCTAAATCAGTATTCGACACAAATACCTCCAAAAATTCCAATTGAACAATTATGGCTTTTAGTTGAGTGTATCAGAATTCGCCGAAATAATCAAAAAAACAAATAAGCTACCCCATTTCGACATTTTTCCGCAAATTTTCCAAATACAAGGTATTGTGAACGAAAATTTGCCTGGAAATACACCGAAAGTGGTTAGCCGTTAACATTTAACTGTCTACAACACCCCTTTTTCGGAAATACTTTCCGTAAAAGGGGTGTTTTTTTATGCGATACATGAAAATTAAAATTTTGGTAATCATAGGATTGTTGTTCTTTGCATTGGCGGCGGCATTATTTTTTTATGCGACGCGAGAGCAGGAACGGGAATATAACGGGATGTTTGTAAACGGAGGATTCTTCAATGGAAATATATATCAAACCCAAGAAGAAAGCGGCTTTACTTAACCGCGAAGACATTTTAATCGGCGATGTTGCGGATGTTGTTGCACCGGCGGCATCGGAGACGAAAATAATTCGTATGAAGCTTAGAGATATTGACGGCGGCAAAGGCGCGAAAAATTACTTGGTTTCTATTACGGATATTATAAAAAAAATCAGCAAGGAATACCCGGACGCAACAATTAATAATGTAGGCGAAATGGATACTTGGGTGCATACGACTACGCGTAAAAGGAGTGAAGTTCCGCTGTTTTTGTGGCTGCGAGTGGCGTTTATTTCGTTGGTTTTGTTTATTGGCGCGGCGACCGCGATTATGAGTTTTCACACAGACGGGCAAATTCCTAAAATTTTTGAAAAATATCACTCAATGTTTTTCGGAACGGAAAAGAAAAATCCGCCGATTATCGCGGTTCCGTATGCGATTGGTCTTGCGCTTGGAATAATGGTTTTCTATAACCATTTTATGGGAAGGAAAATCACCGATGACCCCACGCCCATCGAAGTGGAAATAGAAGCATACGAAAAAGAAGTGACCGAAGCAATGATCGAATTAATAGAAAAACGCGAGGGCAGATTGAATGAGTAATTTCGTTTTAAATTTGCTGTCGGTGGTAATCGGGCTTGGTTCGGGAATGTTTGTATCCGGTGCGGTTTTTGCGTTTAT
>WRBD01000020.1 GCA_009779835.1 Defluviitaleaceae bacterium | reverse complement strand
TTTACATAGGTTTTATCAAGCTTGCGTTGGTATTCCGGTCTATAAAAAAATCTTCATCTCGTTCTTATTAATGGTATTTCATTAGTGGGAACACGCCGTAAATTCTAAAAGATACATAATCATTGTGATTCTCCTGTTTTCAAATTAAGCGTCAAAGTGGTGATTTCCGTTTCCATGCCGAGCAGTTCGGCAACTTGAGCAATGGTTTCCAATTTTGCCCGATATGCTTTCGTGTCACCGGATAGTTCATCAACGGCGGCGATGGCAAATAACTCATTAAGTGATAGAAATAAACTATTTTTGGTATTCTCTAACGTCATACGATAACCTCCTTGCGCGAAGGAGGCTGTCCGAATACAATGGTTGCAGACATCCTCTAAAACCAATTCGCTGTTTTGGAGCAGTCGTCTAATCTGTGGTAGGGTGGACGGCTGCTTCCCTTTTATTTTAACATGAAAATATAAACATTTTGAAAAATATTTGTGTAAAAGTATTGACACGTAACATATTACGTATCATAATATGAGTGTAAGGAGGTCGCACATGAAAACCTACTCATCAAGGGAAGTGCTGAAAAAACTCTACGCAGACAGTTGGTACAAAGTAGGGCAAGAGAGCAGTCACATACACCTAAAACACCCCACGAAAAAAGGCAAAGTGACCGTGACACACCCGTTAAGTTCTAACGCCTGCTTCCCTTGCGAAAAGAAAGGACGGAGATTATGAAAGAAATTTATGCTTTTCCAGCAACCCTATCTTACGAAGAAGACGGCATTACGATTGAATTTCCCGATTTGCCCGGTTGCTTGCCCTGCGCCACCACCACGGAGGAGGCAGTTAAGAATGCAAAAGAAGCCCTTGGGCTTCATCTGTGGAGCATGGAGCGTGATAATGACGAAATACCATGCCCGACCGATATTTCTAAATTGCAACTTGGACAAGGTGAAATCCCCTTGATGGTTGATGTGTTCATGCCTCCAATAAGGGAGAGGCAAAGCAACCGCTTTGTGAAAAAGACGCTTTCAATACCCTCATGGCTGAACGCGGAAGCGGAACACGCCGGGGTGAATTTTTCTCAAATCTTACAGACATCATTGAAACAGCACTTGGGGCTTGCACAATAATCAACTAAAAAGGCGACTGGCACAATACATTGCCAACCGCCTTTTTTTATTTCTCAAGTTCCATCACTATGCCGAACACCCTATCGGTTACAAAGATTATAGGTGTTCGGATGAGTGACGTTAAGTGGAGATGACGGGAATCGAACCCGTGTCCGAAAGCTCATAGATAAGGACTTCTACCATCATAGTTGGTTTATTTGGTGCAGGGCGTTACCCTGCGTGTTCCCTGTTCCTAGCGCGAACCGACACGCGAAAGGCTTCGGTAGCTTTTTGATCTTTTACCGCTTCAAAGCTACGGGCGGAAAAGTTCCCCACATATCGACGCCGGGATTCGGGTATGCGGGACTCCCCGAGCCGACGACGGCTTTAATTAAGCCGCAAATGCGTAATTATTATTGTCGTTTCTTTTTTAAAGGTTTGGTTTGATACGCAGTTACCGTCTGCGGATGGCTATCCCTATTTTCAAAACCCCCGTCGAAACCATTGCATCCCCATGCTATTAGTATACGCAGTTTTGTCGGAATTTACAACGACGTTCTAAAATTTTTTATAAGTTCAACTACTTCTTCAAATTCGCTGTGCAACAGTTTTGCTTGAATTTCAGAGAATAAATCTGTTGTTTTATGCGACCATGCTTCTTGGCGTAAAGTCTTGAGTGCGGCGTTTGCGTCTTTTTTATTGTACATTTCGCAGGCACCTTCGATAATTTTTAGCTGTTCAGCTAAAAGTTCGGGGTTGGAGTCGGGTATGTCTTTGGCGGAAAGTTCGGGAGGAGCCATCTCTGCGATTAGGGATTTCATGGATTTTATAAAATCTGGAGTTTGCGTAAATATTGTTTGAATATCGTTGTCGTTTGCGGCATCTTCGAGAGTCTTTGCCGCTTCTGAAAGAATGTATTTTTGAATATTTGCAAGTGCGCTTTTCATGCCGTGTGCTTGAATTGCAAAGGGTCTTATTTCTTCCACAGTTGGGTTTTTCAATGTAATGAATTCCTGCATTATGTCCAGTGCTTTTTTTGCGTCGCGTAAGAAGGATTGGGCTATTTTTTCACTTAAAACAGAGTCTGAACCCATTGATTTCGATTGGTTTTTTTCTGACAATGTTTTTGCCGCTTCAAGCACTTCGGGCGTCTGCTTGTCGCGGATATGCTGAACCATTTGGGCGTTAAGCTGAAACATGTCTATGGGCTTGGCGATAAAGCCTGTAAATCCGTTTTCCATAAAAAGTTCCATCGCTCCTTTAACGGTGTTTGCCGTGAGTGCTACGATTGGATGTGTATAGCCCATTTCGCGCAAAACTTGTGTCGCTTCAATACCGTCCATTTCGGGCATCATATGATCCATGAAGATGACATCGTAGACCGCTCCCGCCTTTACTTTGTCGATTGCTTCCTTGCCGCTTGAAACGGTTTCCAAGTTGACTTGATACGGCGCGAGATACCCTTCAACTACATAAAGATTCGATTCAATGTCATCTACCGCCAAAACTCTGCCGTATGGCATGGGTTCCGCGATTGAGTTTGTTGTTTTGCTCGTGCTTAAAGATTTCATGCTTTGTAAATTTTCGGCGACTTCTTTTGTTAAAACGGCGGTTCCTTTTACTTTTTGCGGAATTTTAATTGTAAAAGTAGAACCCTCGCCAACAGTGCTTCTTACGGTAACTTTTCCGTTCATCATAGAAATAAGCTGACGGGAAATGCTCATTCCAAGACCCGTGCCCTCTATTGCGCGGTTTGCTTCTATGTTAAAACGTGTGTATTCAGACTCGAAAAGCCGTGCTATTGTCTCCGCGCTCATTCCTTGACCGGTATCGCTTACCGTGAAAATTATGGAGATTTCATTGTCGTCGGAAACAACACCTGCTTTACCCACAGATAGTGTAACGGTTCCTTCATCGGTGTACTTGAACGCGTTGGAAAGAAAATTGTTTAACACCTGTTTAATGCGAAGTTCGTCTCCGACCAGCGAAACCGGTAAATTTTCATTTACCTCCAGTTTAAATTCTATGTTTTTGCTGCCGATGTGTGTCAGATTTAACATAACGGTGTCCATAATCGCACGCGAAATTTCATAGGCAACGGGAACAATTTCCATTTTACCCGCTTCAACTTTAGACATATCCAAGATGTCATTTATTACCGCAAGTAAAAGTTTCGATGAACTGTGAATACGCATAAATGCTTCTTCGGTTTCGCGTGTGTGACTTGCTTTTAAAAGCTCGATTTCGGCTATACCCAAAACGGCGTTCATTGGCGTGCGAATTTCGTGGCTCATTCGCGCAAGAAATTGTGTTTTAGCGCGGCTTTCTTCTTGCGCGGATTCGCGCAGTTTTTCTTCGCGCCTCATATCTTTCGCTGTCTTTTTTTCTTTTGTGATTGCCCGCTCCACTTCCCTAAGAAGCAAAACCGTTCCGCCCACTCCCACGAACGCAAACATAAACGAAACAACGGTTACCAGCGTGCTGTAATTATTAACTTCGCGATATGCATAGAAGACTTCATCTTGAATCTTATTCAATTGGGCTTCGTGTAATTCAAAGTCCATTATATTGTCTTCACGCATTATGCTTAACATATACCGCTCTTCGTTGGCGGTAGACATATTATTAACGGCATTGATTGAACGATACATAAGAGTCATATTTAAAAGCGCGAAAACTGAATAAACGACAATCAGAATTCTTATGGTGGTGGTTATGCGCACAACTCCGCCTCCTTCTGCCGCAAAATATGTAAAAAACTACATCAGTTTATCATGAATTAGCTAATGTAGGCAATATGATGTTTATGCAAAATTCAGCGGCTGTTTGAATGAATTTCATTGTATTGTCCCATGTTGCGAAACGATAATTTTTCGAAGCGGAGGAATTTTTTGTGTTCTTGTAATTTTCATGCAAAAGATTCTGCTGAATGGCTCGTGTTTCGTTTGAGGAAATTAATCCGGGTATTTCGGCAGGAGTTGCTTTTTCAAGTAGCGTGAAAATATTATCTATGGCCGGGAATTCTTGATACAGGCGCGTGTCTATGTTATGCAGGTCTTTGTAGTAGCCGCTTGTGTAGCCTTTTGCGGCTTCAACGGGATAACTTGTTCGGAAATCATTCCAAATTGTGAGGTTATTGTGAATATCTGTTAATACATGGGCAGCGTAACCTGCGGCGAACGGGTCGTTCGGATGCACACGAAGAAAATTTTTCACGCATTCAACCCAACCATCGTTGTCTGTGACTTGCCCCCAGCGTTCTTCGCTCACCGGACAAAGATGCGTTATTTTTTTTGCCGGCCCGATGTTAGACATCGCCGCGCCCTGAAATTCCTCGCGGTAATGAACCGCGTCCGGTGCGATTGTTCCAAGCATAAATTGTGAAGCGTCTTTTTCGTTAATTGAATGCGTTTCAAGAATTCGCCACGCTACGCATAAATGTGTTAATGGAAATGCCATAGTTTGTCTCCTTTACCGGAAAGGTGTACAATGGGAATAAGGGAGTGTTGTAAATGTACACTGCATTATACCGCAAAAAGCGTCCGCGTACATTCAAAGAGATTGTGGGACAGCCGCATATTAAACGCGCGCTTATTAATCAACTGGTGGCGGGACAGGTTAGTCACGCGTATCTTTTTTGCGGAACACGCGGTACGGGAAAGACTTCCGCTGCGAAAATTTTTGCAAGAGCGGTAAATTGTCTTGCTCCGCAAAATGGAGAGCCGTGTAATTCTTGCGAATTGTGCGAGAATATTTTAGCGGAAAGATGTTTGGATGTAACAGAAATTGACGCGGCATCAAATAACGGCGTTGAAAATATCCGCGACCTGCGCGACGAGGTAAAATATCTTCCGAATATGGCGCGATACAAAGTTTACATTGTTGACGAAGTTCATATGCTTTCAACAAGCGCGTTCAATGCGCTGTTAAAAACACTGGAAGAACCACCGCCGTATGTAATTTTTATTTTGGCAACGACAGACCCGCAAAAAATTCCCGCAACAATTTTGTCGCGGTGTCAGCGATATGATTTTAGAAGAATCACGGCGGAGCAAATGACGGCGGCGTTGCGCGGATATTTGCAAGGAGAAAGCGTGACGTTTGAAGATGACGCGCTTGATTATATCGCGTATCATTCAGACGGAGCCATGCGCGACGCGTTAAGTTTGCTTGACCAGTGCCTAAGCACGGGTGATGCCCTTACGGTAGAAAAGGTGCGGGACTTGCTTGGCGCGGTAGATAGGGCGTGCCTTTTTGAATTTACGGACGCGTTGGCGGATAAAAACACGCATGAAATTATTAAAATCATTTCAAACGCAATGAGTGACGGGCGCGATGTAAGTCAATTTGCGGCAGACCTTGTCCGTCATTTTCGCGATGTGCTGGTTGCGGGTTTAACCGACGGCGGTGAATTTTCCGCCGAAGTCTCCGCAAAATTCAAAGAGCAAGCTTCGCGTATTCCGCGTGAATTATTAATGCAATATATCAACGCGTTCTCCGAAGTTCAGCGCGAAATGCGATTCGCGCCGCATAAACGCACGGCATTTGAAGTGTGTGCGTTGAAAATATGTATGCCGCAGAATGAAGCGGTTATGCCGCAGCTACCACCGCAACCACAACCACAACTTCCAATGCGAAAACCGGCAATGTCGCCGGAAATAAAACAACCGGTGGAAAAACCTGCAATTGTAAAACCAAGCGGCTCTTTCTCAAATATTAAAGCAAGCTGGGCAGCGGCATGCCAAAAGTTTCCTGTTCCTATTCGTGCCATTTGCGTACACTGCGACGTTGAAGCATCAGACGGTATATTAAAAATTTTCTGCGATAACGAAACTTCGCGTAAATTAATTTTAAGTAAGCAAGAAAGAATTTGTGAAACATTGGTGCAATTTTTTAATCTTCCAACCCCGCCAAAACTTGCCATCGAGGTGAGAGAAGCGTACAATAAGCCAATAGAGACTGTAAAATCACCGCTATCGCAAGAACCACCAAAACAAGAATCACCCAAAAAAGAACCAACCCGGGTAATCCCGGACGACTGGGCAAACTTCGGGCAAGAAGTAATCGGCGGAGAAAATTTTTAAACATAGGAGGAATATAAAATGCCAAAAGGATTCGGCGGAGGAATGCCGGGCGGAATGAACATGAACAATTTAATGAAGCAAGCACAAAAAATGCAGAAACAAATGGCGGAAATGCAAGAAGCACTTGCGGAAAAAACGCTTGACGTATCTGCGGGCGGCGGCGCGGTGAAAGTAACGATAAATGGCGAAAAGCAAATTATGGACTTGGTAATTTCACCCGACGCGGTAGACCCTGACGATGTAGAAATGTTGCAAGACTTAGTGCGCTCGGCGGTAAACGAAGCAATCCGCCAAATGGACGAAGCGGTAAATTCGCAAATGTCGCAAATAACCGGCGGTATGAGTTTACCCGGGATGTTTTAGCGCGTCATGAAAATCTACGGAGAACCTGTATCAAGGCTGATTGAAGAACTTTCGCGTTTACCCGGAATAGGAGGCAAGTCCGCGCAACGGCTTGCCTTTTATATTATCCGTTTGCCGTTGGAGCGGGTGGAATCATTGGCGAACGCGATTTTAACTGCGCGGCGGAATATAAGATATTGCAGCGTATGCTGCGCGCTGACGGATTCTGACCCATGCAACATCTGCGCGGGAGTTAAGCGCGATATAAAAACAATAATGGTGGTGGAAGACCCGCGAGACATGGCAGCATATGAACGCACAGGCGAATTCCACGGATTGTATCACGTGTTGCACGGCGCTATTTCTCCGATGCATGGCGTTGGCCCTAACGATTTAACCATATCCGCGTTATTAAAACGCCTTCAAACCGCACCCGCCGAAGAAGTAATAATCGCGACAAACCCAAACGTGGAAGGCGAAGCAACCGCGTTGTATATCGCAAAAATCCTGAAACCCTCAGGAATAAAGGTAACCCGCATAGCACACGGCGTACCGGTGGGCGGCGATTTGGAATTTGTAGACGAAGTAACGCTCTCCCGTGCACTTGAAGGGCGGCGCGAGATATAAATAGAACATAAAAAAACCGTGCATGCGCACGATTTTTTTACGTGGGAAACGGATTATTACATGTAATTACTGAAAGAGCTAAACACCGCGGCACCCAATGCAATCATCACAATCCAAAGTACAATGTAGAACGCGAAAACAATTGCTGCGAAGATAAGAGTTGCGCGGCAGTAATTTTTTTTATTTTCGTTGGTGTCGCTGCTGAAAGCCCATACAAACAGCAATACAATTCCAACGCACGGAATCGCTAAAAGCAAAAGAGTTATAAGCCAGTCTTTTGTAGACATAACGTCGGTGTTACCTCCGCCGAAGCCGCCTCCATACGGGGGCTGCGGTGGTTGGTACATATTATTTTGCGGGTAATTCTCGTTCACATAAATCTCTCCCTTTTATTGTAAATAGCTTGAAGTATAGCCCAACGCTTGCACAACAAGCTGATAATTTATCTCTTTTGCGCGGTCCATTACCATGAAAATGTCAATAAGCCACCAAATTCCACAACCGCCTCCTGTCAATAATTTTCCGACACCCATTCCAATGTCGCCAAGCATAAACCTGTCAACGCCGTACGCGCCCAAGAATATTGACAGCAGTAATATGGTTGTTGGTTCTTTCAAGTTTACAGACATAAGTACGTTGAGTTGATTGTCGTTTAAGTTTCTAACCTGTTCCGTGATGTAAGGCATATGTTCCGGCTTAAAAAAGTTTGCTTTGGTCATAAGCCACATATCGGCTCTATTGTTGTATCCTTGCATGGAAATTCCTCCTTTTTACATAACGATGCAAAGTTTAGCACATGATTAACCCTCCAAGCAAGCCCCAACAAACGCCGTGATGATAGGACTTGGGCGAGTTATACGCGATTTAAATTCCGGGTGAAACTGCACACCCACGAACCACGGGTGTTTCTCACGCGGGAGTTCGATTGCTTCAAGATGCTGCTCGTCGGGGGAAAGGGCGGCTTCGGTTAGCCCGGCGGCGGCAAACTTCGGGCGGAACTGATTGTTTACTTTGTACAAATGACAAAATCGTTCGTAAATTAAGTTTTCGTTGTACGCGTCGAAAATTAATGTTTCGGGATTAAGCTTGCAGGGCAGCGCGCCTTTTCTTTTAGGTACGTTGGCGTCTCCCTTTTTGTCTTCTGTGAAGGGCTTTGTGATGTGTTCGATAACGGGCATTGTTGTTTCGGGGTTGATTTCTTCCGTGTCAGCTTCTTCGTGACCCATTACGTTTCGAGCGAATTCAATTATGGCGCACTGCATTCCGAGCCCTATCCCCAAAAACGGTATGCGATTTTCGCGGGCGTAACGAATCGCGCTGATTATTCCGGATGTGTCGCGCTTGCCGAAACCTCCCGGCACAAGAATGCCTTTTAAGTTTTTCATTTTTTGCGCTGCGTTTTTATCATTGATTTCTTTTGCGTGAAAGATTTTTACATTTACTTTTGTGTTTTGGGAAATTCCCGCATGTTCGAGTGATTCAAATACGGAAAGGTATGAATCGCGAAACTCTGTGTATTTTCCCACAAACCCGATTGTAATTTCGTTTTGTAGATTATGAATTTTTTCAACAAGCTGTTTCCACTCGGAAAGGTCGGGTTCGGGCGGGTTTAGTTTCAGACGCTTGCACACGATGTCCGCGAAATGTTCTTCTTCAAGAAGCAGCGGCACTTCGTAAATTGAATTTACGTTCAAATTTTCAATTACGCAAGATTTATCCACATTACAAAAGAGTGCCAGCTTTTCACGTAACTCGTCCGCTAAATTGTATTCCGTGCGACAGACTACCACGTCCGGCTTAATTCCGAGCGAAAGCAAATCTTTGACGGAATGCTGGGATGGCTTTGTTTTCATTTCGTCTGCGAAATTCAAATACGGAATGAGCGTAACATGAATATACATTACGTTTTCAAAGCCGACATCGTGCGATGTTTGGCGGATTGCTTCAAGAAACGGCAAACTTTCGATATCTCCCACTGTTCCGCCGATTTCGGAAATTATTATTTCAGAGCCGGCGTTTTTACTTGCGCGGTAAATTTTATCCTTGATTGCGTCCGTGATATGCGGGATTACCTGAATTGTCGCGCCTTTATATTTTCCTCCGCGTTCGCCGCTTAGAACTTCCCAATATATTTTTCCTGCGGAAACACTATTTGTCGCGCTTAAATTTTCGTCAATAAAACGCTCGTAATGCCCGATATCGAGGTCAACCTCCGCACCGTCTTCCGTTACATAAACCTCGCCGTGCTGATATGGGCTTAAAAGTCCGGGGTCTTGATTAATATATGGGTCGAATTTCTGAATTGTTACCTTGTACCCGCGTGCTTTTAAAAGCCGCCCCAAAGAAGCGGCGGTTATACCCTTCCCCAATCCCGAGCATACACCGCCTGTCATAAAAATGTATTTTGTTTGCATTTTTATTCCTCCTTGTTCATCTCGTAATACATTTCGATTGTGCCTATATCGTAACAATCGCCGTTCATTTTATAAGTGTAAACGTCTTGGAATTTGTAAAGCCATTGCGGAAAAGAGCCGATGTTATCGGGGTTGTTGCCTTCTTTTAAGAATTTCTCAAATAGTGCGGCGGTTTCCTTGCGGAAAAAATACGCCGCGTAAATTACAATATTAGATTTCGGATTTTGCGGTTTTTCTTCAAAATCGAGAAGTTTTCCATCGGGCGCGAGAACAGCTATCCCGAAGCTTTTCAACTTTTCCTGGTTGTTCAATTCTTTACCGCACAATGTATCGCAGCCTGTTTTGCGGAAAACTTCAAGCTGTTCGCGAAGGTCGTATGTGAAATAATTATCACCCGCGATTACAATAATTTCATCGTCTATGGATTTCTCAGTTATTGCGAAAAAAACATCGCCTACCGCGCCACGACGGTTTTCGTTGCTTGTTGTGCCGTCGTCCAAAACTGCGACGGGAATTTTTGTGGGTGCGTTTTTTGCCCATTCACAAAAATGAGAATAAAATTTGCTGTTTGACACAACGTAAACATTTTTCACATCGGGCAGATTATTTAACTGCTCTACTATATGGTCGATAATCGGCTTGCCGCGCAGCGGAAGAAGCGCCTTGGGCGTGTTTTCGGTTAAGGGGTACATTCGGGTTGCATAACCCGCGGCTAAAATTATTGCTTGCATTTATTTTCGTCCTTTCTTTTGAAACAGCAACTCGATTGATTTGGGTGGCGGTGCTTCCCATTCCGTGCCGTCGGGAAGTCTTAATTTAAAACAATGAAGAAGTTGGGAGGACGCGAAAGAAGTTTGCTTTCCGCCGTATTTTTTATCACCTACAAGCGGGTGATTAATGGACGCAAGATGCACGCGAATTTGATGCGAACGCCCTGTAATTGGTGAAACAGAAAGAAGGCTGTAATTATCCGAAACCGCTAGAACAGAAATATTTGTAGTTATAACACTCGTGCCGGTTTTTTCAACGTAGGCTTTGTTTGATTTCTCGTCTTTGCGATAAAAATTCTCAAGCGTTTTACTTTCACCGATTTCACCCGCGATGCCATGAACAATCGCGAGATATTCTTTTTTTATTTCGCGGTTCGCGAAAAACGCGTTCATTTTTTGCAATGCGTGAATATTTTTTCCGCAAACCACCAATCCCGAAGTATTTACATCAAGACGGTTACACAGCGCGGGCGTGAAGTCGGCGTTGTGAGCGAACGCTCCTGTTTCCTGTAAATAATATAAAACACGCGCAAGCAAGTGGTCGTTTTTTCTGACTGTTTCCCCTCCCTGCGACGGCAATCCCGCAGGTTTATTTACAACAAGAAAATCTTCGTCTTCAAAAATAATTCCGTCAAGCGGTTTTGCTTCGGCAAAATGCCGTTCTTTTCTGCAACCCGCAAGTGTTTCGTCCGAAAGAAAAAAACGCAATTCGTCGCCGTCTTGCAGAAGCTCGTTTCCCTCCGCACGTGCTCCGTTTAATTTAATCCGCTTTTTTCGTAGCATTTTATATATAAAAGAATGCGGCGCGTTATTCAAATACGCAAAAAGGAACTTGTCCAGCCTGCGACCCATATTTTCCGCCGCGATTTTTATTATCATTTATAAACATCGCCTTTGCTTGTATTGCATTACATATTATAAACCGATTTTGCATTTTCAATTTCAGTTTTGAAAATTTCGTGTGCTTCCGACGTTGCCCAATATTCGTTTGCGGAAATGCTTGTGCCGTTCGTCGCTTCGTGGGTGGCGTTTAACAAATTTTGAGCGTAAATAATCAGTAAACCAAGCTGAACTCTAAGTAATTCCGTAGCTGTTTTTTGCCAAACCCATGTATCGGCAAAGCCGGGGTTGTTGTAAAACGCAGTAAGTTGCTGCGATGTGAAAATATGTTCGCCTTGGGGGCTGCTGATTGTTCCCGTGCCGACATTTTGCCATCTGCCCGTGTATATGTTGTTTGTTGGCAAATCAGGAAGACCGGGTGAACCGATAAAGCGGAAATTTTCATCCAAAACAAGTTGTCGCAGTGATGATGCTTCTCGAAACATATTCGTCATATCCTCCACATTGCCGGTATCCCAGCCGGATAAATCAAGGCTTGTTAAACCGCTTGTGCCGAAAAACATCCACATCATATCCGTAACTCTGCCTGTGTCCCAACCGGATAAATCAAGGCTTGTTAAACCGTTTGCATTGGTAAACATATACGACATATCCGTCACGCTGCCGGTGTTCCAGCCGGATAGATCAAGGCTTGTTAAGCCACTTACACCGCTTACATTGGAAAACATATACGACATATTTGTCACGTTGCCGGTGTTCCAGCCGGATAAATCAAGGCTTGTTAAACCGCTTTCATGAAACATAAACGACATATTCGTCACGCTGCCGGTGTCCCAACCGGATAAATAAAGGCTTGTTAAACCTTTTGCTTCAGCAAACATACCCGATATATTTCTCACATTGCTGGTATCAAAGTATGTCAATCCTTCTATGGCGGTAACATTCGACAAATGGGAAAACAAGTTATTCAAGGAAGTTCCTGCGGTAATCGGACCTGTAAAAATAATCTTTTTAATATTGTTACGATGTGCATACCAAGGACTACTCAAATCCGTCCAATTGATAAACCCACGATCTACTACTAATGTACCGTTGTCACACAATCGCCATAGTGCACCCGCTATACCGCCGCCATTCCCAAACGCCCCCATGTGAATAACATCGCAGCCGTATTCGTAACACGTACACGCATTTATCCTTCGCCAAACCCATGTATCCGCCATAATAGAGCCTTGATAGTTTAACATAAGCTGTGAAGATGAAAAAATATATTCGCCTTGGGGGTCGTCTATCGTTCCCGTTCCGACATTTTGCCATGTACCTGCGAATAGGGCATTTGCCGGTACATTAGGCAGATCGGGTGAATCCCACGTATTGATAAAGCTGAAATTTTCGCCCAAAACAAGTTGCCGCAATGATGATGCGTTACGAAACATAAACCGCATAGTCATCACGCTGTCAGTGTTCCAACCAGACAAATCAAGACTTATTAAACTGCTTGTGTTCATAAGCATAGCCTCCATAGTTAACACGTTGCCGGTGTTCCAACCAGAAAAATCAAGACTTATAAGGCTGCTTGTGCCCCAAAACATATTTGTCATATCAATCACACTGCCGGTGTTCCAATCGGATAAATAAAGGCTTGTTAAACCGCTTGCATCGTAAAACATATGCGACATGTTTGTCACGCTGCCGGTGTCCCAACCGGATAAATCAAGACTTGTAAGACTGATTGTGCTCAGAAACATACCCGCCATATCTGTCACGCTACTAGTATCAAAGTATGCCAATCCTTCTATGGCGGTAACATTCGACAAACGGGAAAACAAGTTACGCAAGGAATCTTCTGCAGTAATCGGACCTGTAAAAATAATCTCTTGAATATTGTCACGATGCACATGCCAAGGGCTATTCACACCCGACACATTAATAAATCCAGCATCTACTATTAATGTACCGTCGTCATACAATCGCCATGCGGCGCCCGCTATACCGTCACCATCTGTAAACACACCGCTTGCAATTTCAGTACTGGTTTCAAAAGACGGTGCAGCAATCGTAACGGTATCATGCTCGTAAATTTCTGCCATTACAAGCACAATACCAAAAAAACATAAAAACATTTTGAAACTTTTGTACATACTTATCCTCATTCCTCCTTGCGCAATACGCATTTAACCATTGGTGCGTCTTTTATCCTTCTTCATTCCCTTTTTTTATGCATCCAAATCAAATAAGCGTTCATGAAAGCGTCAATCGCGCCGTCCATTACAGCGGGGACATTACCTGTTTCCTCGTCTGTGCGGTGGTCTTTTACGAGAGTGTACGGGCAGAATACATACGAACGAATTTGGCTTCCCCACGCGTTATCTTTTATTTCGCCGCGAATGCCCGTAAGTTTCGCAAGCTGTTCTTCTTTTTGTTTTAAGAATAACTTTGATTGAAGCATTTTCATTGCGCGGTCGCGGTTTTGAATTTGGCTTCGTTCGTTTTGGCACTGAACTACTATACCCGACGGAATATGTGTAATGCGAATTGCCGATTCCGTTTTGTTAACATGCTGACCGCCTGCTCCGCCGCTGCGATATGTGTCAACCTTTAAATCTTCAGGGTTAATTTCAATTCCCGATGCCTCGTCAAGTTCGGGCATTACATCGCAGGACGCAAACGACGTGTGCCGCCGTCCGCCTGAATCGAAAGGCGAAATACGAACAAGCCTGTGAATTCCTTTTTCGCTTCGCAAATATCCGAAAGCATTCTCGCCACTCACCTGAAACGTAACAGACTTAACGCCCGCTTCGTCGCCGTCAAGCAAATCGAGAATTTCAAATTTGAAGCCGCGTTTTTCCGCCCATTTTCCATACATTCGCAGAAGCATGGAAGCCCAGTCGCAAGATTCCGTACCGCCCGCGCCGGGGTGAATTGTAACAATGGCATTGTTAATATCATATTCGCCGCTTAATAAAGTCTCTGTACGCAGATGCTCGAATGCATCCGTGAACGCCGCAGCAAGTTCTTTCGCTTCGGGAATTAATTCGGCATCCTGCTCTTCAATTCCCATTTCCGTAAGAGTAAAGGCATCATCAAAAAAGCCCTGTACTTTTTCAAAGGACGTTACTTTGCTTTTAATTATTTTTAACTTTTTTAAAACCGCCTGAGAATTAGCTTGGTCATTCCAAAATCCCATGCGGAGTGTTTCATTTTCGAGTTCTTCCATTTCAACTTTGGCGTTCGCCAAGTCAAAGTGAATCTCCCATTTCGAGTAACTTTGCCTTGTATGGTGCAAGCGTGCGTTTTAATTCTTCAAGCTCCAACATTTATAATCACTTCCTTATATATTAGATTTTGTGCCACGTAAATTTCTCTTTAAGCTCTTCCGTGCTGAGTTCATCCAATTTAGGAGTGTCTTCTTCTTTATGTTGTTTGTATTGTTCGCGTAATTCTTTTGCTTTTTCAATCATCAACCCGATACGTTCGTCAAGTTTTCCGTCTTTGTTTGTTGTGGGAATAACTTCAATCATTCCATTTTCTACAAAGTGAAGAATAATATCCATCGAAATTTCCGTCACCTGATGAACCTGCAACGCCGTTATCCCCGGACATTCCCGCACAACATCGCGTACAATGTGAAACTGTTCGTCTCTCAATTTTTTGCATCTGGGGCAGCACGGCGGCGGTAGTCCTTCATATTCAAACATTGATCCGCAACGCCTGCACCGGATTGTTCTCATAACAACACTCCCTATTTAATGCAGCATTGTTTGAATTTCTTTCCGCTTCCGCACGGGCATATATCGTTCCGTCCTACTTTTGCTTCTGAGCGGCGGGTTGGTTTTTTTACCGCGGCGGCGGTTTCGGAACTGTTCGTTGATATTTGATTCATGTCAACGGTCTGCTCCATTTGCGGTTGCTGTTCCGTTACAATTGCCACGTTAAATAATCCGCGCACTGTGTCGAGCTGAATATTATTTAACATTTCTTCAAACATATCAAAGCCCAAATGTGTGTACTCGACAAGAGGGTCGCGCTGTGCATACGAACGCAACGTAATGCCCTGCCGCATTTGGTCCATTTCGTCTATTTGATCCATCCAGCGGCGGTCGATTGCTTTCATCATTATAACGCGCTCTATTTCGCGCATTCTTTCGGGCATGATTTCTGCTTCTTTTTTTTCGTATATTTCTTCCGCCTGTTCGGTTAGTCGTTCCTTCACTTTCTCCTTTGTAATTGTGTTCATTTCGTCGTGCGAAATTTCAATCGCATTCGCATGAAAAATCGGCAATAAATCTTTATTAAGACCTTCCAAATCCCACTCTTCGGGGATATCACCCTCGGCGGTATGCTCGTCAACCGAACGGCCGATTACGCCGCGGATCATTTTGAAAATATTTGCGCGTAAATCCGCGCCCATTATCACTTTATCGCGCTCACTGTAAATAATTTCGCGCTGTTTGTTCATAACCTGGTCGTATTGCAGAAGATGTTTACGAATACCAAAATTATTGCCCTCAACTTTTTTCTGCGCGTTTTCCACAACTTTCGTAAGCATTCCGAATTCGAGAATATCATCGTCTGCCATACCGACGCGCTCCATGATATTTTTCATGCGGTCGCCGCCGAAAAGACGCAAAAGCTCGTCCTCGGCGGAAAGATAAAACCGCGATTCGCCCGGGTCGCCCTGCCGCCCTGCGCGTCCGCGAAGCTGATTGTCTATGCGGCGCGACTCATGCCGCTCACTGCCGATTACTTTCAGCCCACCAAGCCCAACAACGCCGTCGCCAAGCATAATGTCCGTTCCGCGCCCTGCCATATTCGTCGCAATTGTAACGTGTCCTGCTTGCCCTGCCATTGCGATAATTTCCGCTTCGCGCTCGTGATGCTTCGCGTTTAAAACCTCATGCGGAACGCCTTTTTTCTTTAATAATTCCGAAACAAGTTCCGATTTTTCTATCGAAACAGTACCAACAAGAACCGGCTGCCCTTTTGCGTTGCTTTCGATAATATCATTTACAATCGCGTTGTATTTAGCGGCTTCCGTGCGGAAAATTACATCGTCTTTATCGTCGCGAATCATTGGCATATTTGTGGGAATCGCTACAACGTCAAGATTGTAAATTTCGCGGAATTCACCTTCCTCGGTGATGGCTGTTCCCGTCGCGCCCGCTTTTTTTGTATATCTGTTGAAAAAATTCTGAAACGTAATCGTTGCGAGAGTTCTGCTTTCACGCTGAACTTTTACGCTTTCCTTCGCTTCAATCGCCTGATGAAGCCCGTCGGAATAACGTCGCCCGGGCATTAGTCTGCCGGTAAATTCGTCAACGATGATGATTTCATCATCCTTGCTGACGTAGTTTACATCGCGGTGCATATTGTAATTCGCTTTCAGCGCGTTATTAATAAAGTGTTGAATTTCAATGTTTTCAGGGTCGGATAAGTTTTCCACAGAAAAATAACGCTCCGCTTTTTTTACGCCATCTTGCGTTAGCGTAACCGCTTTTTTCTTTTCGTCCACAATAAAATCGCCCTCTTCTTCGGCTGCCTGACGCAGAAGGGGGTTGTTCATTTCTTCTTCATTTAATATGCGGCCTTTTTTCAGGTTTTTCGCAAATCTATCCGCAACGGCGTAAAGCGCGGTGGATTTATTTCCCGGCCCGCTGATAATAAGCGGTGTACGCGCTTCGTCTATCAGAATCGAGTCAACCTCGTCTATAATCGCGTAATGCAAACCGCGCTGAACTTTGTCCTGCTCGAAAACAACCATGTTGTCGCGCAGATAATCAAAGCCCAGTTCGTTATTGGTCGCGTATGTGATATCACAGGCATACGCAGCACGGCGTTCCGGCGGCGTTAAATCGTGGATGATACATCCCACCGTAAGCCCCAAATATTCATACATAACGCCCATCATTTCAGCGTGATACTGCGCGAGATATTCGTTCACCGTTACAAGGTGTGCGCCTTTTCCCTCAATCGCGTTCAAATAAAGCGGTAACGCAACCGTTTGCGTTTTACCTTCACCCGTTTTCATCTCTGCAATTCGTCCTTGGTGCAGAACCGCTCCGCCCAAAAGTTGTACGCGGAAATGCCGTTGCTTGATTAATCTTTGCGTTGCTTCGCGGAACACCGCAAACGCTTCCGGCATAAGTTCATCTAATGCTTGTCCATCCGCAAAACGTCGTTTGAACTCGTCTGTTTTTCCCCTTAACTCTCCTTCGGTAAGCCGCTGCATTTCCGGCTCGAGACCCTCAATGCGGTCAATCATCGGATTAAGCCGCTTTATTTCCTTATCGCTGTAATTCCCAAAAATTTTGTCTAGAATTCCCATGTAAAAAAACACCTCATTTTCTGTAACGCAATAGTAACATTACGGAGAAAAAGGTGCAAGGGTTCACGCGTATTTGATGTATGTAACCCCTAGGGACGGTAGCTGCCGTTTGTAAATGAATGTGCGCCGCGCGGTATCTGCTAAAAAAATTCTATAAACTTACTTTTGTGGAAATAATTATTGACATATTACACAAAACGGGATATCATGTATTTGCAACAATCAAACAGACGTTTTATGCCATGAACGGGTTTTGCCATCTCCGGAAGAGGCTTTTCGCCTTGAAACGGACCGCACCGATTCCGCTCTAACCTGTACTATGTTGCAACAGCAGTATCCGTCGCACCGCAAATAAAGGGGGTAGCACACCGGGCTCCGGTACCGGCCCGGCTTTACTACCCACGCATGCACCTTTCTGTGCGTTGTGGCACCCGCCGGGGGCACGTGACCCCGGCTTTACTTAAAAACTAAAAAAACCTAAAACAAAAGAAGGTGAATACAATGACAAGCATAGTCAACGCATTCGCCGTGCTTCGTATGTGCAGTTACGCATGGAAAAAGCCCTTCCGGAACACGTTGAACGTGGTTTTGTCGGGCTTTTTACGATTTTGGATTCTTGTAAAATGGCTTTTTTGCTTACTCCCTCAGTTCAACCATCAACTGCCACAGCACGCGGACGGATTCAACGCCATCGCCGGAGCGTCAAAGCGAGGTGCGGATTTAATGATGGTGATAAAAAAAATTGTAAAGGAAGCAGGTGTTTCACGCAGCACAGTATCTACCGTGAATGCTCTATAAACGCAAATATAAAATCCCGCAATAAAAGCGTTTTACCTAATTTTACAAACTCGTTCCCGTAAGGGACGAGATAATTACATAACTTTTTGCACATCATGTTATGACAGTGTTCAAATAAGGGTTTTCATGGAAAAACCCGACATAGATTGGCTAATTAGCCGCTTTCCGGGTTTTCGGAGGGAGATATTATATAATGAAATGAAATTTATGCGGTTGCTCCATGCAAATTTGCTTCGTATCGGGCAGTTGCTTTACTGGCGGCTTGCCCTTGTTGTGGCTGCAACTCGGAAGCATCTACCGTTGTTATGTTTTTCGCCGTCAAGTTAGGCGTTACACCGCTTGGGATAGGTGCGTTTTCACTTTCCATAGCCCAGCCGTCTTTAAGTGTTCTTTCTTCATCCCACCCAAATTTGGCAGCAGTCCAAGCCTTGTTAAATATGGTAATAAATTCTCTATCTCTTGCGCTTTCGGCAGGTGTGTGATATTGATGCCAACCGCCTGTTGTTAGAGTTGCGAGATTATTACCGCTTGCATCATATAACTCAAACAACACGGTTTGTTGTCCCTTGTTCATATTAGAGGAGTAGGTGTCTATACCAAACAGTAACTTCATAATCAATTCTTGGTACGTAGTAGGAATTGTCATCGTGTTACTACTCGTATATTCCCTTATCTTGCCCAATATCGTAGGTAGTGCCTTGTTTATCATTCCTTCCCTGTCGGGGGAAGCAACAGAGATAAAACTTCTTCGCAAATCATGAAACTCGCTATTTGGGTCTTGGCTTTGAAACTTTCCTGCGGCTTGGTGACGTTTTGCCAATTCTATAATTTTTTGCTCAAATTCTTCGTCACTCATTTTCGGCTCGGTTGTAGAAAGCATGAAAGACGGCAAATTAACGCGTTGCTGTGCTGTGCGGCTTGCTACTTGGCTATTCCCGACAGATGAAATACTGTTTACCAAATTAAAAACCTCCTATCTCTCTATTGTTATATCGGCTTTTTTTGCTAATACTTTATTTTCAATCTATGAAGCGCGTTTTACAGTTAATTCACCGTATATGTGTATTCAATAGTAAGACTTACGTTGCCGAAGGTTCTTGTCTCCTGTGAAGAAGAAGTATTTGTCCCGTACCACCATATTTCCCATAAAGCATTAGCTTCATAATACCAAAAATCAAGTCTGTCGTTACCTATCGGAGTGTTCTGTTGACCCGTCCACGGTATTTGCATTTCATGGTCGGGGCGTGAAGAACAAAATACCCTTAAGCTCGACGGAAGGATAGTACCGCTTGAATTTCCCACATTTATAGAAATTCTTGAAACTCTCGCATCTGCGGGCAAAGTAGTCACATTTACGGATACTCTGCTTGATGTGTTAGATGATTCTCGCGGCAGAGTTAAAGACATTTGCCCGCTCAAATTAAATGTTATTTCGCCCGTTCTCCACACGTTTTCAAAAACAGCTCTTACTGTTACGGCGTTATTCGGCATAGTAAATGTAGTGATGCGGTTTGTAGTTGACGAAAGGGTTATGCCGCCGCTTTGGACTTCCCACCTAACGAAACGATAATTTTCATTATGATTGGCTGTGAGTGTAACCTGTGTTCCTGCGGGTGCTGTTGTATGGCTTCTTACTACTGTGCCGCTTCCCGCGATATTAACATTTGCATTAACATTGTGAGAAATCGGCCCGGTAAACTCTTCAAAAATACCCCAAATTCCCACAGGGTTATCCGGCATTACAAATGTTTGTATTGGGTTTGTAGGCTCGGCAATGGTTACGCCGCCGCTATAAACCTCCCACCTAACGAAACGATAACCTGTTTCCGGGGTGGCTGCAATAGTAACCTCTGTTCCGGCGGGTGCTGATGTATGGCTTCTTGTAACTGTGCTAAAAGCACTGCCGCTCGGTGTCACTATAATTGAATGAGGAGTCGGCGCGTCAACTTCTTCAAACACAGCGCGAATCCACACTTGGATATCCGGCATTATAAATGTCTGCATCGGGTTTGTGGGTTGGGCGATGGTTACGCCGCCCCTTAAAACTTCCCACCGTACAAAGCGATTATTTTGTGAAGCAATTGCGGTAATACTAACCGCTGTACCCGCTTCCGCGAAAGATGGGTTTGAAACAGCCGCACCATTACCCATGCGGGTGACTGTGACAGGGTGTGCATCCTGTCTTATAAAGTTATACCCTGTTGTTGACGTAGGCACAGGACGATTGGCTGTGGTTCCGTTTCCAATTTGACCGTGCGAATTGTTGCCCCAAACCCAAATTGTACCATCCGCTCTGCGGGCAACAGTATGTTCTTCACCCGCAGCAATAGCCACAGCATTGGTAAAAGGCAATATAGATGTTTGTGATGCTCGTGCTTGCACGGGGGGACTTTGACCGGTGCTTATTACCGCATTATTGCCGATTTGACCCCTGCTATTATCCCCCCACGACCATATTGTACCATCGGAGCGAAGTGCCACGTTATGTGCATTTCCTGCATCAATAGCAATTATACTGGTAAGACCGGACACTTCTACCGGGATATTACTATTTGTAGTTGAATTGTTGCCAAGTTGACGAAGATTATTACGCCCCCAAGCAAAGACTCTGCCATCTGCTCTAAGGGCTATGGTGTGTTGACTGAATAATCCGGGCGAACCTGCCGAAATACTGACTATATTGTTTATATCTTGCACTTTTACGGGTATATCACTGTTTTCATTGTTTCCGTTCCCCAATTGTCCAACATTATTACTTCCCCACGCCCATACCGTTCCATCGCTCAATAATACTACGTTATGGCTTCGCCCTGCCGATACCGCGATTACATTGGCGAGTCCTTCCACCCGTACAGGGGTAGAACCGCCCATACTTCCCCAAATCCATACTGTGCCGTCATTTCGGAGAGCAATATTATGTTGTAACCCCGAATCTATGGAAACTATATCCGTAAGAATCGACACTCGTACGGGTTCGTTCCTGTTATTGGTATTTCCATTACCCAACTGTCCGACATTATTTTGACCCCACGACCAGACCGAGCCATTATCTTGTAAAGCTATGCTATGCGTCCCCCCTGCTCTTACAGCGACTATATCGGTAAGGTTACGTACACTGACAGGGGTGTTACGGTCGGCATTTGAAGCATTGCCAAGCTGACCGAATTCATTTCTTCCCCACGCTAACACTGTACCATCGCCATTTACAGCCAAAGTATGAGACCCGCCAGCCGCCACCGGCAGTGGTGTATATCCATTAATATTCCCCTGCGATATATCCAATACCGACTGTGATATATTCATTGCGTTTCGCAGTGCCGTATGCGCGGACGGTGGAGCCCATTGCGATTGAGGCGATATACTCACGCCTGTTTCGCATACATAAGTTTCGTCAAGCAGATTTTTCGCTTGATTGATGCCCTCTTGGAGTGCTGCTATCGCTTCGGCGAATTCATCTGCATTTGCCCGTGTGTATTCAATAGTTGCGACAAACACAAATGCAATAAATAAACTTAACAGAAGCTTAACAGCGTTCTTTGTTTTTTGTTTTCTCATAAAATCCTCCCTCGAATACTATATGGCAATCTTTTTTTCTTGGCGGCAACCGCGCTGTTGTTCTCCAACGATTCCATTCGATTTTTCGCAACTTTCAAAAAAATCGCATGGAGGAAAAACAATGCAAAACTGGCAGAAAGACAGAAATTACAGGAAATTTGAAATGCAAATGGTTCATATCGACACATTATTTCGGTGAACGGCAAAGACGTTGAGGTGAACGAAGATGTTTTTAAGGCTTATTCGCAAGGCGACCACAGGGAGCGTTATCTTGTCGAGCGGGATGCGGGACGCTTGCTCTCGCTTGAAAAATTCAAATTGTTTACTTGTCATATTTTGCCTGTTCCTCAAGAACAGTGTACCACCGAAAATAATGCATTGCAACACTGCACGTCATTTACATCGTTTCCACATAAACATTTTAGCGGCATTAATCACTTTAAGTCGTTTTATTTGGAATGGCCGCAGTGCGTTTGTGATTAAAATTCGATTAAAATCGGCATATATCACATGCAGAATCTTGTGATTCTACATAATACTTGATATAATACGAGACGTAATTACAATATCATGGTGCGAATGATTCATTGCGATAGCATTTCCTTCTCAAAACACTACAAAAATCGGCAACTAATAATATGGAAAATTTTCCCAATTACTTATATCAATGTCAGCACCCATTAAATAACAATAAAAAGAAATTTTATTTTATGTAGAGTGCAAATATACAATATAGGACAACCTTGGTTAAAGGTAGCGCAAAAAAGGAGATGAATAAAAAATGAAAAATAATTTTTTGTTACCGGCACTATTATATAGCCCCTATAAAACGACGATAACACGAAGTTTTATTTTATTTTGTGTATGTAAGCATTACATTCTATTTCCATTTGGTATTTTACAGAAATTGCACTATATGAGATTATATATTATAATACGACATGTAAAATCGGATGCCCCTCTTTTTTCATTGTCACGTTATTACAATTGGTGACAGCCATGAGAATTGTTGTATACGATAATGATAAAGAATTTCTTGGTTCTCTTAAAAATTCACTGGATAAATTAAATATAAAGCATGGAAATATCTTTGGAACGCCTGTATATTTTAGCAATAAAGATGAAGTCAAAGAATATGTTTTAGAAAACAAAGAACATTTAACTGTATTCTTATTGGACATAATGGATGACGATGATATAGAGGTTGGATATGAGCTTGCAAAGCATATAAAAGACACTGAATCATGCAACATTGTTATTTATGTGTCCGATTTTCCTGAAAATTATATTTATACAAAAAGTGTGTTTGCAAAAACTAAGTCATTTAACGTTATAGCAAAGATGAATGAAATTTTTTTTTATGAATTAGAGGAGACATTATTAGACGCTCATTCTCAAATATCAAAAAAAGTATTTATTGCAAAAGGTAAAGATGAGATTAGGGTAATTAAATATGAGGACATTTTATATTTCGATAAAACAACAAAGAAGTCTGAATATACAAAATTAACTTATAAAGATGGTTTTATATATATAAAAGATACGTTGCGTCACATTGAATCCCAATTAGAGGGCAACGGTGTTTTTCGCTATTCAACTAGGGGGGTGATTGTTAATGTAAGAGCAATAAAACAAATTATAAAACATGAAGAAATTCTAATACTTACTAATGGGGCGCGTATTCCTTATTCCTCCCAAAAACGAATAAAGGGGTTGTTAGAATGCATGTCGGAACTATGATCGGAAACACATTTGCAACTGTATTTTTCTTTATTTTTATAGGTGCTAAATTTATGAACCTTGGTTATTTTCTTAAATGTGTTTATTTTTTAGTTTTTTTTGTCGTTCAATTTTTATTCATTTTTTTTCTTAGAACAGCTAATGGGATTGCAGAGTTAGCACCATTTATATGCTGTTTCGCACTATCATTTTTAATAAATACGAAAGAAAAGAACTACATAAAAAGTATAAATATTGCTTTTTCAATTCTCTTTGCGCTTGTAATTATTATATATTTGCTTGGAACATTTATTGCAGTTGCTTTTCCTGATTTTTTCTCAATTGAAGGTAATGAATATAATGCTTTTATGGCAATTTGTATTTTTGGTTCTTCATTTTTTTTAAGAAAATATAAGGTTTTTTTCTTTAGTCAAATTGATGATAAAAAGATATTGGCGTTTCATTTATTATTTAAAATAGTTGCATTTATCTTTATGGTTATTGGTTTGTCAATATTATCAACAATAGCGCCGAAAGTTATTTTTCCTGCGACATTTGGAGTTGCATTAATTTTAATTATCGGTTTTATTATATCTAAATTCAATTCAAAACTAATTTCAAAATTAGAAAATGAAAAAAAGACAGCATTGTTACGAAATATTGAAGCGGAAAATATTAATAAAAAATATGATGCTATAATACGGTTAAAGCATTATTATACAAATCTATTCAGGTCATCAATCAGATTTATTGACGCAAAGGATATAGAAGGTATAACGGAATATTATAAAGAGCATATCGCTCCGATAAACGAAAATTTGAAAAAGGAATTAAGTGATTATAAACAAATAGAACTTATGAAAATTCAATTAATCAAGTCAAGATTAATTGAGTTAGTCAACACCGTTTCACAAATGCCAAATGCTATATTAATCATCCATATAAATGATGTAATCGAAAATGTTGCGATGAAGGATATTGATTTGTTTGCTATTTTAAATATTTATATTGAAAATGCAGTAGATGAAATAAGAGAGCAGAAAAAAGGCACAATAAAAATATATATTGAAAAAACACATGAATCAGTTAAGTTTCTGATTTGTAATTCATTAATCGGATATAATAGCTCACCAAAGCTGGAAAGCAATAATAGAGGTATGAAAATCGCTGATGAAATAATGGCGGCTTATTCAAATGTTGAGCCCTCTGCCCATACAAAATTCGGTTGGTATGAACAATATATAGGGGTATTTAATGACTGACCATATCGTATCTAGGCTAACCGCATCGCTTAAAACTGACGACCTTGACGATTATACTGTCGAGTTACTTGAGTATGGCATATCCGCAATGTGTTTAAATCTACCAAAGACTATTCTTGTAATATTCATATGTAAAAAATTAAAACTGCTTAAACCCTTGCTTCTTATTTTTTTATTTTATGGTGCTATAAGAAATTACTCACACGGTATACATTCAAAAACACCACTGGCTTGCTTTTTAATTGGTACGGCAAATTTTTTAAGTATGGCTTATTTAAGTACGGTTATGACAATTCCCAAAAAGATTTATAATGCAATTTTTGCATACTTCTTTTGTGTTTATCTTAAATATGCCCCTTCGGGAACGGAAGTCAATCCAATGTACAAAGACCAAATAAAACCGTTGAAAATAAAATCAGTTTTGCTTGTAATTATATATTATTTTATAGGACTTAAAAAAGGATTAGTTAGGAATATTGCTGTGTTATCGCTTCTGTCACAATCTATTAGCATTATTCCTATAACTTATAAACTTGCAAATCAGAAAGGAGGTGTAGTACATGAGGATGAAGAATGAAACCGTTTTAGACAAATGTAAAACAGTAAGTCGCAATGCTTTTATTAAAATCGGTAATTCCGCTGCGGGCAATACTTCCAATGACAGTAAAAGAGGAAATATCCCAATTGAACCATTTTCAATTCCGTGGGTGTGGCCTTATGAAAAGAAGGCTCCTAAAAGAAAAGGTAAATAAAAAATTATTGATTTAAAAAACAACGCTTGCTTATCTACTAAATTTATTGCGGATAAGCAAGCGTTATTTTTTTATTGCGACACACAAACAATATTTTAGTTTAGCACCCTTATTCACTCATACATATGTTTGCAGTTCATTAAGCGAGCCGACCAAAAGCAAAAAAACGCCGACCAAGTATTATTTTGCAACATAAAAAATATGATATGATTTTGTTGCTTTCAAAAATACAAATTGGATGAAATCACTATGTATCATATTGATGACCAACAAGAGTCCTTATGCAAAAAAAGCAAGCATTACCATGATGAAAGTAGCTTAAATGATGAATCTAATCTCCAACACGGTAATTTGCAAAGTTGAAACAAAGTTGAAACAAGCATTCTCACTCAATATGTACGCGAAGGACGGGCATGTAATGGAAGACACAAACAATAGCATTAAAATCAGCGGGCGTATTAGTTCAGAATTTACATTCAGCCACGAATTTTACGGGGAGTGCTTTTGGCGTTTTAACGTTGTGGTCGGGCGTTTAAGCAGTCAAAGCGATATTCTTCCCATAACTGTAAGTGAACGAATCATTAAGAAAGAAAAAACGCAACACGGTCAAGCGGTGCATATTATCGGCCAAATTCGTTCATATAACAATTACGTCGAAGCCGACAAAAAAAACAAACTCGTGATAACGATTTTTGCGCGTGAAATCTCTTTGCTTACTTCGGCTCCCGCCCAAGACACCAACGATGTTTTTCTCGACGGATATTTATGCAAGCCGGTAATTTACCGCACAACCCCCTTCGGGCGCGAGATTACCGATTTGATTGTTGCCGTAAACCGTTCATACAATAAATCCGATTACATACCGTGCATCGCGTGGGGTAGGAGCGCGCGCTTCGCGGGCAATTTAAACGTTGGCGACCACATTCGCCTTTGGGGACGAAAACAAAGCCGTCAATACCAAAAAAAACTCGACGATGTAACAATTTTGAATAAAACGGCATACGAAGTTTCAATTTCAAAAATTGAACAAGTGATGGGAAAAGTGAGTGTTATTTATTATGCACAATAGGGAGGAAATCGTTATGCGTCATGGGGAAACCACTACGTATCATATTGATGACCAAGAAAGGGTAATTATACCGGAAAAGCTAAGACGCATAGTTGAATGGGTGAAGGGGGATAGGATTGAATTAATACCTATTGTTGATGAAAATATCTTAGTTGCAAAATTAGCAAATAACAATCCTAAAGCTCATGAAATAGATAATTTGAGCCGAGTAAAAATCCCCAAAGAGATACGCGACATTTTAGGATGGGAATGCATGATTAAGCTGGAACTTATTGTTGATGAAAATGATAAGAGCATTATCATGAAGATAGCCGCTTAAATAATGGATATTATAAACGGAGTTAATAATATTAACATAGATAAAGACCGCTCAGTCCGTTTCGGCAACCGCAGTCCGGAGAAATTTTCGTTTCCGCTTGATATTGCGACCATAACGAAAAAGCGTCCCTTCGTAGCATCACCTGTAACTAACGAAAGAATAGCGCAAGTGACGCAAGGGAAAGTGTTCACGTATAGTTTTGACGCGACAGGAGGGATGGGCTTTGAACTTAAAATCAACAATGAATATATAAAATTATGCATCTGTATTGATGCCGCAATAATTAATGCCACTAAACGGGGATACCATACATTTTTATGTAACATGACGCGTGGTTTTGATTTGCTCTGCGCCCAATCTGTGTTGGAATTCCGTAAAGACGAAAAATACTCCCATTTACAATTAATAGCCGTCCAACCTTACATCAATTATTCATTTACTGACAAATGGGGTGATATACATCAAGAAGTAATGAATACCACAAACCATGTTGTGCTTTTGAATAAAGCTTGTACAAATGAATGTTACTACTTGCGCAATGAATTTATGATTAATAATTCATCACATTTAATCTGCTACTGTAACGAACAAGAGAGCGGCAAATCCCGGACAATCATCATGGCGGAAGAATGCGGGCACAGCATTGATAATCTGTACAAGCAGTGGAGCGATTTATTATGAATAAGAATAAAAAATATTATCCATCGGTTGGTAAACCTGTTAACCCAGTGGATATTTATAATTACACAAACATCAAAAAACAAATATCAGACATGCAAAAATTTGCATTTGGCGTTGAAATCAATGTAATGATTATGACAGACCGATTACCGGATATTGCCAAAGGGCTACAAGAGTATATGCAAAACAGTTCTGACATAACAGTAGATTTTGTTTCGTGTTTAAACGAAGCAAAAGAAATTATTAACAATAAACATATTGATTTTTTTATTATAGCCGGATATCTAAAAAATGAATTAAACTTCAATGCTGTTGAGCTGGTAAGAAAATATAATAGATACTCAACGGTTATAATTTACGCACTTCTTGACCCTTACATAACATATTTTTGCCGCAAATACAGCATAAAAGCAAAGTATGACAGGACGAAGCCCATTGAAGGATTTATTGAATATATGCGTAATTGCTATTCTTATAAAAATAATAATTTTTTAAAAGATAATCCTGCTGATACAACAAGAGAACAACTAAGGCTTAACGCTACTCATGAGGAATATTTTGCTGACCAATTACGCGAACAAGAACGTATAAATGCAGAAAATAACGCACGTATAAATGCAAAGAAAAAAAAATTTAAAGATAAATTTATACTATTTTTGTTTGTGGCAGCAAGTACGCTTATGATTTTAGTTTTATCATTATTTGACATATCAAATTCACATTAACAAATTGGGGGTGTTAGCGTAATCACTTGACAAAATAAGATTTAAAGCGATAATTTACATTGAGCTTGCAAAAAATTTTCGTAAGCTACATAATTTTAGCGAGGAGCTATAAAAATGAAAAGGTTTGGACTACTTTTAATTGTAATGGTAGTTTCTTTGTCGTTGTCGGCCTGCATAAGTGACGAAGAACCTGCATTTTCGGGAGTGGAAGAAGACGCGCAATATGTTGCGGAAGAAGCGGGCACAGGGCAAAGCACAAGAATGATTGCTTCACTTGATTCCGCGCTTGCGATAGAAAACGCGATGTCAAACTTTGAAGCGGAATTTATGGAAAGAATTGAGACCACGCCTTTACAAGTGTTTCCGTTGCTTGTTAGCGCGTTAGAGCATGGCACAACAAACATAAATTTCGCGTATAGCGACAGATGGACCGGCGATGTGAGTTTGAACGCAAGTTTTCTGTCCGACATTGAAAATGTAGATTTCGCACTACGCGGTGATGTTGAGTTTCAAGGAATGAACGTAGATTTTTCCACGTATTTGAACGAAGAACGTCTTGCGGTTAGTTCAAGTTATCTTGGCGGGGAATATTACGGCGTGGTTTTCGCAACGCTTGTGGATGATGTTACCCGTATAGCGGGTGAAGTTGGGCTTGATGTGTCCGAGTTTGAAGAAGTTTTAACCGCGTTTAGTGTATTTGAAGAATACATGAACATTATTGAAACATTGGAAAATTACGGAATGGAAGACGCACTTCTTCAATTGATTTTCGACTTTATGCGTAACGGGGAACAAGAGCCCGAGGAAGTTGATGGTACGCTTAAAATCGCGTACACTTTCACAATGTCCGACTTTATTGGTTTCATGAATGATTATATGAACCTTGTTATGGTCGATGAAGTTTTTGCATTTTATGATAATCCGCTCTTTTCAGACACATTAGGAATATCCGGCGAGGAAATGAGAAGCGTTTATAACAACGAAATGCAATATATGTTCCGTGAATTGGAGCAGATGGCAGACGGCGAATTAACAATGGCATTCTATATTGGGCAGCTCGACAGGCTTCAAAAAATTGAAATGTACGGTACGGTCGAGGCAGAGGGTCAAGAATTCGATTTCAAGGTGGCATTTGACCTTGGTGAAAATGCAACCGATACTTGGAAACTAACAGCAGAAGCAACCGACGGCTGGAACATGTATTCCTTTACAATGGCTTGGGATATTAGCGTAAACGGCGGACGGAATGTACATGACTTTAACATGACAATGAATGGTATCGGCTTGGCCGCATTTACTTCCGACTGGAATCCCTCAAATGGTGAATTAATTCTCTCCGTAGTTACCGGTGTTTTTGAAAGACAAACCCAAGAACTCCTTCGCGCAAATTTAACGTTGTCCGACGAAACATTCCGCTTCCGTTTCGCGCATGAGGATAGTTTTTCAATTGATATTTCCACCGAGCGCGGCGCGAATATCAGCAATGTAAATTTTGTAAACATCGGTGAATTAAGTTTTGCGGAATTGGAAAGCCTTGCAACTAACATCATGGGCTATTTAGACCTGTCTTCTATTATTGCTACTCCTTAAACCAAATTAATTTTAAATGAGGTGAACGAATGTAGCGTTAATCTTTTTTCCGATTTTTCGTTTTAAACTTTGGGATTTATCCCATAGTTTCATTTCGATTGATTTGAAAGAGGATTAACGCGAGCGTTCACACTGAAGCTGTGATTTTATTTGCGTAAAAAAATCCTCTTTCAAAAAAAATGAAGGAGGATTTTTTTATGGCAATGATTGATGTTTCGCAATTAACTTTCGCATACGAAGGTAGTTATGAAAATATATTCGAGAACGCGTCTTTTCGGCTTGACACCGATTGGAGGCTTGGTTTTTGCGGGCGCAACGGACGCGGAAAAACCACGTTTTTGAATTTGCTTATGGGGAAATTTGAATACAGCGGAACAATCTCTGCAAATGTTGGATTTGAATATTTCCCGTATGAAGTGCCGCGCACGGAAAACAATGTTTTGCAGATTCTGAATGAAATCGCGCCGGACGTACCGCTTTGGCAAATTGAAAAAGAACTCTCGAAAATGGCTGTTGGTCTTGATGTTTTAGAGCGTCCATTTGGCACGCTTTCCGGAGGTGAGCGCACAAAGGTGCTTCTTGCCGCGCTTTTTTTGCGCGAAAACAGTTTTTTGCTTATCGACGAACCGACAACGCATTTGGATATGCACGGGCGAGAAACGGTTGCGCAGTATTTGAAGAGCAAAAAGGGATTTATTTTAGTATCTCACGACCGTGATTTTTTGGACGAATGCATAGACCATGTTCTTTCGATTAATAAAGCGAATATCGAGGTGCAAACGGGAAATTTTTCAAGCTGGTTTCATAATAAAAAGCTTCGTGACGGATTTGAAATTGCGGAAAACGAACGTCTTAAAAAAGAAATTTCGCGATTGCAAACGTCGGCAAAGAAAACTGCCGCGTGGTCGGAGAAAGCGGAAAAAGGAAAAATTGGTTTCACGCCCGGCGGCAAAATTGAAAAAAGTACAAACCGCCGCGCCTACGAAGGCGAAAAATCACGCAAGATGATGGCGCGCTCCAAATCAATCATCGAAAGGCGCGAACGCAGTATTCAAGAAAAATCCGGCTTGCTAAAAAATATCGACACAGCCGACAAATTAAAAATTCATCCGTTGCAATATCACGCCGCACGGCTGATTGAACTGGAAGGCGTTTCAATTTCTTATGGAAATAGAAATGTTTTAAACGACACAAGTTTCATTTTAAACAGCCAAGACCGGGTCGCGCTTATGGGTTGCAACGGTTCGGGAAAAAGCAGTATTATCAAACTAATCTGCGGCGAAGAAATTTCCCATACGGGAAAAATTCACATTGCAAGCCGCTTAAAAGTTTCATATGTACCGCAAGATGCTTCATTTCTAACGGGAAACCTTTCCGCTTACGCCGAAGCCCGTCAAATTGACGAGTCTTTGTTCAAAGCCATTTTACGTAAGCTTGGTTTTTCCCGTATGCAATTTGAAAAAGATATGCGCAGTTTCAGTTCCGGCCAAAAGAAAAAAGTCTTAATTGCCGCAAGCCTTTGCGAAACCGCGCACATCTACATTTGGGACGAGCCGCTGAATTACATTGATATTTTGTCGCGAATTCAAATAGAAGAACTTCTTCTGGAATACAAACCGACAATGCTTTTCGTAGAGCATGACCGTGCGTTTTGCAGAAATGTCGCTACTAAAACCATTCAGACAAATTAGCGTTTTCGTCTAAAAACGGTTCGATAAACGGTTCTTTTGACGTAAGAAGAGTTGTAACACCCGGGCCGTGTCCCGCAATAAAGCTGTTTCCGTGAACAATTACGCCGATTGTACACGCGCCTTTTTTATAAGAGCGGCCAAATCGGGTGTCCGCGTCCGTTATTGCAACTATGTCACCGAAACGCAAGTTCGACAAATTATATTTTTCTACTGTTTCGTCATCGAACATCGTTATATCGTAATCGCCGCGTGCTGTGCTTGTGTGTCCCAATCCGCTGCCCATTATTTTTGCGGGAACAATCTTCGCTACGCCGATTTTTAACCGGCCGCCATCTTCTTGTATGTTCATTTTCTCCAAAAGCGCGGGGCTTACGTTCCGCGTTTTTATTTCCGGATAATCCAAAAGCTCCAAGCCCTGACCTGTGGCTTTAACGCTTATTGTGTCATCTATGTTTAGTTTTTCCAGCGTTTCCGCCGCGAAATGTAAAATTAAATGCTCGCAGCCGCCGTGTTTTCCCGTTACAACTCCCGTTTCTCCCTTTGCGTCGCCGCTTCTTATTTTTGCTTCGTTGCCCACGCACGATAAAATCGTGAACGCCTGATTTATTTCATCGTCCTTGTTTCGCGCTGAAACTCCCGGTTCAAGATGGTCGGCTGCCCAGCCTATGCACGGGTCGCCGATTTGCGCGTTGTAAGTTATTCCGCCTGTTCCCGTCAGCCACACAACTCCGCCGTCTGCTGTTATTCTTCCCGCCGCGCCACCCTTCGGATGCCACACCGTTCCCGAAACAGAAATCACGGGCAATTTTTCTTTGTTTGTTCGCATAAATAATCGCTCCTTTGAAAAATACTTTAGCGAAAAAAGTAGCCATACCTTGCCGGGCGGGCTACTTTTTTCTTTTATATTCCTTGAACGCTAAAACCAACTTTTTAGGCTATTTCAGAAGTCCGGTCGGAAATAAAATATACCGCCTTACGGCTTGCTTGATTACTTTACCATTTTTTGATTATTCTCGCAAATTTGATTAATTGGCGTACCCAATATGATAATAGAAGTTCTTTCGCCTTCGACCGCTTATAAAGACCGCGTGTTAAAGCATAGAAAATATATGGAAGCGGGCGTAAAAGAATACTGGCTTGTGTATTTCGAAAAAAATTTTTTGCAAAATAAGTAGTTGACAAGTTACACAATGTGTGGTACTATGGGTTTGCAACAATCGAACAGGCGTTTTATGCCATGAACGGGTTTTAAGATTGGTGTTATAATTGTCAGAAGAAGTTTTGGGAAGAGTAAGATTCGCGGGGGGTAATTATGTCTTTAAAATCATATCGTATGTGGTTAATAATTTTTTCGGTGGTTGCCGCTGCGATTGTTGCAGTGGCTGCGGTACTTGTTTTTTCTGGCGGAAGCCCGTCAGAAGTGACACCTGTTTTAGCAGTACAGCAAGAAACAGAAGATTCATACGAAGTTGAACCTGTTTTTTTGGAAGAACCGGAACCAACGCCCGAGCCAACCCCAACCCCCGAACCGACACCGCCGCCAACTGCGCGGCTTGCGTTCGTGGGCGATATAATGTGCCACATAGAGCAGCTCAACGCGGCGCAACTTTCGTCCGGAGAGTACGATTTCAACTATGTATTCAGATACATCGCGCCATACATACAATCGGCGGATTTTTCTATCGGAAACCTTGAAACAACGCTTGTTCGCAATAACTACGCGGGCTGGCCTTTGTTTCGTTCACCCAAAGCACTTGCGGAAGCATTAGTAGAAGCAGGCTTCGATATGGTAACAACGGGAAACAATCACAGCTTTGACGCGGGTGTGGCAGGAGTTCGTTCCACAATTGAAATTCTGAACGAAGTCGGGCTGCCGTACACAGGGACATATCTTACACCGGAATGCCGCGATGAAATCACGGTTTTTGAAGCAAACGGTTTTTCTTTCGCAATTGTAAACATGACAATGCACAAAAACGGAATTTGTCTTGGTGAAAATAATTATATGGTGAAAGTTATATATCTTGACCTAATTGAGCAATCGACAATTGATTACGAACTTATCCGCGAAACAATGGCGCGCGCGCGCGCATTGGAAACGGATTTTATAATCGTTTCTCCGCATATCGGAATAGAGTATTACGGCACAATGAACCGTCAAGGCGCGGGACATCGCAACGATATTTTTGAACGGAGCGACACGCGCTGGCATAACTGGATGCGCACGCTGGAGCTTTTCATTGAGGAAGGCGCGGACATGGTAATGAACCATCACCCGCACACGCTTCTTCCGGCAGAGTTTGTGTATGTTCCCACAGATGACGGCACGCATCGCCGCGCATTTATGGCGTATTCGATGGCAAATTTTGTTTCCGGACAACGCACTCAGCCACGTGAAACAAGCGCGGTTTTCTATGTAGATGTTACCCGAGACGAAAGCGGCGATGCGTATATTTCCGCCGCTTCTTACGTGCCGGTATGGGTGCGTCAGCACGACCCAACCCGCGCACCGCAGTTATGTTTCACTGTTCTTCCCGTAACGGAAATGCTTCGCCGCACACAAGACGGCGAAACCCCCGACCTTCGCGCACAAGATATCGAACGCTTACGCGTTGTTCACAACGATGTCACGCATATGCTTTCCGGCGAACCCATTCCGCTTGAAGATGCGGACTACGAATACCCCATCACCCGCAGCCGTACGATGGACCAATATCCGGGTTTGCCGCTTTGGGGGACGTTGCCGTGGAGGTAACTTCATGTAAAACGGCTTCTTCAAGTTCATCTTCTGCAACTTTTCGCAGAATTTCTCCTTTGCGGAAAAGAACCGCGCCACCCCGTCCGCCGGCTATTCCGATATCGGCTTGGCGGGCTTCGCCCGGGCCGTTTACGGCACAGCCCATTACGGCAACGGTCAGAGGGGTTGTAATATGCGCAAGTTTTTTTTCTAAACGCGCCGCAATCTCCGCAACGTCAATGTCTGTGCGACCGCAGGTGGGGCAGGCGATTACTATTACACCGAAACTCCGCAGTCCCATTGCGGAAAGAATTTCCCGTGCGGCATGAATTTCCGCAACCGGGTCGCCGGAAAGCGAAACACGCAGGGTATCGCCCAAGCCAATCGACAACAACGTGCCAAGACCCGCGGCGGAACGAATCGCGCCGGTGAGAGGCGTTCCCGCTTCCGTTAGACCGATATGTAAAGGGTAGGGGAGTTTTTCCGCCAAGATTTTGTGCGCGTCAAGCATAAGCGTGACATTGCTGGCTTTTACAGAAACCACGATATCATTGAAGCCGAATTTTTCAAGCAAAGAAATATTTTGCAACGCGCTTTCCGCCAAGCCTTGCGCGGTAACGCCTTTATACTTTTCCAAAACAGCCTTTTCAAGCGAGCCGCCGTTTACACCGACGCGAATAGGAATTCCGCTTGCTTTTGCGGCTTCGGCAACTTCGCGGACACGGTTTTCACTTCCGATATTGCCCGGATTAATGCGAAGTTTGTTTGCGCCGTTTTTTATTGCGGCAATCGCAAGCCGATGGTCAAAATGAATATCCGCCACAAGCGGTAAGGAAATTCCTTTTTTTATTTGCGAAATTGCCGCCGCCGCTTCCGTGTCGGGAACGGCAACGCGCACAATTTCGCAACCAGCCGCGGCTAGTGCGTTAATTTGTGCAACGGTTGCCGTAGTGTCGCGGGTGTCCGTGTTTGTCATCGACTGAATAACAACGGGATGCCCGCCGCCCACGCGCACCCCGCCTATATTTACAATTTTTGTATCAGCCCGGGTAATCATTAAACAACAATGCAAATAACCACAATGTATCGCGGTATGCGATAAAAACCGCCAGCATCAACAGCGATACAAGCCCAATCATATGCACAAGGGCTTCCTTTTCCGGCGGAACGGGCTTTTTGCGAATAGCTTCGATTCCCAAGAAAACCAACCTCGCACCGTCTAACGCGGGAATTGGAAACAAATTCATTACTCCCAACGCCAAATTAATAACCGCCGTGAATGAAACCATTGCGAAAAGCATCTCGCCGAAACTGCGTTTAATCGTTTCTTGGTAAATCATTGTAATTTCGCCGCCCATTCTGATAGGCCCCATAAGACCCTCGCCATCGGCAATCTGTTCGCCAGCGATAAGACGCGACAAAAGATTAAGCAGCTCTGTAACATACATTGGAATCATTTTTCCCGACGTAACAATACCGTCAAGAATACTCGCCTGCGCGAACTGAAATCGCAAGGATGGAGTAAAGCCAATCATATAAACATAATCGTCTATCTCATTATTCCAAGACAAAACGGGAGTTATCGAGAAGCTATGCTGCTCTTCGCCGCGGCTTACGCTCATATCAATCGGAGCACCCTCGGACGCAACAACTAAATCCACAACATCTCGCGGAGTTTCAATTTTCACACCGTTTATATGCGTGATTATATCATCCGTTCTAAGCCCCGCCGCAAATGCCGGCCTGTTTTCAATTACGTTGCGAACAAAAACCTCCGTCTCGCCCGTTGGTACACCGCTAATCATCACTAAAATAAAAAATATAACAAACGCCAGCAAAAAATTCATCAACGAACCGCCCGCCATAACAAGCGCGCGTGCCGGAATAGATTTATTGTTTAACGCTTCAGGGTCGTCGGGCAAGTTGTCATCCTGCCCACGCATTTTACAAAAACCGCCAACAGGAAACGCACGCAACGAAAAAAGCGTAGTCTCGCCATCGCGGTTTTTTTTCTTGCCGTTTACACTAATCAACTTCGGTCCCATTCCAAGCGCGAATTCCTCAACAAAAATTCCCGCTCTCCGCGCCGCAAGAAAATGCCCCAGCTCATGAATAAAAATCACAATGCCAAGAATTAAAATAAAAATTAAAATCCCGATTGCTGTTTGCATGATTTATCCTCTTTCTAAAAACTCCGCCGCCCAACTTTCCGCTTCGCGGATATCGTTTAGGGACGTTACTGTTCTTACATTATATATGTCAAAAGCCTTGTCTATTATTTCCGAAATATTATAGAAACTTATTTTATTTTGCAAAAATTGGTTTACCGCCCACTCGTTTATAAAATTCATTACAGCGGGCAGAGTGCCGCCTGTTTTAGCGGCGTGGATTGCCAGCGAAAGGCACGGAAAATTTTCTAAGTTTGGCGGCTCAAAAGTCAACGCGCCGCAGTTCAAGAAATCCAAGCGCGGGAAGTTTGTCGCAACACGTTCCGGCGAGGAAAGTGCGTATAAAATAGGCAGACGCATATCGGGCAAGCCCATCTGCGCCATAACCGAACCGTCGCAAAACTGCACCATCGAATGAATTATACTTTGCGGATGCACTAATATTTCAATCTTTTCCGGCGGCTGCGCAAAAAGATGCATTGCTTCAATTAATTCCAGTCCTTTATTCATAAGTGACGCGCTGTCGATTGTAATTTTTGCACCCATATCCCAATTCGGATGCTTTAACGCGTCTTGCGCGGAAGCAACGGCGATTCTTTCACGCCCCCACCCGCGAAAAGGCCCGCCGGACGCAGTTAAAATAATTTTTTCGGGGAGCGCGGAAGACCCCTGCAAACACTGCCAAATCGCGGAATGTTCACTGTCTATGGGAGTAATGCGAATGCCTTTTTCACGCGCTATATTCATTACCAGTTCCCCGGCGGATACCAATGTTTCTTTATTTGCCAGCGCGATATTTTTTCCGGCATTTATTGCCGCTAATGTCGGCGCAAGCCCGGCGCGTCCTACCAGCGCGTTTACTACTATATCTGCGTTTGTTTCTGTGGCACAGGAAATTAATCCGTCTTCGCCCGTTAAAATTTCTCCTGAAAATTCGCACAGCTCTAATAATCGTGTAGTCGCGTCTCTGTCGGGTACCCACACAACCTCTGGCTTGAACTCATCAACCAAAGATGCGAGTGCTTTTATATTTGAATATCCGCTTAACGCAACAATATTTGTGCCGAGCAAACAAGAACGCACTGTGTCAAGAGTTTGCAAGCCTATCGAACCCGTTGCGCCAAGAACCGAAATTTTCATGGCATCAACCAAATCATTGCATTCATCACCATATAAACAATAGGCGCGACGGTTAAAATACTGTCAAGTCTGTCCATAAATCCGCCATGCCCGGGGAAAACTTTTCCGAAATCTTTTATATCGCAGTGACGCTTAACGGCAGATGCCGCAAGGTCTCCGATAATGGAAAACAACGCGCCAAGAAAAGAAATAATGGTGGAGATTAGCACAATATACGTGACATTTTCGGGATATGCGGAAAAACGCGAAATAGCCATGCTGTAAAAAAAACCGATAAGAGTTGCGCCGATAACACCGCCAACAAGCCCTTCAAGTGATTTTGAAGGGCTTGGCGTATTTTTTAGTTTTCTTTTTCCGAATAACGAGCCGGTGAAATACGCAAATGTATCGCAACCAAAACACGCTATAAAAATAAGCCAAACATAGTAATAACCGAGTACATGTTCTCTCACAAGCACAACGAAGGAAAGCAAAAAAGGTACATACAAAAATCCATAAACGGTTGAAATGCACTCGCTCATGGGTAATTTTCTGAAAAAAACAACCAGACAGGTCTGCACTGTGATTATGAAAAGCGTTAACGCGGTAAGAAGCCAATATCCCGCGCCGAAAACATAAATCGCGGCGAAATAACCCACCGTCGCAAGATAACCGATTAAATGAATAAGCCTGTCTTTTTTTGAAAACGCAAGATAAAATTCGTGAAGGCCTGCCAAAGCGATAAAGCAACACGCAAACAAAAGCGGTAAACCGCCCAGGTAAACAAGTAGCAAAACCAGCGGCAAACCCAAAATCGTTGTAATCGAGCGTTTTATAAACGTCATACAGTCATGATTTCCTTGTTCTTCATCTCGACTTTTTTATCGAGTTCGGTAATGTATTTATCCGTCAGCGTTTGAATTTCTTTTTCAAGCTGCTTTAAGTCGTCTTCTGTAATTTCAGATTTTTTCTGCGCTTTCTCAAAAGCGTCAATTCCGTCCCTGCGGATATTTCTTATCGCAACTTTCGAGTCTTCGCCTTTCTTTTTAATATCTTTTGTTAATTGTTTACGGCGTTCTTCCGTCAGTTCAGGGAAAACAAGACGAATAACTTTACCGTCGTTTGTGGGGTTAATACCAAGGTCGGAAGCCTGAACAGCCTTTTCGATTTCCTTTAACATATTTGTTTCCCACGGCGCGATTTGTAAAAGACGCGCTTCCGGAACAGTGATATTTCCAACTTGACTAAGCGGAACTTCACTGCCGTAATAGTTTACCGTTATGCGGTCAAGAACACGTGGGTTTGCGCGCCCTACGCGTATCGTTAAAAATTCTTCCTCCATCACGGAGATTGTTTTTTTCATGCGATCTTCGTATTTTTTTGCGTTCATTTTAATTCCTCCTTTTAATCATGCCAAATTTCCACTGAGCGTGCGCATACGTAAGTGCCGTTTAAATTTCCCGTTTCAGGATAAGAACCCGCCAGCGTTATGCTGTTCGGGGCGTTAAGCGAAAACACATATGAAGGAATTTCCGCTTGCTGTGCCAAGTGCAACGCAGACATATCGGTGATATTCAAATCTTTTTCGATTGCCGTGCGATAACTTAACGTGCGGTATTTTTTTGCCGCCAAGTTTTTATGCGGGTCGGAATCGTAAACGCCGTCGGTATTTTTTGCGAAAAGAATGCAATCGGCTTCAAGTTCCGCCGCACGTAACGCCGCTATCGTGTCCGTGGAAAACATCGGATGCCCAAGCCCTGCCGCATTAATTAATACCATTCCGCTTTCAAGCATTTCAAGCGCGGAATCTCTTTCATACATCTCGGTAATATTTCCTATTTGAAAAGGTGTTACAACTTTTGCTTTCTGCCCATGTCTGCGAAACATGTCCTGCAAATAAAGCGCATTCATTACGGTTGCAAGCATTCCCATTTGGTCTGATTTTACCCTGTCCATATCGGAACAGGAATGCCGCCCGCGCCAATAATTTCCGCCGCCAACCACAAGCGCAACTTGCATTCGCGTCTGCACGAGAAGTATAATCTGTTCAACTATCGACTTGATAATTGAATCATCGTAACCGTGTTCGCTTCCTATTGCTTCGCCGCTAAGTTTAATTACTACTCGTCTGAGCATTCGCTTCACCCTTTTTCTAAGAAAATTTCTTAGAAAATATAACATATTTTCCAAGTAAAGGATAGACATATATGGAACAAAAAAAACTGAAAGCAGAGCTTTCACGCGGTGAATTGAAAAACGTATATTTATTACACGGCAAAGAGAGGTTTTTAATTTCGCATTACGCAGACGAAATTGAAAAAATTTGCGGTGCGAAGAATAAAGATTTATTCGATGGAATAATTCCGGTCGAGCAAATTATAATGGCGGCAGAAACTTTGCCGTTTTCTTTTGATGCAAATGAAAAGAGATTAATTCTTGTGCGCGATTCAAAACTTTTCGCGATGTCAAAAAAGGATGACGAAACCGCCGGACGAAAAGCAGAATCGGAAAAGATGGCGGAGTATGTGCCGAAAATCCCTGCGGATACCGTAATAATTTTTATCGAAACAGAGGTTGACAAGCGCACACGGCTTTATAAAAAAGCGGCGGAATTGGGCGGAGCGGTAGATTTCGTTCCGCTTGCCCCGCAAGAATTAATAAAGTGGCTTGCTCATTACGCAAAACAAAGCGGAAAAAAATTTCAACAAGACGCGGTCGAATTACTTATTCGCACTTGCGGCACGGATATGTTTAATTTGAAAAACGAAACGGACAAATTAATTTTTCACGCAGATGAAAACACGGAAATTACACACCAAGATATCGCGGAAATTTCTACACCAACTCTTGAATCGCGCATATTCGACATGCTGGAAGCAATGATAACGTGCCGCATAGATGCCGCGTTAAAAATGTATAACGATTTGCTCACATTAAAAGAACCTCCGTTCAGAATACTCGCATTAATAATCCGGGAGATTAGAATTACTCTTTTATGTAAATGTCTTGCCGAAAAAAACATTCCTTTCGTGCAAATTGCGTCGCAGGTAAAAATTCCCGATTTCGCGGTTGGCAAAGCAATTGCAAAAAATATCTCCCGCGAAAAATTAATTGTTGCACTGGAAAACTGCCAAGACACGGATATCCGCATAAAATCCGGACTTATTACGCCCGAACTGGGGGTGGAAATGCTAATTATTTCGATTGGTTAAACTTATAAAAAATATTGTATTTTTCCAAATTTGCGTGTATTATATTTGGAAGCAAAGAATACAAAAAAATATAAGAAAAGGAAGGTAGTTGAGGGCAGGATGAAAAAAATGAGCAAGAAAGTAACAGCCGTCTTTTTGGCATTTGTCATGGTGTTTGCCGGTTTTCCCTTAGGAATATCGGCAAATAACAATGATGGCGGCTACAGCGGTGAACCTGTTGCGGTTTACAGCGAAAACATCGAGGGCGCAAAGGATGACTACTGCGAAGAAACGGAAGCCGAAGAGTGTTTCGATGTTTTGATGCAGGAAGCATACGATGAGTTATTGCTGTTTCTCGATAACTTTGACTTTATTGTCGCATATGAATTCGACGATGAAGGCAATGTATCTGTGGAATGGGACATCGTGGCTTTAAGTACGGCAAGCGTTGAAGACCTTGAGCAAGCTCTCGACGAACTCGAAGCTGCCATAAGAGGCTTTAAAGCCGCACGTCACTTCAAAGCAGCGGAAAGGCATGTGCTTGAAGTTCCCTCCGACCGCATAGCGGTATACCATCTAAGCGAGATAGACATTGAAGGTATTACAACTGTGGTAGGTATTCCCGGAATACAACCATTTACCGGTACCGGGGCTTCCGCGGGAACATCCAGCATCGAAGCAAACGGTGTCATTAGAATTGTAACCGGCACAACAGCCAATGCCGGCAGACAGGGGCTAGACGTTGTACCCGGTCAATTTGAAGTACCCGGGCTTCAGGTCGGCGATGAAATTGAAATTATAATTGAGCTTGTAGAACTTTTAACGACCGCACAAAATAACGGTTTCCGCCTTGAAGCTACACCCGGAAGTAACACAGCATTTGCGGGTTCAAGTACAGCCATCGCTGTGGGCGAATACGAAACTTTAACCGCGACAGTTAACCAAGCTTTTATAAACGGCAATAGTGGCGGTTCCCCGCCCACCAACCCGCCGCGTTTCAGAATTAACGGAAACTTTACGGCCGGCGGAGCAGGTGCCCCGGGCCAAGCAGGCGGCGTAATATTCATCATTCACGATATTTTGATTCATCGTGCGGATTCAACAATCGCAACAGTAGTATTCGATGTTGACGGAGAAGGCGGAGCCATTTTTGCAACAGTTGACGGAGAAGAAATAGAATCAGGTGATACGGTAGACGTTGGCGAGGATGTTCTGTTCACAGCTTCACCTGATGATGGATACACAGTGACAAATTGGAAATTAGGCGGGGAAATTATTCCCGGCGAAACCGGTCTTGAGCTGACCCTGGAAGTTCCTGCAGGGGGTTTAAACGTTACGGTAACTTTCGAGCAAATAGTGTTCTCTGCAACACTTGAGCCGGATGAAATAGACTTTGGAGAGCACGTAGTAGGTTATGATACGGTAAACCAACAGTCTCTCACCATTAAAAACACAGGCAACAGCACAATTACCGGATTGCAGGCAACAATTGTCGGTGAAAATCCTGAAGCTTTTGTGTTGCGCGAACCGACGCTTGGGTTAACCCTTGCACCCGGACTACAAGGGGAAGCATCTTTCGCTGTTGCACCTGCTGACGATTTACCCGCAGGTGATTATACGGCAACTGTAGAAGTACGCTCGGCCGAGAATCAGTTGGAAGAGCCCCTTACCGCTACATTAAAATTCTCAGTAGTAGAGGGCCCTAGTGAACCTGTATTTGTAGATGCTACGTTACCACCCGGCACAGCAGGCGAGTCCTACGCCCAGCCCCTGCTTACACAGGGAACTCTTCCAATTACATGGGCTGTTGACCCCTTATACTTACCGCCGGGTATATCTTTAAATGAGCAAGGTATTCTTGAAGGAACGCCAATCCTGGCCAAAAATTACACCTTCACGGTAACAGCAGAAAACGAAGCAACTACGGCTCCCGTTTCAAGAACATTTAGCCTTACCATTGGACCCGCCGCTGTAATGCATACCATAGAATTTGAATCGCCCATTACCGCAACAGTAGGTACCCCGCCGGTGGACATTGAAAGCGGTGCAGGTGTAGCCAATAACACACAAGTTGTATTCACGGCAGGAAACCCGCCGGAAGGTCATAGCCTGCCGGTAGTTGCTTGGCGTGTAAACGGCGATCCCGTAACAACCGGTATAAGCGGAGAAGGAAACACGCGGCTTACAATGAACATTGCCGGCAATTCAAATGTTACAGTGGAGTTTACTTCGGATACAGTTACACATCAGGTAACATGGGGTGATAACATTACCGCAAGAATAGGCTCGAACAACCTTACCAGCCCTGCTACTGTTGACAATAACTCAACTGTTGTATTTACAGCATCACCACCGGCAGGTTTTATTATGCCGGTAGTTGCTTGGCGCATAGGCACCACAGAAGTAACAAGCGGTGTAAGCGGCACAAACAACGAAACGTTTACAAGAGTTGTTAATGCCCCGATGGAGATTGTTACGGTAGAGTTTACGCCGGCTCCCAATACGCATCAGGTAACATGGGGTGCTAACATTACCGCAATAATAGGTACGACCAACCTTACCAGCCCTGCTACTGTTAACAATAACGATACTGTTATATTTACAGCATCACCGCCGCAAGGTTTTACTTTTCCGGTAGTTGCTTGGCGCATAGGCACCGCGGAAGTAACAAGCGGTGTAAGCGGAACAAACAATGAAACGTTTACAAGAGTTGTTAATGCCCCGATGGAGATTGTTACGGTAGAGTTTACACAGCAAGGCGGTGTGCCTTTGGGCAATGTAAGCGGCTCCGGCACATTAAGCGAATTTGACGCAATTTTGATTGCAAGGTACTTGTCAGGACATCAAAACTTGAATCAATTACCGGGTGCAGAGAATTTTAATATTGCTAACGGTAGGGTTACTCAAGGCTCGGTGGATGCGGGTCAGGTCAGAATTGTAGATGCAATTATGATTTTAAGGCGTTTAGCGGGTCATGATGTTAGTGGTCTTAGTCTGTTCCCCGCACCATAATCGCAGAATTAGGAGGATTGAATAAATGAAAAACATTAGAAAGTTTTTACCAATTTTTGCGGTCATGCTTGCGTTTGCGATATCGCTTTCAGTTGTTAATGCGCAGGTTGAGCCAATGGGGGCTAATGGTACTTTAAGCGTTACTTTCGGCGGTACCGCGTTTGTTGCCGGAATTAACACAAGCGCGCTGTCGGAACTTATCCAAACCGCGGAAGGTGAGCGTGATATAACCCTTCAGTCGACGGTAAACGGTACCGATATTTCCCAAGATCGTTTATGGGTGACGCCGACTGTATTTACTACCTTCAATGATGCTATTACTGCGGCGAAAAATTTTCTTAACGGTATTCCTGGCTTGAATATAGCCGGAACAGTTAAGCCGGGCGATACTTTTACCATGACCCTGCGGATTGAAGGAAATACAGGTTTTGCCGGCATGGGAGCTACTGTGTCTATTCCCGAAGGTCTTGAACTGACGGCTATTAATTATGATGGTTTAGGAAACTTGAGTGCGGCACTTCCGGAAAGTTTCCCGGTAGTCGGGTCGAATGCAACTGGGCAGGGAAATGCAATCGTGACAATCTCCGGAGCGGAAAACAATGTAGTTGTTGCCGCCAACCTGTTGGTTTATACTTTCAGGGTACCGGAAGGCACAACTCCCGGAATAACAGAACCGATAACCTTCGCCTTTGCGAATATTTACGGTCCTACCCCTCCGGTAAACGCAGATGGTGCAGCACGGGTTATAACGCTTCCTGGCAACAACGGTAATCTTGGCAGAATAAATATCGTAGAATAAAATATGTAAGAACACTCAAAATCCCCGTGGTAAAATATTATCGCGGGGATTTTTCTTGCTACATATATATTTTTTTGGTACATTATCCTAAGAAAAATTCTTAGAAAAAGGTGAGTCATATGAAAATGCGCATGGACTATAATAATATGTTAAGTTGCCGCGTATCCGACGGAATTACGCGTGAAGAATTTGACAAATTAGACGCGTTGATTAAAAAAGCAAACAAAGCAATGGAAGAAAAACGCGCCGCCGGAAAAATGGCATGGCGCGATTTGCCATACAATCAAGAAGCCGTTGTGAAAGAAATTAACGACTATGTAAATGAAAAAAAGGACGAAATAGACGCGTTCGTTGTGCTTGGGATAGGTGGAAGTGCGCTGGGGCCGCTTGCGGTACAGCAAGCGTTAAATCATCCGTGGTGGAACGAGCTTCCCCGCGAAAAACGCGATGGGTATCCGAAATTATACGTTTTGGACAATGTAGACCCGGAGCGGCTTGTGTATTTTTTTGAAACCGTAGACCCTACGCGTTGTCTTTATAATGTAATTTCAAAATCCGGAAGCACGTCAGAAACGATGAGTCAGTTTATGATAATCCAGCAATTGCTGGAAGAAAAACTGGGAAAAGACGGCGCGAAAAGCAAAATAGTTTGCACAACAGACGCGGTAAGCGGAAATCTGATTACAATCGCGAAAGACGAAGGATATAAATATTTTATAATTCCTTCTGCTGTCGGAGGGCGTTTTTCGGAACTTACACCTGTCGGGCTTTTGCCTGCGGCGTTCTGCGGGATTGATATAAAAGGGCTTCTTGTGGGCGCAGCGGAAATGGACGCGGCTTGCAAGGAAGAAGACATTTTCAAAAATCCCGCGCATATGTACGCGTTGCTTCATTATATAGGCATGACAAAAGGCAAAAATATTTCTGTTGTGATGCCTTACGCGGATTCGCTAAAACTAATTTCGGATTGGTATGCGCAGCTTTGGGCGGAATCTCTCGGCAAGCAATTTGATAATGACGGCAAAGTAGTAAATGTGGGACAAACCCCCGTGAAAGCCCTCGGCGTTACAGACCAGCACAGTCAGGTTCAGCTTTACGCAGAAGGCCCCTTCGATAAAATAATTGTATTCCTCGGCGTTGACGAATACCGCGAGACAATCACTATTCCGAAAACTTATTCGGACATGCCTTCGCTGGGTTTTCTTGGCGGCGTAACCCACAATGATTTAATTAAAACCGAGCAAGCCGCCACCGAATACGCAATTACAAAATCCGGACGTATGAACATGACACTAACCTTGCCGAAAGTAACCTCGCACACTTTGGGTCAGCTTCTATATTTCTTTGAAGTTGCGACAGCCTACGCAGGTGAACTGCTAAACATTGATGCGTTCGACCAACCGGGCGTTGAAGAAGGCAAAAACGCTACCTACGCAATGTTCGGGCGGCCGGGATACGAGGAGAAAAAAGCGGAACTTGACGCGGCACCGGCTAAAGATGAGAAATATATAATTTAACATGAGTTAGATTCAATACAACACTTACCGAACAATTTTTTTATAGTAAATATACGGCTTTATTCTCGCCGTCCCAATTTAAAAGCCAATTAAACCACGAACCACACGAACAAAAAAACGAATCAACGCAATTTTTCAGTTTTTTTGTTCGTGTGGTTCGTGTGGTTCGTGGTTCAAGTCTTTATCTTTGGAACCGACAAGGGAAGCCTTTAGCATTACCCTGCTTTACCTTTTTTATTTTTATACATATTCACAAATACGTAACAATCGAGATGACCATCTCTATTATGGAACGAAACGCCCCTTGCGCCACCCGCGCTGTGGATATGATGAGCCTATATTATATATACGGCTTTGTTCTCGCCGTCCCATTGGACGGTCGCGCCTAATGTTTCGGATACATAACGCACCGGAACAAAAGTAGACCCGTTTACAATTACCGGCGTACCCATATCGTCGGGTAGTGGAACATCAACAACTAAATTTATCGTTTCTCCGCGTCCTGTAATAATTACCGTTCGGGTATCACTGTCCCAGCCAACTTCTGCGTTAAGGGCTTCCGCGATAATACGCAACGGAACCATTGTTCGTTCTTGGCTGATGAACGGGGCGTTTTCCGTTTGCTTTACTATGCCATTATGAAGAAAATTATTGCTTCCAACGATAAAACGCAGTGTTGGGGCATTTGATGAAGCCATTGGTTCTGAAGCTGTGGTGTTTTTAGGTTCAAGTAGTTCTTTAAACATTGATAAATCACCGGCACTCCATGCCGCAATGTTTATTTCATCCTGTAAATCTATGGTAACTGTTTCTGTAAATTTCAACATATCATTAACGCTGAATTCCGCCGCAAGCCCTAATTCTTCAGCACTAAGCCATAATGCATCATTATTTTCGTGTGTTACTCTAGGCATTCGTAGCACAAAACGATTGCTACCCTGTGCCCAGAATAATTCGTGTGTACGTTCATAAAATAAATATTTTCCATTAATATAATCTTCTTCCGTGAGACCACTTTGCCGCATAACTCCATCAATTGGAGAATTTACCCCCCATGACTCCAAATCTTCATATGTCCAACGGGTAACTTGAAATTGAAAATATTGAAGATCGGATACTGCGTTACTTCTCGTCTTTCCGGTATCTTCTTCAATAGGCATATACCAAACATTTACGACTTCATCAAACACCATAATACTGTTAAGCCTAAATGTCTCCGGAAGGTTTGTAAGCAGATGAATTTCATCCAGTGATGCGAAATCCACATGAGCCGTTATCCTCGCGATTTCCGAATCCGAGGAAACTCTGCCTTCGCGTGCCGCAATATAAGCATCAAAAAAC
>WRBD01000019.1 GCA_009779835.1 Defluviitaleaceae bacterium | reverse complement strand
TTATTGTGGGCGTAGGAGTGGGAGTTGGTGTCGGAGTTATTGTGGGCGTAGGAGTGGGAGTTGGTGTCGGAGTTATTGTGGGCGTAGGAGTGGGAGTTGGTGTCGGAGTTATTGTGGGCGTAGAAGTGGGAGTTGGTGTTGGTGTTATTGTGGGCGTAGGAGTGGGAGTTGGTGTCGGAGTTATCGTTGGAGAGGGAGTCGGTGTTGGTGTCGGCCCTCCTGAAGTTGGAAAAATACCGAAAGGTTGTGTAAGAGCGACACCATGGCTGTTTATTCCTGAGTGACCAGCGGGTGGGGTTCTGCAAATTAGTACAGCGCGAACATAGTTGCCCCATACATATTTTCCGAGTTCTGCCAAGTTAATCGAAGGGCCTGTTTCGATAATCACGCCACCGCCGTGGTTATTAGAGCCGTTCGCACGGAAAGGATTGCCCGTAATCCACAGAATTTCATCGTAGTTTACGCCTGTAATTGTAATTGTTTGACCGGTCACGGCAATATTTCTGATTGCCGGGGCTTGCCTGTTCATCAGTGGGGCGTGCCATGAGCTACTAGCGCTGGTAGAAACATCTTGGTTTACGTCAAGCCTGCGGTCAACGCGGCTAACCATGTAAAATGCGCCTGTTTCCATTGATGTCCGATGGTTTTCGTCTGTAAGAGACGGCATAAGCATTACGTTCCAGCCGAGTGCTGTACCGTCCATGCTGTGTGAGTCGTCATTTGAGAAGCCCCAAACATTTCTGCCTGTCGGCATGGCTTGCAAAAGAACATTGTCCCATAAAATTCTGTCGGAACGGGTTTCATGGTCGGGGCGGTTATATATTTCCATGCCTATTGCGGCGGGGAAGTCTCTGAATCTTGTAACATATCTGTTTACCTCGCGAGGCAAGTTGGATGCGGCAACATGACCGCGCCCTCCCGCATGAGAACACATTTCACCATTACGTGCGGTACTGCATCTGTCAGAGCCGGAAGAGGAGCAAGTATGTCTACCTGGGTGGGCTAACACCGCAAGACCGCCTGCAAGTCCCGTTTGGCGAAGAATTTCATTGTCGCTCCAATGCTCGGGGGCATTAATATTAGCCCAATATGTGAGTGTATGGTCGCGTGTGGAATGCTCGTTAGAGAAAGGAACGCCAATCATGCCCACGTTGGGCTGACCTGCGGGCATTCCAAGAATTGTGCGCATTTGCCCGCGTATGAACCCCAACGCGGAAAAACGTGAACCCGAAGGCAAAGACCGCCCCGCGCCCGGCTGCCAAGTGCCGTTTCTTATTGCTGTTTGGTCTGCCGCGGTCATCAGGTGGTCGTTGTGATTCCATCGCATGGGCTCCCACCAAAAAACTGTGGGCTGTGCAGGCGGATGTCTCGTCCAGTCGCCGGTGTCAATTACATTGTGGTCTGTTATGGCAATTATATCGAAACCTCTGTTGTAGTGGTCTAAAACCGCTTCGCGAAGCCAGGAATTACCGTCCGAACGCTGTGTGTGTACATGATGCGCAGCGCGGAATTGTCGCCATGTAGTCCAGTTTACATTTCTATAAGGGTTCTCAATTCTGAAAGTACCCGTCATTGCCGAGTTTTCCCTACGTATTTCCGGCGTGGATGTATCCATGCGAAACACGGTAATGTTATCAATTTGAAACGATGCCCGGATGTTGCCACCATCACTACTGGAAGCCCAAGGAATAATGCGAAGCGCTTGGTTTGCGCGCCCGGCGTGTTCCGAAGATACCGTGTAGCTCATGGTGAACGGGCCGGTTCGGGTAGCAGTATCAGAGCCTGCCAAATAGCTGGTAGTTTGCGCCGATTGAAAACGCATTCTAAGGCCCGAACCTGAAATTAAATTTCCGCTAACTGTTACTACGTCGCCCTGCTCCAACCGGATGCCGTGTAAAAGTAAGCCCCTCGTGTTGTTTGCAGCTGTGCGTTCTACAAACAGATTACGAGAACCGGATGTACCGCGCACCTGCACAGTAACTTCATTTAACTCGTGGGTGGGGGCTATATTCGTGGTGCCTGTTCCGATACATCCCAGCGGTAAGTCCGCGATATGAGGCTGAAGCTGAAAAAGATAGCCGGTATCGGAAGAACGTTCAATTCTGTAAATTCTGATATCGGAAAGAATAAGCGTCCGGGGTGAGCTTGCCGTAGGTTCGGGGGACATACCGTTTGAAGCTGTGCCATTATCAATTACAATATTTCCACCATTGGCTTCCTGCGTCCACTGCAACGCAATCTGCTGCGGATTTGTGGATATCCCTGTAACGCGCTGCCAATCGGAACTTGAATTATTGTTTGTTCCGGCATTGGCGCGCATACGAAAACCACCCGTACCCGAACCCATTGAAGCGTTAAACACCAGCCTGTACGTGACTCCCGGCACAGGAGTAAAACCGTCTGTAACGCTTCGGGCTGCGTCTTGCGTGCCACCTACAACCGTACCGGTTTGTATTTCAACAAATCTGTTTGTAGCCCCGAAACGAACCTCCACACGTGGGGTTGCCCCGTGTGTTATGGAAATTGTAGAGTTGGTGGGTGTACCGGAATTGCGCAAGCGAACCCCGGGTAAATAAGTCGGTGCTTGCAATGTACCGCCGATTAAAGCCCTTTCCGCGCCGCCGGTTGCTACATCGGATGTACCCGCGTTAAGCCTTCCTATGTCTAACGACCATTCTAAATCATCTTCATGCATAGGCAACACTGTTCCGTTTAATTCAAGCGCGGACGGCGTTGCGGTTAAAAATTCAGGCAACCCGTAATATTCTTCGGGGACGGGCGAGAGGTAGAATTCACCTGCCGATACAGGGAGTAATCCAAAAACCATAACAAACGTCAAAAAAAGGCAAATCCTACTTTTAAAATAGACTCGCATACGCCCACTCCTCTTCTATATTGTATGTAAAAAAAATGTAAAGTTCCCCGTTGTTGATTTTAACATTAATTTGTAAAATTAGTCAAATGATAAAATGATAAATTTAAATAAGAGTGGGAAAAGGGAGAACCTTTTGCGAATGGTTCTCCCCACGAGTGTTTAAATTTGTTTAAACTAACTATTCTTGAAAAGGATAGAGCAATGCCGGGCAATAACCCAAGAATTCATCTTCAAGAATATTATCGTCATCTAACGATACTCTATCTAATTCTTGCAGCAACACCTGTTGCCTGTGTTGCATCATAATGTTGTAATAATCGACGTTGTTGATGTCCAATTCAAATGCAGATATATTCATATCGTTAGAAAAGTTCGTGATGCCGGAAAAGTTCATGTTGCCGGGCGTATTGCCGGTAATCACAGCATTATTGCCTATGCTTATTCTTGCAGAATTGTGCATGGAATGAATGCCCCCGCCGGAGTGAACAGCGGTGTTATTCGTTATTGAACCCCCGGTCATGATAAAGTTGAAACTTGGGCTGGAAACAAGCCGGGCTACCCACACACCGCCACCTCCACACATACTACCACCTATTGAGCAAGTCGATTGGTTACCTGTAATCGTACCGCCATTCATATTTATTAAACCGCCCCAATTATATACACCCCCACCACACGATGCACGATTGTTCCTAATTATGCCGTCATTCATATTAAACGTAGTTGAGCCGTCTTCCATTTCTACCGCCCCACCGAATGCTGCCCGGCAGTTTTGAATCACACTGCCGTTATTCATTGTCAGTGTACCCCCTTTTCTTATATATACACCGCCACCGCCTATAATGTTGATTGTAGTTCCGCATATCGTGATGTTATTACCCAGCGTTAAATTTCCATCTACAATAAAATGCCGCTGACGGTTATTAGTTCTTTTAAATAAAAAACGCATGGTTGAATTATTGCTTACGAGAGTTATATTTTTACCCGATGAAATTATAATCTCGTTGTCAGGCATAAAAAAGTCGCTTGAAATTTGGATTGTTTCCGGTGTATTTACCGGTGCCAAATTGATTAAGTTTTGAAGCTCTTGTGCATTTCTTGCCGTTGGTAAACCGGCGGGATTATCGGGTACATTAATAACCCTGACATTGGATACAGGGGCAGTGGCAGTGGCGGGAAGCCTTACATGAACTGTTACGGCTAAGTGCCCAAGTGCATTTCTTGGTATAGTAGTGCCGGTGACGCTCGTCCATGTTGCTTCACCATCACGTCTAAACTCCATTGTGTTATTTACACCTGTTATGGCATCAGATGCGGCATTGTATACTGCATTAGGGGCTACCCTCCGTGCCGGGACGATTACGGGAAGGGGTAAAGACGGAAATTGGCCGACAGTTCCCCTTACACGCACTTGATATGTGGCATTAGCCGTTCCCACTGTCACAGGTGCGTTGGTTTGGCCTTGAGATATTTGTGTCCAGTCCCCTGTTGTTCCCCTGCGAAACTCCATTGTGTTGTTAACTAAGATGGATTCTGTAAAACCGTCAAAACGTACAACGTTCGATGTTGGAGCGGATGGGCGCACGGGAAGTGTAAGTGTCACCGGCGAGGACGCTAAAACCATATTAGTTCCTGCGTACCTTACCCATAAAGTACGAGCCGCGTTTCCGGCAGCGGGAATTGCTGAACTTATGTTTAAATTACTATCAAGATTATTCCATGTTGTGCCATTGGTGCTAAACTGCATTTGAGCGGTGCTTGAAGTTGAAAGCGTTTCATTTTGAAAATTTATTGATAAATTCTGCGGCGGGCGGGCTACGCTTACAGGGGCGGAAGCAACTTGACCATTTACATCAACCGGTGTCCAAGACCTAATATGACCTACCCATGGATCATAGCCTATAGAAGTGCCATTCGCACAATCTTCCCAGCGCATTAAGCCCAAATTGTACACAAAATTCACACGCGATGTAACAAGTGTAGGCTGGTTTGGATGTGGTCTTTCAACAGTAAAATTACTTACTGTTACAAGCACACCATTGTTGACTGTGCCTCTGGGACCGGTAAATCTTCCAACTTCGAGAGGTTGCGAATGATAGTTCACAGACCCGTTTTGGGGACTGTTTGCTACTGTTCTAATGAAGACTGTCTTGGTTGGCGGGGGATGCGTTTCTATCCACGACACATTATAATTAAGTGGTCTGTTTACATCATCTACATATAAACCCGTTGAACGAACTTCAACACGTTGCCCGCCTATCGCACGGAGATAACCTACTGTTACTGGGCGCATTCGTAAGCGGTAGGTGTTTGCGTTGGAAAGAAGGCTATTGTTGTCGACTACAATAAAAAATGTACCGTTTCCCAAAGTGACATTTGATATATGTTCCCCTCCCGTTACGTTTATTCTATGAAGCTCTCCCCCGTTTGCGTTCAAAACCAGTATCGTGCTTTGTGCACCTGCAGATGAATTAAATGTCAATTGAAATGTATGGTCGGGAACATTTACGTTTAGCCGATAAAAATGAGATATTTGTGTTGTCGAAAACCTCTGAGTTATGTCTATATTATTGTTATACGCCCATGCTGTATTCGTCGTATTGCCCGGATTGTTTGGGTCAACAGTATTTGCATTTACAACAACAGCAAATGTAAAAATCATTAATAATGAAGTCGCAAAAAACAACATCAATCTACGTACCTTCACAAAAATTCCTCCTTTGAATAAAAACACAATTTTCAGATTCTAAGCACTAAGCTTAAATTGCTGGTGTACTGCCATAGCTAAGTCATTCATTTCGTCATATGACATGACGGTCTTTTTGTTATTCCTTAACATAGCTTCTATCGAATCGGCAGAATTCCCCGAACTGATGTGATTTCTGATTAATTCACCAACAGCCAGTATATCATTTGCCACACGTTGGGCATCTGATACAAATTGGGACGCATATATGCGAACTAAATCGGCAACAGACCGAAACGCTTCATTAAATTGTTCATGTATCACATTTAATCTAACCTCCAAATCTGCTTCGCCTAAAAAGCGTCCGCCAAAAGCATCTCTTAACGAGTTAATACTTTTCATTTGACTTTCAAAAGTATTGGCAAGTGCTTGAAAAATATTTTCCTGATGATTGAAATCCCTTCGTCCTCCTATTACATTATTCGGGTCAAAGTCACGGGTTATAAAACTAAATTGATTATCATTCATTGAGCTTTCTACCGCACGGCGTGTGGCTTCTTTATGCCAATTCAAGTAGTCTTCAGCATAAAGTTCACGATTGGCTTCAGCCCAATCCAAATTACCATATCTTGTTCTACCTGCCTCAAACTCCTCGTCTGCCCAAGTAGTTTCTCTGGTGCTTATATGGTGACGTGATGCATAAATTCTCCATGCACCTTGACAGTTACCTAGAGCATTAAGTAAATCAAAATTAATACCCATGTTTCTTTCCTTCTTTCTTTTTTGGATTTTATGATTGTTGTTAAGCATATGTTGCTTAACTATACTTACGAACAATCGCAAGCGTAGACAAGCAACATGGTTTTTCTGTTTTCAAGTTTTAAGCACGAAGCTTAAATTGCTGGTGTACTGCCATAGCTAAGTCATTCATTTCGTCAAATGACATGACAGTCTTTTTGTTATTCCTTACCATAGCTTCTATCGAATCGGCAGAATTCCCCGAACTGATGTGATTTCTGATTAATTGACCAACAGTCAGTATATCATCTGCCACGCGTTGCGCATCTTTCACAAATTGGGATGCATATATGCGAACCAATTCAGCAACAGACCGGAACGCTTCATTAAATTGCTCGTGTATCACATTTAATCTCACCTCCAAATCCGCCTCGCCTAGAAAACGTCCGCCAAAAGCATCTCTTAACGAGCTAATACTTTTCATTTGGCTTTCAAAAGTATTGGCAAGTACTTGAAAGACATTTGATTGATGGCTAAACTCCCTTCGCCCCCCTATTACATTATTCGGGTCAAAGTCTTGGATTACAAAACTAAATTGATTATCATTCATTGCACGCTCCAAACAACGACGTGCACTTTCTTTATGCCAATTCAAGTAATCTTCAGCATAAAACTCACGGTTGGCTTCACCCCAATAATAATTACCATATCTTTCTCTGCCTGCTTCAAACTCCTCATCTGTCCAAGGTGTTTCTTTGGTGCTTATATGATGACGTGATGCATAAACATGCCAAGCACCTCTATTGCCACCCATAGAATTGATTAAATCAAAATTAATACCCATGTTTCTTTCCTTCTTTCTTTTTTTGATTTTATGATTGTAGTTAAGCATATGTTGCTTAGCTATACTTACGAACAATCGCAAGCATAGACAGGCAATACAAATTTATAAACGCAACAAAAAACACGCTGCGACAAAACCATTCATGCCCTATGTATAATGTCGGATAAATTTCCCAAAAACATAATACTAAATTTAAGATATAGTATACAAATAAATTAAAAACGCGCCGTGAAAAACGCGTTTATGCCCTTCAAGAAAAACAAGAAAAATAAAAAATGTCAAAATAACCGTAATTGCCGCAAACCCCAATGTCACTTAATGTGTAACCTGTCAATACTGTCTCATCTATTATTTGATTTTTCACTTTCTTTCGAAATAATTTCACACTTAAGCAAAACCTTGCGCATTGTACTAACTACTGATAAACTATAAAAAAATTGTCGAGGTATTTATAATTATGAAATCATATTTTATTTTATTTGCGATAATTGTACTTATTTTTACGGGATGCCGAAGCACGGAAGCGGCGTCTCCCGAGCATACTTTTTTTACATCGTTCCGCGATATTCCGGGTGTTACGCCGGAAGATATTGTTGCTGTTGAAGCGATAAAAGAGCAATTTGATTATTTCGTATTTGGTACACTGCCGAATACCGAAGCGTTTCTTAACATAGACAATGAAATAACCGGGTTCTCCGTCCTTTTATGCGAATGGCTTACGGAGCTGTTTGATGTTCCTTTTATTCCCGAACACTTTACATGGGCTGAAATGCTTGACGGATTAAGCACCCACGAAATAAGTTTTGCAGGCAACCTTACACCCAACGAAGAACGCCGCCGAACTTATATAATGACGGATACTATTGCCACGCGCACGGCAGTATACATATATCTTACGGGAACCGAGCTTTCGGAAATAGCGGAAATCCGTTTGCCCAGGTACGCGTTTCTTGAAGGAGTCGTAGCAGCCGCCGACGTTATAGAGGCTGCGGGTGAAGGTGCGTTCGAGTATATTTTTGTTTCCGAATACATAGACGCATACGAACTTATGCACGCCGGGGAAATTGATGCTCTTATCACCAAAGACAATAATGTATACGTTTTTTACAATTTCGATGATATCGAGATGGAATATTTTTTGCCGTTAGTTTACAGTGCCGCTTCGCTGGCAACACAAAACCCGGAGCTTGAGCCGATTATCAGAATCATGCAAAAGGCTTTGGAAGGCAACGCAATCACTCACTTGAATATGCTGTATAATTTAGGTCATCAGGAATACACAAAACACATGTTTAATGCACGGATTAGCGAGGAAGCACGCGCGTTTATACGGGACAACCCGCGCATACCTATCGCGGCGGAATTTGATAATTATCCGGTAAGTTTTTTCAATACCCGTCAAAATGAATGGCAGGGAATCGCCCATGATATTTTACGGGAGATAGAATCACTTACAGGCTTGGAATTTGAAATTGTTAACGAAAACAATACAAATTTTTCTACTTTGCTTCAAATGCTTAAAGACGGGGAAGCACTTATGCACACCGAAGTTATACGCACACCGGAAAGAGAAGACCGTCTTTTATGGTCGTGCCGTTCTTTTATAACACATTACCCGGCACTTATATCCTCGATTAATCATCCTTCTGTTAACATCAACGGTGTAATGCCCGCAAAGATTGGCTTAATAAACGGTGCCGGATATACCGAAATGTTTTTCCGATGGTTTCCCGACCATAAAAACTATGTTCTTTTTGATGATCAGAAAGAAATGTTCCCGGCGTTGGAAAACGGCGATATAGACATGATAATGCTTTCCACTACCAGTCTTTTATATATGACCCATTTTTTAGAATTTTCGGGCTTTAAGGTTAACCTTGCGTTTAGCGACGCACAACACGGCACTTTCGGTATAAACAGAAACGCGGAAGAATTACGTGACATTATAGACACCGCACTTGGATTGATTGATAACGATGTTATTACACAGGACTGGATGCGCAGAACTTACGACTACCGCGCGGCAATGCTGGAAGAGCAAGCGCGTATACAATGGCGGTGGACGATTGGCGCGGGTATTGTTTTATTTGTATTAATTTTTAGTTTTTGGTTTGTGTATGAAAGAAACAGAAGAAAAGACAGCACCATTTCGGGGCAATCGGCTACAATTAACGCAATATATGATTCAATACCCGCGGTGGTTTTCACGAAAGATTTAAATAACAAATATACAAGCTGCAACAGCAAATTTTTGGATTTATTAGATGCCGTCGAATATGATTTAATCGGCAAAACAATTTTTAACAAAGATTCACCGATTGAAAAAAATCTGAATGAAATTTTTGAAGAAAACGATTATTTATTTAATACCAATGATTCATTTTACAAAGAATATTGGTATATCGCCCCGGATGGCTCCCGCCGTGCCCACCAAGCGCATATAACCCCTCTTACCAAAGACGGTAAGCCCGAAGGCATATTGGGTATTTTGGTAGACATTACGGCAAGAAAGATATCCGAAGAAGAAATTCACAAAGCATACACCCAAGCCACGATGATGTTAGATTCCTCCCCGATTTGTACGCAGTTATGGGATAGAGACCTTAATACAATAGACTGCAATCAAGCGGCGGTTAAGCTTTACGGATTCAAAGATAAAAAAGAATACACAGAACGGTTTATTCAAGAGTGTTCACCGGAATATCAGCCTTGCGGAGAGCGCTCTGACGCCAAAGCCATAAGACTTGCTAACCAAGCATTTGAAGAGGGATATGTCTCTTTCGATTGGATGCATCAAATGCCCGACGGAGAAACAATGATACCTGCATATGTTATTCTGGCGCGAATCGGATACATGGACGACTATATCGTAGCAGGATACACACGCGATTTGCGCGAGCAGAATCAAATGATGCAGCGTATAGAATACCGTGATAAATTACTGCAAGCGGTAAACAGCATAGCCACTATTTTACTTAACGCCGAAGTCGAATCGTTCAACGAATCAATAATAAGAAGCATGGAGTTAATGGCAAAAGCGGTAAAAGTGGACTGCGTATATATGTGGAAAAATCATATTAAAGACGAACAGCTTTATTGTTCGCAGTTATATGAATGGGCTGAAGCAAAAACCGTCTTTGCTTCGGATGATATGTACCGTTACGAAGAAGTTTTCCCGGGCTGGTATGATATTTTATCAAAAGGGGAATGTATAAACGGTTTAATGCGTGATATGCCCGAAGAGTCACAAAATTTTTTATCACCGCTTAATGTTGTATCAATTTTGGTTGTTCCTGTGTTTATGCAAGACCGGTTTTGGGGCTTTGTCGGTTTTGACGATTGGAAAAAAGAACGTAAATTTTCAGACACAGAAATTTCTATATTGCACGCTGGCAATCTTTTGTTCGCCAGTGCAATGACGCGTTACGAAAAAGAATTATATGTTCGGGATACTTCATTGCAATTAGTGGATGCGACTGAAAAATCCATACAAGCGGAAGAAAAACAAAGACGCACAGCAACCCGCATGGAAGCCATTATTAATAACGTACCCGGAATGGTTTACCAGTGCATATATAAACATCCTGAATATCCGATGGTTTATGTAAGCGCGGGCAGCAAAAAACTTTTGGGATACGCGCCCAATGAAATAATCGGAATAAAAAATATGCTGGTAGCCTTGATACATCCCGATGACGATAACAACACGGTTGAAAAATGTGAAGCGTCCATTACCGCGGGTTTAATGTATGACAATATCTACCGTCTTCTTATGCCGAGCGGTGAAATAAAATGGGTATGGGAACGCGCCAGCGTTTTAGAAAGAAACCCCGATGGTACGCCATATTTAGTTGAAGGATATGTTTCCGATGTAACCGAACGCTGGCAACTTGAAGAAGCCGAAAGCGCGAGCCGCGCAAAGTCAAATTTCTTAGCCGTTATGAGCCACGAAATCCGCACGCCTATGAACAGTATTTTAGGATTTGCGGAACTCGCGCTTGAAATTGCTATTACGCCGCAGGTGAAAGATTATCTGCGAAAAATAACGGATGGTACTAAATGGCTTCTTAATATAATAAACAATATATTAGATATTTCGAAAATAGAATCCGGCAAACTGGAACTGGAAGAAATTCCATTCGACTTGCAGGAGGTAGTTTCGCGCTGTCAATCTGTCGCTCTGCCACTTGTTAATGAAAAAGGGCTTGACCTTAGTTTGTACGTTGAAACTCTTCCCGGCAAAAGATTCTTGGGCGACCCGCTCAGAATTTATCAAGCGCTTTCAAATCTTTTGTCCAACGCAATAAAATTTACAGACGAAGGTGTTATTAAGCTTTCGTGCTTGGTAAAACCGGTGAAAAATGTAGAAGACGTTGCGTCGGTGTATTTTGAAGTAAAGGATTCGGGCATAGGCATGACTTCCGAGCAAGTAAAAAGGATATTTGAACCGTTTACGCAGGCGGATTCCAGCACAACACGCAGTTACGGCGGCACAGGGCTTGGTCTTACAATAACCAAAAATATTGCGGAATTAATGGATAGCGAACTGAAAGTGGAAAGCGCACTTGGTATCGGTAGCCGGTTTAGTTTTGAAATTATGTTTGCAACCATAGACGCCCCCGAAAGCAAAAGTTTTCGCACGGACTTATCAACCATCGAAAAACCGACTTTCAACTCGTTGGTTTTGGTTTGCGACGATAATCACATGAATCAGGAGGTTATTTGCGACCATCTTGCAAATGTAGGAATACGAACGGTTGTTGCGAACAACGGAAAAATCGGTTACGAAATTGTCAAAGAGCGCATGGAAAGAGGCGAAAGACCTTTCGATTTAATTTTCATGGATATATTTATGCCCGTTATGGATGGCAACGAAGCCGCGTCGAAGATAGCCGCGCTTAACACGGGAATCCCCATTGTTGCTTTAACCGCCAACGTAATGGTTAGCGAGACGGAAACTTACAAAAAGAACGGAATGCTGGATTGTCTCGGTAAGCCTTTCACCACGCAGGAACTTTGGCGCATATTGCTGAAATATTTAAAACCTTTCAATGGCGACAACCGCATAAATAAAAATGAGTCCTTTGAAGATGAACTTTATAAAAAACTTCAAATAAGCTTCATAACCAACAACAAAAACCTGCTCTCCGAAATCAAAGAAGCACTTGCCGCTAACAATATAACAATCGCACACCGTTTAATGCACAATTTAAAAAGTAACGCGGGATATCTTGGTATAACAGACTTGCAGGAAGTCGCGGCAGAAATCGAAAGCCTGCTTAAAAACGAACTTCTTCCCATACCAAAGACTCTCATGACTCTCCTTGAAAGCAAACTAACATCTCTCCTTGCGGAATTAATGCCGCTTATAAACGAAGCCGACGAGCCGCCCCAAGAAAATAACGCACCAGTAATTTCCGCAGATTCGGAAAAAACCCAAAAATTGTTTTCCTTACTCAAAATATTGCTGGAAAACAGAAGTGCCGATTGCCTATCCCTTTTACCGGAATTACGCGCAGTACCCGGTACGGAAACTCTTGTGCATTATATAGAAAGATACAGATTCCGGCTTGCGGCAGAGGCCCTTGAAGAGCTGACCGGCAATTAGCCAACCCCTCTCCCCGGATATGAGAAAGGACGTAAAAGCATGAAGAAAAAAAACAGCGTTCTTGTGGTTGACGACAGTGATATCAATATTATGGCTCTTTCTCATATTTTGAACTCGGATTATGACGTTTATGTATCAACGGACGGTCAAGATGGGATTGAAACAGCGATAAAACTTTTGCCCGATATTATTTTGCTTGATGTTGTTATGCCCGACATGGATGGATACGAAGTAATTTCTGTTTTAAAAAATTGTGAAAAAACGAAGGATATTCCCGTGCTTTTTGTAACGGGTCTTAATGATGTCGGAAACGAGGAAAAAGGGCTAAAACTGGGCGCGGTGGATTACATAACAAAGCCTTTTTCCACGGAAGTTGTTAAACACAGGGTTCAAAATCAAGTTGAAATAATAAATTTGAAACGCGAATTGGAAGCATCGTTGGAAAATGCAAAAGCGGCAAGCCGTGCAAAATCTGAATTTCTTGCTAATATGAGTCATGAGATTCGCACGCCTATGAACGCGATTATAGGCGTTACGGAACTTATGATGCTGAATGACCGGCTTCCTGAAGATATAGGAGAAGGGTTAGATAAAGTTTTTGCGTCGTCTAATTTGTTGCTGGGAATTATCAACGATATTTTAGATTTTTCAAAAATCGAAGCGCGTGAATTAAAAATTATACCGTTGGAATATAGGATTGCTGATTTAATTAACGATTCCATTCAAATGAATTTAATGAGGATTGAAAACAAACCAATTGAATTGGAATTAGATATTGATGAAAATATTCCGTCTGTATTGGTTGGGGACGAGCTTCGCATTAAACAGGTTTTAAATAATTTGCTTTCCAATGCGTTTAAGTATACAAACGAGGGGATTGTAACGCTTACCGTTGCTGTAAAAACTGCACTTGACAATAAAACTTTACTTGAAATAAACGTAAGAGATACAGGCGAGGGAATGACAGAAAAGCAACTTCAAATATTATTTACAAAATATAACCGGCTGGGCAACGAATCAAACCGTGCCATAGAGGGTACGGGGCTTGGGCTGGCGATTACGCAAAATTTAATAATGCTTATGGACGGCGAAATTAAAGTAGAAAGCAAGCCGGGTGAAGGTTCTGTTTTTTCGATAAAATTGCCGCAGGTTGTTTCAGGTTCAGAAGTAATCGGTAAGGAAACTGTGGAAAATCTGCGGAAGTTCCGCCAAAATATTATGCGTCGTAAAAAATCAAATCAACTTGTGCGTTACAGTATGCCCTACGGGAGCGTTCTTATCGTTGACGATATAAAAATGAATATATATGTGGCAACGGAACTGATGAAACTTTATAAATTACAAATTGATACCGCAATCAGCGGACCTGAAGCTATCGAAAAAATAAAAGCGGGAAAAGTATATGACATTGTGTTTATGGATTACATGATGCCGGTTATGAACGGCATGGAAGCAACAAAAAGTCTGCGCGCACTGGGATACAAAAACCCGATTGTCGCGCTCACGGCGAATGTAACGTCGGAGCATACAAATTTGTATATTGAAAACGGGTTTGATTCTTTTATTGCAAAACCTATTGACATATATCAGTTGGATAAAATTCTTAATGAATTAATCCGAGACAAGCAACCGCAGGACGTAATTGAAGCCGCGCAAGAGGAAAAAATTACACAGGATGAAAATAATGTCATCATAAAAATTGACGGGATTAACACAACCGAAGGAGTAAAAACATACGGAAGCAAAGTATTTATAAATACCTTGCAAAATTATGTATCAAGCAACCGTGCGCTGCTTGACTCGCTGGAAAATTTAAAAGACATTGATGATTACAGGATTTCCGTACATGGAATTAAAGGTGCAAGTTATTATATTTTCGCAAATGAAATCGGCGACAAAGCAAAAGCACTTGAAACCGCAGCCGAAAATAATGATATGAAATTTATTGAAAAAAATAATTCATATTTTATAAAAGATTTGAAAAAATTAATCAGTGATATTGGAAATTTACTTCGTGAAATTGACGACCCTGATTCAAAACCGAAAAAAAATAAGCCGGATAATCAAGCGTTATCGCGGCTTGTTGAAGCTTGCAACAGTTTTTCAATAAACGATGTAGACGAGGTTATGCAGGAAATAAATAAGTACTGTTACGAATCGGACAACGAGCTTGTGGAATTTTTATGTGAAAAAGCACAATTAATGCAGTATTCAGATATTGTAGAAAGACTTTCAAAGTGATATAATTTAACGGACAAAGTGCTACATAATAATTGAGGAGGAAAAAACAGATGTCAAAATTAAAATTGAGAGGTAAATTAGTTATCCCAATGCTTGCAGTTTTCATTTTGCTTGTTGCTATACCCATAATTGTTTCGACAATTCAAATGAACGACATCGCAGTCAGAATGTATGACCAAAAGCTGGATTTAACCAAAAATGCCGTTGAAAATTATTTAACCATGCGCGGTGCCGACACAAAAACCGCGGCAGAATCTGTTGCCCAATACGGGCGCGTTATAAATGCGATTAAAGCCGGCGACAGAGGTTATCTGTCATCTATACTGGAACCGATTCTTCAATCTCACAGAATGAGTTATTTCATTATTACCGACGAAAACGGAAATGTAATAATGCGTTCATACGACTTTAATAATTTCGGCGATAATATTGCGTATATTCCAAGCATACGCGATGCTTTAAATACCAAGTGGACAGTAACAAATTATGAAGAAATTGAAATGATAAAACTTTCATTAAGAACAATCGCACCTATTGAAGATGATGGTGGTAACTTTATGGGGCTTGTAATCGCGGGCATACGTTTCGACAACGAAGAAATGGTAAATTCGCTGAAAGAAAGTTTCGGCGCGGATTTCACAGTGTTCATAGGTACAGAAGCAACCGCTACAACTATTACCGGAGATAATGGGGCCCGTATTACAAGTTCGTTGTCAATCCCAGACGAAGCATACAATAAAATTTTTAATCTGCGCGAGTCTCATAACGGCAGAGGTGTAATTAACGGCGAACTTTTCAGCCAGTATTATAAGCCTATATTCAACCCTACCGGCGAAGTTTACGGTGCGCTTTTTCTTGGTACTTCTAACGCCACAACCATGAAACAAATTAACGACACAATTTTATTGGTGGCGGGTATCGGTTTCTTAGGGCTTTTATTAGGCGTATTCATTTTGCTGTTTGTAGCGTCAAAAATTATTAACCCTGTAAATAGGCTGGTTAGCGTGGTAAACGATATTACACACGGAAACTTAAACTTTAATACAGACAGAAGAAATATTTCCAGTGACGAAATAGGTGCTTTAACGTTGGACGTTTATGATTTGGTTGACACTATTAAATCAATTATAAGCGATTTAGTTAAGCTTGACCACGAAATAAACACGGAAGGAGATTTGGATTTCCAAATCGACGCAAGCAAGTATCAAGGTTCGTACCGTGAAATGATTGACGGCTTAAATAAACTAGTTGCTACATTTGGCGAAGAAATAAACCTTATACTCGGCGCGATAAAAGACATCGGTGACGGTAATTTCCACACAAACTTTAAATGGCTGCCGGGCAAAAAAGCCGCGTTTAATTTACAATTAACAACGCTTATGAACCAGTTTAACGGCTTAAACACCGAAATAGTTTTGCTTACAAAACATGTTAGGGAAGGTACTTTGGACAAAAAAGCCAACTCGGAAAAATTCCAAGGCGAATGGCGGCATTTGCTGGATGACTTAAACGTTCTATTGGACGCAATAAGTGAACCTGTTATAGACGCGATGAAAGCGATGGATGAACTGAAAAAAGCAAACTTCAAGTACCGCGTAACCAACAAATACGAAGGCGACTTCGCCAGCATGATGGACGCAATCAACAGTTCGTTTACGGATACAGAGTCTTATATTGCCGAAGTTTCCGGCATTTTAAGCGCGATGGCAAACGGCGATTTAACCAAAGATATTAACCGCGATTATATCGGCAATTTCAGAGAGATACGCGAATCCATCAACTCAATTGCTCACGCGTTAAACAACACAATGAGCGAAATCGTAAGCGCGGCAGACCAAGTAATGGCGGGTAGTTCGCAGGTTTCTTCTTCCGCAATCGACCTTGCGCAAGGTTCTACGCAACAGGCAAGCGCGATACAGGAATTAACAGCGTCTATAGCCATGATAAATCAACAAACGAAAGAAAATGCCGATAATACGCAAAGGTCTGCGAATCTCGCGAAAGAATCTAAAGCCAACGCAGAACTTGGAAATTCCGAAATGAACGAATTGATGAAGTCGATGGAAAGTATTTCGGAATCTTCACACAAAATCGGTCATATTATCAAAACAATCGAAAACATTGCGTTCCAAACGAATCTGTTGGCTTTAAACGCGTCTGTTGAAGCGGCACGCGCCGGCGAACACGGAAAAGGCTTCGCAGTTGTTGCGGAAGAAGTTCGCAACTTAGCAGGCAGAAGCAGTGAGGCCGCGAAAGATACCAACGAGTTAATTCTTGAATCTATTGAGCGCGTGAACGAAGGCACAAAAGCTGCACAAGCCACAGCCAACACCTTGCACAATATTGTAGATAATGTGGTTGATGTCGCCAATGTTCTTGATAAAATCTATGAAGCCAGCGTAAACCAAGCTGATTCAATTAGCCAAATCAATATCGGTGTCACACAAATTGCCGATACGGTTCAAAGCAACACCGCAACAAGCGAAGAAAGTGCCGCCACGTCTCAAGAACTTAATTCCCAAGCAGAGATGTTGAAGCAAATGATTTCATTCTTCAAAACGAAGTAGAGGAGATGATTTTGAATGGGCAACGAGAGTTATTTTTATCGAATCAAAGAGTTAATGGTTCCTCATCCTGCTCCGGAATCTGTTGTTAAAGACATTGACAATTTTATCGACACAATTGAGGATGATGCAAGAAAATTGGAAGATTGCCTTGCGAAATCTGATTTAGCCGCGTTTAGGTCGCAACTTCAAAAAGTTCAGGATAAAGTGCGCTCGGTATACGCGAAACGGCTTGAAGTAGACGGCTACGCGCTTTCACATGCCGCCGGTACTTCCGCAGGTTTGGATAATTGCCGTAAATTATTAAAACCTTATGTAACAAACCTTTATTCTCTTTCAATTGAAATGCAAAAGGCTCAAAATCAACAGAGCAAGCCCTCCGCCCAACATTCTGTTGCGGAAAAATACGGCGCAACCGCACAAAATTTATCAGCAATCGGTAAACTTATCGACACGGGCGAGCATAGTAAAGCGCAAAAAATGGTTACCGATATGCAAAAAATGAACATAGGCAACAAAGACGAAATGGCGATTGCTCTTGATAATGCATTGTCGCTGCTGTACGCGGCACTAAATGAGTGTGATTACAACAAAGCCAGCAAAATAGCACACTCAAAGCACGACGAATACATGAGTCAAGTTACCCAAAAAGGCAATATGAATAAAAAAATACTTGCCGTGGACGACAGACCGGAGATATTAAACATAGTAAACTCCGTATTATCAAAATATTTTAAAGTCCTTGCCGCCACCAGCGGCAGCGATGCGCTGAAAATAATGCAGCAACATCAAATTGACCTTTTCATCTTGGACGTTGAAATGCCCGTCATGGACGGCTTTGAATTAACCAAAAAAATCCGCGCGGAAGGTAAATATTCTTCCACGCCCATCATGTTCTTTACCTCAAATTCGTCCAGAGAGCGCATAAAAACATCAATGGAACTGGGTATTTGCGATTTTATCGTTAAGCCTTCGTACCCGGAAACTCTGTTAGTGCAAGCCGCGAAGTATTTGGTGTAATTAGAGAATAATTATTAAAGGGGCGGTTCATAGTGAACCGCCCCTTTTTGTTGTTTATACATCTCCCAGGGCTTTTTCTGCGATGCTAATATTTTCTACGGCTTCTTGGAACTTGAATTCCTCAAGGTAGAAAACAGCTTTTTCGAGAAACTTATCTATATCATCGTTGTATGAATAATTTGTAAGCGGTTTAAGAATTCCAAGAGCTTGCATTGCGTCATAATCTTCGACAGCGGTTTTTGCGGTTTTTAATGCCTCTTGTAAGACATCTTTTTCGATTTTTTCTTTTTCATTAATGGAACCGGAACTAATTACTTCATTATATTGATTTAAGAAAATTGTCAGCATTTCTTTGAAGGGCGGATAATTTTCGCAGCAAAAATCTTTTTGGCCGTCGAGCGCGGCATTTTCCAGTCGTGCTGCCGCGGAGCCAATTGTGGTGGCTCCAATATTATTAAATACGCCTCTTAGTCCGTGAACTTCTGTTGTAAAACGTGCAATGTCATCTTCTGCTAAATATTTATCTATTTTTTCTATAGTACTTGGCAACAAGCGGGCAGTTAGCCTTACGGTGCTTTCGTATACATCATATTGCCCGCCCATTGTGGTAAGGGCATCATCTACGTTAAAGCCGTCTATTTTTTTAAGCATCGCGATTATAGGAGGCATTTCAGTTTGTATAGGAGCAGTTTCAATTGTTTTGGTTCCTTCTTTGACACGCACAAATTTATTTAAAACAATATCCAGTTGGCGTATATCAATCGGTTTGGAAATAAAATCATTAAAGCCATTTTGCATAAATATATCGGCTTGCCCTTTTAATGCGTTTGCCGTCAATGCGACGATAGGGCCGTTATATCCCAATTCGCGCAGTTGTTTTGTGGTTTCTATACCATCCATTCCCGGCATCATGTGATCCATAAATATAAGGTCATATACATTGCCTTCTTTGATTTTTTTAATCGCATCAAGACCTCTCATTGCGGTTTCAGTTTGAATTTTGTAAGGCTTAATAAGTCCCTCCGCAACGTATAGGTTAGGCTCCATATCATCCACAATCAAAACGCGTCCGTATGACATAATGTCACGCACGACATGCCTACGCTCTCTGCCTTTGATATCTTCCATTCTAAACCGTCGTAAGCTTTCTGCCAATTCTTCGCCCAACACTTCATCGTCTGCTGTCGGTTGCGGCACTTTTATGGTAAACACGGAACCCACTCCCGGCTCGCTCTCTACAAGGATTTCACCGTCCATCAAACGTACCAAGTTTTGTGTAATCGCCAAGCCCAAGCCCGTACCCTCTTCAGAGCTGGTTTCTTCATGGAAGCGTGAATATTCGGAAAACAAAGTGCTTAACTGTTCTTTAGACATACCAAGTCCGGTATCTTCCACACGCAATATAAGTAACGCATCTTCGTATTTTGCAGACAACGTAACTGTGCCAATATCCGTATACTTAAATGCATTTGAGAGCAAATTGTTTAAAAGTTGTTTAATGCGAAGCTCGTCGCCAATTAAATTCGCGGGCATATCTTTATCAATTTCAAGCTCGAATCTGATTGATTTTTCATTAGCCTTGCCCATATTCAAGTGTGCGGAGTCATGTATCAAGCTTGCGGTTTTATACGAGGCAGGTAAAATATCCATTTTGCCTGCTTCTATTTTGGAAAAATCCAATATATCGTTGATGATACCAAGAAGGAGATTGCTTGAATTAAATACCTTAATTAGCCCTTCCTCAGTTTCTTTGGGATGCTCGCTTTGTAACAGGATTTCGGTTATGCCCATTATTGCGTTCATCGGTGTGCGTATTTCGTGACTCATGCTTGCTAAAAAATCGCTCTTTGCTTGGTTTGCAGCCCGCGCCGCATCCCGGGCCTTTTCGAATTCCTGCGCTTGTCTCTCGGCTGTAATATCTCTTAATATAGCAATTTTGCAAATCGCGTCGTTGTATTTATCATGCTCCACAGTTAGCACCATATTGCAAATTCTGGTTCCGGCAGGTGTTTCTACCGTTATTGTTTCATTTGTGATATTTTGGCTTAAAAATTGGTCGCAAAGCGTTTTGTCATCCATAAGTATATAGTCGGCAATATTGCTTTCAACAATACTGCCACCCATAAAATCAACAGCGGCACTGTTTTCGGCAACAATTTTATTTTTGTGATCCAGTACATAAATCGGTATTTCAACCGATGTAAAAATATAATCCGCAATGCTTGATGTGGTAATTCCGAAGGTTTTATATTTTTTTCTTGAAGCATATACCTGTACGGCAACAACCAATGCCGCGGCTGATGACAGCGGAGTAATGGTCATCTCCGTAAATGTTGGTATAATGAAATCTGTTGAGAAAGCAATAATAGCTACAGAAACGGTTTGTATATTAATTAATAAGATATGATTTCGATAACCCTTTAATTCTGTTTGCAGATACCATTTTATATGCCCGAACAACATGATAACCAAAAAGGTTGCCAGATAAAAAAATAAAACTTTAAAAAACCAACATCCCTGATAAGAAAATTGATTGCCAAATCCCGTTTGCGTGATACTCGAACCGCCAAAAAAAATGCCGATTAAAGCAAAAGCCGTTGTTAGGCAAAACGCCGTTCTTAATACAATTTTGGTATATTTGTATTTGGTTTTAAGAATGGTTGATAAAAACACAAGCCACGCGGGGAAAAACAAGCAAAGCGAAATAAACCCGATTGCCCAATAAATTCGAATCAGCGTTTCATTCTCAGCTAAAGTCATTAACGCGTAAGAGAAGCCGTTAAGCCATAATAAAAAACCTACAAGTATGTAACTTTGACGCATTTTCGTTTTTCGTTCACTGGTAAACGTTAAGAAAATAAGCAAAATATACCCTGCACTTACTATAAAAAGCATTACCGCCATCATAAGGCCCAAATTAAAGTCATTCGGTGTGCCCATTGTACATCCCCCTCGTTTTGAAAGCATACGTTAGTCTAATTGTAGTAGAGGATAGGGCTGGCGAGATGCCAGCCCTATAAGAAATATATCGAACCGCCGTGTACCGGAATGTTGTGCGCTACCACGCTATCAAGTGGTCCACATTATGACCGACAAGCCACCTTGCGAAAAGCGTAACGTCGTTAATGGATACATATCCGCGACCGCTTATGTCTGCGGAAAGTAGGCATATGCTTACATTTTGATCAATAAGGTGCATTGCAAGCCTTGTAGCATCGGCGGAGGTTATGCGCCCGTCACCATCGACGTCGCCTACGTGGAAGTCCGGATCGGGGATTTGTGTCCATCTTGCATACAGGGTAATATCTTCGGTTATTTCGTAATTATCGCGCCATCGTGTGCTTTCGTCCCCGATATCCTCAAACCAACCGGTGAACCTGTAACCATTTTTTGAAAATATCAAAGGTGTGGCTCTTGGCAGTATGCCGATATTATCGCCGTTAGGAATAAAACGGATTGCATCGTTATGGTTTACAAACGCGCCGCCGTTGGGGTCAAATGTTATCTTGAAAGCATCGGGAGGAATTTTCGTCCACTGTGCCGTTATAGTTCGGTCGCTTGTGATATTTGTGTAAACGCCGTCCCAGCCGTCGAAGGTGTAGCCGTCACGTTCAACTATTGGTGGGGTTGAGTTGCCGCCATCGGCAATTACTTGAATCGGTTCGCCGCCGCCGGTGCGAACTCCGTCCGCAAGGTCGAATGTTACCGTCCACTCGTCGGGAAGAATTTCTATCCATTGCGCCGTAATGGTTCGGTCGCTTGTGATATTCGTATAAACGCCGTCCCATCCAGCGAAGGTGTAGCCGTCTCGTTCAACCGTTGGCGGGGTTGCATTGCCGCCGTCGGTAATTACTTGAATCGGTTCACCGCCGCCGATGCGAACTCCATCCGCAAGGTTGAATGTCACCGTCCATTCGTCGGGAGGATTTTCCGTCCACTGCGCCGTTATTGTTCTGTCGTTTGTAACGTTCGTGTATTCGCCGTCCCAACCGTCGAAGGTGTAGCCTTCGCGTTCAACTGTCGGCGGGGTTGCATGGTTGCCGTCAATTATGATTTGTACAAGTTCGCCGTTTACAAGTGTTCCGTAGTTAAGTTCAAATGTTACAGTCCATTCATCCGGAAGAATTTCCGACCATTGCGCTATTATGGTTCTGCTGCTTGTGACATTCGTGTATATGCCGTTCCAGCCGGCGAAGTAGTAGCCGTCGCGTTCAACCGTCGGCGGTGTTGCGTTACCGCCGTCAATAATTGTTTGAAGCACTTCGCCGCCGCCGGTGCGTGTACCTCCCGCAAGTGCAAAAGCTACCGTCCATTCGACGACAGGAATCTTCGTCCATTGCGCTGTGATTGTTCTGTCGCTTGTGATGTTCGTATATATGCCGTCCCAGCCGTCGAATATATATCCGTCGCGTTCAACTGTTGGCGGGATTGCGTCTTCACCGTTGCTAATCACCTGAATCAATTCGCCGCCGCCGATATGTGTTCCACCCGCAGGTTCAAACGTTACCGTCCATTCGGTGACAGAAAGTTCCTCCCATTGCGCTGTTATGGTTCTGTCGCTTGTTACATTTGTGTAAATACCTTGCCAACCGATAAAGGTGTGGCCGGCGCGTACAACCATCGGCGGGGTTGCGTTTCCGCCATCGGTGATTGTTTGAATCAATTCGCCGCCGCCGGTGTGCGTTCCGCCGTTAAGTTCAAAAATGACATCCCATTCAAGGACAGGAATTTCTTCCCAAACAGCCGTGATTGTGAGGTCGCTTGTGATATTTGTATAACCGTTGTCCCATTCGTGGAATACATATCCCGCGCGTTCAACCGTTGGTGGGGTTGCGTTTCCACCGTCGGTGATTCTTTGAGTAAGTGCGCCGCCTCCTGTACGTGTACCTCCCGCGAGAGCGAAAGTTACCGTCCATTCATCCGGCTCGGTTGCCGGAACTACCGATAGCCTGATATTTGTGATTGTCAGATTCGCGTTGTCCGGTGTCGCGCCGAGAGTAATATCTCCCGTTCCCGCAGTTATCGAATGATTTAATTGTGCGCGGCTTAATGTAATGGTTTGAGAAAATGTGTTGCTTGAGCCCGTTGTGTTTTGTGTCCAAATATTTTGACCCGGCACCCAATCCGGCGCGGGTGTTTGCTCCATGCGGATTTGTGATGCTCCGGCGGCACTCAGTCTTCCGGTATATTCTATTTGTATCCGGTTATTATCACCGGGAGGTAATGCCGAGCGCAACGCACTCGCACGGATTCTAAGCCCTTGCGAAGTCCCGGTTCTTCCCGTGAATCGCAGTTCACGCGGCGGGCCGTCAACAGCGGATGACGTAGGTGAACCCGTTCCACGCATTACCGAATGAGCGGTTGCGGATAGTATATCGCTCCAATTCCCGTCAACTTGCATATCATAAAAAGGCCCCGTATCCGAAACAACTTCGGTGATTCTGATTCCGGTTATTGTAAGATTCGCCGTGCCGGGGGTCGCACCCAGGGTAATATCCCCTTCTCCCGTTGAGCTTACCGCTTGTTGTAATTGCGCACGGGTTAATGTAACGGTCTGCGAAAACGTGTTGCTTGAACCCGTCGTCGGCTGAAGCCAAATAAGATCTTGATTCCGCTCTACGCGAATTTGCGAAGAACCAGCGGCACCAAGCCTTCCCGTATACTCAATTCGTATTGCGCTGTTCGCGCCGGTTAACGCATTAAGCAACACATTTGCGCGGATTCTCAGCCCCTGCGAAGTCCCGTTTCGTTCTGTAAACCGAAGTTCACGAGGTGGCCCGTTTACAGTGGATGACGTAGCCGCGCTCGTCCCGCGCATTACCGGGTGCGCGGTCGCGGATAAAATATCTGCCCATCGTGTGTCGGATTGCATATCATAAAGAGCGTCCGAGACAGGTGCGATCTCGGTAATTCTTATGTTGGTGATTGTAAGATTCGCCGCAGCGGGAGTTGCGGCGAGGGTAATATCTCCCCCTCCCGCCGCGCTTATTGCCTGCTGTAATTGCGCACGGGTCAATGTAATAGTTTGTATAAACGTGTGGTTTGAACCCGATGTTGCTTGAAGCCAAACGTTTGACGTGCTTTCCTCAAAACGAATTTGTGAAGAACCCGCTACACTAAGCCTTCCTGAATACTGAATTTGGATTACGCTGTTTTGATGCGTTAATGCACTCAGCAAAACATTTGCTCGAACCCTGACCCCTTGTGAAGTTCCCGTTCTGCCTGTAAGATGCAACTCGCGCCGGGGGCTGTTTATTATGTTTACATCTCCGGAACTTATTCCGCGCAGTACCGGGTGCAAGCTGGTGGACAAAATTCTGCCCCAGTTCGGGTCGCGCTGCATATCGTAAACGGCGGGAGGACACGCGCAAATAAGCACGTTGCAAAATTCACACGGAATAGTGCTTACAGGGCGCGGTGTTCGATTTAATTGAGGTATAGGGGTACCCGTTGGGCGGGTTGGCCTGACAATTGTGTAAATATCCGTCATGGTAATGGAATTTCCGATAACACCTTCACCGTTAATCATGTAAGTAGCCACGGAGAAAGTATGCGGAGTGACATTTACAACAGAAAATTCCCGCCGCCCCGCTTGATGATGTGTTGCAAGATAGCTTCGCGGCATACCTGTTGGTTGCCTCAAATTGAAACCGCTGGGGCTTCCGAAGGTTATGTGAGTGATTCCCGTGCCGCCGGAACCGCCTGTACCGCCCCGTGCGATTCTGACTGCGTTATTGGATTGACTTTCCCATGTTTGGCTTGTGCGCGGAGTTCCGCCGCGCATATGATGTGTGCGCGAATAAATATGCTCGTGTCCCGCAAAAGCAATGTCAATATTAGACTCTTCAAAAATGGGAACCCAGTTGTCCCGCATACGCTGTTTTCCGGTTTCTGTGGTTGGTCTGCTTGCCGCATATGCCGGCTGATGAAAAGCCACAACGCGCCATTCCGCATCGGCGTTATCGTTTATTGTGTCCCTGAACCAACGTCGCCGCCCTCCCGAAATTTCGGCGCGCGCGGCGGAACTGCCGCCGTAAGTGTCATTGTCATACGCTGCAATCACAAGAAAAAGCACGTTTCCGTAGCGGAAGTAATAATCGAATTGCGGCTGCGGATTATCCCTTCCGGAAAGTGTAAAGCGTCGTACATGACCCGCATCGGTCGGCGTGTTGTAATGAAAATGCCATAAAACCGGGTTGCTGTTTACGCCGCCGCTTGTTGATGCAACTGCGTCATGATTGCCCGGTACGGGCGCCAACGGCAAACGGTGAAACTCCGATGGCGCGAACAGCCGGTTGAAATTTAACTGTGCATCCGCAATGGTGCGGTCTTCGCCGGTAGAAACTTGGTCGCCCAACGAAATAATAAAATTCGCATCGGGAAAAGCAGACCCGGCAACAGCCATTGTGTTCGCCCAGCCCGCCGCGTCTGTGGTACCGCTAAGTTGCGGATCCGCGACTACAAAAAAGCTGAACGTACTGCTTCCGCCCGTGCGAAATGTTTTAATATCCGACTGACCGCCCGTCCAACGGATTCTGTATTCATAAGTGGTATTGGACGAAAGCCCTTGAAGTCTTAACTGATGTACATGCCAACCCCCCGGAATGCCCGAGGGCATAGGACGAGAGTCTGCCACTACCGACGGCTCCCACGTTGACGCGCCCTGCGGTCTGAATTGGATGTTCGAGGACGAAGAAGTTGATTGCCAAGTGAATCGTAAATCGTTTGCTCTCCGCCCCACGGTCATGTTGAGATTACGGTAATTTTCCGTATTCATGGTAACAACATCCGCATCATCGCAGTCAACTCGCTCAATTGCATAATCCGGGCAACCACGCACATCAAGCGCAACGCAAAAAACTAAAACAAACGCGAGGAACACTGCACTTGCGTTTTTCAGTATCAGTTTCATTTTTATCCCCTCTTTCCATAAAAATATAATTTAAGGCTTCCGAGGGGTTTTTCAGAAGCCTTAAAACTATTTACTGTGATGCGCTACCACGCAATTAAATTACTCACATTATGACCGACTAGCCACCTTGCGAAAAGCGTAACGTCGTTAATGGATATATAACCACGGCCGCTTATGTCTGCGGAAAGTAGGCATATGCTTACATTTTGATCAATAAGGTGCATTGCAAGCCTTGTAGCATCGGCGGAGGTTATGCGCCCGTCACCGTTGGTGTCGCCTACGCGGAAGTTGTCAGGATCGGGGATTTGTGTCCATCTTGCGTACAGGATAATATCGTCGGTTACTTCGTAATTATCGCGCCATCGTGTACTTTCGTCCTCGATGTCCTCAAACCAGCCGGTGAACCTGTAACCATTGTTTGAAAATATTAAAGGTGTGGATCTTGGCAGTATTCCGATTTTATCGCCGTAGGCAATTAAACGGATTACGTCGTTCGGGTTTACAAACTCGCCACCGTTGGGGTCGAAGGTGACAATACGTTGGTTGGGAAGAAGTTCGGTGAATGTATGGGTTATAACTAAATCTTTCACATCATGACCCGGCATTGTAAACATAAACCCAAAAGTCAAATACTCGTCGATATTAATAACTTGACCAGCGAAAACATCTACTGTTGGCGAATGGTCTGAGAGCAGGGTTATTTCTCCGGCGGTCGCACTTGTAAGCCCGAATTCATGAGTACCGGCAACTTCCGCTGTTCCTATCAAATGTATCCATATGGAAATGGGTTCGCCTTCCACCGCAAATCTCGAACATACTAATGCTCCGGTGTCCATCTCTACGCTACCCAGTGCGGTTAATCCGTTTGTAATAACTGCATTGTCGAATGCAACAATGAATGTGGCAAGGGGTACCCATTGCGCGGTAACTTTTCTGGCGCTTATGACATTGGTGTAATCACCGTGCCAACCATCGAAGACGAAGCCTGCGCGAGTGGGGTCTTCGGGGGGAGTTGCATTTTCGCCGTGGGAAACCGGCATATCTACATCATCGGAATTACCGTCGATTTCTCCGCCGTTAAGTTCAAAGGTTACGATGTACGTTATTCTCTCCCACTGCGCCCTTACCGTGATGTCTTCGTTAACATTGCTGAAATCAGTATCCCAACCGGTAAATGTCCAACCGTCGTGGGCTAATATTTCCGGAGCGGTTGCCGCGCTACCCTTTGGAATTACCTGTACGGGCTGACCGCTTACGAATTTGCCGCGCTCACCAATGTCAAAGGTGACGGTCACATATTCCGTATTAGAACCTGTTTCCTCGAATGTTGCGTTAACTATAATTTCGCCGCCGCCTGCCGGCATATTGAATGTGCCTGCGGCAATAAGCCCGGTGCTGTCTACGGTCAAGTTAAACGATATCGCGCCGGTTATGGGTATTAATCCGCCGGGTTCTGCCGTGAAGCGATAGCCGGATGGTGCCTGTACGGTTACGTTAACCGGTGTCCCTGCCGTTTGAGGCCCGGACGGTGTAATAGTTATAAGGTCGGTTGATACCGTAGAATCTGCAGCGATTGATATACTGTAAGTCGTTGGGATTTGCTCAAACTCTACGGTTACAATAATAAAGCTTTGTAAATTGGCGTACATGAAGGTGTTTCCGGTTTGCCCCGGTTGGGCTAAGCCGTCAACACTCCAGCTTTTCACACGTTCGCCGTGGGGGGGCTCTGAGTTGAATACAATCGTGCTACCTTGTGCAACTTGCGCGCCGCTGTTAATATCGACACCGTTTACTGTTGCCGTTACTTCCGTTTGAGTAAAGGTTACAGTGTGGGTTATGCCGGGTATCGGTTCAAATGTCACGGTAACGGTAATATTTTCTTGCAGGTTGGTATGGGTGAAGGTATTCGCGGTTTGCCCGTTTACGGCTGCGTCGTTAACACTCCAGTTTGCCACCCGTTCGCCGTCGGGGGGTTCTGCGGTAAATACAATCGTGCTACCTACTGCAACTTGCGCGGGACTTGTAAGCGGAACACCATCTGCCGAAATCGCGCCCTCAATCGTTGCCGACACTTCCGCTTGGGGGAAGGTTACGGTACGGGTTTCAACTGGTATCGGTTCAAATGTCACGGTAACGGTAATATCTGCTTGAAGATTATTGTGAGTAAAGGTATTCGCGGTTTGGTTTGCTACCGGATTGCCACCGACTCTCCAACTTGCTACTCGCTGACCGCTGGGGGGTTCTGCTGTGAATACAATATTGCTGCCTTGCTCAACCTGACTGCCGCTGCTAATAGAGACTCCGCCCGCCATTGCAGATACTTCATCTTGGGGAAAGGAAACAGTAAATTGCGGCGGGGTGGTTGATTCTTCGTGTTCGATTATACGGATTTGAGTGTAAGTTATATTTACATTTGCTTCGGCAGTTGATAAAAACAAGTCACGCGCCCCGATTGCGGCAAGCTGTGCTTGCGAAAGCGTTACCGAATGAGTAAATGAAGCTCCGGCAGCGACGGCAGACCCGTCAACAACAACGTGATTAGATTCTCCGTCTACCACGCCGCCCGGAATTTGTGCAACATGGGCTATCGCATTTTCAAAGCGGAATCGCGGTGTGCCGCCTGCCGGTAATATTCCCGTGTATTCAATACGGTACATCATACCGGGGATTGTGGTTATGGCACGGCTGCCGTTGCCGCCCAGCCCGTTTTCCCCTCCAAGATAAAGGCGAACTGCTTGGCTTACCCCGGCTCTTCCGGTGACCGAAATAGTTCGCGGCGGTCCCGCTGCAGCTGTGAATGTGGTAGTAGCAGCCCCATTTCTGCCCAGCGGCGCGAATGGTGATATCATGGCAGCCGGCAATCCGCCTGTTCCCGAGAAAGCGGCAAAACCGCCGTCAGAGGAGGAGGCGATACGACCGGTCGTTTGCATATCGTAACGCACTGTTTCGGTCTGTCCCGGAGTCGGAGTCGGAGTTGGGGTCGGAGTTGGAGTCGGAGTGACGGTACTGCATCTGCAAGGTAAATTACTGCAAGCCGAACAGACAACGGGATTAGTTGAACCCGCAGTCGCTCTCGCGGTTAATCGTATTGAATTAATGCGCACGAATTCATCGTGACCGCGATGATTTCCGGTGTCGGTGTATCTGTTCGTCACCACGGGCGGGCCTGAATCATGACCGGTATCTCCCGCGTTAACGGCAATTGCAACATAAATTCTGTTCGCGGTACTTGTTGCGTTGGACAATAATGTTCGTGGAATAACTATCTCGGCAAAAGTATCGGCAGCTACAAGCGGCTCTGAAACCAGAACATTTCCGCCTTCAATTCTGGCGGTCGTTAAGAAGGCAACACTGTTTGCGGAACTTCCCGACAAATTGGTCCATGCAAGAATTCGTCTATTACTTCCCGCATTGCTTCCGGTATTGTAATTAACCCTTAAAACGACATCGCCGCTGCCCGCAATTATGCAGGGTGTAATATTAAGCCCGGATAATACCCGTATATGGTTTGTTGCGCCGTTTGCAACATTACGGTCGGGGGGCGTTAGATTCGGATTCCAGTTAAAAGTTATAACGTTTTGAACGTTTAGGGTGAAATTTTGTGTGACACTTCCCGCCGTGTTTGTTGCTCTTACTTGGAAAGTATAAGTTCCTGCCGGGACAGTGGCGGCTACATTAAGCGTATTACCGCTGATGGTGACTCCGGAAGGAGGAGTGGGTGTGCCGAATGCGAACGTAATCGGTGTAACACCTGTGGCGGTAAGAGTACGGCTTCCGGCTGTGCCTTGTACTACCGAAAGATTTGCGGAGCTTGTGAATACGGGGGTGGCGGGAGCGTTACAGGTACAGCGGGAACTTCCGGTGCGCCTTCCTACTCCGTCTGTATGCCCGTTACGGACTGCTGTTGTGATAGCCGGGAAAACCAATCCGTGATGTGCTACGCCCGACCATGTGTTTCTGCGGTTAAACAGCCCGAAATTGCCTTCCATTTGGTTATGCCTGTCCGGGTCGGTGGAGCCATTATCCCACCAAACATGTCCGGCTCTTCTTTGAGCGGCTTCCCGTGCGTACCGGCTTGAATAGTCTGCCCTTGCTGTTTCGTTGGTGCTTGACGAACGCGAGACTGCGCCCCATTCACCGAAAATAACCGGCATATCCAATGCGTTTGCGCGGGTCATAACACGGTCCATCATTGAAGTAATATCGCTTGATGACCAAGTATGAACGAGCGGCCCGCTTCCTACGCCCGCAAAATTATTAGGTACATATGCGTGAACCGACATGGCTATCCTGCGGGTAGAATTGCCCGAAGGGTCGGTGGGGCGTTCAAAACCGTTCAGCGCGGCTGATGTTGCGCTTGCCGCATAGGTGGGTACCAACAGTATCCTGTAACGGTTGTTGCCCTCGGTGTCCCTTACCGCGTTTACAAATGCTTGATTAAGCCGGTTAACATTTTCTCTGTGTTCTGGCGAACCGCCGTTCCATTCATTGGCGTGACCTCTTACGCGGGGTTCGTTCAGGCCTTCAAAAATCAGTCTTTCGCCGTAATCATCATTAAATGTGCGGCCAATTTGTGTCCATATTCGTCTTATATAAGTTTGAGCTTCCGCTCTCCTTGAATCTCCCAACCAGTTGGCATAAATAAGTTCCTCGTGGTGGGTGTTAAGTATGACGGTCATACCCTCGTTGTATGCCCAGTCTACGGTACGCTTAACCCGGTCCATCCAGTCTGTACGAATATTCCAGTTAGGTGGGCCGCTTGTCGCCTTATACCATGTAACGGGAATTCTTATTGTAGTAAACCCGGCGTTTCTTACGTTTCTTATAAGCTGCTGCGTGGTTGTGTTTGACGAGCCGCCAATCCAAGCACCTTCTAATGTTCCGGCGGAATCGGTGGAATATCTTCTACCCGAAGCCTGACTGAATCCGCAATTCCATATTCCCGTGCCGGAACTTCCGCCGGGAGGGCTGCTTGAGTTCGGGATACATCTTGAGCAACTGGAGCTGTGTCCGATATGCGTGGCATCGAAGGTGTTACCGAGGTTCCACCCCGGCCCCATATTCTCAACCACACAGAAGGCGCATGAATTAGCGATGGAAAGAGTAACTACTTCATCATCACTGTCCGAAAAGATAAACTCGTCCGGAAGTTCGAATACATACTCTTGGTCATACTCATATGCTTGCGTTTCGCCGTCCGGTAAAAATCCCGCCACAGTTAGCGGACTAACCGAGAACAACAGCACAAACATCAGCGCAAATGCAGTAAGCCGCCTTGCTAAGCTAAGTCTCTTCATAAAACATCCTCCCTTATCATATATTTCTACGCTATTTCATACGGCTAAAAAACCTGTTATTAAGTTTTTTTTGCCGCATAATATACTATATTCACGAGCGAAAATATTTTTCACTCACACCCCCAGCACCTCACGCAAAACTTTCAGCGTGATTAATGCTTGTGTAAAATCATAGTTTTCTATTTGGCGTACAAGAACTCTTGTTTCGTAGATGATGGCTACTTCGGGGACAAGTTCAATGCAGGCGGCATCGTTTTCTTCTAAAAGAGGTTGCAGCTTGTTGAACAGAACTGTTTGTTCATCTTTTGTCGGCGGTATGTTAAATGCGCTTTCTTCGATGCCCGATTCTGTTATTTCATTTAATACGCGGTTTAATTCGCCTTCGAGGATTCGCATATCATACTCATCGGGGGCTTTTCTGCTCAGAAGTTGCTTTTCTATTCTTAAAGCGATGTCTGATAAATCGGATTCGCCTATTAAGCCGGCAATGCCCTTTAATGTGTGAGCAAGACGGTGGGCCGTTGCGTAGTGACCGGCGGAAATTTCGGCGTTTAAGTCATGAAAGGTATACTTTTGGCCTTTCAAAAAGTCCAGCCTAAGTCTTACCTCTTCGCGGTTTAATCTTTTCATGTTATGCTCTCCTCTCTGATATTTGTGCTCACCTTATTCTCACTTTTAATATGCAGCCAAACACTGTGAAGCACATCATCTTTCGCAAACGGTTTTTTAATATAGTCAACCGCACCCAATGAAAAAGCTAAATCCCTGTCTGTCGTGTCATCGGAACCCGTTATGAAAATAATGGGTGTTTCGCGTGTTTTTTTTGACCCGCGCAGTTTGCCGAAAACATCAAAGCCCGTTAGTCCCGGCATGTTAATGTCCAGCAAAACCAGGTCAATGTGATGGCGTTCGGCTACTTTCATGCCTTCTTCACCGCCGCGCGCAACTTTCACTTTATAAAACGGTAAAAGTATCCGGCTTAACGCTGAAATTACCATCGGGGTATCATCTATAATTAAAACACACGGAAGTAACATTACGTTTCTTCCGTTTCGGTATAATCCTTTGAAAACATCGGCTCGAACTTGTCATGCACAGCTTTTGCAGCTTTTGTGATATATTGCTGACCGATTAAAACCGTAATTTTTATTTCGGATGTGCATATGGTTTCAATGTTTACGCCGCATTCGTACAAAGCTTCAAACATCGCGGATGCCACTCCCGAATTATTTGCCATTCCCGCGCCCACAATTGTAAGCTTCGCCAAGTTTTCGTCCGAGTTAAGGGATTCATACCCGATATTTTCTTTGTTCGCTTCAAGAATTTCACAAGCAGTTTTTAAATCCTGCTTGTGAACGGTGAAACAATAATCGCGATTATCACCCTCGCCCACCGACAATAAAATTACATCTACATTAAGTTTCGCTTTCGCAAGCGGGTTGAAAATACTATGCGCCACACCCGGTTTATCCGGAAGTCCCGTTACGCTTATTCTTGCCACGTTTCTGTCTATCGAAAGACCGCTTACCGCTAATCGTTCCACTTTTGATTCCTCCTTAATTGATGTGCCGGGGATTCCGCTCATACTTGAACGAAGTACCAAATTTACATTGTATCGCTTTGCCATTTCCACCGCGCGGTTGTGCAGTACTCCCGCGCCTGAAGATGCAAGCTCAAGCATATCGTCATAACTGATTTCGTCCAGTTTTTTCGCGGACGGAACAATTCGCGGGTCGGCGGTGTAAATTCCGTCAACGTCCGTATATATTTCGCAAAGTTCGGCTTCCAAAACCGCCGCAAGCGCGACAGCCGTTGTGTCGCTTGCTCCACGACCAAGCGTTGTCATATCTCCGAAGCGGTTTATTCCCTGAAAACCTGCGACTATTACAATATTTCCTTTTTCCAGTTCTTCTATAAGACGCTTTGTTTGAATTCTTTTAATTTGCGCGTTACCGTGAACAGACGTTGCTTCAATCCCTACCTGTGCCGCGTTCAAAGAAACCGCCGAATGTCCCATCGACTGCAACGCCATTGCCATAAGAGCGGCAGATTGTTGCTCGCCTGTTACAAGCAACATGTCAAGTTCACGCCGGTTCGCGTCCGAACTAATTCCTCTTGCCTTTTCCACAAGCCTATCCGTAGTGTGTCCTTGCGCCGAAACTACAACTACTACACGTTTTCCCTTTTCGCATGTGTTTGAAATAATATTCGCAACGTGCATTATACGTTCGGCATTCGCAACAGATGTGCCGCCGTATTTTTGTACAATCAAGTTTTCCATTAAATTTTCCCTTCAAACACGAAAATAAATTTCTAAGAATAGTTCTTAGAAATTTATCACAGAATGCGGCTTTGCGCAAGTTTTTACAAAAAAAGGCTGTCTCATAAACCAGACAGCCTCTTTTATTTAAAATTACTTTTTACTGAATGATTTTTACAACCACACCTGCCCCAACTGTTCTGCCGCCTTCGCGGATAGCGAATGAAGAACCTTCTTCCATAGCGATTGGGGAAATGAGTTCAATTGTCATTTCGATGTGGTCGCCCGGCATACACATTTCTACGCCGTCGGGAAGGGTGATTACGCCTGTTACGTCGGTTGTGCGGAAATAGAATTGCGGACGGTAGTTGCTGAAGAATGCTTTATGACGGCCGCCTTCGTCTTTTGAAAGAACGTAAACTTGAGCGGTGAATTTTGTATGAGCTTTAACTGTACCGGGTTTACAAAGCACTTGACCGCGCTCAATTTCGTCACGTGCGATACCGCGAAGAAGAAGACCTGCGTTATCGCCTGCGGTTGCTTGGTCGAGGAGTTTGTGGAACATTTCAATACCGGTAACAACAACTTTACGTTTTTCTTCGGTGAAGCCTATAATTTCAACTTCATCTTGAACTTTAAGTGTACCGCGCTCTACACGACCTGTAACAACGGTTCCGCGCCCTTGAATTGTGAATACGTCTTCAACAGGCATAAGGAAAGGTTTTTCTGTGTCGCGCTCGGGGGTTTCGATAAAGGTGTCAACATTTTCAAAGAGTTCAACAATTTTGTCACCCCAAGAACCCATTGGGTCGTTGAGTGCTTGAAGTGCGGAACCACGAATAATCGGGGTGTCATCGCCGGGGAATTTGTACTTATCCAACAGTTCACGGATTTCCATTTCTACAAGTTCCAGTAACTCTTCGTCTTCAACCATGTCGCATTTATTTAAGAATACAACGATTTTGGGAACGTTTACTTGGCGTGCAAGAAGAATATGCTCGCGGGTTTGGCTCATGGGGCCGTCTGTGGCAGCTACAACAAGAATCGCGCCGTCCATTTGTGCCGCACCAGTAATCATGTTTTTAACATAGTCGGCGTGACCAGGGCAGTCTACGTGTGCGTAGTGACGGTTGGGGGTTTCGTATTCTACGTGCGTGGTAGAAATGGTAATTCCGCGTGCTTTTTCTTCGGGAGCTTTGTCGATTTTGTCAAAATCAACAGATGCACTAAGCTTGTAACGCTCTGCAAGTGTTTTGGTAATAGCTGCCGTAAGAGTTGTTTTACCGTGGTCGATGTGACCGATGGTACCAATGTTTACGTGCGGTTTCGACCGCTCAAATTTTGCTTTACCCATTTTTCTTTTCCTCCTAATTCAATAGCTGGGGTATTGTACCAATTTTTTTATACTTAATCAACTTGTTTACCTGCTACGATTTTTTCTTGAACGCTCTTGGGAACAGGCTCGTAATGGTGAACTTCCATTGTGAATGTTCCGCGTCCTTGAGTTTTACCGCGAAGGTCGGTTGCGTAGCCAAACATTTCCGCAAGTGGTACGAAAGCGTGTACAACTTGTGCGTTGCCCCTTGCTTCCATTCCTTCGATTTTGCCGCGGCGGGAGTTTATATCGCCGATTACATCGCCCATGTAATCTTCGGGGACTGTTACGTCCACTTTCATAATGGGTTCAAGTAAGGCGGGATCGGACTTGCGCATTGCTTCTTTGAATGCCATTGAGCCCGCAATTTTAAACGCCATTTCCGATGAGTCAACATCGTGATAACTGCCATCGTAAAGAGTTGCGCGAACGCCGAGAACGGGATACCCACCGATAATTCCCGAATGCATTGCTTCTTTAATTCCGTTTGAAATAGCGGGGATATATTCTTTCGGAATTGCGCCGCCCACGATTTTGTCAACGAACTCAAATGATTTTTCGCTGTCATTTGCGTCCATTGGCTCAAATTGAATTTTACAATGACCGTATTGACCGCGCCCGCCCGACTGACGAACATATTTGCCTTCAACATCGGCAGCTTTGCGGAATGTTTCTCGATAGGCAACCTGTGGTTTACCTACGTTTGCTTCAACACGGAATTCACGAAGCAGACGGTCAACGATAATTTCCAAATGGAGTTCGCCCATTCCTTCAATTATTGTTTGACCGGAATCAATGTCTGTGTGTGTTTTAAAGGTGGGGTCTTCTTCTGCAAGTTTCGCAAGTGCGATTCCCATTTTGTCACGACCGGCTTTTGTTTTCGGTTCGATTGCAACAGAAATTACAGGGTCGGGGAAATTCATGGATTCGAGAATTACTTCTTTTTTCTCATCACATAAAGTATCGCCCGTTGTTGTGAATTTTAAGCCTATTACAGCGGCAATATCTCCCGCGTATATTTTTGAAACTTCCTCGCGGTCATTAGCGTGCATTAAAAGAATGCGTCCCATGCGTTCTTTTTTATCTTTTACGGAGTTGTAAACATATGAGCCTGCGTCCAGCGTTCCCGAATATACACGGAAAAACGCCAGTTTGCCAACATGCGGGTCATTCATAATTTTAAAAGCCAAAGCCGAAAACGGTTCAGTGTCGGAAGATTTGCGTTCGGTAGGTTCTTCCGAATTTGGAAGAATGCCTTTAATTGCGGGAATATCCGTGGGCGCGGGAAGATAATCCACCACGCCGTCCAGCAATTTTTGAACACCTTTTTTCTTGTACGCAGAGCCGCAGAAAACGGGAATAATCGCCGTTGAAATACATGCGACGCGCAAGGCGGCTTTCAATGTGGGAATGTCGATTTCTTCGCCTTCAAGATATTTTTCCATTAAAACTTCGTCGGTTTCGCAAATGGCTTCAATTAAATTTAAGCGATATTCTTCGGCTTGCGCTTTCATGTCGGCGGGGATTTCTTCTTCTGTAATCACTTCGCCGTGTTCACCGGAGAAAGTGTACGCCTTCATTTCAAATAAATCCACCACGCCGCGGAAAGTACTTTCAAAGCCGATTGGAAGTTGCACAGGTACGGCATTATGACCAAGACGGTCTTTTATCATTCCCACCACGTTTAAAAAATCCGCGCCGAGAATATCCATTTTATTTACATACGCAAGGCGTGGCACGCCATATTTGTCGCCCTGCCGCCACACGGTTTCCGATTGCGGTTCAACCCCGCCCTTTGCACAGAAAACTCCAACCGCACCGTCAAGCACGCGAAGAGAACGCTCTACTTCTACGGTGAAGTCAACGTGCCCCGGTGTGTCTATGATGTTTACGCGGTGGTCTGCCCATTGCGTTGTTGTTGCCGCGCTTGTTATCGTGATTCCTCGCTCTTGCTCTTGCTCCATCCAGTCCATTGCAGCGGTTCCGTCATGGGTATCGCCGATTTTATAGGTGCGACCTGTATAGAACAAAATGCGCTCTGTCAGCGTTGTTTTTCCCGCGTCGATATGCGCCATTATGCCAATGTTTCTTGTTTTTTCCAGCGGAAAAGCTCTCACACTAAATCCTCTTTCTTCTTCCTACCACTTGTAATGTGCGAAAGCTTTATTGGCGTCCGCCATTTTATGGGTTTCTTCTTTTTTACGAACCGCGCCGCCCGTATTGTTCGATGCGTCAAGCAGTTCGTTTGCGAGACGGTCTACCATGTTTTTTTCGCTACGGTTTCTTGAATAGTTAACCAGCCAGCGAAGCCCCAAGGTTTGACGGCGTTCCGGCCGTATTTCTATGGGAACCTGATAGGTTGCGCCGCCTACGCGCCGCGCTTTTACTTCAAGCACGGGCATGATGTTGTTTAGTGCTTCTTCAAATACGTCCATTGCGGGCGCGCCTTTCTTTTCGGCCGCCTTTGTGAATGCACCATATACAATTTTTTGAGCCACGCCTTTTTTACCGTCCAGCATAATTCCGTTAATCAGCTTTGTAACGATTATGCTCCCGTAAAGCGGGTCGGGCAAAACCGTGCGTTTGGCTACATGTCCTTTTCTTGGCACGAGACTTCCCTCCTTAACATTTTGTGTTTGACCGCGCAAAAAGCGCACGGTCAACATGAATTAATTCACAGGTACTCGTGTCTTTTCACGTTTCGCGCCTACATAAATGAGTTCTTTCATATATATAAGCCGCGTTTTGCGGAAAAAATTATGCCTTCATTACGCTTTTTTGGGGCGTTTCGCGCCGTACTTACTGCGTGCCTGTTTGCGGTTTGCCACACCTGCGGTGTCGAGCGTGCCGCGAACGATGTGATACCTAACACCCGGTACGTCACGAACCCTGCCGCCGCGCATTAAAACAACGCTGTGCTCTTGCAGATTGTGGCCTTCTCCCGGAATGTAACAGGTAGCTTCCATTTGGTTGCTAAGGCGAACACGCGCAATTTTACGAAGCGCAGAATTAGGTTTTTTCGGTGTGTCTGTGAAAACGCGTGTGCATACGCCGCGTTTTTGCGGTGAAGAATTGTCTGTACGTTTGTCCTTAATCGTGTTAAGCCCTTTTTGCAGAGCCGGAGATTTGGACTTCTTCTTTGCAGAATGTCTGCCTTGCTTTACCAGTTGGTTGAATGTGAGCATAGTCACCTCCTATATAATTTTTGTTTGCAAAACGAATGGATACTATCATTCTCTTAGAAAAATGTCAAGAAATGCAATTGATTCTTCGCTACGAAATTATATGCCTAGCGTTGTTATTCCATACGCGATTTATGTATTAATGAAGGCTCACTTCTTCAATTCATCAAGCAAATTGTCCTGCATTATTGCTCAAAGTATGCGCTAATCTGTGGGCGAGTTCTATGTCGCTTGAGTTTATGGCATCTGGTATTTCCGCAGATTTTGTTTTATTGTTTTCAACAATACCTCGTTAAGAGTCGCCAAAAGCATTCCAATTCCCGCTACCCCGGCTATATTTCCGTTGCCATCGTAGTAAGGCATTGCGCAGGTTACGTCAAGCCCGCGCCCCGAATTATCCATGAAAATATCCGTCATTCGTTCATCTGCAACTGCCGCTTTGCTTTGCGCAAGAAGCGACAGTGATTCCTCGGTTTGCGCGGTAAGCGACTGCATACTGTTTGACACCGCGGTATCGCTTAGCGAACCGATTATTGCACGCTTGTTATTAACGGCAATAACCAAACCAACGCCCATGATAAACGTAACCGCCATCACCGCGATAATCAATGTAATCATAGAGCGCGTTCTAATTTTACCGTAAATAGAACGTTTCATTTACAAAATCATCCTTTTGCAAACTTATCTTTTATCTTCAAGAAACAATCTACCAAAACAGGGTCAAAGTGCCGCGCTGCGTCATTTTTGATAATTTCTACCGCTTCGTCGTGTGTGAACGCTTTTTTATACGGTCTTTCTGAAACAAGCGCGTCATAAACATCGGCGATTGCCATTATGCGCCCGTGCAACGGAATATTTTCACCGTCAAGACCATAAGGATAACCCGCGCCGTTCCATTTTTCGTGGTGATACTCCGCGATTTTTTTTGCATTTAATAAAAAACCCGCATTGCCCGTCCGTGAAATTGCTTTGTCGATAATTTTCGCGCCTTCCGAAGAATGTGATTTCATTATTTCAAATTCTTCGTCCGTAAGCTTGCCGGGTTTGTTTAGAATCGCGTCGGGAATAATCATTTTGCCTACATCGTGCAAACGCGCCGAAGACACAACCGATTCAATATCCCAATCTTTTATTTCATCTTCATAAATTTTTTCTTTAAGCATCGCGTCAATTAACAATTGCACATAAGACGCAGTGCGGTCTATATGCCCGCCGGTGTTTTTATCGCGATTTTCAACCAAGTCTGCCATCGTAAATACAAGACCGTTTTTCAGACGTTCAAGTTCTTCGGTGCGTTCAAGAAGTTGCTTGGTTCGTTCGCGAATTAATTCGTCGATACGTAAATGATTTTTTACCCGGTTTTGCAAAACCGGTTCGGAAAACGGTTTTAAAATAAAATCCACCGCACCGAGTTTAATTCCATATGCTTCGCTTTTGGCATCGGAAAGCGCAGTTAAAAATATAACGGGTATATTCGCATATGCGCTGCTTACTTTTAATATTTTCATCGCGTCGAAGCCACTCATTTCCGGCATTTCAACATCAAGCATAATCAAATCCGGCTTGAATTTTTCCAACGCCTTAAACATTTTTTCAGCAGAAGGAAGCGCGATTACCCGATATTGCGTACGCAACGCTTTTTCCGCAACTGTAAGATTTATTGAATTGTCATCAACTATAAAAACCGTTTTATTCATATCTTCCTCCTACCTTCTTTCCGCTCTCATATGCCGCCAAACCATATAATCTTTTAAATGAAGTTCCAATTTTTTGTGAAGTGCTTCTTTGTCAATCGGCTTTACCAAAAAATCGGTTGCTTTTGTATTCATCGCTACATACACGTTGTCGCTTGTTCCGTCGGATGTAAGGAAAATAATTGGGGTATCTTCATACGGCGTGGTTCCTTTTATTATCGGAACAAGGTCAAATCCGCTGAAACCCGGCATATTGCAATCCAAAATAAATAAATCGGGAGTCATTTTTTTCAAAAGCTCTTTAAGAATTTTCTCGCTGGCAACACCCGGCATTGTATACACCGTGTACTTTGTACATAATAAAGCGTTCAACGAATGTAAAATGCTGGGGTCGTCGTCAATTGCAAGGATTTTTGGTTTGTCCGCGAATTTCTTTTCGGGGTCTAAATTTAATTGTATACGCTCAATTATTTCCGTCTCATCAGCCGGCTTTGAAATAAAATCAACCGCACCCAGTTGAAGCCCTTTTTTGATGGTTTCCTTATCTCTTTGTGCTGTTATAAAAATAACCGGGATATCGGCATAACGCGTATCCACTTTTAATTTTTTCAAAACATCAAAGCCGTTTTCATCCGGCATATTTATGTCCAAGAGAATTATCGAGATTTCAACTTTACCCAAAATTTCAAACATTTTTTCGGATGTTTGAACGGGATACATTTCGTAATGCTCTTTAATTTTGTTTTTTACGGTTACCAAACTGTGGTAAACATCATCAAGGTAAATAATTTTTTTACGTTCGACCATTTTTATTCTCCTTTTAAATAGAAATTCTTTCCACGATTTGCATGAAGTCCATTGTTTTAATTTTTTCCCGTATCCAATCGACTAAGCCATCGTCCGATTCGTATTGATATTTTTCAATTTCGTCCATTGCATTGTTTACTCCATCCATGCTGTAAATTTCGCAGGCATCACGAAGCTTTAACAATAATTCTTTGTCAGGTGTATCTTTTTTGGGCTTTGGGTTTTTGTCATTTATTTTTTTCAGCACTTCATCTATACCGTTTACCAACTTGTACGCTTCTTCAGCGAACGCCGAAGTATGTTCGATTATATATTTTAAATCGCCGGCAATTGCCGCATCTTCAAGCTTTGCGGCGGCATTCCCTATTTCATTCGCAAAAATATCAAGACTGGTTCCTCTTAAGCTGTGAACTTTTAATCTGAATTTATCGAAGTCTGCGTTAATGTCAATTTCTTTTATTTCATTAAGAATTGAGCGGGTGCTTGTCGCATACGAATTTAAAATTTGCAAATAAATTTTTTCGTCGTCGTTGTATTTTTTCAAACCTTCGGTTACGTCCAACCCGGGAATTTTTAATGTTAAATTTGAGGAAAACTCTGCCGCCGCGTTTTCTGCGTCGTCATAATCGCCGCTGTGAATGAAATCGCAAATTCTATCCAAAACGGCTTGAACTTCCGGCGAAGAATTTTTTATTCCGGAAATAATATCCAACGCGCCTATCCGATTGTATTGCGAACACATTTCTTTTATCTCGGAAAATTTATTTTTTAATTCTTCTGTGCTTTCATTTGAATTTTCCGTGCCGCGTTTCAAATCTAACTTTTCATAAAGCGTGCGTAATTCTTCCAAGAATTTCGGTGCCGAATCCGTTATAAATTCGTGAAGCTTGTCGCGGCTTGCAAGCTCAAGTTTTTTCGCGAACGCGGAAAGAGAATTTTCACCCGCGCTGTGCAGCGAACTTTTCATTCCGTGAACCGTTATTGTAAAAGTTCGTAAATCTTTTTCGTTTTCTGCCCACTCGGGGGTTTTTATTAAATCCCCCAAAACAGTCACGGCTTTTGTTACATCTTTAATTAACGAATCCAAAAATAAAGCGTCCGTTGATTCAACTTCATTTTTCTCAATTACTTTTTCTCGCCGTGCGGCTTCTATTACTTCCGGCGGCTGAACATCGCGTACATATTTATTTAAAACCGCGTTAAGCTGGCGGATATCAATCGGTTTTGAAACAAAATCATCAAAACCGTTTTGCAAAAAAATTTCCGCCTGCCCCGTAACCGCGTTTGCCGAAAGCGCGACAATGGGTTTTTTATAACCTAAACCACGAAGATGTTTTGTAACTTCTATGCCGTCCATTTCCGGCATCATATGGTCCATAAAAATAAGGTCGTACACTTCGCCGCTTTCAATTTTTTTAATCGCCTCGCGCCCGCATGAAACGGAATCAATCTGCAATTGATACGGCTTCATTAAACCCACGGCAACATATAAATTTGTTTCAACATCATCTACAACCAAAACGCGCCCGTAAGGCATCGGGTCACGAATAACTTGCCTGCGCTTTTTTGTGTGGCTCGTGCGGAAGCATTTTAGGTTTTCTGCGACTTTCGCGCCTAAAATTTCGCCGTTTTCTGTTTCTTGCGGTAATTTTATTGTAAACAACGAACCAACACCCGGTTCGCTTTCCACGCTTATTTCACCACTCATAAGATTTAATAATCTTTGCGTTATCGCAAGACCCAAGCCTGTGCCTTCCTCGTTACTTGTTTCTTCATGGAAACGGGAATACTCAGAAAACAATTTTGCCATTTGCTCCTTCGTCATTCCGTGGCCGGTGTCTCGCACACCCATAACAAGCGTTACGCCTTTTTCGGCAGGCTCAAAACCGACGAAAAGTATAATTCGCCCTTTATCTGTATATTTAAAAGCGTTGGACATCAAATTATTTAATATTTGTTTGATGCGAAGTTCATCACCGATTAAATTTGCAGGAATATTTTCATCAATTTCAAGTTTGAAATGAATAGACTTATCGTCATTACGCATTATGTTTAACTGAATAGAATCATTTATCATGCTTGCGAGTTTATATTTTGCCGGGAAAATATCCAGCTTGCCCGCTTCTATTTTTGAAAAATCTAAAATATCGTTGATTATTCCCAATAGTAAATCGCAAGAGTTGTAAATTTTATTCAAGCCTTCTTCAACTTCACGTGTTTGCTCGTTTTGCAGCATAATTTCGGTTATGCCCATAATTGCGTTCATTGGAGTGCGAATTTCGTGACTCATGTTCGCGAGAAAAACAGATTTTGTTTTGTTCGCTGTTTCCGCTTCGATTGCGCAATTTTCCGCCGCACGTACGGCATCTTTTAATTCGCGCTGCAAATTTATAATTTTAATTTGATTATTAACACGCAATTTTACAATGGCAGCATCGAATGGTTTGCGGATATAATCTACCGCGCCAATTGCAAGACCTTCGCTTTCGTTTTCATTTTCGTTTATTCCGGTGATAAAAATTACGGGAATATTTTTTGTAATTTCGGATTTTTGCAATTCTCGAAGAACATCAAAACCGCTCATGTTCGGCATAATTACGTCAAGCAAAATTAAATCGGGCAAAGATTCCGCGGCTTTTTCCAACGCGGTTACCCCGTCTTTAACAATATACACCTTAAAGTCCGGACGTAATATATGCGTAAGCTCCATAAGATTTGCCGTATCATCGTCAACAACCATTAAACTGTTTTTTTTAATACTATCCATTTTCACACCTCATTTTTATGAGTTCTTCCGCTGCGGCTTTAAAATCCATGTTTTGCGTGTTTATATGAGCAAAATCATTATTTTCCAATGCCTTGCCCACAACCGAAATAATCAAAGAAAGTTCGCGGTTTTGCGTCGCCATAGAAAGCGTTACATAAATTAACGTGTAAAAACTTTCGGAAACTATGTCCGCGTGTTCTAAAAAATTTATTTCCGCAACGCCGCTGTAGTAATATACGTCAATTTCCCCGCTTACAAGAGCGGGGTAAACATCTGTGAATTCATCCAGCGTAATAGCTTCGTATGTACCCGGTTCCATCTCCGAAGTAACCCTGTTGATTGTGGCGGTGGCTGTCATAAAACCGACACGCACGGGGCGTTCCACTGCAATTTCAGGAAGGGGTCTGCTTCCCGCCAAACGAAAACCTTTTACATGACGCATTGCAATCGGATTTGTCATTTCGTAAATTTGCAAGCGTTCTTCCGTTCTGATTAAGTCGCCCGTAAAATCAATTTCGCACGTTTCTAGCCCGCCAAGTAAAAATGTTGCCAGCCATTCACAAAATAAAACGGCATAACCGCTTATTTCACTATCTTCGTTTAAAAAAATTAAAAATAATAAAATTTTTATTCTCATCACTATGCACCCCATAATTAGTGTTACGCACATCTTGAACACAGGGTATTAACTTAACGATAAGATATTACTAAAATTTTTTCTAAATTTCAATAGACCCCTTTTATAACTGCCCAATACCGAATTTGCGCAGCAATCTTCGGCAAATCAAGGAGGAAGCGACGACGCACACATGAAGCGTGCGCTAGAAGCAGTCGACGCAGGATTGCGGAAAATTGCTGCGCAAATTCGGCATTGAGCAGCTATGAAAGATGTATTCTTAATAAATTTTCAAGCTGTAATACTTTCTTCGTTCCGCAATTATATTAATTTGGCTTTCGTCGTCCAGTGATAATTTTTTTCGCAACGATGAAATGTGTACAATTATTGTTCGGCTATCCAATACAGGAATTCTTTTTATTTTCTCCATATTGTCCTCCGTGTTAAGCGGCTTGCAAAGCCTTTCCGCGGATAAAAAAACACGCCATTTCAAGTGCGCAATGACGTGTTTTTAATTTTCCTCAACGTTATTACTTACATTTTTTAAGCAGTCTCTCCCATTTTTTGTCAACATGCGCTTGCAAGTCTGCAATCATTTCTTCGCCGTTCGGCATGGAGAAAAGATGGCGGAAGCGGCCTTGTATTTTGATATAGTCTTCGATGGGGAGTTTTTTCTTCGGTTCGTAGGTCAGTTTCCAATCGCCTTCGATTACTTCGTAAAGCGGCCATACACAAGTGTCTACGGCAAGCTTACAAATTAACATAAGGTCTTCGGGCGGGTAACGCCAACCGCGGGGGCAAGGCGCGAGGATATTAAGGAAATTCGCGCCGGGGGTGTAGTGCGCTTTGTAAGCTTTTTCATGTAAATCTTTAAAGTTTGCGGTGAAGGTTGTTTGCGCTACATACGGTACACCGTGACCTACAACTATTTCGGTCAGGTCTTTTTTGTGCTGCATTTTACCCGGGATTTCGCTTCCTACCGGTGCGGTTGAAACTTCGGCAAACTTAGGTGTAGATGAAGAACGTTGCAGACCTGTGTTCATGTAGGCTTCGTTGTCATAGCATACATAAACCATATCATGGCCGCGCTCCAACGCGCCGGAGAGTGCTTGAAGCCCGATATCGTAGGTGCCGCCGTCACCGGCAAACGCTACGAATTTGTAGTTATCTTTTATTTCGCCTTTGCGTTTTTTTACTTTATAGGCGGCTTCGCAACCGGCTATTGTTGCGGCTACGTTTTCAAAAGCGGAGTGGATGTAGCCTTCATTCCATGCGGTGAACGGATACAACACGCTGGATACTTCCAAGCAACAGGTTGCAACACCCGAAACAGATTTGTCCTCATCATTGAGCGCGCGAAGTACACCGCGCACGGCAACACCCGCTCCGCAACCCGCACACAGACGATGTCCGCCGACAAAGCGTTCGGGTTTACAGCATTCTTTTTTCAAATTATAAGACATAATTATAACCCCCTAACGCCGACATGACGATAGAAATTGTCGGTGCTTCCTGTTTTAATCACTTCAGAAAGAGCTTCATAAACAGTCTCAAAGTTTTCAACGGGAACGTCGCGTCCGCCAAGCCCGTAAATATAGTTAATCATCAAGGGGCGTTCTTTTAAGTCGTAGCAAGCACTGCGAACGTCTGCGAAAACAGGGCCGCCCACTGCGGAGAAGGAATCTGCTTTATCCATAACAGCAACGGCTTTAACGTGCGAAAGTGCTTTTGCAATTTCAGCCGCCGGGAATGGACGGAACACACGAAGCTTGAGTACTCCCACTTTTTCGCCTTTGGCGCGAAGCTTATCGCAAACAAATTTCGCTGTTCCCGCACTGGAGTTAAGTACAACAATTGCGCGTTCCGCGTCTTCCATTTTGTATTCCTCGAAAAGACCGTACTTACGTCCTGTTAAATCGCCGTATTCTTTGAAAACGTCGAGAATAATTTTTTTCGCGCCAATCATGGCTTGTGCGCGTTGATATTGATGCTCGAAATAGAATTGAACCGTATCGTAAGGTCCTACCGACATGGGTTTTCCGTCGATTAAGTGACGCTCGGGATTGTATTTGCCTACGAATTTTTGCACCGCGTCATCTTCAAGAAGTTCGATGTTCTCGATAGCGTGTGAGGTGATAAAACCGTCTTGGCAAGTCATAACCGGAAGCAAAACATCTTTGTGTTCCGCAATTCGCAGTGACATCAAATAGTTGTCATATGCTTCCTGGTTGTTTTCAGAATAAAGTTGAATCCATCCGCTGTCGCGCGCGCCCATAGAATCCGAATGGTCGTTGTTAATATTAATGGGACCGGACAATGCGCGGTTGATAACATTAAGCGTAATGGGAAGGCGATGACCCGAAGCTACATATAAAAGCTCCCACATAAGAGCAAGACCGCAAGCTGACGTAACCGTTGAGGAACGTGCGCCTGCCGCTTGCGCGCCAATACAGGCACTCATCGCACTATGTTCAGATTCCACCGCAATAAATTCGGTGTCCACTTGACCGTCGGCTACGTACTGAGAAAAATAATGAACAACTTCGGTAGACGGCGTAATCGGATAGGCGGCAACAACATCTGGGTTTACTTGCCTTAACGCTGTCGCGACGGCTTCATTGCCGGAAAGTTTTTCGCGAATTGCCATTATTTCACCTCCTCTTCCCATGTGATGGCTTTAAACGGACACACTTTGAAGCATACACCACAACCTTTGCAGTGTTTAAAATCGAAGTCCAGCCTTTTTTCATTTTCTACCGGAATCGCGCTGTCTCCGCACACCGGGAAGCAAAGCATACACTGCTTGCAATTTTCTTCAATAAATTTGGGAATAAAAATCCGCCAGTCACCGGTGTTTACTTGAAGGGAGGTGCCCGGTTCGTAAATATTTCCGCCGGCACTTACTTCGTTCCAAGACTGATTAAGGTTAGCGTCTTTTACATAAATCATGCGCTTTTTACCTCCTTCATCCCGCGTTCAAGAGCCTTCATGTTCTTTTCAATAACATGCGGCTTGGTGGCGAACTTATGACGAAGCGACTTTTCCACGTCCTTAAGGAAAGCTTCTTCGGGAATAACGCCGCTTATTTTTACAATGGCGCCTAACATGGATGTATTGGAAAGGCTTCTGTTACCCAGTTCTTTCTCCGCGATGGAACTTGCGTCAATCGTAATAACCCTTCCCTCGTAACCCTCTAATTTTGGTTTAACCTCCTCAGGGGATTTTGTGGTGTTGATTATGATTGCGCCTTCCTTTTTAAGACCGCCTGTTACGTCAACCGCGTCTAACAGCGTTGCGTCAACCACTACTACATAATCCGGCTCGTAAATATTGCTGTGAAGCGAACAGCGTTCGTCACTGATTCTGTTGTACGCGGTAATTGGCGCACCCATACGCTCGGGGCCATATTCGGGGAAACCTTGTACATATTTACCCGAATCAAATGCCGCCTCTGCAAGTAGCAGTGAGGCTGTTTTCGCGCCTTGTCCACCTCGCCCATGCCAGCGAATTTCTACCATGCTTGACATATCGAACCACCTTTCCAAAATTTATATTTTTAGTACGTTCCTGAACGAGACGCACTATTTACAATTATATTTGTCTTGACAAAATAAAGCAAGTTTTGAAATGAAAAATTTTTATGATATGAAAAATATTATTTTTATGTTACATTTTTAATGTGGTAGTGTAAACCGTTCTATGAAAAAAGGCTAACTGCCGAACTCGAATGTGCGAATAAAAAAACAAAAAGAAAAAAGCAGGTTTAACGCATTAAGGGGCATTGCCGTTGTAAAAAAAACAGA
>WRBD01000018.1 GCA_009779835.1 Defluviitaleaceae bacterium | reverse complement strand
TTTCTTTTCGTGGTTATTCTGTTTTCAAGGGGCAATTGCGAGAACCTGTTCTTTATGAATATAACTGGGTTTTCACAAGCTTTTGTCTGTTCCCTTGCGGGAGAGACAAAGGCTATTATAGATACTTTTTTTGTCCCTGTCAAGCGGTTTTTAAAAATATTTTTTTAAGAATTTTTCTTAGATGTTTGACAGCCAAAAAATTACAGATTATAATGTTCAAGGCTCGTGCTAGTCGGGGAGGTGGCGGCACCCTGTAGCCTGCAATCCGCCATAGCAGGGATGATGCCTGTTCCTAGGCTCCTTCCTTTTAAAGTCTGCCTCGTGTAAGTAGCGTTGACGGTCAAGTCCTGCGCAATGGGCTCTTGTGAATCGTGTCAGGTTCGGAAGAAAGCAGCACTAAGCAAGTTCGCTCATGTGCCGCGGGGGTGCTTGGCTTGAGCCAACTGCTCGAGTTACGTTTGGGAGGAAATGTCAAAGACAGGCGCACGAGCTTTTTTTTGAATAAGCCACCGCGTTAAAACACAAACTATTTAAAAAATATGGTGGTTGAATGAACAGAAACATTGTAAGTTGCGGCGGAGTTGTGATTTTCAAAAACAGAGTTTTAGTTTTGTATAAAAATCAGAACGGTCGCCACATGGGCTGGGTTATGCCCAAAGGTAACATCGAGCAGGATGAAACATACAAACAAGCCGCCCTTCGCGAAGTTAAAGAAGAAAGCGGCGTTTCTGCGCGTGTTATAAAGTATTTGGGGAAAACTCAATATTCCTTTAAAGCCGCACCGGAACAGGAAATTATTTTCAAAACAGTTCACTGGTATCTTATGACAACAAATTCATTCTACTGCAAGCCGCAGGCAGAAGAATTTTTCGCAGACGTGGGCTTTTACAAGCAACACGAAGCGTATCACCTTTTAAAATTTCACGATGAAAGACAGATAATGCGGCGTGCCTTTGCAGAATATTTAAACGAGATTAAAAAAATCAAAATAAAAAACGCCGAAAGGACGAAAGCAAAATGAACAACTGGAGACTGGCACAAAAGATGCAAGCAAGCAGCAGACGCGGCATGATTGTTGGAATGTGTGTTGCAATATTAATCATTGTTGCGGTGATAATAGCCGTTATTAAAATCAACTGGCTTAAAAAATGTTTCGGTTGTAGCTGCGGTCTGGACGAATTCGATGATGACTATTACTTGGATGCCGACGACATTGACGAGAACGGCTGCGCTTACACCAGTGAAAAAGATTTTGTATAGAAAATTGAATTATAAAACAGAAACCCCCTCGCAGACAAAACAATAATTGTCTGCGAGGGGGTTTTTTATAGGTACTTCGATATACTTAAATATCGTCTCATTTATCTTATACTCTTATTTTTTACTTGGAAATATGTACCCCGGCTGTTGAAACTCAACAGCCGGATATTATTGATTATGGTGTGTATTTGCCCGTTGCTTGCAGGTACATTGCGAAAATTGTTGCTACTTCGGCTCTGGTTGCTGTTCTTCTCGGTCCGAAGGAGCCATCGGGGTAACCGCCGATTATGCCGGCTGCTTGAATTGCCGCTACGTCGTCCACAGCCCAAGAGGAAATTGCGCCTGCGTCTGTAAACGGTGTTGTTGCGTTACGTGGCAGGGAAATGTTCCTAAAGGTTGCGTAGTTGTTAAGAAGCCTTGCCATTTCTTCGCGGGTTACACTTGCGTTAGGCGCGAATCTACCTTCGCCAACGCCGGTGGTAATTCCTACGCTTTGCGCCCATTGTACTGCGGGATAGAACCAGTCGCCCGGTGCAATGTCGTTGAACGCAGCTGTGCCTGCGCCGAATGCTCCAAGGTTTGCTTCTTCAAGGTTTGCAAGCACTTGAATGAACATAGCGCGCGTCATAGAACCTTGCGGGTCAAATGTGCGGTATCCAACACCATGCATTAAACCAAAGTGATGAACTACTGTTACAAAGTCATGGAACCATGCGTTCATGGGAACGTCATTGAACAGAAGGAACGCGGGTTTCATATCGGAAAGACCCCAGTTCGGTTCCGGTTGTTGCCCATCCGGTCCATCCGGGCCGTCAGGACGAGGAGTCGGAGTAGGTACTACAAGACCCGGGTCTATAATTCCTCCACCTTGACGACGCCCATCGCCGCCGTCATCCCAAGTACCGGCACTGTCATTTATCGTAATGGTTGCAGTTCCGAAAACATTGTTGAATCCTACAGCAGTTGCTCTAACAGTTATCGTGCTGCCATTAGTAGCATTTGCGGGAACGGTCAATAGTCCGTTGTTGCTTATGCTACTATCAAGAATGGCACCAAAGTTATTGGTTGCCGTCCAGATTACATTTTGATTTGCGCCTGCGGGAGTTACCAAAGCATCAAACTGTACGGTTGCACTCGGTCTAACAGAACCTGTACCTGAGCGGCGGGTAACTGTTACACCTGTTGGGTTAACGGTTTCTTCTTCAAAAGTAACCGCAACGGTAAGTCCACTGGCTGTTACTGGACGCGTAATTTCTGTTGGTATAGGAGTACCGGTAACAGCACCACCGCCAGTCACTGTCCACGAAGCTACACGGAATCCTGTGTTTGGTGTTGCGGTGAACACAACATCTGCACCAATATTCACTTGCGCAGGGCTGCTGGTGATTGAGGCACCGCCTACTACTGCTGCGGTAAGAGTTCCGTTCGTGCCTGCGGAAAAGGTAACGGTAGCAGTTGTTGGTTCTGTTGGGGGTTTTTGAACCGGAACGATTAAAGGCGCACCAGGCCAAATACGCAATACATAATTAGCTTCTGTGAGAACACCTGCTTGAATCGATCCTGATAAAACTCCGTTGTTTACAGAAAAATTGTGTGCAATTACATAATCATTACCCGGCAAACGGCTAACTTCAACCGTCGCATTTGTAACTTCAGCACCAAATCCGGGTACATTGAAGGTAATAGCACCGCCACTACCGGGGTAGTTCGCAGTAGCCTCTGCAGCAGACACCGAAAATGAAAACCCAAACAGGCTCATGACCATTGTTACTGCAAGTAAAAACGAAATAATTCGTTTACTCATTTATATTTTCCTCCTGTCTGTAATTTTAGTTTGCTGGATATATACCCTTGTTATTGTTGAACAAACTTTCAGTGTCAAAGGGTGGGCTTTCCATAGCCCATACGGAAATTTGTGCGCCTGCAGCTGTAAACAAGCCGGTTGGGATTGCTGTCTGTTCGCTTGTCACATCAGCTTCAACAACCATTCTGGTCGGCTGATTCGTTCCTTGGCTGTAAGCAATTACAAAATAGAACTTATCGGTTCCGTTACCATCATGAGAAACTGTTAAAACAAGTTCATCAATTCCGAAACGTGCATCACTGTGGCTAACTTCAATTGTAACATTTTCAGCCGGCTCGGGCGGTAAATCTACAACGGTAACTGCAATTGTAGGCGTTGCTACAGTCACATCTAACGCGCCAAAGGGGAAGTCAGGTTCAAGTGAACCTTCTTTCGTGAGTGTAAAATTAATTACATGCCCAACAGGAGCATTGGCTGCTATCGTAAAAGTATAACGAGACATTACACCGTTACCGATAAAGCCACCCTCAGCATCGGTCATGAATTGGGTTTCCCGCCATTTATTCGCTGCTTGTTCTGCAGCAGGCGGTATATGCCACTCTAAAACAGTTGACGGAAAATCAACATTTGAACGTGTCAAGCTTTGTACATAATCTGAGTCATGCTCAATTTTATACTGGAACATACCGAAACCAGGGTTTCCTGCCATTGAAACGTCTAATGTCACGTTTTGTGTACCGGGCGTAATAGTTTCAGCTGCCGTGGTAACATTCATTGAAATCGTACAGCCAGATGCAGATACAGCAATCGGCATTGCAGTAAAGATACCTGCCAACATACTTACAGCTACAACAAAAGCAAATAAACGGTTTTTGATTGTAATCCGTTTCATTGAAACATTCTCCTTTTCTTTTAAGAAAAATTTAGATTTATAAAACTCTATGAGTCAAATCTACTTTTAATTTCAAGAGAAACACGACAGAGACGATACCGTCGATTTATCATGTTCTCTTTAGATGATACCAAGTAATCCACGTAATACTAAAAACAGGTATGCTTCATCGTGGTTGGGATAGTCTATGAGTGTTGACGAAGCTGTTCTAGAGTGACCGGGGTTTGCAATCTGTCTTGTTAGCAAAACGTCTACTGTACCAAATGTTCCGTCGCCGGTAATGTCACCCAGTACAAAACCACGTGTCACAAGTTGTCCAACTCTTTCTGACAAAGCATCCGGCAAACCGCTCACACCGTTTTGAACACTCCGTAACAGGTTATACAAGTAAACCATGTCATGGTCGGGGTAGTCGGCAAGTGTTGAAGCAATTGTTCTTGAGTGACCGGGGTTTCCAATCTGTCTTGTAAGCAAAACGTCTGTCGAGCCAAACGTTCCGTCACCGGTAATATCACCCAGTACCAAACCTCTGGTTACAATTGCTCTGAACCTATCAGTTACCCAGTCTAAGTTAGGGGCTTCTACAACGGTTAATGGCATTGATTCTCCTGCAACATTAATAACTATCGGTTGTATGGTGACAGCATCAAGTGAACCTTCCTTCGCGAAGGTAAACGGAATTACGACCCCAACCGGGGCATCTTCGCTTATCCTGAAGGTATAGCGAGACATTATACCATTCCGCATTTCATTTTCTTGTGCAGCAGTCATGAATTGAGTACGCTGTCCGTTCTCAATCCGATGAGTCCACTCAAGAATCGTCGTAGGAAAATCCATATTGTTACGTGTCCAGTTTGTCACATACGGCGAGTCATACTGAACTAAATACTGTATCATACCAAAACCCGGATTCTCTGCCATTACAACATCTAGTGTTACTACTGAGCCGGGGAATATAGATTCCGGTGCTGTAATACGAACTAATGATATTGTACCATCAGCCGCAGAAACGGCAACCGGCATTACACTAAACACACCTGTTGCCATAATTACAGTTATAACGAACGACAACAAGCGGTTTTTGGTGTTAATCCGTTTCATGCAGATATCCCCTTCCTTCTAAAACAACATCGAAACTGATTTTAAAGAGAAATACAGCGGCATCGTCTCGTCTCAATCGGAGACGATGCCGCCAAACTTATCGTATTCTCTTAGCCTACAGTGCTATGAAAGCAATTTTACCAATTCTGCATACAGATATACTAAATCGTGATTGGGGTAGTCAGCCAGTGTTGACGCAGCTGTTCTTGAGTGACCGGGGTTTGCAATCTGTCTTGTAAGCAAAACGTCTGTCGAACCGAATGTTCCGTCACCGGTAATGTCACCCAGTATAACACCGCGGTTCACAATGGTTTCAAACCTACCCGATACAGAAGTCGGTAAAACTTGACCTTGCAATGTGTTAAACAAGTAAACCATATCGTGGTTGGGATAGTCAGCCAGTGTTGACGCAGCTGTTCTTGAGTGACCGGGGTTTGCAATCTGTCTTGTAAGCAGAACGTCTGTCGAACCGAATGTTCCGTCACCGGTAATGTCACCCAATATCACACCTCTAGCTACAATGTCTTTGAACCGTTGCGTCACCTCAAAGCTACCAGCAGCATTAATAACAAGGTCTAAAGTTACTTCTGCAGGTGTTGTTCCTGATGCACCGGTCAGCGTAATTGTCACTGGGTGGGTGCCTATATCTGCTTCGATTGGCGTACCGGTTATTAACCCTGTGCCTGAAACAGTTAAGCTTGCGGGCAATCCTTCTGCCGACCAAGATAAATTACTTCCGGTTCCGACTAATTGGAAGCCGCCTGTACCACCATATGGTTGACCTACTGTTCCCGCGGGTAATGATGCGGTAGAAATCACGGGTGGATCAGCTTGGGTAGTTACGGCAACGCTCAATTGAGCTGTTGCAAGTTCATTTCCGCCGAAACTGATTGCCAATGTTCCTTGATGAGGAGAACCAACCGCCAATAAACCAAGTACGGGACGTACATTGACTGTTGCTTGACCGCCAACCGGAATATTAAAGGTTGAGTCACCAGCTATAACAAAGTTTGCTCCACCAGAGGTAATTGATACTGTTAAACCGTTTAAGGCAACTCCGCCTGTGTTTTGAATGGTAAACCCACGAGTTGCGTTATTTGCGACTTCTTGGGAATATCCCTGTACCAAGCCCGGGAATGCTGCGACTTGGGTAAGTGTTGCAGCGGGATTCTGTGCTTCTGCACGGTGAACCAAGATGTCGTGTACGATGAATTCTGAACCACCGGTGCCGTCAGTTGCTTCGTTACCGGTATGCGCGTTAATGAAGTGTCCGGCTATTCTGAAACGCGGCGGGACTGCTTCACCTATACGCCCACGTCCGTCAATATTATCCGGAGCACTCGTGCCAACCCAGTTCCACTCATCAGCATTTGCGTCAATCCATGCTTGGTCGATATTTTCAATGGTGATTGTGCCGTAATTGCCCGTTGCTATGGGGTGCAGTCTTGCTCCTACCGCCAATCCGGCATGTTCACGACCTATGGATTGCTCAATGCGGAATCCATTATTAACGGTGGCACCGGCGGCACTAGGTAGAATTCCTACAAGTTCAATGATAGCTTGAACCGTATCGCCGGGTTTAAGTCCGTCAAATTCTCCGGGCACAACGTCAATACCGCTAAATGTTCCAGCATAATTTGTCGTTCCGGTTTTGACATTGATTGCACCGTTGCCAAGGAAAGTAAATTCTGCGCCATCACCCAGTCCGGATGCTTGAAGTCCGACAATGTCTTCTACTTCGTCAACGCCTGTAAGATCTACCTTACTGAGATGGAATACTGCTTGCCGTCCAGTGGGAACGATAAGCAATTTTCTGTCGTCTTCCTTTTTTCCCCAGTCACGTGCGTCTTTGAAATCAATAATTGCTTGGTTCAAAGTAGCAAGTGCTTGTTGAAGGGTTATAATGTCCATTGTGCCGAAAGACACTTCGTTCCAATTCCAAGTGTCGCTGTCGGCTAAATCAGCAGCTCCCAAGACTTCCAAGAAGCCCAATTCGTTGAATGCTTTTAAAGCATCCTCCCATGCTGCTTCTGCTGCCCAAAGTTGATCTTTGGGAGTTGTTTCGCCGGTGCCGGCAAAACACAGTGTTGTCATGGCAAATACAGTTACTGCCAAGCTTAAAATAAACTGTCTCACTTCTTCTCTTTCCTCCTTCTCCTCGGAAACCGGGATTACTTCCGCACCCCTTATCTCAAGGTTATCAATCACTTCTTCCCAATTGATTTCTTCAGGGTCTTCGCCGCGTGATTCGGCTATCTCCCGTCTGCCTTCAATTGAGTCGCTGAAACTCCCCCACGCCGCTAATATTTCTTCTTGAGAAAGTGTAACGGAACCTGTTCCATCTTTGATGGAGGGGACTCTTACTTGTATTGGTACATTCACGTCTGCGTTTTCTCCAACGCGAACGCTCAAGCAAAAGCTGGCATTAAAGTAGTGCTCTAAATCGGACGGACCGTTTTCAACAGTGACCGTAACTACGATTTCACCGGAAACTGCTGCAACCGCGACATTGTAATTAACAACGTCTGTTATATTTCCTTCCGAGTCTCTTAAAAGTGTATCACAGTCGGCATCGTCTCCTACAAAGTTTTCGTATAGGGGAATTCCGTCCATAACCATGATGTTGAAGATTATGGGTTCACCGACATTCCTGTCCGTCGCAATCGCGCCGGGCGATACGAGTTGTGCTGTGATTGTTGTTGCGCCTTTTTCTATACCGGTTACTTCGATAGTAAGACCCGAACCACTTGTTGTAACGATTGATGATGGTGTTGACCATACTACTTCATAACCATCCACGTTCCAATTTTCCGGATACAGTGATACTCCGATGTTTGCGGTTCCGCCGACAGTCATTGTTACTGTTGTTGGAGTTGTCGCTGTTAAACCTGTCGGTTCTACAGTTTCCTCATAGGCCTCACTCAGAACCAGGTACGCCCTTATAACGTTCAGTTCATCCCATGTATCGCTGTTGTGTGACACAATGATTCTTCTGGCTGAAGTATTGTTCTCAACATCACTCCAACGTGTAAACACATCACCATTGCTTGCATGACCATCCATCAAACGAAGGTCGATTGTAACCGTATTGTTTGCCGCGTTGAATATACCAGTGACGCTGCTGGTGGTATGCATTGTGAACGTTTGTTGATTCCACGTTCCTACCCCGTCCGGATTATTAACCGGGTGTCTTTCATCGCCTGCAAGTACAACGTCAACATTTCCGGGAGGTCTTCCCGCAACTTCAAGTACAAGGTGCGTTGCCAATCCTACTGCTCTTAATGAGAGCGAGCTTTCGCGGACTCCGCCCCATTCATTGCCGACTCCTACAGTTCCCCACCCGCGCTGACGACGTGAGGTACCTGCTGCATCGTTCGGCGGAAGCGGAAGAATGAAATGGTTATCCGGTATTTCAAACACCGTAGGTTCCATATCTCCTATGCGTTCAAACGTGATAATGTCAACATTCGCGCCGTCGGGGTAGTTTGACGGAATACCGGTGCTTACAGGTGTCGGACCTGCATGTGGTAAATCCGTTTCTCCATTTGCAAACAACATTTCAATAATAAACTTGCCTTCCGGTAAAAAGATGTTGTTTGCCGCCGGAATCATAGGAGCATCTGCCCAATCCACATTGGGATTATTTGCATGATTTCTGGGTATGGTAAAGGAAGTAAGTGTGTTGTAGCTCATGTCTCGCAAGAGAACCCTTTGCACTGCATTTTGCGGGTTAATAGCACCAAGCCGTACACGGTACTCACCGGCTTCTACTACATTAAGTTCATACCGTATCCATTCGCCCACGTGCGTTCTTGTTATATGACCGCCGCCAGCGTTTTCAATTCCGGTATCCAGTCCGCGTCCGCCTAAGGCATTCACAGGCCCGAATCGTGCATCGTTGCGCAAAATAGTACCGAATGCGGGTACATTTACTAACGGGGCGGTGTAATTATTCCCAAACGAACCGCCGGCAAAGTTGCGCTTAGTGAAGTGAGCGAAGTATCTTGGCCATACATCTTCGTGTCTTTCCCAAGGCATATTCAGCATTATGGTTTCATCCATCCAGTGAAGCAGGTTCATTGTATAAACCTCATCCGCCGGAATTTCGTGAACGTGAACCCACGGGCGCGATATATCGCTTATTTTTAACTTGAATTCCTCATATGCGGGGCGCAATAACGCATATTGCGCGTCTATGGCTCCCTGTGAAGATAACCTCACGGAATTTACAAGTTCGGCGGGTTCAAATATAGCACGGAGTTCCGCAATTGAACCGTCCTGATATTGACCTTCCCATATGCCTTCTGAAGCCTCAGCCAATACAGCGGCTACTTCTTTCACCAATGCGTCAAGTTTTTCAAAATCGGCGTCGTTCACAAGGCTATAATATGCATCATAAATTGCCATATACGCTTTGTGGATGTCTGATGCTTCCGATACTTCGGTGAGTATCCTTGCCAATGTTATTTTGTCTTGGAACTCTGCCCATGTATCATTGGTTATATTGCCCTGTGCCAACTCGTCTGTGCCGTCAATCAACAGCTGTAAATCTTCAAACCTTGCGGTTCTGCGAAGTGTTAAGCTATTGCTCATGATTTCCGGCTCACCCGTGGGTCTCCAATCGGTGGCATTGTTGGCGCCTGTGGTGTAAGGAACAACGAAAGTTTCGATTGTAAGTGAGTCCCCGTCAACTGTCATGATTGAATAATTTTGGAAGTTGTCGTATTCAGCGGGATCTGTCCATGCAGTCCAAGGGGTCACTGGGAATATAGAGGTGTATTTGGGGAAGTCGGAAACTGAACCCGTAGTAATAAACGGTATGCCTACCGGAGCGATGAATGCACCGGGATGCGGGTCAAACACGAGCCTTTCGGTAATGTTTCCACCGAAATTAGCCGGCCTTTGGTCCATAAAAGGCTGTCTCGTACTGTTCGCTGCCGTGTTTTCCACTCTTCCGTCCATAAAGAGTGAACGTGAATGAGTGTGCTCGTGCCCGTTTATTACCAGGTCAACACCGTTCGCATACAGGTCGTAGAGCATCCTTTGCCTGTTGCTTCCAGGCATACCTAAGGCGTGACCAGTTCCGTTACCAAAAACATCTTGGTGGAAGATAGCAATTGTCCATTTTGCGTCCTGATGTGAAGCGCGAGCGGCTTCAAGGGTTGCTCTGTGGGCTGCCCTGTCGACTACGTTGGTGTTCAATGAAATATACAGAACATCGCCGTAACTAAAGAAGTGGTTTCCGCCGCCGCGGCGTTGCTCCTGTATGCTGGTGGGATTTCCGCCAAGCCAGTTATGATTAGGCCAGTTATGAATTAAGGACAAAAGACCAAGTGTCGGCAGTCCGTCACCTTGTGAAACTGAATCGTGGTTTCCTACGGTTGTGAAAACCGGAATGCTTCTAAGATGTGCCGGACGCATATAGACATTCATTCTGTCAATATTGTTGGCAGGTGATATAACATCGCCCGTATTTAGAATGAAGTCTATGCCATTGTGCGGGCTACCATGTTCCGGCATAGCCGCTCTTGTAATTGCTCTTTCTATTCCGTCTGTCCACTTAAATTCCTGTCTGCCCAGGTTCCAAGCACCTATTTGCGGGTCGCCTACAACCATAACGGTATGACTCTCGGTTGGATTGAAAGTATTGAAGTAGTGAATTTCACTCCAAGTACCGGGTCTTCCGTCACCTACGCGGTATGCGTACTTTGTGTTTAGTTCAAGGCTTTGAACAGTTACCCTGCTTACATCGAATGCATACGCAGGTAAGTTTAAGTTTGTTAAGGTAAAGTCTTGCTCTCCGAAAACTAGTGCCGCTTCGGCAGGCATTTGACCGTCTACCAAACTTGCATACGGTGCCACTTGAACTGCCGCTCCGCTGGCGATACCGCTTGGTGTCCACCATGTAAAGCTCATTTCGGATTCATTTGCACCGATGTTAAGTGAGATGTTTGTGGGGTTAGCTGACAGCATTGTAAGTGTTGCTGTGCCAAGCATTTCAAGATTATCGGCACGGGGGTTTGTAATCCACGCACCATGCCCTTGTGAAAGAAGCACATAGATCGCAGTTGCAATTTCTCCGTCTTTGTACAGCATTTCGCTTGTAAGCCTAAGATTCACGCTTGACGGTCTTGGGTCGAAATCGGGCGACCTGACTATTAAACCGGATGCCAATGCTTCTTCGTTAACAGCAAATTCAAAGTTGTCTGTGTTTTCACCGGACAAGTCTGTCCATACGGCAAGTGCGCGGTTCACGCTTATAGTGCTATTTATCGGAGTAAATTCCAAAGAGGCACCGATGTTATCGCGCAACAAGCTTTCTGTTCTTGGGTCAATTTCAAACCTGAGAATACGGCTATTGCCTGCACCAATCACGCTAATTCTTTCGTGGTTGGCCAAGGTTGCCTGTGTGTTTCCTATCGGCCAAATCAAAAGTTCTTCGAGGTTACCGCATGTGCAGTCTTCATCTGTTACTTCATAAATGCGAAGGTTTTTGATTTCGACGGTGGTTAGAGTTGAGCCCGAAAGACCAATTCTGATAGCACCGTTACCACTCGCTCCGGGTGCTACGGTTTGTTTCCACGTATGGGAAACGCTACCCATCATTCCGCCTTGAAGAAGGTAAGTCCATTCGGCTTCTGCGGCATTTAAGCCGGTGGTGTTGTTGGGTGCTATGCGCAGTGCCATTCCGCCATCAAGCGCAGCATCAAATGCTATCCTGTACTCGGTATCTACAACAGGACTGAATCCGTCATCTTCACTCCAAAAACCGGTTGACGTACCTTGGTCTGAACCGAGTATGAAAAAGTTATTAAAACTGTTGTGTGTGAATGTTAATGCATCCCCGGCTACATCCAATACATTAGTGACATTTGCGCCCTGTGCGCTTTGAATGCCCGGCCTATACGGTGAATTCGGATCTGGATTACCCACTGGTTGACGAAGTGTAGGAATGGGGGGATTACCAGTGGAAGGTAATAACCCACCCGGTACTGCTCTGCTGTAATCCAACGCCCATATTGGAGTATGAACAGGACATGGTTCGGTGCAGTAATCGCAACCTTCGCACTCGTCGCCTTTGCAGCAGTCTTCGCAACCGTTTCCATCGCAACATTCATACGAAATTAGTAATTTTGTAACAACGAGATTTTGCGTATTTGTGTCGCCGGAGTTTGTTCCTATTCTATAGATGCGTGTTCCACTGGCAGCTTGTGCCGCAATATACTCATAAGAGAGAGCAACGGTTAATGTGAACGCACCACCGGCACGGGTACCGGATGTGACATGGTTTGCGGTTCCGAGGGGGTCACCGGGATACGAGCCCGCACCTGAAGCACCGGGACGCACAAACCGTGTTGCTGAACCTGAGTTCGACTGGACTCCTGCGGTACCTTCTATTTCAAACCGATGGAGCCTGCCCGGTACAAGCAATTCACTCAATTTTTCAACGCAAATGTCAATTCCGTGTGCGTTTCCGGTTCTGTTGGTAAGAGACACAGATGCATTATTTTCACCTGTATTGTTTACACCGGAGAGTGTCCCGCCGGCAGATGCACGGAATATCATATGGTCTGCAACACCGCCGGGAAGAGTGTTTAATGTATCATCCAGCTGGAGGTCGTAAACCACACCTGGCGGGAATTCTATCGGACCGTCCGAAAGTGAGGGGATTGCAAGGTTGATATTGATTACTTCGGATTCTTCGTCCAATGAAAGTGTCACAACGCCTGTGATAGAACCGGCTACGCCTACATCTGCGAGTACAATTGCTACATCTGAAGTCCAAGTCACGGTTATATGGTCTTCTACTGCGTCTTCTACTGTATCCTTTACTTCTTGTTCTGTTACAAAGTTAGTCGGAACGATAGTTGCTATTGCGTCGTTTACAGCTGTTACCGCTTCTTCAAAAGTTTGCGGTTCAGCAGCGCAGTCTTCACAGTTACCGCATGCACCGTCACGCAATACTTTTAATTCATAGAGACGATATTGAGCCGCGATAGTATCACCATCAGCAATAACGCGAAGGCCGGTACTCAGTGCCGTCAAATCACCGCTCTTAATCTCATACTCAATTGTAAACGGTGCGGTGTCTTCTTCGCCTACACGGTTTCCACCTACACGATTCATGTCTGTACCGCTAGGCATCCAGCCCGTAGTTGTGTGTCCCTGTAACCGCATCTCAAGACCGTCTGTCATCAGATAACCATCCAATTCTAAAACGTCGCCTTCGCGGAATGTAAAATTAAACAATAATCCGCGGGTAGCACTGGCTTGTGTGCGGTTTACCAATAAATGACGCCGACCTTCAGCTTCACCAACTATCAAGTGTGTGTTTGCTACACCATGTGTTGTACTTAATATGGGTGTTCCTGCGCCTGCACCTGAGCCTAAAGGTCCAATATCCCGTCCTGCGATATCGGATTGAAGGTTATATACAGGAACCATTTCGCCGGGAAGGCATGGCGGAGACCCAACGGGGCAATTTTCATAACCGCAACCGGTGCAGTTTTCGCCATCACAGCAGTATCCACACGCATCGCAATCGCAACTAAGGTAAATACGGAAGTTGCTGTAACGAACAACTGTCCCGGCATTGCCTGTAACAACTGCTATTGCAATGCGTCCATGAGTTCCGTCATTAGACGCTGTTGCTTCGTCATACGTGAAGCTAAAGCTGAACTGTGAACCGGCTACAGGTTCAACAGCACCTGTGGCTACGTCGTTTGGACGAAATACTAAACTGGCAACCGGAGCACCTGCATCATCGGTAGCATTAAAAGTAACACGATAATGTTTGCCGTTTACCGGCGCGAACCCGGCTACCGAAGGATTGCCTGTACCGGTTCCCCTTACAATAATATTCATCCGTTCGCCGCCGCCGCCGCTTTGATGTCTTAATATACTATCCTCTACAATAGTAAACCCTGCGGGCGGGGTTCTCGAACTACTTAGTATGAAGCCTAAAGTTTGACCTGCTGCGTTGGTTACATAGTTTCTTCCGCTTGTTGCCGCAGTCGCACCCACCAAATTCGGTTCCCAAACAAGGTCACCGGGTTCCGGTTGTGCTACAACGGGCGCATACGTATAAACAGTAATATTGCCGGATGTGACAACATCTGCAGCTATAGCATATCCAGTAGTATTTACAGTCCATGTAAAAATATTCGGTGCGCCGTCAGTGTTATTCCATGTAGGAAGTACCCAGCTTACGGGCAACGATGTTGTTCCGTTATCCGCTGTTACAACCACTGTTGACGGTGTAACTACGTCCGCAAGAGCCGCCGCTGTTGTAACAGCAAGGTTCGGTGCTGCTACCGAAGTCAGCGTTGGCTGTGTACCGGGACGGGAAATTGTAAGAGATGTAAGATAGAACTCACCCGAAGCCGGGTTATTTGCTCTGATTCTGATACCGTTGCCACTGTTGAAATCGCTACCCGCCGCTATTTTTGTAATGTCGTCGTCTGTTAATGTGACGGTCATATTGATTTCTTCATCGGCAGAGAAGTTCACCAAAGGTCTTAGCATTTGGTCATCCCAAGGAGCGGCACCACCATTAATTTGCAACATTAATTGACCATCGGGTGCCAAAGCGGCTCCCGTTGCGGTTAAGGTGATAACGTCCCCTGCGAGGAAACCTCCGTCAGGCTTAATGTCAACACCCTCGCCCCAGTCTGCGGTTGTGGTGATGCGAAGCGCACCGCCCGTCGCAGTCAGAACAGGGCTGCCGCCGCGTACAAACGGCGCAAGGTTATCCGTTATTTCTCCGTCTCGTCCCTCAAGCCAAGTGCTTAAATCAAAGAGAACTTCACCGGTTCCGCCTGTAGCGATGACATTCAATGGCCCAACTCCGGAAAACAGCGAAAAGACCATTGTAATTGCCATAAAGAGAGCTACAATGCGTCTTCTTTGCAGTTTTTGCTGCATAACTTAAATTCCTCCCTTCAAAGTCTTCTTCCCCAAGCCCTCTCTTCGTGCGTATTTTTGGGCTTGAAACCTCGATTTAGGTAACTCACTTTCTTTTGGGAACCCCCTTTTCTAATATTTAAGTAGTGTTTCCTATGTTTAATATGTCAACGCGGTTTCCTTCTTTAGGGGAAACTGCGGTTTGACCGTGTTCTGCTCTAGTCCGTGACAAGCAAATAGAAACACTTGTAGGGCAGTTAACATAGATTTTATCATTGTAGGCGTAATTGTCAAGCGATATTTGTTGGATTATCTTCTAAAAAAATTTCCCGAACCCTGTCTCCGTCCAGTGTTTCTTGCGTTAAAAGCTCTTCTGCAAGAATTTTTAATCCGCATAAATTATTTTGCAAAAGTTGTCGAGTTTGCTCATACAAATCGTTTACAAGTTCGTAGCACTCGTTAGCAACGCGTTTTTCGTCTTTCAGAATTGCGCGGTCTGCTATAGTTGTTCCCATTCCGAACTTTGTAATGTATTGCATTGCCGTTGTTGTGGCTTTTTCTATGTCATTCGACGCGCCCGTTGTTACGTTGTCTGCACCAAAACGCAATTCTTCCGCACATCGCCCAGCAAGAGATACCATTATTTGCTGGCGCAATTCCTTTTTTGTGTAGAACATGCGCTCCGGCGGAATGTTTACGCAAAACCCGCCCGCACCCGATGTTGATGGAATAATCGTTACCTTTGCAACGCGGTTTTCCGGGTTTGTAAGAACAGCCGCCGCCGCGTGTCCGGATTCGTGCCACGCGGTAATTTCGCGTTCTTGCTGACGAATATGGCTGCGGTCTTTTTTTTCACTGCCCGCAAGCGCGGTGTAATACGCGGAAGTTATGTCTTCCGATAAAATATTTTCACCGCCGCGCCGCGCCGCGCCGATTGCTGCGTCGTTTAAAAGACCTTCAAGCATCGCGCCGCTAAAAAATACCGTGTCTTGCGCAAGTTTTTCCAAATCTACTTCCGCGAGGGGTTTGCCCTTCGCGTGCAATTCAAGAATTTGACGGCGTGCGTTTACATCGGGCAAACCGATTTCTACGCGTCTGTCGAAACGTCCCGGGCGCATTAAAGCTTCGTCTAACGTGTCCGGACGGTTTGTTGCCGCAACAACCACTATTCCCGTGCCTTCCGAAAATCCTTGCATTTCCGTTAATAACGCGTTTAATGTTTGCTCGCGTTCGTCGTTGCCGTTTATGCCGTCGCTTCGTTTTTTTCCGAGTGCGTCAATTTCGTCTATGAAAATTACGCCGCGTCCCGCTTCACGCGCTTTTTTGAATAAATCGCGAACTCGCGCCGCGCCCACGCCTACATACATCTGCACGAAATCCGAACCGCTTACCGCGTAAAACGGTACACCCGCTTCGCCCGCCATTGCACGCGCCATTAAAGTTTTTCCCGTGCCGGGCTTTCCGTGGAATAAAATTCCGCGCGGCATTCTGGCTCCGTAACGAATAAATTTTTCCGGCTCGCGAAGATAGTCCACAATATCTTGGACACTTTCTTTTGCTTCAAGATTCCCCGCAATGTCGTCGAAGCCGCACATTTTCTCGCTTTCGCGCGCCGAAACCATTACGGGATTAAGCCCCCCCGCCGCCCGAACCGCACTGCTCTTTCTTTGCACAAAAAGAAGAACTCCCGCCACAAGCGCGATTGTAAAACCTATTTGAAAAAAATTAAAATCAGAGTGCGAGCTTTCCATAACACTAACGCCATTAATTAGAAGGAACTCTTTAAAATCTTCTCGACGAGGGTTGTTTGTTGTGAATGAAATTGCGTTTTCGGAAGCTTCATCTGCGGCGAGCGTGAAATAAATCATCGCACCTTCGCCGATTGTTGCAGAATCTACGCGCCCTTCTTCGACCGCGCCGACAAATGCGGCGTACTCCATAAATTCCGGCGTCACTCTTCCGCGAATGTACGAGGCATAAATTATCCCCGCTGTCGCCGCGACAATAAGCGCAACACCGATTATGTTTCTGTATTTATTTATTAATTCCATATGTATCGCCCCTTTCGCACGTATTATAAACCATGCGGGCAAGGCGTTGCTAATGTAAGTTTTGGTTATTTGGCTTCTTTATTTTATTTTCTGCAAATAAGCACGGCATGGTCGCTTATTCCGGTACAGGATTCATATTTAACCATCTCGTCTGTTATTTCCATAAACAACTCAAATTTTTCGTCATCCATTTGATTTGCAATGTTCGAATTATTAAAAAAATCGGTTCCTAAATTACGAATCTTTGTTAAGCCGTGCCGAACGGCAGACGCTTCCATCTCTTCCGGCATTGTGAAATAGAAAACACCAGGGCGTATATCATCTGTACCCAGCCGAAGTATAAACTCATTGGCCTTTTTGCTCGGATAAATCGAACGCCATTCGTCATTCAAACAAGCACTCGCGTATGCCCCTATTTTATTTATATAGGCAACCGCAATAATTCCGCCGGATTTACATACTCTCGCACACTCGGCAAATACAAGTTCCCTTTCTTCCGGCGGTAAGTGATACATCGGCCCGAAGCAACAGACTACATCAAAACTATTATTCTCGATTCCTTCAAGATTTGTAGCGTCACCAACACGGCACGATAAGTTATTTATACCGTTCTCTTGAATCTTTTTTTGGAAAATATCTATATGGTGCGTAAAAAGGTCAATTCCTACATATTCTTTACACTTATCGGCGAAATGCATTCCGTAATAACCCGTGCCGCAACCGACTTCCAGTATGCGCGTATTCGCGTTGATATGTTCGCTCATGGCTTTTTTTGTGTAATGAAACTCTAAGCCGGCAGAACGTGAAGATGTTGCGCGGTTATCTTCCCCTGCTCTGCTGGTGTAATCTTCATAATGCGCAACAATTGCGTCTTTATTCGTAGCCACTCCCCTACCCCTCGCCCTGTAATTTTTTCGCTTGGTCGTGCGTGATGCAGGTGTCTAAAATTTCATCCAAGTCACCGTTCAAAACGGAATCGAGCCTATGAAGTGTTAGCCCCACGCGATGGTCGGTTACGCGGGACTGCGGGAAATTGTACGTGCGAATTTTTTCGGAACGGTCGCCGCGTCCTATTTGTGCGCGGCGTTCCGCGCTTAGTTCGGAGTGCTGACGTTCCTGCTCCATATCGTAAAGCCTTGCGCGAAGAATTTTTAACGCTTTGTCTTTATTTTTGAGCTGCGATTTTTCATCTTGACAAGCAACAACTATTCCGGATGGAACGTGTGTTACGCGTACTGCGGAATCCGTTGTGTTTACGCTTTGACCGCCGTTTCCGGACGAACGATAAATATCAACGCGAACATCTGCCATATTCAAGTTAACGTCAACATCCTCGGCTTCGGGAAGAACCGCAACCGTCACCGTTGATGTGTGAATTCGCCCCTGCGATTCTGTTTCGGGGACGCGTTGCACACGATGAACCCCGCTTTCATATTTAAGCCGCGAATACGCTCCCTTGCCTTGAATCATAAAGACAACTTCTTTGAAACCCTTTAAACCGTTTTCGTTGGATGACATAATTTCTGTTTTCCAGCGGCGGCGTTCGGCATAATGCCCGTACATACGATATAACGAACCCGCAAAAAGCGCGGCTTCGTCACCTCCCGCACCTCCGCGGATTTCCACAATTACGTTTTTTTCATCGTTCGGGTCTTTGGGAAGAAGCAAAACTTTTAACTGCTCGCTTATTTGTTCCAGCGCATCGGTGCCTTCTTTTATTTCGTCCTTTGCAAGCTGGCGCAAATCCTCGTCGGATTCTTCGCCTAAAAGAGTTTTCGCGTCCTCTATTTGCGCGTTAAGACGCTTATATTCACGGTACGCGTCCATAATCGGCGTAAGGTCGCTGTGTTCCTTCATCAAGCCTCGAAAACGGTTCGTATCGGAAATAATATCGGGGTTAGAGATTGCTTCCGACAGTTCCGCAAATTTTGTTTCAAGTTCGTTTAGTTTGTCAAACATTTTTTTTCACTCCTGTTACTATTCGTTCCAACTCCGCATAATCGTGCAGTAAATTTATATTTTCAAAACCCGCGTCCGCCATTAAATCCATTACGCCGACGGGACCGATTTCCAAAAATAACGCTCCGCCGGGTCGAAGGGCGTTTTTGCTTTGCGGAATAAGACGACGATAGATATCCAAGCCATCCGCGCCGCCGTCAAGGGCAAGGTGAGGTTCGTGGTCGCGTATCGTTTGTGAGAGGTTCTCCATTTCACTGCTTAAAACATACGGAGGGTTTGAAATAATTACATCGAAGTCTCCGGAGACTCCGTCAAGTAAATCCGTTTCAATAAATTTAATTCGCTCGGGTTCAAGAAAGTTTTTTTCTGTGTTTTCGCGCGCAAGCGAAAGGGCATCGGGAGAAATATCCGTTGCGGTTATTTCCACATATTTATCTGTCAAGCGGGCTATTGAAATTGCGATACAACCGCTTCCGGTGCAAACATCTAAAACACGAATAATATTTTCGCCGCCGGAAATTTTTTTTATAAACGCAAACGCTTGCTCTACCAGTAATTCCGTTTCAGGGCGCGGAATTAACGCACGTTTATCCGAAATAAACGGCAATCCCATGAACTCCCACTGCCCTATAATATACTGTACCGGTTCGCCCGCTTGCCGCCGCCGAATGTATGACAAGTACAAATTATACTCGTCGTCGGAAATTGCCTTGTGCGTGTGAAGCACAACCCCGCTCATGCTGTAACCTGTCGCGTGCGACAATAATAATTTCGCTTCGCGATTGCCAATCAGCTTCGCGCCATAAATTAATGCGTTACCGATTGTTCGCATTGCGGTTCTTCTTTCTCTTGTTCCAACACTTTCTCAAGCGCGGTAACGGCTATTTCAATTTGTTTTTCATCCGGTTCTGCTGTGGTCATTTTTTGCATAAGCATTCCGGGAAAAATTATTGCGCGTACAAGAAAATTATCGCGCCGCCCCGCCCATTTTACGGAAACTTCATACGAAAGCCCCGCAATAAGCGGCAAAAGAAGAATGCGCGACGCAAAGCGCAGCCAAATGCCCTCGACTCGCACAACCATAAACAAGAGCATTGTAATAACCATCACAACAAGCATAAAACTTGTTCCGCAACGCTTGTGTAATCGATTTGATGCAGCAACATTTTCATGTGTAAGCGGAAGATTATTTTCATAGCAGTTTATTGCCTTGTGTTCCGCACCGTGATATTGAAAAACACGTTGAATATCTTTCGAGCGGGAAATAACAAATACATATCCCACAAAAATTAAAATACGGATAACACCCTCAATCGCGCCCTTGAACGCAATATTCACGGGGACAAGGCCCCCAAGAAAAGTGGGAAGCAGCATAAAAAGCCCCAGCGCGAGAACAATTGCAAAGACCATCGCAAGCCCTTTAATAATGCCGTTCAACTTATCGCCCATTTTTTCAAACAACCATTTCTCAAAACGCGACGACGGTTCTTCTTCCTCTATGCCCTCGAAAGCGATATCCGCCGACTGCGAAAGCGAAGTATATCCCACAGCCATAGAACTACACAAAGCCGTAACACCGCGAATAAGCGGCCATTTTAAAAAAGGATACCGTTTTGTTATTGTCGAAAGCGGCTTTTCAATTATTACAATTTCGTCGTTTACCTTGCGCACCGCCATTGCATAGCCTTTTGTACCGCGCATCATTACGCCTTCCATTACTGCCTGTCCGCCGTAGTATGTCGGCTCTATTTCTTTTGTTTTTTCAGCCATTTTAAATCACCACTTTCATAAAACGAAAAACACTAAATGCCGCTGCAATTAATGAAATGAATGCCATAGAAAATAACAACGTGTAAGTTGGTTCTTCGAGTTCGGGTTCTTCTTCGGGAGATTCTTCTTCTGAAGGTTCTTCATGTTCTTCTTTAACTTCTTCATCCGGAATTTCTTCCGGGGGGATTTCCTCATATTCAATTTCTACGTTCTCTTCGGCTAGAATTTCTTCGGGAATTTCCTCAATAATTTCCTCGGAAATTTCTTCGTGAATGTCTTCCGGCTCCTCAGTATCTTCCTGCGGCGGAATCTCTTCTTCACGGGGAATCGGTTCTTCTTGCGGAATTACGGGCGGCGGAGGTGGCACGGGTTCGGGTGTTGGTTCAGGCGGTGTATCGGCAGCAGCAATATTCGCCCGATGCGTGTTTAGAATTCGATGAAACCTTCCCGATAATTCCTCCGCGTTCAAACCTGAATTCACAAACACAGCATTAACGGGAATTCCCGCTGCGGTAGAATTTTCTGTTTGCCCGTTTTCGTGCGTTATGTGAATAATAAAAGAGTTTTGTGTTGCCGCCATATTCGCCGCCGCTGAAAACGCCGCGTTAAAACTTTCCCCGCCGGCGTATTCAATAGTTGCAATAGCAGCGGTAAGACCTGAGATTACATAATCATTTTCCGGCTGCCTAAGCGGAATTTGCCGCGTAGATGTAACAACGCCTACCCTCGTCTCCCCTACCCCAACAGCACGCACAAACTGCGTAATCGCATTAATCGCGGCGCGTTCCTGGTCGGCGAAATTCATTTCATCGCTTGTGTTAAGTAGAAAAACAACGTCTATGGGCGGTTCTTCCGCAAAAATATTTTCCGCGAAAAAAACCATGGTGAAAAATATAACCATGGTTGTTGCAAAAATGATAAATCTATTCATTTTCTTCGATGCTGCCAATCATCTTTTGCAATTCTTGTTTGTCTACCAGACTGGCGGGTTCTTTTTTTGTGCCGCTTACGATATACCGCCCCGAAACTTGCGCTCCCTCGTCAACAACAAGAGATGCCGCCTGAACATCGCCTGTAATCTTCGATGAACTCGCAAAATGAAGCTGAGTATCACAAGAAATATTCCCGTTCACCTCACCCGCAACAAGAAAATACGTAGCCTGAACATCGCCCGTAACAGAACCATTGTCGCCAAGTACCAGCGAACCGTTTACTTCTATATTGCCTTTGTAGATTCCGTCAATCCGTACAGATTCATCGCCTACCATTCGTGCGGCTTCAATGTACATACCCTTACCAATCACCGTACTGGGCGAATCTAAATTTAATTCTTCAACCGCACTCGGTTTTTTGAAAAAAAACATAAGGATTTCGTCCTCTCGAAAAAGCTTGAAGCGAATTATAACACAATTTAATTATAATGAGGATAAAATTCTTTATGACTATTAATCCATTCTTTCATTTCAGAAATTTGTTGTGCATAGGGCGAAGCAGAAAAATTAAAATCTGTTCTGGTGTTCACTAATGTTTTATCAACGACAAAACCGTCATACGTCTCGATTATCAAATCGGATTTACCGAAAACATCGCGGAATAAAAGCAGCAAACTATATTTATCAATTCCTTCTTTCGGAACAAGATGATAAATACCGCTTAAATTCTGATTAATTGCCGCGTCAATTGCCTTGGAAAGCTCTATTGTAGTAACTCCGTTCCAAAAAGCTTTTGTGAATCCTTTAATTTCTCCTTGTTGTTTCATAAACCAATTAAACAACCCTGTGCCGTTTTCGTTGCAATCGGGTCCAATTATAGACATACGGAAAGTTAAATCTTTTTCGTTTGAAATTTCGCCTAATGCTTTGGTGCGGTCATAAGGCGTTTCTCCGTCAGGAACATCTGTAACAAGATAGCCGCCTTTCTTGCCGGAAAACACACAATCGGTAGATAAATGAATAATTTTTACATTTGTGTTTGAAAATCTATGCTCTAAGTGACGGGGAATATATCCATTAATAAGAATAGCAATGTCTGCCCTTGCGTCGGCTTCTTTTTGAAGTATGCCCATGCAATTGACAATAACATCCGGCTTTACAGAATCCAACCAAGAACACAAGCCGGGAACATCCGTTGCGTCGATAGGCTTGCTTTTTTCCGCATCGGGCGCACGGCGCGATGTGAAATATACATCGTGTCCACATTCTTTAAGATATGTTATAACAACGTGGCCTGCCATTCCCGTTCCACCAAGTACAGCTATTTTCATGCTTGTTTCCTCCAAATCCTGTCGTTAACAATGCCTGTATATCCTTGAATAATTTTAATTACCTTTGCCGAAGTACCGTAATCTTCATAATCCGGTACGGCAGGCATTTCAAAATCTTTGAGTTTCACAGCCAGTTCCACCGATTGCAAAACAGATTTCGCGTCGATTCCACCTACAATAAAACCGCCCTTGTCAACCGCTTCAGGTCTTTCCGTGCTGGTACGGAGCGAAACAGCAGGGAATTTTAAAATACTCGACTCTTCCGCCAAAGTGCCGCTATCGGAAATAACGCAAAAAGCGTTTTTCTGTAACGCAATATAATCATTAAACCCAAACGGGGTCATTTTTTTAACAAGAGGATTAAATTCAACGCCGCGTTGTTTAATATATTTTTCGCTTCGGGGGTGCATGGAATAAATAACAGGCAATTTATATTGTTCTGCCAATTTATTAATCGCCCCGACAAAACTGAAAAAATTTGCTTCATTGTCGATATTTTCTTCTCTGTGTGCTGACAAGAGGAAATATCCGTTTTGTGTCAGCTCTAACCGCTTTAAAACATCGGTGGGCTGCCCCGCATTTTCTTTTATTACCTCGGGCATTGGCGAACCAGTTACAAAAACATATTCCGGGCGTAAACCCTCCGCCAATAAATACCGCCGTGCGTGTTCCGTGTACGGTAAATTTACATCGCTGATATGGTCAACCATACGGCGGTTTATTTCTTCGGGTAAATTTTCATCGAAACAACGATTCCCCGCTTCCATGTGAAATATGGGAATTTTCAAGCGTTTAGCGGAAATTGCGGCAAGCGCAGAATTAGTATCACCCAAAATAAGCACCGCATCGGGACGAATTTCTTGCAAAACTTCATACGATTTCGCAATTATATTCCCAATGGTTTGCCCTAAATTTTCGCCCGGAGCTTCCAAATAAAAATTCGGCTGAGGCAAACCAAGTCCGTCAAAAAAAACTTGATTTAACGAATGGTCATAATTCTGACCGGTATGAACCAAAACATGTTCAAAACATTTTTCTGCCAGTTTTATTACTTCGGAAAGCTTTATAAGTTCGGGGCGCGTTCCGACAATTGTCGCGAGCTTGAGCATATTAATACCCCTCCCCGATAAATCCGCCCTCAACTGCCGTGCGAACATATTCGAGCGACATCATCAGATCCTTTGTTTCTTCACGGCTAAGGCGTGTTGTGTTATGAGAAGTATAATCTTCGTTTTTACCCAATGTTTCACAGCCGTTTGCAAAATATTTTGCATAGTTTAAGTCGCGGTTGTCGGAAGGAACCATGTAATACCGCCCCATGTCCTGCGCTTTTGCCAGTTCTTCGCGGGTTAAAAGAGATTCATACAGCTTTTCGCCGTGACGCGTACCGATATAACGCACTCCGACATCTGTTTTAAACAGCTCACACAGCCCCTCGGCAACATCTTCTATTGTGCTTGCGGGGGCTTTTTGTATATACAGCTCGCCGCCCTTTGCGTTTTCAAATGCAAACAATACCAAGTCAATTGCATCATCTAAGGACATCATAAAGCGTGTCATGTTGGGGTCTGTAACGGTTAGCTGCTGCCCTGCTCTAATTTGCGAAATAAACAATGGCATAACCGAACCGCGTGAACACATTACATTGCCGTAACGCGTAACGCTGATTACCGTTCCACCTTCAGGCTGCATTCGCGCTTTAGCGGTAGCCACTTTTTCCATAATCGCTTTTGTCATACCCATGGCGTTAATCGGATAAACCGCTTTATCGGTGGAAAGGCAGACAACATTTTTTACCCCGCATGAAATTGCCGCGTCAAGTAAATTTTCCGTGCCAATCACGTTTGTCCGCACTGCTTCCAAAGGGAAAAACTCGCATGACGGCACTTGTTTCAATGCGGCAGCATGAAAAACATAATCCACACCTTTCATTGCATTTTCTACACTGGAATACTCGCGCACATCCCCAACGTAAAATTTTATTTTGCTGCTTTTGTACGCGTTACGCATATCGTCTTGTTTTTTTTCGTCTCTGCTGAAAATACGAATCTCTCCTATGTCACTATCCAAAAAACGACGTAGAACCGCATTTCCAAATGAACCAGTACCGCCTGTTATAAGCAAAGTTTTGTCTTTGAACATTGTTACCACTCTCTTCCTAAAGTTTTATACATTTCAACTAATTCACTTTTTGTTATTTTTACGGGGTGATTATTTAAGCGTTGAATGTTCACGCTGTCCGCCAATTCTTTCGCTATGTCATTGGTTATAACGGCAAAATCAAATTCCAGTTTCATTTTTCGGAAAACTGATATAAATTTATGCAATTGGTTTTCGTTCAGAACTTCCGGTAAAACATTCGATTCAAGCAACTTCGCCCAAACAACAGGCAAACATAACGCCACAGCATGACCGTGAGCTAAACCAAACATTGCTGTCATTTTGTACGACATAGCGTGTGCCGCGGTAGTTTTGCTTATATTAATTGCCTTGCCGGACAAATTGGACGCTTGCAACATACGCATTGCACAACTTGCGTTCCCGGATATATAACCTTCTATATTTTCATATATTAAATGCATTGCACTTGAAGCATACGATTCACTTTCGGTGGTTTTTCCCCTTGCCCAAAGCGACTCTATGGATTGGCAGAGTGCGTCCAATGCCGTACTTTTTTTGTGATACATAGGTAAAGTTCCCAAAAAAGCCGAATCTAAAATAACATATTTCGGAATTAGATGAGGATTTTCCACAGATATCTTTTCACCATTTTTATATAACACAGCAAAACAGGTAGATTCACTGCCTGTTCCTGCCGTGGTAGGTATTGCCAAATGAGTAGTTCTTGGTGTTCCACAGTCCATCATATTTATGCATTTTGCAATGTCGATGGCACTTCCGCCACCAATTGAAATAATAAAGTCGCATTTCTCTTTTTCAAACAGTGAAATTCCCGCATCAACTTCCGAGACATCGGGGTTTGGCGTAAATTCTTCAAAGCAGACAATATTATCTCCGATTAATTTATTTGCACTATCTTTGTCAATTCCACAAACAATAAATGGCTTCTTTGATTTGGCTTGCGAAAGAATATTTTCTATATGACTGCAAGAGCCGCTTCCGGAATACACATTTTGAATCCTGTCAGGCATTTTTTTGTAAGCATTTTGAGCAAAAAATAAATCATCATTGTTGTCAACTTCAAAACACATACGACCTGTTATATCAAACGGAAGAACATTCATCGTATTACTAATATTGTTAAACGCATTTTCTGCATACACACCTGTGATGCCTTCATCGCAAAATCGGCCTATTTCAGCCAACCACAAAGCCCAATCTTCTTTTGTAAGTTTATACATTGGTTGCGCGTAAACGGCATTATTAAACATCTCAATGCCCACACCAACAATTCGTCCGTTTTCTACAACTGCTTTAAAATCCTTTTCGGGTAGCGATTTAGTGGAGTCTGTAACCATAACACTATCGTCCGAGGCAAGAATATCTTGCAACACGTTTTCTTCAAAAACTAAATCTCCGTGGAGCAATACAATATCGTCATCAAGTAAAAAATCTTTGGCGAGGTGTATTGAGTAAATATAGTTCGTCTTGTCATACACGGGGTTATTAATAAAAGTTACAGACATATGCGGATATCGTTCGCGCACATAATTTTCCAGTTCGCTTGCATGAGAACCTGTTGTTATATATATCTCACTTAACCCACATCGTAATAATGCTTTTAGTTGTGCGTCAATGATCGTTACGCCGGCTTCAAGTTCAACTAAGCACTTGCATGTTGCCAAGCCTTTCATGCGGCTACCCGTACCTGAATTTAGTATAAGCACCTTCATTTTTCTTCCGGCCTTTCTGCTAAAAAAGCCATCAGGTCTTTTTTATTTTGTATTGGTGTAGTTGTTGGACGCCCTAAATCGGAACGAGAACTAAGATTACATATAACTTCTATAAAAATAGCTCTGTCTGTATTATTTACTCCACATAAAACATCTTCTAATTCTTTTAAAGACGTTACGCGAAATGTTTGTGAATATCCAAGCGAACGCGCCACATCGGAAAGGTTTAGTTTATTGCTTACAGTGGGAAGACCGCCGACGGTTTCATGCGCACCGTTGTTAATTACAATATGAATAAGATTTTTCGGGCATGAAGTTCCGACAATTGCCAAGCTTCCCATATGCATCAGCACCGCGCCATCACCGTCTAAGCAATATATACGGCGGTTTGGTTTTGCCAGCGCAATGCCGTAAGCTATCATCAAACTATGCCCCATTGAACCGACGGTTAAAAAATCATGGCTATGCCCTTCTCCGTTTTGTTCACGTATCTCGAAAATTTCACGTGAAAGTTTTCCTGTTGTACAAACGTAAACGGCATTGGTGTCTGTTGCGGATATAATAGTTTTTAACGCGTCTTCTCTGGACAAGACAACATCTGATTCATATTTAACTTTTTTTCCGTTAATCAGTGAGTCTTTGCGAATTACAAATGCCACAGACTGCCCGTTTTTTAAATGCTGTGTAAAATTATTTATTACATCGGATAAATCCTCAATGTCTTTTGATATAACGAAATGGGGAATTTCTAAACAGTCCAGCATGGAAAGCGTAGCTTCGCCCTGAAAAATATGCTGCGGTTCGTCTTTAGTCCCCGGTTCTCCGCGCCAGCCAATCACAAAAATAACGGGAATAGAATAAACTTTTTTGTGTAGCAAAGAACAAACGGGATTAACCGCGTTTCCAATTCCGCTGTTTTGCATATAAACAATGGCAGGGCGCGATGTTGCCAAATAATGCCCCGCGGCAAGCCCAACAGCCGCACCTTCGTTGGCGGCTACTATATGCCTGTCCGATATGCCATACTTATCCACAATCGCGTCAATAAACGGGCTTAACAGCGAATCGGGCACACCCGTATAAAATGAATCTCCCAAGCTTTCAAGGGCATCCATAAATTTATTTGCGTCCATACTTCAACCCCTGTTAAATAAATGTCAGAACTTCTTGAATTGGCATACAATATGCGTCCGAGGCTTCTTTACTGCGCCCATTTACAAGTATGCTTTCCGCCGTTTTCATCATAGCGGGATACGCGCTTCGCAACAAATGGTTTGCGTGTATAATAATATTTGCACCGTTTTTGTGCAACTCTTCTTCGCAAAATTGATTATACGTTGTAGGCACAACTACTATCGGGATACTTGCGGAATACTCTCTGAAACGGCGCATAAATTCAAAAATATCTTCGCCTGTTTTCTCTTTGCTGTGAATCATTACGGCATCCGCACCCGCATCGATGTATATTTTTGCGCGCATTAAGGCATCGTCAACGGTTTTTCCGGCAATCAAGCTTTCCAGTCGCGCAATTATCATAAACTCACGCGTAACTTGTGCATTTTTTCCCGCCGAAATTTTTGCCGCAAATTCTTTCGGGTCGTCAAGGACTTGCTCTACATCTGTTCCGAACAGTGAATTTTGCTTCAATCCTGTTTTATCCTCGATGATTACAGCAGAAACGCCTATTCGTTCCAATGTTTTCACATGAAACGGAAAATGGTCTATTTTGCCGCCGGTGTCGCCGTCTAAGATAATGGGCTTCGATGTAACTTCCATTATCTCGTGAATCGTATTAATCCGGCTTGTTAAATCCACAAGCTCTATATCCGGCTTACCTTTAAACGCGGAATCACACAGGCTTGATATCCAAAGAGCGTCAAATTCTTTTACGGTTAAAGTAGACTCGTCCATTACACGGGCATTTTCCGCAACAATTCCCGTAAGCCCGTTAGATGTGTCTATAGCACGGATATATGGTCTTAATTGCAAAAGTTTATGCAATTTAACAAGCCTTTGCCCGGGCGTTGTAAGTTTGCCGCTAATTTGGCGCGAAAGCTTGTCTGCGGATAAATTTCTGGTGTAAGGCACTTCAATAAGATCCCCACCCCACTCTGACAGCACAGAAATAACTCTTTCGCGTATAAGCTGCATATGCCCCGTGCGCCAATCATCTCCGTGCAGAACATAATCGGGTTTTAGCTTCCGCAAAATATCTGTATAATCCATGGATTCCTGTATAACGACTTCTTCGACATGTTTAAAGCCTGATACAATTTTCATTCGCTCTTCAGTATCAAGAAGCGGCGGACGTTTATATGTCGCGATAGCTTCATCCGTCAGTATTCCGACTATAACCTTCCCGTGCTTTGCCGCTTCGTTGATTATGTTTATATGCCCCGAATGATATACGTCCGTTGCCATTGCTACATAAACTCGTTTCATTTGTCATCACCTTTTCAATTTTCCAATAATATATTTTCCTCCGGCTTCACCGCTTCTTCCCGGATGATATATATATTTAGATAAAGTCTCTTTTATTTGTTCGCTGAAAGAACCTTTATCGTTTAATAATTTTTCGATTACGGGTTGTAATTTTTCACGTATATCCGCCGGCTCTACAGAAATTCCTATATCGTTTCGGATAGTATGCTCCATTGGCTCAATCCCGTATTGTTTGTAGTTTGTGTTAGTTATTTTGGGCGGAGTGTTAATAAAAATACATGGTTTCGACGTACAGTAAGCAAATTCATAGGCTATTCCGGACCAGTCTGTAATAATCAAGTCTGATGTGTATATTGAATCATTCCCGGCAAAGTTAAGTTCAAAAATAATTTCGTTATTCGCCGAATACCGTTCCACTAATGCTTCCATACGTTCGGGGAATAATACCATGAATTGCGGGTGCGGACGCACAATTATTTCATAGCTCCGGTCGATTAATTGCCCCAAAATATCATCAATGCATGATTCAAAAATGTTTTCACTTTGCCACGACGGTGCAATTAAAATTTTTGTTTTTTTGTTTTCAGTCTTGTGAAGAGAGTTATAATTCTCAAGTAATTGGTCGTACAAACCGTATCCTGCTTTAACCAATCTGCGTTTTTTAATTTTCGCCAATTCCTCACGCTGCCGCATTTCGGCGGAATGATGCGGTCCTACACACAGGATCGTATCAAAGTGGTCGAACGCCGTTTCTTTATACTGCACGATAGAACTGATTGGCGCATGAAAAACATACACATATTCAATATCATCCCTAACAACAGAACGTTTTATGTGGAAATTTTGCAAATCCGATACAGTTGTAAGAACCATATCAGCATCCAGTTTCAGCATAAGAAATAATGTTTTTCGCTGGCTTACATAGTACGGAATAATTTGCGGATTATTCATTTTAAACAATGCATCTTCCGGGTCGTTGGTTAAATAATGTACAACGATATCTGAATTTTCAACTACATAATCAATTATGGTTTTATAGTATTTGTATTGTCCGCCGGTTAAAGCATAAAAAACCAGTTTTTTATCGGCGGCTAAAAATTTTGCAACATCGCTTTTTTCTTTTAATTTTAGTGCATTAACGTATTTCTTTTCTTCCTTTATTTCTTCGGGAGTTTTTTGTTTAGGCTTTTTAAATGTCAGTGCTTCCGCCGCCAATTTATTTGGATTATACATAAAATAAAGTGCGGTGACAGTAACAATAGCAAAAAGATTGCCAACCGTCCAATAAAGCCCCACACCTGCCGGGGTAACAGCCGCAAAATACACACTAAGCACAACCGTGAAAACAATCAATCCTATGTTTGTTTTCTTTCCCTGACTTAACGCACCCGGGCTTATGAAATTCTGCACAAGCGAAAAAGCAAATGCCGCAAAACCCGATAATATAGGCATAATAAGTTCAATGGAAGGATTACGCAAAGAAGGCACAACCCCAAGGTTAATGCCTAAAAAATGCAAATCTGAACCCTCCGGCAATCGCATATGGTGTAGCGGATCATACATAACCTGTAGCATTCCCATAAGCAACAATAACTGCACCAGCAATGGGAAAATACCCACCAGCGGATTATACTTTTCTTTTTTAAAAAGATTATATTGTTCCTCATTAAGCACTTCTTTATCGTGGGCATAACGCTTTTTTATAACATAAAGCTCCGGTTGCAAACGCAGCAGCCGTATTGAGTTTAAATGCGCTATTCGCATAACCGGAAATAATAGAATTTTAGCCGTTATCGAAAACAGCACAATTGCCATACCAAAGCTGCCCGTGAGCAAAAACGCAAAATACAGCACATACCCAAACGGTGTGCCGAGCAATGTATTAATAATATTCACACGAAAACCTCAGTTCATTTAATCGTCAAGGGTATCAATCATATCATCTTCCGCTACATCTTTAAACGCGGCAGATTCAACCTTTGTTTCCTCATCCTTCTTTTTGGAAAACAAATTTTTTATTTTTCTCCTCAATGAAAAAATTATTGCACCACCCACCGCTGCTAATGCTATCACTACTTGTAACAGCATTCCTCCAAAACCCGGATCTAAATACATACGTAACAGTCCTTTCTTAAATTATATTTTTAGTTACGGTAACAACGTATAATTTTCACCCACAAAACGATTAACCAATTCACGGGATATATTCAACGGTGCAAGCGGCGCACCCAGACAGCCGTATTGCTCGGGTATGCGTACTGCACTCATGACGGAAAATTGAAGTTCGAGAATTTCGGCTTCCGTATAGCCTAAATCAAGTAAATATTCTTGGTGGTCAGTCAGATGAATTCCATGGTCGGATTGTATTACAATAACAGCATTAGGATTGCGTTCCAGTATCTCATCAATAGAATTTAACATTACAAGTGATGCATATTCATACACTTGATTGTGTAAATCTAATCGTGGGGTATCTTCTGTTATTTGGTCGTACCAAGGGTTCATCGTTGGATAATCCCAACGATATGGATGGGTAAAATGATATGTCATAAAAGTGAATTTTGGGGATGGTGCAGATAAGGAATCAACCAAAGCCCTATATATAAATCGTTCATGAGGTGTATTTAGTGTGTTTTCTGTTATAAAATTTACTCGTTCCGTATGCTCGGGAACAGAAGTCCAAATGCGCTCGGTAACGGGAATCAAATCACGCTCTGTTATTTCAGTAATAAGTTGTTGCAATAATTCCATTAAAGGAGCCAGCGGGGTTGTTACAGATAATAATTCAAACAAATCAATAAACCCTTTGGCAAAAGTATCTCCAATTCGAATATACTTGTCTGCTTCTGTTTGTGCCTCTATACCCCAGCAATAAAACCTGTCAAATGGGTAAAGAGTCATGAAAGGTCCCCAATATTGAGCAATTGGTACAATATAATATCCCTTTTCCGCCAATGCATTTAACGTCTCATTATATAGCATATCGCTTGGTCCAAAACCATGTTGAGCTAATCTGTTTGATAACAAAGGATGACGTTGGACGGCAAGCATATTATTAACGTCATTCAGTATCGCACCGTATCCACTGTCATAAAAAGCCGGTGAAAATAAGGCAGGAAGTGAAAACTTCGTATATCCTCCATAAAGCACAGCATTTTCATATATATTAAAATTACGTTTTCCAAGTTCATCGCGCAATGTGTCCACAGGAATATCAAAAAACGTTTCAACTGTTTCCATGCTCATCATGCCATCCATGTGAATCCAGTAAATATCAGGCGTTGGAAGTGTGTGGTCTACATTAAAATCTTTCATAAATGCAAGTGCATTATCACTTCTTGTTGCTATGATTATTCTCACTTCACGACGTAGACCGGGTGCGAAGTTAATGATAAAAAACACGATGGCACATACGGATAAAACATTAAATACCAAAGATACTTTGTTTAATTTAGGGCTGTAACGGCGAACTGATATTGTAACGACGCAAAAAATTATAAATAAAAATATTAACAAAAGCTGCGTTGTAAATGATTCAATCAAATTATTTACAACGCTATACATTTGTCCCCAAAACCAAAATTTCGTCCAAAAAAGAAAAATCATAATTATTGCGCTTTCATAACTTTTTACAATCAAACGGAAAGCAAAGAAAACAGCAAAACTTATTATAGATAGTACACCGGCAATAATAAGAGTATTAATAAAAGGGATATGATTTAATACAAAATTACGATTATACAAATCAAACAAGAACATATTTGGGAATAAAATTGCGGCTGCGCTGTGTAAATACTTATCTAATCGACCGGAAGTAATAGCGTTGTAATCATAGGAGCTATTCGTGGTTATACTCATTAATTTTACATAGATTGTTTTTATCTTTTGTCTAATGGGCGTATAATTCATTAGAATCAGACAGACGTTTGTAATAATATAAATCAAAAAAAACGCTAAGGCTAAAAGGATAAAATTGTAGCCCGTCAAACGTATTGAATAATTTACCGGTTCTGCTCTTGTTACCGGTGCAAACAAATCAAGCACCTGCACAGAATGAGGGGTCTCCACCTGTACCAATCCACTTAAATCGCCGCTAAAAAAATCTATACTCAATTCCCCGTTAATACCATGTAAATTCATTGTAGAAGGCCAAATACCGTCTGAAATTAAAACTTCGCCATATTCTAAACGATGTCTCCATCCTTCGCCCAGTTCAATAATATCATCATCGAAAGCAAGAGGTTTGCCATCTATTGTTATACCTAAAATTAACACATTGGCCGAGTGCCTATGATTTTCCGGACTGGATTTAGCTAAATTTGTGATAGTAACCGAAACTGGTTCGTTTCTTAAATAACTTTGAGGGGAAACAAAATAAGAAACTGCAACAATACATATAGCTACTATCAAGCAAGTAAATAGGCGTTTTGTTAGAAGTATCTCTGTCCGCAAAAATTTATATATTAAATTATAACGCCTTCTTGTTTTAGAAAATCGACTTCTTTTGGTTTTTCTTTTCATGTGTACCCCTTAAAACTCAATCATTTTTTGCATTGTACTCTATATTTTAATTGCCTTTAGAAATCAATCGTTTGAAATTGCGAATAGGCTTTGTAACGCGCCAACTTGTAGAGTTTTCATATTCTTGAATCACCTTTTCAAGATTTGAAACTTGTGCCTGTTGGTGTTGTATTTGTTGTGATAATTCCGCATTTTTTATTTGCACATTGCCCAATTGTTGTGATAATTCCGCATTTTTTATTTGCATATTGCCCAATTGTTGTAATAATTCTTCATTTTTTTCATTCAGTACATTTTCTTTAACATTAGCGTTTTCCAAAAGATTTTTCAAATCAATAATTGAATTATTTAAATTTATATTTTCCGCCTGTGTGTCAGTCAAGTTTCTAAAAAGTTCGCTATTAATATTTGCACTATTAGCAATCGTATCTCTTAGACCTTGCTCTGTTGCGTTGCTAATATCCGTTAAAAATGAATCGTTCATATTTGTTTCAGTAGCTGCGTTTGAAGCCACACATATATAATTTTGAGGAATTTTTTCATTGGGACAGGTTTTCAAAAAAATTCCGTCTTTAAACGAATATACTACTTCTTTGTATAAGCCATCAATATCTTCCATTTTAATTATTTGATTTGATTCGTAATTTTGCTGACTATAAAATTTTCTTTTTAAAAATGATCTAGCTAACAACGCGTCAAAATCATTGAATTCTAACTCCAATTTGTGGTGCGGATTGTCATACTTCACAATATCTTGAGTATAGTACCTGTTGGGAGTAGAAATAATCAGTATACCATCAGATTTAATTAGTCGAGTAAATTCTGAAAGCATAAGCAATTGAGAATCCCAATCCAAATGCTCCAATGTTTCAAAACTACAAATAACATCAAATAAACCATTGCCTTCAATTGGAATATTGCATGCATCACCATGCAGGTATTCAAGGTTGCCTTTTTTATATTTTTGCTTAGCAAATTCAACAGCATCTTCAGATATATCTACACCAACTACTTTTTTTGCAACTTCTGCCAATATATTAGAGCCATAGCCTTCACCGGACGCTATGTCAAGGATTATTTTGCCTTCGGCAATTTGACGCGCAAAATAGTAACGATTTAAATGGTCGTTATGGATTTTTCCCCATTCTATGGGCATCCACGGTAAATATCTTTCTCCATCCATTGGCAATTTTTCTTCCGTCATCCTTCAATAGCCCCTTTTTTTATTACATTCTCATACAAATCAATATGCCTGCTTACATAGTCTTCAAAACGATAATGCTTTAACGCTAATTCCCGTGCTAATTTACCCCTGCGTTTTCTTTCATCGGTGTCGTTGATTAGCATTTCAACAGCATTTGCAAAACCTTGTTCATCCCTGTCACGAATAGCAATCCCGCAGTCGGGGGCAAATATTACATCCGGCAACGCTGTTCCTTCATATACAATTACAGGAAGACCCGTTGCCATTGCTTCAATCGCCATAAGCCCAAATGATTCCGCAAAAGATGGCATTAAAAATGTGTCGGAAGCGGCGTAAAGTTCCGAAAGCATAAGCTCATCATTTATCCAACCAAACTCAATAACTTGAAATCTGCGTTTGAATTTATATAAATTGCCTTTACTTCCAACTGTCAGCAAAGTGATATTGTCGGTATTTTTAAGTTTATTAAGCATTTCTCTTATTCGAGATAAGCCCTTGAATGGGTTTTCATCTTCACGATCTGAACGGAAAAATATCACAAAATTATTTTGTGGGATTTTATACTTTTTTCGGATTGCGGCTTTGTCATTACTATCTGTAAAAATATCTGTATTTATTCCCAGTGGGATTTCATGAATTTTGTTGAAATGTGATGTAAGATGGCTGATACTTATCATATTTTTCATCCATTTAGAAGCAACTACTATATCTATGTCAAGCTGTGCATAAATTGATTTTTTAATATCCCATAACATACTTGAAGTATTCTCTTTCAACGTAAAATATTTTTCCGGGCTGGGGCAATTTTTACAACCGGTCGTCCAACCTTTACAATCAAGCGGATGTATGCAATGCCCCGTAATAGCCCAAGGGTCGTGTATAGTCCATACAACGGGTTTACGACACGACATTTCAAGAAAATCATAAAGAGATAAGAAATGATTGTGTATTAAATGACAGTGTATTATATCCGCTTTACGAAAAATCTCGTGATCCATTATTTTTGTTCCAAAAGGATAGATAAGCGCGTGAAGAGAAAGGCTTTCTTCATATTGCCGGCAATACTCTCTAATCATTTTATCTTCTTTGTTTGCCAAGCCAATTGTATTTGAATTATCCCCTTCTTTTCCGAATACAATTTGGTGCGATATGCAATTCTTTTTATTTAATTCAATTTGCAAATCATGACCGTTAAATCTGGCACCGACAAGGTCGGTTTCATTTATATGAACAATGCGCATACAACACCTCTTACGCTACTGGTTAAGCTTTTCAATTACTCCGCGTACCCGCAACTTTTTATATATTGATGTGGATTTGATAAAAGGTTTAAGTCCCATATCCGTTGCAATGCGCCGAAATGGTTTGTACAATTTTCTGGCAACAGTAGCGCAGCATCGTTTTATGCGGAATTTAATCCCTGTTGGCGCAGCACTACTGACATTCGTCGTGTTTTCTTCAATTAACAGTGATTGAGATTGACCCGGCAAACCGCTGTATAATGCTTGAATGTTTGATTGTATAATTTTTAGTTTTGATTGATTTGCTTTGGAGTGTTCAAGCATCGAGCCATAAACCGAATGAAGATTTGCAAACAATGAACTGGTTTCTTTTATTAAATCCGGCACGATAATACTATATTCCATATGTGCCGAGGGGCAAGCTTGCTGAGATACACTGTATTTCCATAAACGACCCAGTACAGCTTCGTACTCGCTAATAATATCATGTATCCACTTGTCGGGGTTTGAAATTTCAATCATGAATTCCTTTTTCAAATATTCATTTAATACAGTGTTTTCTTTTGTCAAAACAGCTTGTATTAATGAATTCCATCTGTTTGAAATAACATCTTTATTAAAACGCTCCAACATTTGCGGTAATTTTTTCTGCATATTAGTCATTACTGTTGAATCTGATAATAACAATATAATTTTTTCTGCCATAGCAATTACATTACCGGATTCTACGATAAAACCGGTGGAACCATCATCTATAATATCCTCATAACCATTTTTATCAAAGACTACGGAAGGCATTCCATATGAAGCCGCTTCAAGAAGCACCAAACCAAAACCCTCATAAAAAGAAGGCAAAACATGAACATTTGCTTCCTCATAATATTTTTCAACATCAGAAACCCAGCCTGCAAGTACTAAATTTTCGTCCGGGATTTTAAGTCTTGTTATCAACTCATTAATTGATTCACCGGTAATCGAATTCCGCAATTGAAAATCAATTCCACCAACAATGGTTAATTTCGATTTTGGGCATTTTTTTAACACTTTAGCAAATGCCAATAATAAATATTCGATACCTTTCCGAGAATCATCAAATCGCCCAACAGCTATAATGTTTTGAGTATCCGATTGATTTTTATCTTTAGACAATGAGATATTTGAATTTGGCATAACTGCACCGTTTGGATATTGCCTTGCATAAATGTTTGCACTGTACGAAGTAAGCCAAACCACAGCATCCGCATATGACAACTGTTTATTTCTTTCGGCGATTACATCAAAAAACTCTGGTTTGAAATGAGGCAAAAAGTAATTCTCATGATTCCATGCAATGGTCTTAATTCCAAATTGTTTAGATATTTCGAATGTTTTAAGAAAAATTGATGAACAATTATACATAACAATAAACGCATCTATGTTTAAAATGCACATTAATTTAGATAGTCTTATTTGCCACGCATTCCCATCTTCATATGAAATTGGGAATTCAATACATTTAATTTCGGAATTAGGTAAATATTCAAAATCTTTTTCTTTCCATCCGGGGTGAATGATGTATATTTCATATGATTTAGATAATTCATCCGCCACACTTAAAAATATTTTCGATAGACCCCCGCCAACAGATACACCAAAAGCATAAAACGCTATACGCGGCTTAGCTTTTTCTAATGACAATAAACATTGCAAATCGGAATCAAAAGCAAGGATTTCGTTATCATTAAAATGAATTTTAATATCATTGTAAATAGTTTTCTGTTCATCTTTTGAGGATTTTCTGTAAATATTATGCATTTCTTTTAACATTTGACCTAATGCAAAATTAATCGCTTCATTGTAAAAGGAACCTGTCGATAAAAAGTGATGCGTATTTTTATAGAATTGAAATACACTTTCATCAATTTTTGATTTCTCTTCATCACTCAAATCCTTCATAAAGCCAATCCATAACGTATTACACTCTTCTATATGCGGTTGAATAAGTTTTTTACTGTCTTGTTCTTCATGGCTTCTGGTTTTTACGCCTTTTTCGGAACAAAACTTAATATTCGAGTTTCTCATCATTCTAAACCATAAATCAAAATCTTGTGTTGTAGGCAAATTCTCTTTAAAAACACCAACACGGCTAAAATGACTTTTGTGAATTAACAAACAGCATCCGCCTATTTGCCCTCTTAACAAAGCAAAAAGCGGACGTGACAATTGTTCGTATGCGTATAGTTCTTTCGGGTTTACAATATAAAGTTCTTCTCCTGATTCATTAATAATAGAAAACGGACAAAAAACTATCATTGTTTTGTCTTCACAAGACATTAATGTATCTATTTGTGATTTAACTTTATTAGGATAGTATAAATCATCATGGCTTAACCAAGAAAAATATTCGCCCTTCATTTCTTTAATTCCGCGATTAAGCGCAGTTGCTACTCCGCCGTTTTCTTTTGTAAAATATCTGATTTTATCACCATAGGACAGTGCTATGTCTTCCGTTTCTCCATCATCAGTTGAACCATCATTAACAACAACTATTTCAATATTTTTATATGTTTGCGCAAGCGCACTGTCTATCGCTTCTTTTAAATAATTTGAACCATTATAAACAGGGATAACAATTGAAACTAAAGGATTCTTGTTTTTCATGTTCACACCCAGTCCTTTATTTTGTTTTTTATCAACCGTATTGCGCGATGTTTAAAAATTATTAATTTACTTACTTTACAATGTTTTTGTGCATGAGCTAATGCTTTTTCATTTGTTGAGTACTTAAGCAGGAACATAAATATATCCATATAAAAATCTTGTACCGTACCGCTAATTTGAATTTTTTCTTTGTCTGATAATTCATCCATCATTTTAATCCAAAGATTATCACATTCTGATATATGTGCAGTACTGTGAATTTGGCTTCCTTGGTTTTGGTGTATGCGTGTTTTATGCAATGTACCGTTACATATTCTGCATGGTTTCCCCCGCATCATACGAAACCATAAATCAAAATCTTGTGTGGTGGGTAAATCTTCACGGAAATTACCGACATGCTCAAAATGACTTTTATGAATTAATAGACTGCAACCTGCTACCATTCCGTTTAAAAGAGGGAACAGGGGTGTTTCCAACTTCTCTTTGCTGTAGCGTTTCAGGGGTAAAACTCTGTTTAGTTCACGCCCTGTACTGTTAATTATTGTCCAACCGGAAAATATTATGTCATGTTTGTTTTCCAAACTTTCAAGATGTTTTACTTGGGTTGCTATTTTTTCGGGGGTATACACATCATCATGTGATAACCATGAAAAATATTCACCATTCATATTTGCTATGCCCAAGTTTAGAGCAGTTGCAACGCCGCCGTTTTCTTTGAAAAAATAACGGATTTTATCGCCGTAACTAAGTGCTATTTTTTCTGTTGCGCCATTGTCTGTTGAACCATCGTTAATTACTAAAACTTCAACATTACTATAATTCTGAGATAATGCACTTTCGATAGCTTCTTGTAGAAAATTTTCCCCATTGTACACGGGAATAATAATAGAGACAAGCGGGTTGAATTCCATAATTCACGTCCAATTAATGCAGGTTTTCGTATGCTTTTGAAATCTCGGCACACATAGCAGAAACATCTAATTTTGCGTCAATAACATTTTGAGAACCATCAATACGGTCTTTTTTAAACAATTCCAGAGAAACTTTTGCCCATTCCTCGGAACTATTCAATGGTATAAATCGAATGTTATTGCTACAAGCTATTGTTTTTGGCACATATTCTGAAACTACACAAGGCAAGCCTGCGCATTGTGCCTCTACTGCAACCAAACCGAACCCTTCCGAAACCGAAGGAAGCATAAAAACATCAAAGGATTGATATAAACGGTGTACATCTTGGCGTTTGCCAAGAAACATGACAGATTTTGTTAAACCTGCTTTTGAAACTTTTTCTTGTATAACAGGCTGTAAATCACCATCACCAACAAGAACAAGCACGCAGTTAACTCGTTTGCGCAAGCATTGAAAAATATCTATCAAAAATGCATGGTTTTTTATTGGGGAAAATCGTGCAATATGTCCAATACATAAAATATCTTTGGGTATACCAAGTTCACATCTAACTTCATTTCGTATCTCGGGGTTAAACTTAAACAAATTTGTGTCAATTCCATTTTGAATTATCTGAATATTTTTATTGTTGCCAAAAGATTGCTTCGCAGCATCTTCGGAAACAGCAATGTAATTAGTTGCCCATCGTGACATACCTGCTGCCAATACTTTGTTACGGATTTTTTTTATTGTTGTATCTGATAATTGCGCACTGTGCGCATGAATTATCCTATTCTTTACACCATGCCGTTTAGCTTCTTTTAAATATATAAACGCGGAGTTCAGCAAATGACCGTGAACAACTGAGTAAGATTGTTCTTGCAACAACTGTTTAAAGCTTTTTGCAAATTGCCTGCCAAGCGAAAGTTTAACATCCGGTAACTGAAATACGTTTCCACCACAGGCTTCAATTGCGTCTTTCATTTCATTGTCACAATAGCCGTAAACCACAACATCTTGCCGTATGTGTTTTATTCCGTGTATGCAGTTCATTACTACGGTAGCAACGCCGCTGACCGGAGATAGTATATCCAAAACATGCAAAACTTGATTCATTTAATGCTAACTCCCGATGCCGCTTTTTTGGTATAATTCGCATATTTCGTCTACATCGCCGAAACCCAACATACTCCCTTGGTGAAGAATCATAGCGCGGGTGCATAATTTTTTTATTGTTTCCGCCGCGTGTGATACAAGCAAAACCGTTGTGCCACCCGACAGAAGTTCATTAATTCGCACCTCTGATTTTTCTGCAAAACGAAAATCTCCAACGCCCAATATTTCATCTACAATAAGAATATCAGGGTTAACCCGCGTTGCCACTGAAAAACCTAATCTCGCACTCATTCCGGAAGAAAAATTTTTTATCGGCACATCTGCAAATTCCCATAATTCGGCAAAGTCCATAATGTCTTTATACAATGTATCCATATAGGAAGGGGAGTGTCCAAACATTGCCCCGTTCATATAAACATTTTCTCTAGCAGAAAATTCAGGGTCAAAGCCCATACCAAGCTCCAGTAATGGTGAAATGGAACCATTTACAGTAATGCTTCCTTTTGTGGGCTTAAAAACCCCCGACACTAATTTAAGCAAGGTAGATTTGCCTGAACCGTTAAGCCCAAGAATACCTAATACTTCACCTTTCGGAACATCAAAACTGATGTTTTTTAACGCCCAAAATTCATCATAATAAAGCTGGCGTTTAAGAGCTTTAACAATATACTCTTTAAACCCCAAAACTTTATCTCTGCTTAGGTTAAACATCATGGATACATCTTTTACTGAAACAGCTATGTTTTCCATGCTTTTGTTAAGCTCCTTATAGGTGCAAAATATATTTATCCTGTTGTGCCATTTTTGTATACAAGCCTATAGACAAAGCAGCAAGCGCGAAGCCCAAACATATAATGTTTGCCCACAAACCGGGTACAACTCCGAAAAGAGCAACATCGCGGAAATAGTTCACATAATGAAACATTGGGTTTAGGTGAATCATATGGTATACCCTTGGCGATCTCTCAATTAACATGTTTGCGGGCCAAAAAATGGGTGTAAGAAACATCAGCAAAGTGGTTAAAATGCCGTAGATATATCCTATATCGCGGAAGAAAACCATCATTGCAGACAGTATCATGCTAACACCCATTGAAAAAATTATAAGGTATAGAATAGGAATGGGAATTAGTACAAACGTCCAATGAAGTGGCGCGCGTAAAATTATAAAAACAAGTAAAAATGCGATAAATGAAAAACCAAGGTTAACCATTGAAGACAAAACCCTTGAAATAGGAAAAATATATTTTGGCACATAAATCTTTTTAATAATGGCAGCACTTCCTGTAATCGAATTCATCGCCAATGAAGTAGACTCGACAAAGAAATTGTAAATTAACTGACCGCTTATCAAATATACAGGGAAATAATCATAGTCCATTTCAAACCGAAAAATGGTTGAAAACACCATAGTAAGAACCAACATAGTAAGAAGCGGGTTAAGCAAAGACCATAGTATTCCTAACACGCTTCTGCGGTAGCGTGTAACAAAATCACGCTTAACCATAAGCAACAACAGATGCCGAAAATGGTTAAACGTGGATATGTGACCTAAAATATAAGATTTTTTTGTTACTAATATGATGAAAAATGTGAGTAATATTGAAATTGTTATGGCAATTAGTGCGTTGTAGAAAATCAGCATCGGTACATTGCCCGGGCGTTGCCCTGCAACTTCGACAGGCAGATAGAACCAACACAAAGCAAATAATATACCCGAAATAATAACGGCTATGCCGGAAAAATGCTTTTTTGTCATATTTATTTGCCACCCATTAATTTAATTATTGCGTGTTCTTAAAAATCTATTGTACATCCATTTCCGCGTTGATTTTGGAATAAGACACGAAACAAAATGCCCGGCAACACAAAACCAATAATCGGCCAAAGAAGAAAAACCCACTTGCCTCATCCAGCGTCTGAAATTCAGCATAGATTTAAAATATGCCCAACCGCCTCTGCGCTTATGCATTCCACTGCCAACCCGCATATAAACCAGCGGCTCGGAAATATTAACAGCGATACATCCGCTTAAAAGCATTTTTATCCATAAATGATAATCCTCGCACAACGGAAACTTTTCGTAGCCGCCGGCGCGTAAAACCGCGCTTTTTTTATACAAAACACTTGGGTGATTAAACGGATTTCTGCGGCGTGCAAACAATTTAATGTCTTCATGTTTTATCGGCACAATACGGAAGGCTTGGGAATCATCGGGTTCTGCCGTAAATTCAGATACATAGCAACCCAAAATGTCAGCATCCCTCATCATTTCCAGTTGTTTAAGCATTCTATCAGAGTTTGCGATATCGTCGCTGTCCATTCGGGCAATATATTCATTTGCACAATACGCCAAACCGGCATTTAAAGCCATTGCCAACCCTACATTTTGCCCTAATCGCACAGCTCGAAACACATTGGGATTCTCATATTCATACCGCGCAACCACGGCATCAAGCTCAGCGGTGAGCGGCCCATCACATACAAGGACAAAATCATTGCTTGGCACAGTTTGTTTCATCATGCTTTCTATGCTTCGCGATAAAAACTCACTGTTTTCGCCAGCATATACAGACATCAATACTGAATATTCCTTCACTATTTCACCGCTTAGAAAAAAAATCCAAGGAATTAAAAACCGCGACTAGCTTATCATTGCATTTTATTTATGTCAATAACAGGGCAAGTGTGAAATACGGGTTCTGATACTTTTGCCTAATGGCTCTCTAATAATAATTGCCCCCGAGGCGGCGGGGGCAATTATTACAGAACGATGAGGTTTTACATTTTAGGTATAAAATTAAGATAATCTTCTACGGTTGCGTCGTTCAAGCAAGCGTCGATAATCTTTTTACCCATATCGTTTAATCCGGGTGTAAGGAATTTCCTTACTTCACTCTTGAAGAAATCGGAAAGCATTTTCGCGCCTTGGTCGTAAGCTTCGGGGCCTACTTCGTTTTGTAAATCAACTTGAAGCAGATATTTTGGAATGTTTTGACCATCCACCTTCATGCTATTCAACGCGTATCCAAGAAGCGGACAACGGGCGTTTGTTAACGCGCCTTCGCGGAAACGAACTCCGCCGCGGCGAGCCAAAAATTCTCTTGTTACCCATTGACCCGAAAAGCCTACATTAAACACGCCGATGTGTTGATTCGGAATAAGAATGTAGCGGGTAGAGGGCGTATTTATAATTTGTTCAAGCAGTAAGTTTGCTTGGTTTACCATTTTTCCTACAAGGAACGGGAAGAATGAGCCTACGCCTTCGCTTGTCATGCCTTCGGTTTCTACAATGCTGGGGTTGTCGTGTCCGCGCGGGGCGGCAAGTCTCCAAAGCCACGCCAACGCCGGAGGCAACACGTGGAACATTCCCACAATACCATAACTGGGTTTTTCCTTTGTGCAGGGCGGTGTGCGAATACCAAAGCTTCGGACATCAACCTCTACAGGGTAATCCACGTGGTTCGGTACGTTTCTGCGCGGCATGATTACGCGCGGGTTCGGACAGGGTTTATATGGTTTTTCGCCGACTTCGTCAATGATGTGTTCCCATAATAAAATTGAACTGCCGGGTGCGCCGTCTATATTAACGAAAATAAGTGGTTTTTTCGGATGGATTGTCAAGTCTTCCGTGGCGGGGTCTGTTCCGTATTTTGTAATATGGTTAACACGCAAGAACCAGCCGTCTTCCGCGTCGGCAACTACTAATTTACGGGTTTCCAGTTGCTGTTGCATTTTCGGGTGCGCCAATGCCATATCATCCGTTACGGGACATAATTCGGAGTTGTCCATTATAGTTAAATGACGCTCTACGCCGTTCACAAGATTTTTCGCAAGTAAAACCCTTCCGTCCATCAGACGGTGCATCGGGCCAATCATTTCACTTTTTCCGCCGCCGCTCGCGCCTTCGTGCAAAATTGTAAATACTTGCTCGTACGGTGTAATCAAGTGTGCTGTGGCGGCATGAAGGGTTAACCAATTTTCCTGTTCGCCGATGTTAAGCAGAACGCCGTAAATACCTTTTTTCGCGCTTGGTCCGGGGTACAGGTTATATGAAAATATTTCATGCATATCGTAACTGCGCCGATGTACTACTATTTGCTGACCGTTGTAATGCGTATGTCTGAATGTTGGCGCAAGATAAATAATTGCTCTTGGTTTATACATATCGCGTATTTTAGACGCGGGGATAAATCCTTGCAGGTCCGATAATCCGCCCGCGAAAAACGACGCGTTTGATGGTGCGACAAGTAATGCTTCATATCCCAGCCCTACGCTTTCGTTGCCCGCCATAAACGGCATTACAATTAATTCTTTTTGCTCTGCCAGCCATGTAAATGTTTCATCACGGATAGGTTCGAAGGGTTTACCGTAACGTGCTTCGTGGGTGGCTTTGTCTGTGGGTAAATCGTCGGCAACTACCATACAGTCGGGGTCGCGTCTGCGCATATAAATGTCGTCATAGTTTACGGCAAGACCGTTCTTGCACAAATTTACATACACTTCGCGAACATTGCCTTTTCCCGGTACATCGTATGAAACATCAAACGTAGGTTGCATTTTTCCACCTAATGCAAAACGCACAATGTCTTCACGCGTTTCCGGCATAACAATTTCCGCACTGCTTTCAAATAAAACTTTTTTAAGCTCCGGCGGTAAAACCATCTTGTGACAAATTTCTTTGTACAATTTTATCATCTCCTGTCTTTTCCACATTATAGGTCAAAGTATATGAAAAATCTACAATTATTTCATTTCTGTTACAGCGAAAAAATGGAAAAATGCAATTTGTAAATATCTTGACGATGTATAAGATGTGTTGTAATATTACAATACTATAACCGCAAAGCGAATTTTTTCGGAAATTCTCTCCGAAGAAACGCAGCGATTTTTTTGATAGTAATATTAAAAGGAATTCAAAAAAACGCTTTGCCGGAGGGAGGGAAGTCCAATGTCAGAGGTTGTTATAAAGGATAACGAAACTCTTGACAACGCGCTTCGGCGTTTTAAGCGTAACTGTCAAAAAGCGGGAATCATGGGTGAGATTCGGAAAAGAGAACATTATGATAAACCCAGCGTAAAACGCAAGAAAAAGTCTGAAGCCGCACGTAAACGCAAATTCTAAAATAACAAAGCCACGGGAAATCCGTGGCTTTCTTTGTGTAGGTGACGTTATGAAAAAAATCCCGTTCTTTTTATTTTTTGCCGTATACATTTCGTTCCTCGCGCTGGGAATGCCCGACGGGGCATTTGGTGTGGCGTGGCCAAGCATCCGTTATGAGATGGGCTTGCCGTTGGAGCGGGCGGCATTGCTTATTATTACGCATTCAATTCTTTATTCACTTTGTGCGTCGCAAACTGGGCGGATTGCGAAATATTTTCCGTTGGGAAAAATAAGCGGGTTTGGTTTTATGTTGCTTGCGTTGGGGATGCTGTTTTTTTCGTTTGCGGCGGATATTTTTTTGCTTGCGGCGGCAACGGCAGTGCTTGGCTGCGGAATGGGCATTGTGGATTCGGGGGTTAATGCTTTTGCGGCGAAAAAGTTTTCCGCGAAGCATATGAATTGGCTTCATTGTTTTTGGGGAATGGGCGGCGCAATCAGTCCGGTGATTATGCGGCAGATGATTCTTTCTTACGATTGGCGCATGGGATACAGGACAGTCTTTGCGATTCAGGCGGTGATTGGAATTTTTGTGGCAATCAGCATTCTGAAAGGACTTTGGACTACGGAAGAAGATTCTGCGGCAACGGAAGAAATCGTTTCACAAGAAAAGTTTTTTTTAACATCGAGAATTTACATGATTGTGCAATGGTTGATTTTTTTCCTTTACACCGCGTTTGAATACTCGATTACTTTTTGGACGGTTAGTGTTCTTATTGAAGGCCGCGGGGTTGCATTTGAAACCGCCGGGCTTTTTCCCGCCGTGTATCTTGGATTTTTGATGGCAGGGCGATTTATTTTCGGATACGTCACAACACGCGTTTCAAGCTCACATGTGATTCGTTTTGGGCTTTTACTTTCTGTCGCAGGGCTTTTTGTGCTGGTTCTTTCAAACAATATAATTGGAATTGCGTTGGTGGGTTTTGGTTTCGCGCCCGTTTTTCCATGCCTAATGAACGAAACAAAACACCGTTTCAAGCCGGAAATTCTTTCAAAGCTTGTTGGGTTGCAAGTTGCGGCGGCGGGTTTGGGTGTTGCGTTAAGCGCGTTTATTATGGGGCGACTTTTAGAACGCGTTTCGTTTGAAGCACTGTTCCCAACGGTAATTATCTGTGTCGTAATCGCGTTTGTAATGAACGAATTTATTGATTTTAAACTCAAGAGGGTACAAAGATGAGAACAGTTTTAATTACAGGCTCGTCAAGAGGAATAGGCTTTGCGATTGCGAAAGCATTTGCCGCACAAGGCGACAATGTTATTTTGAATTGCCGTGAAGATTCGGCACAATTGGAAAAAGCGGTTGTTGAACTAAGCGCAGAAGGCCGCGTAATGGGAATTTGCGCCGATGTTTCAGATTACAATGCTTGTGCCGAAATGATTACGAAAGTAGAATCCGTATTCGGGTCCGTTGATATTTTAGTAAACAACGCGGGTGCGGCATATTTCGGTGTTTTCACGGAAATGAAACCTGCGGAAATCCAAGATGTAATCTTTGCAAATCTTTTAACTGCGGCAAACGCTTCACATATTGTAATACCCGGAATGGTGCGAAAAAAGGCTGGATGCATAATAAACATTTCGTCAATTTGGGGCGTGACAGGCGCGTCTTGCGAAAGCGTTTACTCCGCTGCGAAAGCAGGTGTAAACGGTCTAACCAAAGCACTGGCAAAAGAGCTTGCGCCTTCAAATATCCGCGTAAACGCCATAGCCTGCGGCGCGTTTGAAACCCGCATGAATGACCGCCTTTCCGAACAAGAAAAAAACGCCTTCACAGAGGGCATTCCTCTTGGGCGTTTCGGTTTTCCTTCAGAAGTCGGAAGCTTGGCTGTATTCGTCGCGTCTGAAGCTTCAGGCTATCTAACAGGACAAATTATTCCGCTTGACGGCGGTGTGGTGTAAATGTTCTTTTATTTCAGATGTAGTTTTCTCTATATTGGTCATACGTTGCTCAAGTTTGGTCATGCGATTTTTCAATTCCGCACTTTCTGATTCAATCTTTTGCTCTAATCTTATTTGACCTTCCTGCAATTCTTTTATCGCAACCAAAATCTGACGCATTATATCCATTTCCATTAAAATCTCCCCTCTCAATAAAAAAATAATAACACATTAACCGGTGGGCGTAAAACCTGTAAATTTCCAGGTGTCAAAGATATCTAATCCCCTTGTGGGGGTTCGGGAGCGGAACCCCCGAGGTCTTCTTCCGCTTCTTCATACTCCTCTTTATTTTCCGTCATTACTTCTACTTCACATTCTTCGGCACTGCGGCCGTTTGTTTTGGTTACGGTCACGTTTAATTTTTCAAAGATGAAGCTGTCTCCCTCTGCGGGGATTCGACGTAGTGTATCCATAATCCATCCACCCACGGTGATTGATTCGGATTCAGCTTCTATATCGAAATACTCGAACATTTTATCGATTGCGGCAGTACCCAGAATTTTATGTTTGCTTTCGGAAAGTTTTTGGAAGTCTTCAAATACTTCGTCGTTTTCATCCCAAATTTCTCCTACAAGTTCTTCTAAAATGTCTTCCATTGTCACAAGTCCTTCTGTTCCGCCGTATTCGTCGGCAACGATTGCCATGTGGCTTTTTTCTTTTTTAAGAAGCTTTAAAGCTTCGGTTATGGGTGCGCCCGTTACGGTGTAAACGGCGGGCGTTATGATATCTGCCAGGGTAACGGGGTTTTTACTGTCGCTTGACGCAATGCATTTTAAGAAATCGCGAAGATGAATTATTCCGCGAACTTCGTCAATGGAATTTTCTATTACAGGCATTCGTGAAAAACCGTATCGGAGGAAAAGCCCCGCCACCTCATCAACGCTTGAGTTTATGGGAATGCTGGCAATTTTCACACGCGGCGTAAGAACGTCCCATACAGAAACCTCGTTAAACTCGATTGCGTTCGTGATAAGCTGCGAATCGTCCTCGTTAATTATTCCGTCTGTTTCTGCTTCTTCCACCATGAAAATAAGTTCCTGTTCCAAACGCTCTTGCGGTGCGGTTTCAGTATCTTCTCCGTCTGCGGAAATTTTTGAGCTAAATCTGTTTTTTAATTTAATAATGCCCTTGTTCACGGGCATAAGAAGGGTCATTAAAACATTTATGGACGGCGCAACAGAAAGAGCCACCTTCTCGGGATTCTCCTTTGTGGTACTTTTCGGGAAAATATCGGTAAAAAGAATTACAACAGTTGCAACAACAAAAGTTGAAATTAAATAACCGTATTCGGGCATAAGCCGCGCAAACAATGCCGCAGAAATCGTAGCAGATGAAATTGCCACAAAATTATTACAAATAAGCACCGTGGAAATAACTTCGTCGAATCGCGTTTCGTAAAGATCTACAACCAACTGCGCCCGTCGTCCGCGTTTTCCACCGCTTTCCGCCAAATTATTAATCCGTGCCCGCGACAACGACGCAAAGGCCATCTCTGCCGCGCTTAAATAAGCCCCAAACGACAACAGAACGACCAACGATATTACCGATATAAAATTAAGAACCCACGGTTCCATGGAACAAAATCCTTCCCGTTTTTTCTGATTAATTATAAGTATGAAACAACCTTCACGTATAGTATAACGGAAAATTTTACTATTATCAAATCACCCAGCCCACAGGTAAATTATTTTTCAATCTGCCTTGAACTAATCGCGCCCATCCCAAAGGAAAATTTTCGTGACAGACTAATACCCACGGTTTTGTGATTGGGAATTTTTCCGGCGATTCAAAGTGCAGTGACTCGCCGTGAAGATATTTTTCCGCGTCCTGTTCGGATAATTCCACGGCGTATCGAGCCTGTTCTTTGCGAAGACCCATTGCCATCGCTTGGCTTGGTACGAAGCGGTTTTTTTTGATTTCGCCAAGAAACCAACCGCTTCGCGCTACGCGAAGACCTTTTAGTTCGATAGGGATTTTTTGTACATATAAATTTACGCCGTGCAAAACGAAATTTTTATCATCAAACGAAATATTTAAAAATTCGTTGCAGAATTCAGTGAATTCGCGCGGCTGTTTATTTTTATTAAAAATGGCACGCGTATCACTCACAACGGTGTCATTTGATGATGGCAAAGCCCGTTCCATCAGCGCGATAAAATGTCCTTCGCCTTGCGCCAGGTGCGGCCAAATTCTGGCGGCTTGGGTTATTCCTATTCCCTTTTGCACGCCAAGTTTTTGGTGTTCGATTTTTACAAGAGAAAATTCTTCGTGCTTCTCCAAAAATGCGGCAATCGTTTCTTCGTTTTCTTGTGTGTTAAATGTGCAGGTTGAATAAACCATTCGTCCGCCCGGTTTTAGCATACTTGCCGCATGACGTAGAATTTCTTTTTGAACAGCTGCGCAAGCTTCGGGCTTGTTTTCCGTGTATGCCTTAACCGCGTCTGAATCGCGCCGAAACATTCCCTCGCCGGAGCATGGTGCATCCACGAGAATCCGGTCAAAAAAAGACGGAAACCGCGCCGCTAATTTTTGCGGCATTTCCGTCAGAACAATCGCGTTTGTTACTCCCGCTCTTTCTAAATTTTTCACAAGAGCGCGGCTTCGCGAAGCAGAAGCGTCATTGGAAACAAGCAGGACCTGTCCTTGCAAATGCCCCGCAATCTGCACCGACTTTCCGCCCGGCGCGGCGCAGATATCTAAAACCTTATCGCCCGGCTCCACGCCCAGAACCTCACCCGGACACATGGCGCTCGGTTCTTGAATGTAAAACAACCCGGCATGATACGCAATTGTTTTCGACGGGCGTTCGGCTGAATCATAAATGAATCCGTTTTTACACCACGGAACAGAAGATGAGGATTTTGCAATCTTTAATGCGTTGTAACGAATTCCGCGTACAGGTGAATTTTCATATGCATTACAAAACGCGGAAAATTCTTCTGCGTTTAATAAATTTTTCATGCGTTTTAAGAAAATTTCGGGCAACTCAATCATGTGAATGCAACCTCACTTTCGCGTCATTTTATCGCAATTTTTTCAAACAAACAACCAAATCATGGATTATGTTGGAAAATGCTTGCGAAAGTTATTGCAAATTTATTAACGAACTGTTACAATTCATTCCGAAATGATTACAGGGATATTTTACATGTCCTTTTTCTTTACGAAAACGAAGGGAGCTTTCTATGAAAAGTATTAGGGCGATTCTCGTTGTGATACTTGCCGTCATCGCCGTCATTATTTTTCCGCTGGGGGTAATAAATTTTATAGCGGCAGAGTCCGCATTGACGCAAGTAATTTGGCACGATGGTAATGAAACGCAGGAATTTCTGGTGGGTGCGGAAACCGTTGGGGGTTTTCTGCATGAAGCGGGCATACAAACCGGCACAGCCGACCGTTTAAGTCACTCCTCAGATGCACTGCTATGGGACGGAATCGAAATTACAGTCGAAAGAGAGATTGAGTTTTATGTACAAACAGATGGCGAACGGATAAGTCGGTTATCACAGCCGGGAATAACCGTAGAGGACGTACACAGGCAGTTACAGCAGGAAACGGAAATCGCGCTGCTTTACAGCGGCGATATGAATGTACCAGTTGAAAACGGCGACGTTTTAAGATTTGACACTTGGCAAATGCGGTATGAAACCGATTTGATTTATTTGCCATATGAGACAATTCGCAACCACACAAATTCGGTAAGCCGCGGACGCGAACATCTTCGCGTAGAGGGCGCAGAGGGCGAAAAAGCGATAACAACTTCCGTTTTGTATATCGCAGGACGTGAAGACAGCCGTGAACATTACAGCACAGAAATCTTATCCGAACCCATCAACGCAATACTTGATATAGGCACGGGTTGGCTGGGCGCACTTGCAGACGTAACCGCACCCGACTTTCATTATTTTCGCCGCGTGCGAATGGAGGCCACCGCCTACACAGCCGGTTACTTATGCACAGGCAAACACCCCGACGACCCGTGGTATGGCATAACTGCAAGCGGTCGCCGCGTTGAACATGGAATCGTTGCCGTTGACCGCAATGTAATCCCCCTTGGCACACGATTGTATGTAGAAAATTACGGCTTCGCGATTGCCGCCGACGTTGGTGGCGCAATACGCGGCGACAAAATTGACCTGTTTATGCACGAACGCGAAGACGCTTTACGGTTCGGTCGCAGACACGTCTATGTTTGGATTCTTGATGAAATATAGTTGTTTCATTCGAAAATAGGTTTTGTTTTCAGTGAAAAACGGCATTCGTTTACAGGTTATCACCGGTACGAATGCCGTTTTTCATTTCCGTAAAAAGGTATTTGATAAATGTCAGGTACTCTTCACCGCATTTTCATCGCGCGCGGCGGTGCAAGTGACATTTCGCTCCACGGGGTTCACGGTATGAAGAATTCTTGGCTTATATGCCGCTTGTACAAGCATATTCGTGAACTTACATCAATTTCATAAGAACTGCCCCGTATACAGTGGTTTACGAGTAAAAATCGCAAGCCGCTGTATGCGATGGCAATTCGGCGTGTACCGAAATACATATTTTATTTGTTTTACAAATCCCCATCTTAATGAGAGTATGCCTTATCCGGGCGCGCAATAATATCCCCAATTTCAAACTTGTTGTTTATGTTACGGGAAACATTGAAAACCCTGTCAACATAGATTGTTTCTTCGTTTTTAAAACACATAGGTGTGTATTCGCCCACACGCAGACATAAATCTGAATATATTTATAGGCTTTTGCTAACCGGAAACTAAGTATTGCAAGCCTTTATTGCTAATGGTACACTTTAATTGATGAACAGGCAATATGTGACAAAAAAGTGTACCTTTTCATAGTTGTGAAAGATTTTAAAGGGTGGGGCTATCATGATGAAATTAAAAGCAAGGAAAGCCGTTACATGTGTATTAATTTTTCTTATGATGTTTGCAGTTGTATCAAACTCGACAACCGTATGGGTAAGTGCATATCTTGTGCATACGGAAGATGCGGAGCAATTCAAACAGTTGAACGCAGGAAGCGACAGCATGGAAACATTTAACGTTGCAGGACAGCTATTGCATCTCCAAGACCTTATCAATCACGCAAATAAACTTTTGGCAGATACACTTGTAGACGTACCTCCGGGAGTAAACACACCGGGAAACAAATACTGGTCTACCCAAGAAGCCCGAGACGCTCTTATTGCCGCAATTGCAGCGGCGCAGATTGTTCTTGATGCGCATGGCGGCGGGATTCAACCGGGCAGTTTGACTATTATCCCTCATAGCAGCTGTTTTAATATTCCCGTGTATGAAGCGGAAATAGAACTGTTTATTAATAACATTCGCACCGTTCACCAAACAGAAACCGGAATTATATCAATCCCGAATATTCCTGTCGGAAGCAGTGTTCGTTTTAATATAAGCACACCATGCGATACTTTATATCAATTTCCAAAATGGGAAGTTGCCGAAGGGGGCATTGAAATCCCACCCTTTGCCGAAAGCCCGGAATTTATCATGCCGGACAGTTGTGTGTTCATTATCGCGGAATTTGAAACCATTGCGGAATATTATTTTGACTGGAATATGGATTTGGGATGGGACAATGATTCGGCAGACGCGCTAATAGGTCAGTTTTTTGAGTGGTATACGGATATTGCTTTGGACATTTCTGACTCAGGGCAACCACTTGAATGGAGTTATAATTCTGAGATTGAACTTACAAAAGATTCCGTTGATTGGGTTGAT
>WRBD01000017.1 GCA_009779835.1 Defluviitaleaceae bacterium | reverse complement strand
TGCCTTTGCAGAACTTAGTTCTGTTGCCGGTTCAACAATATAGACCTCAAGGTTGTTTCCGGTTCTGATAAAGTATACATCTTCCGGTGTTATTCCGTCCTTAAACCGTAATCTGTCACTTGTCAAAGAAGACCACCCGCTGTTTGCGGTTATTGTGTTGTGTCCGTAGCCCCTGCCGATAACATAGGTGTCTACTCCTACTCCGCCTGTTATGATGTTGTTACCCGTACCCGGGTCGATGGTGTTATTGCCGTTTGTTATTGTTATCGTGTCGTTGCCATGAGAGCTACGCAACGTGTGGTTGCCGCCGCTGATGTTTATTTTGTCGTTGCCGCCCATTGGTAAGATGATTTTTGAAATATTACTATTTACGTTTATTGTGTCATCTTCGGCTGTTCCCCAAATTATCTCATCGGGGTTTTTTTGTGCAATATCAACAAACATACAAAAAAGTGTATCTTCGGCAGCTAACACAGCGCGGAATTCACTTAAATTCACGGCATCAAGCATAATCAGTGTTTGAAGGCTGCGTACAAAATCAAGTATTAACGTTTCGCCTTTTTCTCTGTCGGTTGCCGCGATACGCAGCAATTCATATGCAACAGGTGTTATATCGAATACGGGGAAATCTTTTGTGCCGCCTGTTACTTCCGCCAATTCATACAAATACCAAAGATGGGTTTGTGCATCTAATATGGCGTATAATGTATTTGCCAGCCTATCAAAGCCGCGGTTAATAACCGCCGTAGACCCATGATGTATTTGACCTGTGTATCGTTCACCTGTTAAGGCTTCAAGTGCCGCCAAATTAGGGAAACTGCCGGTCGTGCTTGCCTGCATGGGTGCAATTTGTGTAAAAAGGTCACTGTCTATGTCCGGATTCTCTTCTATGGAGAGTTGCTGAACAATCTCGTAGTCCGGCCATTCAAAAAAACCGCTGTTTATGCTTGTCCACCTGTGAATAATTTGGGGTACAAGGTTTTCGCGTATGGTTGGGTTTTCTTCCGTGGTAAATTGCTCAACAAGTATCAATAGTTGTTCGTCCGCCATCATTGCGGTGTGTAGGTCATATACAATGCCGAACGCGCTTATTTGCGGCAGGGCTTCTACTCTGCGGCGTAGGTCTTCATTGTTACTGCTCATTGCCGATATGCCGAATATTTCAGGCGCGGCGGCCGGCGTAACGTTTGGCAGCGGTATATTTCTTATAAACCAGATATCTATAAATTCCGCTTCGGAGCCGTCAAGCATGGTTGCGGTGCTTATTTGTTTATAGAAGTTTCCGTTTTTGTCTATAAAATCGGAATTTTCATAATTAAGGTCAAAGAATTCTATATCTGTTTCAGATAATGGCACAAGTTCGCCCGCGTCTACAATGCCGTTGGTGTTTTTGTCAAACCATAAGTAAAGTTCATTCCAGTACGGGTTGTTTCTGTCAAAAATGTCACTGCCTACAAGGTCGCGCAATGCTTCAAATCCGTTGGCGGCAGGTTGTCCGTTCCGCATTATTGTACTGTCTCCAAATAGTTCGCGTCCGCTTAATACTTGTCCGTTTGCGTTAGGGCGCACCAACAGTGCGGTGTTGGGTGCTACCCAGCTTGTGCGTATTTTCATTCCGTTGCCCATATGGTCAAAGTGTACGCCGTCACGGAATGGTACGGTTTCTATTCTCCCTGTGGGGTTTATGGCGAGGGGGGATGTGGCTTCCGCCGCTCCCGGGAATACTGTGCTTAATATAAATGCAATTTTAGTAGCTAAAGCCAAATCATGATTGATTCGTATAATTTTATCATTAATAACAGGGCATCTGCAAAATTCCGTAACACTTTTATGGCCGCATGTTCTTCTTTGATTTGAGGGCATAATACCGGCAAATGGTCCCTTTGGATGACGCTGGAATGTACATTGTCCATCCTTCTGCTGCAAAAACACCCATGGTGTCCAAACAAAACAACCGCTGTCACCTGTATATCCTTCATCCGGTTCAAGGGTAGGCGGGAGTGGTGCAAGTCCTACTTCCATTAAAATTTCGTTAAGTTCCCTGTTGGCTGCATATATCGTTTGTTGGTGCTGAACGAATCCTCTTGCCCGCGGTGTTGCTTCAATTTCATTTGCTAAATCATCGCCTAAATGTTCTCTAATCATATTTAAATTAGTGTTGCGATGCGCTTCAACAAGGTCTACAGTATCCCAAGCTACAGGCGTTATATCGCTGATATTACTGCTAAGCCACGGTACTCCAAAAGCTGCCCCGGCATTAATTGCGCTATTCATGGAAGCGCGCATATGCGCATCTCTTTCATCGTAAACTATTGCATTCCTTGCATTATTAGCCTCTATTGCAGAATTACCGGTATGATATATAACGTCAATACCTGTTGCTAAACCATGTAGTGCCGTATCAACTGCAAACTTAAAAGCTTCCATCATTACACCCAATTCCCCGCCGGAAGTCTCATCACTAAAAGGTTGAACCATTTCTGCATGACTACTCATCACCTGTTGATGAGATTCAATCGAACCGATATTTGCGGCAATAATCTCGTTTACTTCTTTTTCAAAAGCGTACAATTCATCAAAAAGGATTTCAAACAACTCCGACAGTTTATTTATTTGTTGTATGATTTGTTCACCATATATATAAATGGTTTTAAATTCGTCAAAAAAGTCGTCTATATATGGGTGAGACTCCTCGTCCATCATTCTTTCGGCTATAAAACCAAATATTGCCCTTTCCATTTCATCGTCCGTTAAATCTGACAACAATAAATCATTAAGCAAGGCTTCAAATTCAATTTCAAAACTTGTATCGACTGAAGCTTCCACCTCTATACTCCATACTGTAACAAGCGAAAAGACCATAATAAAAGACAGTAAAACCGCTAAAATATTTTTTGACAATTTTTTCATTTTGTATTCCTCCATTTAATTTTTGTAGTTGCCTGTACATTTATGATAAAACGATGTTAACGCACTTGCCCCCTTTCTGTACCATCTTTGCGCATTCGGTATAAGGGTGAAAAGATATCCGTATCATATCCGGGTCTATAATAAATCCAGTCATCAATGATGCTAATTTCACGACCGAAACCATCGCTTATTTTTTGCCTGTCTGTGCCGTCGGTTCGTATTCGGTATATACCGTCACTCAAATAACTTGAAAAATAAATCCATCCATCAAAAATATTAAAACCTGCATCTGTCCACTCGTGAGACGTTCGTGCTACTACCTGCTGATGCTCCGTTCCGTCAATCCGTATTTTAAATATTGATATATCATCAGTAAAATCTGAATAATACACCCAACCATCGTCAACAATAATTCTTCCCCGGGCTTCACTATTACTAAGCCGCATACGCTCTGTTCCATCGGTTCGTATTCGATATACAGCTTGATTTTTATCTCTGTCTGCATAATATATCCAGCCATCTGCAACAGTGATACTAGCTGGATTAATATTACTTATTCTCTCCTGTGTTTCACCATCAATAGACATTCTATAAAGATTACTTTCTCGCACACTGTGAATGTCAGCAGCTAATGTAAAAATCAACCAATTTTCTGCAAGAAATATACGAGAAATGTAAGGTTGGGTATCCGCACAGCCTAGAATCATTTCTTTATGTGAACCATCTATTCGCATTCTGTGTATACCATCCATTGTTACAAAGTAAAGCCAGTCCCCCATTACGTTAATACTCTCCGGAACCAAGGGCGGGACAAGGAAAAGTAATTCACTTTCGTCACCATCCACCCGCTTTCTTCTTAAATGACCCAGCGGAGTTGTTTCGGATACAGGAATCCCCGGTATACTTTCATGAATGAGTGACGAAAAATATATCCATTCTCCGTCTTGTGCCACACGCCCTATATTAGCAATATTACCTGCCGTATTTCCCCTACGTTCTTGCTGTTGCGGTTCGTTTTCGGAAGTTGCAATATATTCCTCCCACGGTTTGAACAAAAGCACTGTTACTGCTCCGGAAATAATAATTAGTGTGACAATGACAATGATTATTTTTGTTCGAGTATGCATAACTTGAACCCCCTTCGTTTTATGTGGCAATTAATTTGTCAGTAGCTCATTTATGATAAAACGGCGTTAACGCACTTGCTCCCTTTCTGTGCCATCTTTGCGCATTCGGTATAAGGGTGAAAAGATATCAGCATCATATCCGGGTCGATAATAAATCCAATCACCAATGATATTAATTTCACGACCGAAACCATCGCTTATTCTTTGCCTGTCTGTACCGTCGTTTCGTATTCGATATATACCGTCACTCAAATAACTTGAATAGTAGACCCATCCGTCAAAAATATTAAACTCATAATCTGCCCCATTATAAGAACTTCGCTCTACTACTCGTTGATGTTCAGATCCATCAATCCGTATTTTATATATTGATATATCACCGGAAAAATCTGAATAATACACCCAACCATCGTCAACAATAATTTTCCCACGGGCACCACCACTGCTAAGCCGCATACGCTCTGTTCCATCGGGTCGAATTCTATATACCATGTGATTGTCATCTCTGTCTGCATAATATATCCAGCCATCTGAAACAGAGATACTTCCGGCATTAATATTGCTTATCCTCTCATGTATTTCACCATCAACAGACATTCTGTAAAGATGACGTTCTCGCACACCGTCAATATCAACAGCCAGTGTAAAAAATAGCCAATTTTCTATAAGAATTACACGAGAGATGTTGGGACGTGTATCCACACAACCTATAAGCATTTCCACATGTGTACCGTCTGTGCGCATCCTGTGTAAACCATCAAATGTTATAAAATAAAGCCAGTCTCCTATTACGTTAATGCTCTCCGGAAACAAGGGCGGGACAAGGAAAAGCAATTCACTTTCGCCACCATCCACCCGCTTTCTTCTTAAATGACCCAGCGGAGTTGTTTCAGATACAGGAATCCCCGGTATACTTTCATGAATGAGTGCTGAAAAATATATCCATTCTCCGTCTTGTGCCACACGCCCTATATTAGCAATATTACCTGCCGTATTTCCCCTACGTTCTTTCTGTTGCGGTTCGTTTTCGGAAGTTGCAATATATTCCTCCCACGGTTTAAACAAAAGCACTGTTACTGCTCCGGAAATAATAATTAGTGTAACAACGACAATGATTATTTTTGTTCGAGTATGCATAACTTGAACCCCTTTCGTTTTATGTAGCCTAAATAGATACAAATGCAAAAACCACAAACCATGTAAAACTTTTTTCAACTTGACTAATTTCCAATAATACAAACAAAAACTACGATACACATATTAAATCAACGCAAAAGAAACTGTCAAATATTTTTGTTGTATTTTTGTGATTAACTAGCGATAATGTCTTGTCAAGACAAGGCTGCCTAACAACGAAGGCAGGTTTTAATACTGAAAAAGAGGAGACCGCAATAATGAGTGATTGGTTTACGATTGAGAAGATAGATGAAAATACACATATTATCAGCGAATATAGACATTGGGAGGAAATGCACAGCTACTTGTTGAACGGTGAGCAATACAGCCTGCTAATTGACACCGGGCTTGGGATTGAAAATATATATGAACAAGTACGTAAACTTACTGATAATCCTATTATAGCTGTCGCAACTCATATACATTGGGATCACGTAGGTGGTCATAAATTTTTCCCCGAGTTTTACGCTCATGAAAATGAAATAAACTGGCTCAATGGTGAGTTTCCGTTAACCCGGGAACAAATTAAAGGTTTTGTTGTAGAGGATTGTGATTTGCCGGAAGGTTTTGATATTGATAACTATCAAATGTTTCAAGGCACACCCACACGTGTTTTAAGAGATAACGATATTATTGATATAGGAGGGCGCGTTATACAGGTGCTACATACGCCGGGGCACTCTCCGGGACACATGTGCTTTTATGAAAAGAACAGAGGATATCTCTTTACCGGCGATTTGGTTTACATCGGAACACTGTTCGCTTATTTTCCGTCTACTGATCCTGTTGCTTATTTAAAATCAATAGAACGAATAGCAGCATTGCCAATAACAAGTGTTTTCCCTGCACATCATGATTTAAATGTACCGAACTCCATACTTCACGATATGAAAAACGCATTTAATACTTTAATGTCCGAGGGGAAATTACATCATGGAAGCGGCACTCATGAATATGGTTATTTTTCAATATGGCTTTAATGCTTGAAACGCAATTTTTCATAATAAAACGACTGCGTTTCTAAATTGGAAAAAAAGCATAAAATTTACATAAAATATTTCATTGAAACACTTGAATAAAACGGCAATAAAATGTATTATGGTAATAATCAACAAAAGTAAATGCTATACTGCCGTGAATTTATACAATTTCACGAAAGTATAGGTTTACGGGGAACTGAGAGGAGATATTTATCATGCAAAAACATGCAAAAATCAAACGCATGTTGTCGTTAGTGTTGGCGTTTGTGATGGCGTTATCGTCGTTTACGGTTACACCCGTGGCGGCGAATGACGGGGTTACAAGCGAAAGCTCATTCGACATCGGATTGCCGCCTGTGGAGACGACTTCTCCCCCGGCAATCGACTTCGACGATGAGGAAGACGTCGAAGAAAATGAAGAGGAAGAAGAATTATTTTTAATTGCCCCGATGTTTGTAGGGGTTCCGCCCGCACCCAGGCTTTCTCATTCCGGCGGAGTTTACCAAACGGCATTTAACCTAAGCATTCACGGGCATGGTGCGGATGTCCGCTTTACTACGGACGGCAGCGAACCGCGTACTTGCGGGCCTATTGTTAATGGCCGTTCTTCTTACGGCCCTTCTCACGTTTTTCCGCATGTCGCTAACCCGACTTGCGGATGTTCGCTTTTGCTTCTGCCTACTTCCACCATTACAATTAATCACGGTCACGGTACCGGTGATGCCGCCGTTCATACAAACAGCCCAATGTCCGTAGGCGGCGTAGGCAGAGCGAACCCCGCGCCTTGGAACGTAGGGTGGTCCCAAAACGCCGACGATGAAGACAGTTCGTATGTTACGCCTAACCGCGTTGGTGGAAATGGAGCCGGCGGCAGAGGCACCGCTGCATCACCCCCCACAGTACAGAACGCCCGCGTACCCGCTCCCATAGTTGACGGTGTAGCCGCCGCCGGCCCTCCCGCACATACCGTATCCAGCAACGGATACTATGTGCCAACCCAAATTTACAACGGTATGGTAGTCCGCGCCAGAGCGTTCGATTTAGACGGTGTGGGCGGTAATACTACAACCGGTACTTTTATTGTAAACCGTCCCGATATGAACTGGAACGGTATAAGAATCCTCTCCATTGTTACCGACCCCTCTGATTTTGTTCACCCGGTTAGGGGCTGGTACCGTAACTGGGACAGAGGAATGCAATCCTTTGCTGCAAGAGAAAGGGAAAACCCAAACCACTGGGTTAATGTTAACTATTATAACTGGGAATCTCAAATAAGAGCCGGTATGTGGGACGGCAGGGACTGGGACGGCAATCCCGCTCCGCCGCTTGCCCCGGGTTTACCCACTCACCCCGGTAACAATAACGGTAACGGCTGGGGACTTGAAGTACCAAGACACACAGGCAACCCCACCACTTGCGGTTGCGGTCAGTCTGCAAGCTCTTGTGTAGCCGGCCGTGGTATGAATGTTTGGGATAACGCAAGCGGTTCAAGGCAGATTGTAAACGTCGAAGTGTTTGACGAACAAAATCGTATTGTTACCAATCAACGCGCAAATGCTTGGATATTCGGTAACTGGACAAGGTTTTTCCCGTTGCGTTCAATACGGCTTAATTTTAACCAGGGCGACGGCGATTTCGTTGGAATACCGGGCGGCCCCGCTTTGATACCAAATACCCGCCGGCATTTTTACGCGGCAAACGAAGAGTTGAATACTTTCAGACATCTTCAAGTCCGAAATGGCGATACCGAAGGTACCGACCTGCGGGACGTACTTGTACACAGAATGTCGCATCCTTTGCGCCCCATGGTACAAAACGCCACATTCGGTGCGGTATTTATAAACGGCGAGTTTTGGGGAATGCACAATTTACAATCTCATAGGCACGAAGCATTAATAAGTGAAGTATTCGGCTTGCCCCGCAGCGAAATTGAAATGATAGCTGACGGCGATTGGATAAATTATGTAACCCAACACATTGTTTGGCCTGCAAGCGGCTCCAACAGCCGCGGAATCCGTACCGATAACAGTACGGAAGTCGCCGGCGGAACCCGCAGAAGGTCCGCGGGAGATGCTACAGCTGCAACAATAGGCGACCACGACGGTTATGCCAGAATAATTCCCGCAACTCACCCCCTCACAGGTGCGGCGAATCAACACGCCGGCAGAAACCACCTGACACACGAATGGTATGAATACCTTGATACCCTCATGTGCATGGACGATTTAATCGACATGTTTATTATCGGTATGCATTTTGAAAACTGGGACTGGATAAGCAATAACTTTGAAGCGTGGAGATCCAATTCGTATATGCCCGGCGTACACGGTGCGGACCGCAGATGGCGTTTTATAGTACAAGACTTCGACAATGCTGTTTTCCACGGTGCGAACGATATGTTAACGTATTTTACCGCAATGAAAAGCCCCTCCTGCGTAGCAAGCTGCCGTCACGGCTCCGGCTCCGACTGCTGGAACAACAGAGAAGGAAGAGACGGTACCGGCGGTGGTTTCGTTGATATGGGCTTGCCTTTCAGCATTTTCGATTTGGGCAGGTCAGAGAACGCCGCGAGATTATTCCGCGTACTTTTACAAAACCCGACTTTCAGAAACACATTTGCAGCCCGTTATTCCACTTACACGGGTACTGCATTCCACCCGGCAAGAGCGGAAAACATAATTGATGAGTATGCTGCGTTTGCTTCTTTGGGCGGCAGTTCAGCTCCTGCTATCGGAAGACACCATATGCGTTGGGGCTTGCTTATTACCGCAGGTGAACAAGGACGCGGCAGCAATTCCGTATTTGCCCGTGTATTCGGCGAGCCCGCTACAACGGTTTATACCAATACGCGTATGAGGCACGGGCCTTTCTTGGCTCCGTGGATAACAGCGACGGGTAACGCTTCCATGGCAGAGCGTGCCGGTGCTTGGAATAATCAACAGATGCCATACAGATGGCCGCCCCACTCCCTTCGCGGTCCGAACACTGACAGTGTTAGCGGCGTAGCACTAAGAAATCAGGAAAATGTTTTAAAATTGCGCGCAGCACCGTCAACTGCGCCCGGCGGAATGGCACGTAACTCTATTGAGCATATGCGTGCGTATTTCTCTCGTTCCGCGCCGAATGGAAGTATCAGCGGCTCGGGAGCGTTCGGGCGTGAGCATTTGCCCGGCCCGACCGGAGGTTTGGGAGCCGCCGGAAACTATTCGCGTATTAATTGGCGTATAACGGAAGGGTCTTCCGCAACATCACCGACGAGAAACGATATCGGTTGGTTTGACGTTGCGGGCGCGCATGTTCGCAATGATTTATACAAGTGGGGCAATTTGGCGGATTACGACAGAACCGTTGCAGGTGCCCCCGGCTTTGCCATAGGTAATTTCAGCGCGAGATATCTGCAAAATATGCCGATTACCGTTACCATTAACGATATTCCCGGAAATCAGTTCCGTGAATGGGTTTTAGGTACAGGTATTGAGCTCGTTAGCGGAACATTGGAAGACAGAACAATTACAATCAGGCCTACCGCTTCGGCGACAGGAACTGCTTCCTCTCTTACCGTTACCGCAAGTTACAGCACTACACCGCAGCGCAGCGCGATAATCAATCAGGTATTCGGTCAAGGCGCGCAAGGCGGAACCATCGCAGTTTCCCACGGATTCATCGAACTGTACAACCCGTGGACTGTACCCGTAAACTTAAACGGTACTTCTATTCAAATACAAAACATCGGTAACAACGCACCGGCAAACCTGACAGCCACTGAATGGAGAGAGTTTCCGCTTAGCGGCGAAATCCCTCCGAGACATTCTTTCCTGATAGTAAGCAAAGGTGGTAACGGATGGTACAACGACGGTAGCACCGGCACTCATATGCCAAGCTATGTAATTCAAAAATATGACATGGCGGTGCCGTTGCAGTTCAGCAACAGGAATATATCCGTAGCTCTTGTAAGGGGCGTAGACCGGTTATCCCCTGTAATTACAACCGTGCAACAAAACAGTATTCTCGATTTGGTGGGCGCAAGAAATAGTAATGCTCCGCGTGACCAGGTACACAATGTATGGGGTCCGCAGGCGGCGTGGCGCATATCGCAAAGCGCGTCTGTTCGCCGGATTGGTTTCCGGAACACCCGTGACAACTGGGCAGATTTTGAAGAAATCAGGTACAGCGACTTAACATTTGCGGAAATCAACCACTATCGCCCGCGCTCAATTGATGATGGCGCATGGCCCGCAAATGCGGGTTCGCTTCATACAATCACCATAGACGGCGGTGTAATGGGCTACCGCGCATTCCCCAACCCTGCCGCCGCAGGCGATATTGTATCCCTTACTGCGGGAATGGCACCTGTAGGAATGACTTTCGACCGCTGGACATCGGAAGATGTAAGTATTTTAGGGCCCGAATCTCCCACAGAAGCGTTCTTTGTAATGGTAAACAGGCCCGTTACCGTGTCGGCAAACTTTGTGCCGATAGCGAAAGTGCTTCCCGAACCAACCATTATTATTAACCAGCTTCACGGGCAAGGTCTTGAAGCGGGAGATAACGCGATTTCTCACGGCTTTATTGAGCTGCACAACCCGACAGACAATCCTGTAAGCCTTAACGGAATGTCGATTCAAATAATGAACGATGCCGACGGTACTTGGCGTAAGTATGATATTCCCGGCGGACATACTATGGAACCGGGCTGCTCCTTCCTTATAGTAAGTACCGCAAGAGCAAACACCAACACAAACCCCGCCGCCGGTCATGCACCCCGTTATATCATTCCGGACGAAGAGTGGGATATAGGCTGGAACCGGTTGTTCGGTCATAACTCTTTAACCGTGGCAATCGTGGGTAATACTACTCTTTTATCACACCCAATCGCCGGAAATGAATGGGAGAATGTGCTTGATTTGGTGACCGCGGTAAACTCCCCGGCCCCCGACCCGCTGCCTGATTTCTTGGGCGAAGGCCCCGCTTTCCGTATGTGGCGGCAAGGTGCGGCACGGCGGACGGATTACCAAAACAAACGATGCAACGAAACCGATTTCACGGGAATTGATTACAGATATCCCACAGGTTACGCAAACAGAAGACCTAATTTCGCTACAAATGCAAACGGCATAACCAACGCCCGTTTGGAACAAGTGCGCCCGCGCTGGAGCGGAGACGGTCCAATAGGCGGCCCCGCGGCAGGTCATATAACCATACTCGGCGGCGGCAGAATAGGTGCCGGTGCAACCCCGAACCCGGCAAACGCGGGTCAAACAGTAAGAATAAGTGCCGGTTATAACGACGGCTTTGTGTTTACGCACTGGGAGGTTGAGCAAGGCGGCGTATCGCTTGCAAATATCAACCACCGTACAACAAATTTCACTATGCCCGCCGGTCTTACGGAAGGGATTGTTCTTCGCGCACACTGGGATGCCCGTTACAGTGTAACCGTAAACGGCAGCCGCGCTAATCCCGACCAATCGGGGCAAGGCATTTATAATGAAGGTGATAGGGTAATTCTTTTCGCCGGATACAGAATTGACGGTCATTTCTTTGACGGCTGGAGAGGTCACAATGTACACCTTCTTGCCGACCGCAACGCCCCGATAACCTACTTCTATATGCCGGACAGAGACGTGGAATTTACGGCGAATTGGTTACGGCTTGAAGGCAGTAACCCATTCCCGATGGTACTTGAGGCTGTTGCGAATGAGCCGGGCCTTACCCATGCTGTTTGGGTACCCGGGCAGCATATCAGATATGGTTCTACCGCTTCTGTAGGATATACAGAGCCTTTCGGTCACACCAACAGCAGACTGAACGTAACCGGTCCCGGTCAGCACACCCTTATACTTGCCAGTGGACGGGACAGCGGTTTAAGACTTGATATGTCCGGGCGCAGGTTTGTGCATGTGACGGTTGATGCAGATGGTACCGTTACCAGCCCAAGCACTTTCAGGAATATCAGTTGGGATAACCGGCCGGAGCATCCGCACGGACGCGTATCATCCCGTGAAGGGACAGACAATGTATTTGTCTCATATCGCGCCGGAGACGCGCAAACCCCGCAAAACCCTGCGGCGGGTATACCGGCCGGGCATATTCCGCGAAGCATAGTTGACCTTTTCCGGTTAACCGTAGTTGGTTCTTATGCAGCAGTTCCTTCAACAGACGGCTCGATTACAGGGCAGGCAAGATTCCCCGAAGGCCGCCGTGTTGCAGTTAACGCGGGCGTACACGCCACTCAAGCGTTTACGGGCTGGACAGTTGACCCGCCGAACGCGGTTGTCTTTGCCGACAGAACAAACCCGATTACTTCATTTATAATGCCCGACCGCGAAATAACCGTAACGGCAAGTTTCGGAGATGCTATGGGCGTGCTTCCGTCGATGCCTACCGTGATGATTAATCAGGTCTACGGACAGGGTACGGGAACAAACAATACCGTATCTCACGGTTTTATAGAACTGTACAACCCGACAAGTTCGGATGTGGACATTGGCGGGTGGTCGTTACAGGTTTGGAATCAAGCCGAGAACAGATGGAATGTGCTTAATCTTCCTTATACCTCTATGGAACCGGGTACTTCCTTCCTTGTGGTAAGTACGGCAGGCACAGCCGCTTCTCCGCGCCATACCATTGAAAATTGGGATTTGTCGTGGAATCAGCCATTAAGTAACCGTTCGTTAAGCGTGGCACTTGTAAGCCAAACAACTCCTTTGCCTACGGTTTTCGGCATTCAGGATTGGCGCAACGTGCATGATTTGGTGGGTGTAGTTCACGGAACAGAAACGGTAACTCACCGTTTGGGCGATAATCCCGCGCAACGCACCTCGAACGAAATTGCGGCACGCCGCATAAATTTCCGTAACACACGAGTAAACTCTGCAGACTTTGAACCGATTAATTACAGTTCAGGTTCCGGCGGAATAAATGCCGAACGTTTGAATGTTGTACGTCCGCGTTTCAGCGGTGACGGCGATTGGGCTTCCGACTTGGTTGAACCCGGTCACACCGTTATAATGGGCGGCGGTAATAATTCAAGTGCGTCGCCAAGCCCCGCTACAGCGACTCAAACCGTTACCATAGATGCCGGTATAAATCCCGGGTTCCAATTCTCACATTGGGTTGTTATATCCGGCGGTGTAACTCTTGACGACAGTAACGAAAGCCCGACTACTTTCTCCATGCCGTCTCCGACAGTTGCGGTTACGGTTCAGGCTAACTGGAACCGTGTAAGCGGTGTAACCATAGTAGACGGCGGAACGGGTCATTCCGGTCACGGTCCGCAGGCTGTGGGTGAACGCGTGGTATTATTTGCGGGAACAGGCGCACCCGGTTACTTCTTTGACAAATGGGAAGGCCCCGATGTAAGTCTGCTTGCAAACCCGAACGCGTCAATAACCTACTTTATTATGCCCGATGGCCCCGTAAGCTTTACCGCGACATGGGAGAGGAAATTCCAACCACCGTCATGGCCGATGTTATTAAATATCGTGCAGAATCCCACCATTGCCCCCGCTCTTCAAGTACCCGGTAACCCGGCAGGAGGCAATTTCCCCGCCGGCACCGGCGGCGGCCCCGGCGGCACCATCACCGCTGCTACTCTTACACATGCCGCGTGGATGGGCCCGGGTCATACCACAAGTGACCAAGTTCACGGTCTGCTTCAGCCGATGCCCCGGGAAGTGAGCATACCCGCGGCGGGCGATTACACTATTATTCTTAACAACGGAGCGGCGAGTAATATATCTAATAACTCCGCCGGAAGATTTTTGCATATAACCGTAGACGCAGAAGGAGTTATTTCTGTTCCCTGGGCAGGCAACAGGTGCGGATGGGGACAATTCAGACCCACGATTGGCGCAACAGCTTGGCCGGGTATGCCCTCAGGGCGTACTAACAATGCGGTAGTGTCTCATAGTACAACAACGGGAGCTAACCATCTTTCATACGGTGGGGGTTTACCCGAAGGAACCGTTGCAGGTTCGGCACCCGCAACAATGTCTACTTTCGCGTTAGCTGTAACCGATGCGTATGATGGCGCAGGCCCATTAAACAGCCCATTAAACGGTTCGGGTCTGTTCCCGGAAAATCAGTATGTTTCGGTTAACGCGGGTCATCGCGATGGTTTCGTTTTTGTGGGATGGACTGTTATAGGGGCTCCGTCCGGTTTCACAGTTTCAAATCTCGCCGCCGCTGACAGCCCGATTACCACATTTGAAATGCCTGCGGGTTCGGTTGTTTTAGGCGCAGTATGGACTCCGGATACAAGAGTCAACCCAACCGTAAACTGGCCGACTAATTTAACGGCGCAGTTCGGCCAAACACTTGGTTCGCTTCTGCCTATCAGTAACGGCAGCGGTACGCCGGGTCAGTTTGAATGGGTGCAAGATTCGGATACCCCTGTGGGTAACGTGGGAACGCGCAGTCATGTTCTAAGATTTGTCCCCACAAACCAAAACAACTTCTTTGTTGTGACGCAAGTTGTAACTATAACCGTGTCCGGAGCAGTGGCGCCGCCGCTTACTTTCCCGACCGCGGCAAACATTACGCTTGGCCAGCCGCTGTCTGCTTCCGTGCTTTCGGGCGGTGTATCCGCTCCGGCAGCAGGTAACTGGGCTTGGGTAAACGGGGCTCAAGTGCCGGCTACACTCGGCGCGCATCAATTACCTGTATCCTTTACACCAACGGGTGCGCATATAACAAGCTTTACTTGGACGGGAGTACTCGGTTTCAACGCAGGGCCTCCGATTACCGTCACAAGGAATGTTACGGTCAATGTAGTGATGCCGCCGCAACAGCCCGCTATTCTTGGTGATGTATTAATCAACCAAGTATATGGTCACGGTGCAACTCCGAACGACAACGCGGTTTCACACGGTTTCATCGAGCTTGTTAACATGACGGACTCGCCCATCAGCTTAGATGGATATTCGTTGCAAGTTCAAAATATTGCGGCAAATTCCCCGGCAAATATTACACCGGTTGGATGGCAAGTGCTTAACCTTAATGGGCGAACCATTCCCGCAAACCGCTCTTTGTTGATTGTCAGCCAAGGGGCCGACGTAAACAATAATTCTGTTGCGGGTCACACGCCACGTTATACCATTCAAACTTGGGATATCGCTTGGAACTTGGTATTTAACGATGTAAATATGAGTGTGGCTCTTGTACTTGGTACAGAACCGCTCACTTCGCCCGCACCCACGTCACAAAACAGCGCGGCAATTCCCGATTCGGAAATATTCGAAAGAATTGTTGACTTGGTGGGTACACAAGGCAGAATATGGCCGAACGACTGGGCGCATAACTTCCTTAACACGGCAAATATTGGTTATTCACGGCATTTGGCATCACGCCGTGTTAATTTCCGAGACACACGGAACAATAATAGCGACTTCACCGCGATAGATTACAGATATCCCGTCGGATACGTCGGAATTACCCCCGGCGGAGCCACAAGCGATAACGGAATAACCAACGAACGACTGCAAAGATTCCGCCCGCGTCACAGCGGAGAGCCAAGATGGTCTGCCGAAGCAGGGTATCAAGTAACAATTGAGGGAACGGCTGCGGAATATTCTGCCGTAACCCCCTCGGGCAACCGTCCGGCAGGTACCACGATGACTTTAACCGTAACGGCACCGGTAGGACAACGCTTCGCAGGGCTTCCGGGTTCAGCAATTCCGGTAACGGGAGCGGCCGGCGAATTCAACTTGACCGTAGGTTCAAGCCGTCTTAACGCAATCGGAACTTTCCTAATGCCCGCTAATGGCGGAGTAATTACCGTCAATGCAACATTAGTAGAAGATCCTTTCGTGCAAACTGTAGTAATCAATCAAATGTACGGTAGGGCAATGGCAAATAATAATGCCGTTTCACACGGATTTATCGAAATTTATAACACGTTGAATATACCGTTTGACTTAGCCGGACATTCGCTGCAAGTTCAAAATATTGCGGATGGCCCGGATGGTATAAATAACGAGATTCATGAGTGGGAAGTTCTGAACTTCAGCGAAGAACTGACCGACACAATAATGCCGCCGAAAACGTCTCTGTTGATTGTTACGTCTCAATCGAATACTGTTGGCACGCGTTATAACATTTCCGCTTCGGACGCCGAAATGGATATGGTATTCAGCAACCGTAATTTCAGCGCGGCAATTGTTAACGGAACAACCCGTCTTTCGGACACAATAACCGAAGCCGAAATGGAAAACGTGGTTGACTTGGTTGGTGCGGTGAATGGTCTTAATAATGACCGCGACATGATAGTAAACTTCCGCGGAATCAGCCCGGCAAGCGGCATATCTAATCAGGTAGCCATCCGTCGCAGGTGGGATGAAGATGTTATCCGGAACAGGCGCAGAAACAACGAAGACTTTAGGACAGTCAGATACGCGGCCGACGGCGTAAGTAGCGAGGAGCTGGAAGCATTCCGTCCGCGCCGCCGTGCGGATGGTCCGTGGCCCGTGCCCAATTATTTAGTAACGGTAGCAGGAAACGCGGCCGGTTTTACGGCAATAACTCCGTCGGGAGCGCGTCCGGCAGGTACGGGAATGACCGTAACAATAACACCACCGATTGGGCATCGCTTAGTGTCAACGCCGACCATAACAACAACGATTCCGACTCTAAGTGAGATAAGTATGGCCGCAAACAGGCTTTCCGCAACCGCGACATTCACAATGCCCGAAGGCGGCGGAGAAATTACCGTAAATGCTTCTTTAGAGGAAATGGATATTCCGACTGGTCTGCTTATTAACCAAATGTACGGTAGAGCCATGACCAACAACCAAGCCGTTTCACGCGGGTTTATCGAACTTTACAACTCGACAAACGCTCCGTTTGACCTGAGAGGATTATCGTTGCAAGTTCAGAATTTATCAGACGGTCCGGTTGGTCAGCCCAACACTGTATTCCCGTGGGAAGTACTTGTGTTTGAAGATGAATTGGATGAAGCCAAACTTACAATGCCGCCGCGCACATCTCTGTTAATTGTAACGGAGCAGGAAAACACCACCGGCGCGCGTTATACCATTCCTGCTTGGGATGCCGAAATGGATATGGTATTCAGCAACCGTAATTTCAGCGCAGCAATTGTCGTGGGAACTGCCCGTCTCTCCAACACAATAACCAACGATGAAAGAGCATTTTTAATCGACCTTGTTGGTGCGTGGAATGAAGCTGACGGCCCGCGCGACAGCGTAGCAAACTTCCAAGGTGCACCCGCGCATCGTATATCCAACCAAGAAGCCGTTCGTCGTGCATGGGATAATGTCGGAGGTACAAATGTAATCCGAAACAGCCCCAGCAACTTAAACGACTTTACAACGGTAAGATATGCACCGCCTACCGGCGATTCCCCCGGTGTAAGCAACGAACTGTTTGAGTTGGTACGCCCCCGCTACAGCGGTGACGACCCATGGAACGGACCGTCGTTACATGAAGTAGATGTAACGGTAACAGGTGCAGGAGCGGTAGATGCAGAAATCGAAGTAACCCCGTCCGGAGCGCAATTTGCAAATACACCGATTTCCGTAACCATAACAGCACCTGACGGGCAACGCTTTGTTGCAAACGCAGGCGCGACATTATCGGCGATGGGAGCGGCTACGTTCACCTTGACTGTTTCGTCCGACAGGCTTAGAGCTGTTGGCACATTCAACATGCCGGCAGGCAGCGGAGTAGCAAATGTTAATGCGGACTTTGAAGAAATTCCCGTTGACCCCAGGACACTTTTGGCAGGGCTGGTGCGTCCGCAATTAAATGCCACAGCAGAAAATAACACTACACCGGCAAATTCCCATTTCGTAGGAACAAGCGGAGTCTTCGCGGAAGAATTCCGACTTACCGCACGGGATAACAACACTCAAGTTCTAATCGGTTTTGCCGGTACGAACAGAACTCCCGTGGTATTTAATAACGCTTCGCTGGTAACAACTCCGACAAGATGGCGGCCCGCAAGTGAATCCGGAGTCGGCATTGTAAACGCGTCGGCATTCCAGTTGAGCTTCCCCACAACAGGCTATGAAAACATTACTTTCACCGCCAGACAAAAATCCACAGGAAGCGGTCCCAACGCATTCTTCCTTGCATATCTTGATGACAGCGGAACGTGGGTACGCATAGAAGGTTCAGATCGTGATATCTATCGCGTCGGCAGTGACACCTATGATGCACTTGAACATCCGGATGCGGCGAGCTATACAAACTTCGTATTGCCCGCAGCGTTAGATAACCAATCTATGGTTCATCTGCGTGTGGTATTTAACGGGCTGGGCAATCTCACCAGCGGTAACACTTCTATTAACAATATCGAAATCCGCGGTGAAGAAGCGGGCGGTATATCATTTAACCTTACCCCGCAATCTGTAACAATAAACAATGATAATCTTTTGAGGACTGTAACCGTAGGCGGTAGCGCAACGGGCGATATCACCTTAGGTAACGTACCTGTCGAGTTTGCACCGTATGTTTCGGTAGCTGTGAATGCGTCCAATGCAATAGAAGTTACAGGCACACGCCCGACAACGGACGTTCCTCCGGTTACCGGTAACTTCACCGTGGCCGTAACCCGCGAGGGTGTTTCCAGAAACTTAACGGTAAATGTAAACCTAACAACCACTTGGCAGCAAACCCAAGACGATTTCGCCATCACGATAATCGACGGCGGCGAAGGTGCGACACCCAGCCAAAGAGCCGAAGCAGGTGCCCCCATAACACTTAATGCGGGAGCTGCCCCGGCCGGTAAACGGTTTGCAAACTGGTCATCCGATGATGTAGAAATTACCGGTGCGACGTTGCAAAGTGGCGCAGCATTTATAATGCCTTCACACGATATTACTGTAACGGCAAACTGGAATGATTATCACGCCATTACTGTAACAGGCGGTACGGCATCTCCGGCCACTGCGGTGGTAGATGACACCGTTACCCTTACCTTTACCGCGACACCGCCGGAGGGTTATCGTTTCAAGGAATGGATAATAACATCAGCGGCAGACCCGAACTTGGCGATGGCAACCGCCAACACATTCGTGATGCCCGACGGCCCTGTTAACGCAGTTCCAGAGTATGAGCCGGTATCCGCTACTGCTAACCCCATAAAAATAGTTGACGGCGGCACCAACGCAAGTGCTAACCCCAACCCTGCGGATGTAGATGAAGAAGTAACTCTTTATGCCGGCACGCGTCCCGGATTCATCTTCTCGCACTGGACGGGAGAAATTGAAGTTTCCGAAATGAGTTTGTTCTCCGTAACCACGCCGAGCGCATTCAGTTATGTAACTACACCCGGAGCGTTGGATATGGTTCAAACTTTCAGCGAAGAATTGGTATTCTTAGTCGATGATTGCCCAACAGCTTCTAAATTCATAATGCCGGACGCGCCCGTAACGGTTACGGCGCACTGGGTATTAGGGGATGGCACGTTTACAATTCAATGGCCGGGTAATCCTCAGCAAAACATGAAATTATCTGTTGATGTGGAAGATGAATTCAACGGAGGGGATTTCACGGGAGCAACAATTACGATTAATGTTGCGGACGCACCCGTTAATAATTTGTTGGAAATTTCATTAAGTGTCGGGTTCGATGTGTACGAGGAGGGCAGTGATGCAGTATCTGTAACTCACGATGTAACTGTTCGCATAAGAACCAATAGCTTGGGCGGGGGAAGTAATTCAGTATTCGTAACGGTTGAAGAATTGATGTTTGATGCCGTAGGGTTCAACGGTATTATCCTCACCCCGACGGTTGGTTTGGTTGCAGGCTTCGTCTTGGGTGCCGTAACACAAACCGGACGAGTAACCTCCGCCGACGCAACGGCTATTGCAAGATGGCTCGCTTTAGCTAATGATGATGATTTAAGGACACAGTTTGAAGCCGAGTACAACTTCTGCAGATTTGCCGCAGATATGGACGCTACAAACACGATTGGCTTGCAAGACTTGACTACTCTCCAAAGGTGGCTGGTAGGTCATGACGTAAGTGCCTTAAAAGTAGGCAACGGCAACGGATAAAAGCATTGTTATAAAAAAGAAAGGGGCTGTGCAATATGCACAGCTCCTTTTTAGTAACATTTCAATTATAACTATCTGACAAAGTATGAAGGCGAACGCACAACCCTGCCGTTTTCTTTAAGTGCGTCAAGGATTCTGTGCAGCGGGGAATTTGTGTCGTGTATAACTGTCGGTTTGCCGGTTTCGTCTCTCTCAATTGTCATAAAATTGTATTCAAGGTGGGTGTGAAAGAAGAAATTCGCAATTTCGCCCGCGCCGTTTATTCGTCGTATCATTGCGGCTACATCCTCGTCGGATTCACTGTGGGTGTGGTCTTGAGGTGTGTTAAAAAATATAACTTCCCGGTCGCCTTGTTGTACGCGATACGCGTCGTGAATCGCTCGGCTGTACGGGTGAGGCCACACTACATCGAAAAACTCACCCGCTATTTCAAATTGCCTTCGTGTCCCGATATGCTTGGGGAATGTGAAATAATTCGCGGTCCATCCGAAATGTGCCGTCGCAGCAAGTTGCTGTTCAAAAGATTGAATTGTATCCTCGTCGCTTACCCCTGTGCCGAATTCATGCCCTCCAATACTGTTTTGAGTACCGCGCTGATGGGTGTATCCGTGCAATCCCAGCTCCCCGCCGCGACTTAACCAGTAATCTATCGTAAAAACGAATTCCATGTTATAACGGGTATAATCGCGAGGGTCATTGCGGTAATCATCCAAAGGGCGCACAAAAACAGGAACCCATGCAATGGAAAACACTGCGTCTCGCTCCCACAATAAATCCGCGATTGCCCGCATTTTAATAAGTTCATTAGGTTGCTGCCAATCTCCGAACGCCGCAACATCTTCTATGCGCATAAGTGCATGACGCTCACCCGCCGGCGGAAGCTGCTTGGGACGTGTATGCCCTGTAAATAAATTAATTATCCCGCTATGTCTGTCAAAATCAAAAAATAAATCGTAATGCTCGCATAACCCGAAAAGAGATTGTCGCCCTTGAGGTGGACGAGCCAATGACAGTGCCGCCGCAAATTCAACCGCGTCAAACCATATGCGCCCGCTGGAAAAAACCGCCTCTAGTAGGCGGGACTGTTCAACACCGTCCACGCGCAAAAGAAGAGTATCCAAAAGTTCACCGTCTTCGTTTACAAGCCGCGTTTCGGCAGGCTCGGGAAGGAGCGACGAATATATTTCAAACATATCACGCGCAGGAACAAGCGGTTGCTTTTCAGATACCGCAGGCGCATCGTCAACCGTTAAATGGATTGTCTCGTTGGCAAATTCCGAATTAATCAACGCAAAGGAAAGTAATAACGCCACCGTAATAGATAAAGTAAGCTTTTTCATTTTAAAAACCTTTCTTGTTTTTTAAATATAGTGAATTGTACTTTATCTAAGTTACAGTTAAATATCAACCGCGTATGACGATAAACATTCAAAAAAGTACAGCATTGCCGGCCGCGGTAATTGACGCTACTGCTACGACTAAGTAATTCCCAAGCGGAAGCGCGGAGAAATTAGCCACAAAAAAAGGGCTTTCCTTCGCGGAACCCCCCTTTTTCTTTGCCGTTCACGTTTGTAAAAAAAGCATGAAGCCAAAGGTCAGCTGGAATTGATTGTCTGATTCCAATATCCAAGTATCTAGCCATGCTGGAAGGAACATTATACCATACGCCCCCAATCGGTGGCCCGGTTGCAGGGCTAGAAGATGGCGGCGTATGATGCGTACCGCTAAAAACAGGCCACTCACTAAATGATGAACTCATTTGAATTTCAATTGCGATTGATTTATCGAAATCATAAATAACCCCAATTTCTATCTCTTTAAGGTCGATAAATTCTGCTACGCTTAGGGTTACTTCTTTCTCTTTTCCATTTTCGTCATACATATAACAAGTTACCATTTTTTCATCATAAGATGTTACCGTCACAGTATCATTATCATATACGAAAACATTGCGTGTTAAGTCGTCAAAAATGGTAGTGGTTCTGTAAAGCAGTTCGCCTGTTTCTTCGCAATCGTAAATAATCCCCTCATTTCTTAATCGCTCTACCCGGATTCTCTCACGGCGTTCAAGGTCTTCTGAAACGCTCATGGTTTTTTCTCCTATTACATTTCCGTTTTCGTCAAACACATTAATGGTTATCATTTTGTCATCATAAGACGTTACCGTTACATTGCCGTCCATATCGTAAACATAAACATTTCGCGTTAAATTGTCATAAACGGTAGTATTTCTGTGAAGCTGTGTACCTGTTTCAGAACAAAAAACCGGGTTTGCGGCAATATAGTTTGCCCTTATAAGATGCCGAAAAGATTCTAATGTCTGATTATCATCATAGCATTCTAACAATTTCCCATACTGATAATATAGGGTCATTCCTGATTCAGGATTAATTTCGGCTATGAGTGGTTCACTCTCCATTATCGAAGCTCTGCCAGTTGAAACATCAACGACTTTACCATTTTCAAAATGAACCTCGTTAGTTAAAGTAGAGCCATCCTCAAACAAATACGTTGTGATTACGCTTCCGCTTTCAAGATAGTCCATCATATTTTGGCTTGATTCTGCACCTTTAATTTGGGCCATTACCTGCGAGAGAATCCTACTTGCGTTTTCTGCCGCAACATATTCTCTGACCGCAACTTCTTCTCCGGACGTGACACTTGCTGAAATTTCCGCGTCCGTTAAAACAGTTCCCTCTGCTTTCATGGTAAATGACATAATTAATGCCAAGATAAGATAAGAGAAGCAACTAAACCAAATAATAATTTTTTACGCATTGAAAATTCCTCCTATAAATTTTATTTTGGTTGCCGTTTTTCTGAATATCATTTTAATATTTATTCCTTATAATGCCAATTGTCTCACGCAGTAACTTATTCCTCCTTTCATAAAGTTTTGCAAATAAAATAAAATAAACTTATACGCGGGGGAATTGTCAAACGACAACGACAATTCCCCCGCGTACAGTAGCACTCTGAATCTACTGGTCGCGGTTCACGCATCATACACAACGTTACATCAGTTTATATGTTTACGCCTAATTGTATGTATGAATATACCCCCTTGTGCCGTGTCGAATTGTGCATTATAATCAAACCTACATAATAAAGCCAAAAATTGCAGAATATCATCGCAATTACAACGGCGTTAACAATATCAATTGCCTTTTGCTTGGTTGCATATAAATTTATGCCGCCCACGCGAAAAGCAAAATTAATTTGCTTTTTTATCGCCAATTTATTGGTAAGGTTTCCGGCAGCCCGTTGGCGGTTGATTTTTGTCAATATTAACATGCTAATATTTGTCGAACATATTAATACCGTGTTACAATATGTAGAAGTTTGAAAAATCAAATTAATACGATTATAGGGAGTGAAGGTTGAATGGAAACATACGAAAGAATCAGACAAGTCCGAAATGCATTGGGGCTTTCTCAGGCGAGATTTTCTAAACGCATGGCAATTTCGTCCAGTTATCTTGCCGATATTGAACTTAACAATAAATCTGTCTCTGAGCGTATCATAAGGTTGCTTTCCGCTGAATTTAACGTAAACAGTGGTTGGCTTCGCACCGGAGAGGGGGTAATGTTCAATGAGGGCATGGATGAGCAAATTTCTAAATTAATCAGCGCATTTAATTCATTAAACCAACCCTTCAAAAAATACGCATTAAACCAAATAGAAGAGCTGGTTGATTTATACAATCAAAATAAGACCTAAAACCCCTCAGCGGTGGCGTCGCTTCCACCTTCATGTTATATTATTAAAAGATTGCGTTGGTTAGAAACGTTAACGGCGTTTGATGTCCGAGTGGAAGACGAATGATAAGATTTATATTTTGAAAGGTAAAGTGATATGGAATCAAGTCAGTATATTATTGATCATTACAGTAATTACGATGAAGATAGTCGGCTCACGACAAAAAGTGGCTCTGTTGAGTTTCTGACTACTATGCGTTATATAGGGAAGTACATAAAACCCGGTGACCGTGTGCTTGAGGTCGGCGCTGCAACCGGTAGGTATTCCCATGCGTTGGCAAGACAGGGGCACATCGTTGACGCTGTAGAACTTGTAGAGCATAATATAGAACTTTTCCGTAAGAATACTCAAGATGGCGAGAAAATAACCATTACACAAGGCAACGCTTTGGATTTATCTGCTTTTCCGGACAATCTATATGACATTACGTTGCTGTTGGGCCCGTTGTACCACCTTTACACTAAAGAAGATAAACAACAAGCTATCCGCGAGTCGATTCGCGTAACAAAACATGGCGGTGTGATTTTTACCGCTTATGTGATATCTGATTTGTGTCTGCTTCATCAAGGATTCAAACATGGTGTTTTTAATATCCCTGAGTTTATTGATAAGGGTATGGTTGACCCCATAACATTTGCAACCAAATCTGAACCAAAGGATTTGTTTGAGCTTGTCCGAAAAGAAGATATAGATGACTTAATGTCTGCATTTACTGTTACTCGACTGAACTATGTAGCATCAACCGGTTGCACCTCATTCATAAATGAAGAGGTGGACGCCATGAATGATGAATCATTTGAACTGTATTTGAAATACCACTTTGCTACCTGTGAACGCGAGGATTTAATCGGTATGACGAGCCATTCGGTGGACATATTCAGGAAATAAGGAAGCTTTCATCCTACCCGGCTTTTTTCTCGTTATTTATGCGACAAGTTTGTGATAATTTCCATCACATTTTCAGCAATATATTTTTGTGCGGTTTGGTTAAATATGTTTATTTTTATAGTTTCTCCATTGAAAATACGGTCATCGGTGGTTATTCCAAGATTTTCGCCTTTCTCGGTGGGAATTTTGCTGGTTTTCTTTTCATGCTGTACAACGGAAAGAAAGCCTTTTGACACAAGCCAGTTATTAATCCGCAAGCCATTGATTTTATCGTAGCCGCTTTCCAGCAGAACACAGTTTATTTTATCGGCTATCATGTTTACAGAGAGATGTTCCGGCGAAATTTCGATTTTTGCCGAGTCGAATTCGGGGCAAGGGGTTTCGGGAGGGTTGGAGGAATTGGTTTCCAAAAATTCTTTAATTACTTCTAAAAACTGCACACCGTATTTTTCGGCTTTCACGCTGCCCACTCCGGAAATATCTAAAAATTCATCTATGCCGGAAGGAAGCTTCATGCACATATCCGTTAAAGAACTGTCGTGAAAAATTACAAACGCGGGGAGATTTTGTTCTTTTGCTATTTTCAGGCGGAGTTCTTTCAAGCAGGAAAGCAATGTTGTGTTAACCGATTTTGTGGGTTTTGATTTTTTTGCATGGACGGCTTCGGGAAGAACGCGTGACTTCACCATCATAAAAACTTGCGCATTCGGGAGCAATGCTTCCCTTGCGCGGGTGCCGAGTTTTAATATAGGAAATTTTTCCGTGGTTTTTTGAAGATAATTTTCAAAAATTAAGAAGTTAATAATCTCTATAAGCTGCGCGGTGGTTTTAGAACTTATTCCGAATGTCGAAAGTTTTTCTAATCTGAAACTTACAATTTTCGCATTTTTATTGCCGCGCAAAACGTCGATAACCATATTTTGACCAAAGCGTTCTCTCATTCGCACCACGCATGAAATTATTTGTTGTGCGTCCGTTGTGATGTCTGCAGTTTCAAATTTTGTTTCGCAATTCACACAGTTTCCGCAGTTTTCCGGCGCGGTTTCTCCAAAATATTCTAAAATATATTTCCGCAAACAGCCGCTTGTTGTGCAAAAATGCTCCATTTCCCGTAACCGCTCGGTGTTGCGTTTTTTTAGTGCGTCTTCTGTTTGTTGGTCGGAATATTCCACGTCACGGGGGTTGTTAATTAAATATAAATTCGTCGCAACATCTCCGCGGCTGTACAGCAAAAGACAGTCCGCCGGTTCGCCGTCACGCCCCGCACGTCCCGCTTCCTGATAAAACCCTTCCAAGTCCTTGGGCATATTATAATGCACCACAAAAGATACATTCGACTTATCAATCCCCATTCCGAATGCGTTTGTTGCAACCATAATCTGCACCCTGTCATACAAAAAATCATCTTGATTTGTGTGACGCTCGGTGTCCGTAAGCCCTGCATGATAACGTGACGCGTGATATCCTTTGTGCTGTAAATCCGCGCAAACATTTTCAACGGTTGCGCGTGTGGTGCAATAAATAATCCCGCAGTGATTTTTTTTATGTTCCAAAAATTTTGTAAGCGCGGAAAATTTATCTTTAGGATTTTTTACCTCAAAGAACAAATTTGAGCGGTCAAATCCCGAAACAAGAACCCTCGGATTTTTCAATTCAAGTTGCAATATAATATCTTCGCGTACACGCGGTGTAGCAGTAGCAGTAAATGCCGAAACAACCGGACGTTTTTTCAACCGTGCGATAAATTTAGGAATTTCCGTATAACTCGGACGGAAATCCTGCCCCCACTGCGAAATACAATGCGCCTCGTCAACCGTAAGCATAGAAATTTCCGCTCTTTCGGCAAAGTGCAAAAATTCAGTGGTAAGAAGCCGCTCAGGTGCTACGTAAATTAATTTGTACGCACCGTTTTGCGCGTTTGTTAATGCCTTGTAAATCTGCCGCTCTGTAAGTGAAGAATTAATAAAAGCAGCCGCAATCCCCGACTGAGTAAGCGCGTTTACTTGGTCTTTCATCAAAGAAATAAGCGGAGAAACAACAATTGTAACTCCGCTAAACATCAACGCCGGTACTTGAAAACACAATGATTTCCCCGCGCCCGTGGGCATAATCCCAAGCGCGTCCCTTCCCGCAAGAATTTCGCCGATAAGCGGCTCCTGTCCCTCGCGGAATGTATCATATCCGAAATTATTTTTTAAAACTTCATAAACGCTCACAGGGTTTCGTCCTTTTATTTTGCGAAATAAAGAGATGTCCGAGGCTATGTATATATATAATAACAAGCAAACTTACAAACTTCAATAAATCGACAGCGGATTTCAATATTTATAAACCGCCCAGCAATCTAAAAAATTTTGAAGCTACATTTAACTTTAAAGATATAACAGTTGCTCCGTGAATACATATTTGCAAATTTTTATGAAGGAGGATTTGGGTAAGTATAAGTAGAGCGTACCAAAAAAGTCAAATTGCCGTGCAACACATGAATATTACTGGGTTTGCATGTCCTCATCTCAAAATCATGTGCAAGGTTTCTTTGCGGTACAACTCAAAAACCTTGCATGTGGTTTCAAGGCATAGACGCGCGAACCCAGTAATAATCATGTGCTACACGGCATTTTGACTTTTTGAGTACGCCCTATTTAAGGCTTTTTTTTCTTTGATAGCCACATAAATAAACGAATCAATAACCAACATATAAAAATCAGCACTATCACATTGAGGACTAAAGGTATTGAATCAATAAGGCTATCAAAAATACTAGTATCATTTTGGTAATTTATAATTTCGGGAGTTACCACAGGAGGATTAGGACTCATTAGATGCTTCCTCTACCACCCAATTCGGTTACTAAACGAAACGGGAATATTATGAAATGTTATAAGATTGGGATGTATAACATACCACTCTATTACACCAGAAGCCCAAGCAGTTACAGAACTAAGACCACCACTTGGTATAGTAGCGGGTGTAGTCCCGGCTGTTAATTGTGTCCATGAATAGCCTACACCAAATCCTGTCATAACGGTGTATGGTGAAACTGAAAAAATTCTATTTGGATTGTTTGAGTATGACACATGAGCGTTGAAACGAATACGCATACCCCAACCGGTACCGCCAGCGTGTTCAGCGAGTTCCATATGAATATGATGTTGTGCAGATTGAGTAGATTGGGTGGATTGTGAAAAACTAGTGGGTAGTAATGCGCAATTTGAGATGCCCTCCAGTTGTGCATGCCTTAAATCATTTTCAAACGCCGCGATAAATTCCAATACATCTTCTAACTCTTCCAGTGTTTCAACGAAAATGGGCGTTACCCCGTCAGGTATGATGTCGCTTATGTCAGTATTACGACTTAACCGAATGGTTTCCGTTGTTGATTCTCCGACTATGATACTGCTTAGGTTAGCATCACGATTTAACCGAATAGTCTCCATTGTTAACTCTTCGGCTATAAATGTCGATGTTTCAAATTCTGTTGCCAATACTCCCGACGGCATAATAGACAATGCCATAATTAGGGACATAAGTAGAAAAACAAAAACTTTTTTACGCATAGCAATTCCTCCTAGAAATTTTTTTGGTTGCCGTTTTCATGAACGGGCTATTTTTTAGTACTTTAAACGTGCCATAATCCCCCTTTCTGATAAATTCAATCGCAAAAAAACATATCGTAACATTATGCTGTTACTGACCATTATAACTGTATTCAGTGTCAATCAAATTGTTTCTCGTAGTATCTTATATGTATTTGAGTAGTAACTTATGGACGGTAATGTAACGATAACATCTTATGGTGATAAAATGGAAATCGTTAATTGGAACGACGAGAGAGAATAGTGTTAGAGATGCAAGAGAGTGAAAATATTTGTAATTTCAATGAAACAACTGAAACTGACTTTGAATCTGCCGCATCTGCCATTCAACTCAGTTCAGGCACTGTTTGGCCGATGTGGAGCGGTCTTCATCACGCGCCTCCATCACCTACTATGGTATCCTCCTCCGTCCCACATGGTTAGATACTTTGATATTAAAATTTTGCGACCAATTCCGGCTGATATGTGGCTTCATACTTTTTTTACAAATGAGCACGTAAATGATACTACTACACGACCTAATTTTAAAACGGGACAATTTGGTTATGTAAATTTTACAAATCAACGCCACCAAGTAAGAATGACTGCTACTATGAAATCGCCGCGAATTGTACCCCCCCGGACCGTCCGAAAACCCTAAAAACAGTGCATTTTTAAGAGTTTTGTGAAATATTTTTTTGGACATTTAACGCTTTTTAATGTGGATATATAAAAAGGATAAAAATTTTATTTATGCTGCCATTACTTCCATCAACTTATCGAATCCAAGCAAATTTTTGGCAACTATCATATTGTAGCCAAGACACATGAGTGCGACTTCTCCGACCACCTTCTTCTTGCCTTGCAAAAGAAAGTAGCCTTCATTCATCGTTCTCTTTATTGTTCCGAAAGGATGCTCGGAAATACATTTTCGCTCGCTTATTTTTATGCGGTCGGGACGAAATGTAATTTTGACCAATTTCACCTTTTTATAATGACCGCGTTTCTTTTTATTATTCGATGTTTCCATGACATCGGTTGCTTTCTGCCAATTTTTACTTGCCTTTTCGAGTGTACTCACTACCATTTGTTTGGCTTTATGAAAAGAAAGCACCAAAAAGAAAAAGCTAAATAAAGGGCTGTTGAATTTATCAAATAGTACTTGTTTATCCGCTAAATTAATTTGCGGACAAGCAAGTTCTATTCTTTTATTGTGACACACAAACAGCATTTAGGTTAAGTGACTTTATTCCATGAAATAAATATGACTAAAATATATAAATAATATAATGGAAAAAAAACAATCATAATTGCGGAAAAAAGCTTTTTATTTAAATATTTATTTCTATCAGTTTCTTTATAGGCTTCGTAAAAAAACCGCAGTGAGCCGATACCGTTCCACAATACAAAAGATATAAGTATAAAAAGTGCCGCTAAATTTTTATACAATTCAATTGTGAGTGTGATAGCAAGTATGAAGTTTATTAATACACATATTAGAAGCGTACAGGCATGAAAAATCACAAACCGTTTTCTTTCTGCCGCCATATACGTACCCGGTAAAAAACTCATAAAAATCCCCCCTTTTAAATAATGTCTAAATTAATACTATCGCTCATTATAAAAAAACCGCTGTACTTTGTAAAGAATATATACGACTGAGATATATTTACAACTGAAACATGGTATCGGCATATTCGCTAGTATGTAGATGAATGGGGAGAAATACACCATGAAGTAATAAATGCAGCCAAACGAGTTGAGCTTTTGAATAAAGCTTGCACAATTGAATGTTTCCACTTACGCAACAAATATATGATTGACAATTCATCACACTTAATCTGCTTCTGTAAGGGCGGCACATCTCGGACAATCATTACGGCGGAAGAACATGGGCATGGTATTGATAATCTGTACAAGCAGTGGAGTGAATCATTATGAACATGCCAACCGGGGGGTATTAACATGAAGGGAATACCGGTTCAAAGTAAGGAGGTAACAATAATTAGCATGGAGAAAGTTCCTTCATCAATTTTTTAACCGTAGTAATTTCATTTATTTTATGAACCGTATCCCCGCAAAAAATAAGCCCTTGGTCAACGTTGCCCGTGACAGAATTAATTAAAGCGTTTGTTATGCAGTATGGTATGTTTTTGGGATTGCAATCGGCTATGCAGCTATGGCATTTTTCGATTAAAGTTTTTCCGCCGGTGGTGACTTTGCGTATAAATTCATTGTTCAGGGCCCTTCCCGGTAAGCCTATTGGGCTTTTTACAATTACAGCATCGTTTTGCTTGGCGTTTACATAAGCAAATTTAAAATTTTCATGAGCGTCGCATTCTTCTGTGGCGGCGAATCGGGTTGCCATCTGAACACCCGCAAGACCAAGATTCAAATAATACTCAATGTCGTGTTTATCAAAAATTCCACCGCCGAAAATCGTTGGAATTTTTTTATTATACTTTTCTTCATAATTGGAAACTTCGGATATAATTTTTTTAAGGTTTTCGCTAAAATCAACTTCATTTTCTAATTCTTCTAAGGTAAAACCTAAATGACCGCCTGCTTTTGGCCCCTCAACAATAATCATATCCGCCGTTGTGCTGTATTTTTTGTCCCACAATTTAAGAAGAACCGCGGCGGCTTTAACAGACGAAACAATCGGCGCGATTTTTGTTGCTGACCCTTTAACTAATTCAGGTAAATTTAAGGGAAGACCCGCGCCCGAAATAATTAAATCCGCTTTATTTTCGATGCTGCATTTTACATAATCGGCGTAATGCGATACGGCGCACATAATATTTACGCCAACAACGCCGCCGAGTGCTTTTTCTTTTGCTTTTTTAATATGATAAGATAACGCTTCAAGATTGGCGTTAAAGGGATTGCTTACGAAGCCGGGCAAATTAAAGCCGATTTGTGCGGCGGCAATAACGCCGATGCCCCCTTCCTTCGCAACTGCTCCTGCAAGCCCCGAAAGACTTACACCCACGCCCATTCCTCCTTGAATTATCGGAATGTCGGCAATAAGCCCGGAAATATTTAACGGTTTAAAATTCACAAAAACACCTCGTTTTTTTACGGTACTATGTGCGAAACTGCGACGACATCAAGCCCTAAATGTATTCCCAATACAGGGCCGAGTTTATTTAAACTAATGGGTAAACCGGAATAATCGGCTTGAAGCACATTATAAATATTCGTTGAAAGCGTACCGCTTCCAATGTAGTTTATTACGACTTCTTCGGTGTTAGGGCTGATTGATTTTATTAATTCTTTTATAATATTGGAATTTCCCCGAGCCATACCACCGAAGGAAACAACGCCTTCTTTAAGCCGCAGCACAGGTTTTATATTTAAAATATTCGCGGTCATTTTAGCGAAGCCACGTCCGCTTTTTCGCAACGGGCTTAAATCCGCAACAGAAAAAACCGTGGAAATTTTTTCGCGCGTTTGTTCAAGGTTGATTATTACTTCTGAAAGCTCCATGCCATCGTTGATTAACGCAACAGCTTTTTTTACAAGTAAATTAAGCCCGCCTGCAATTAATCTGCTGTCCAAAATTGCAATATTATTTTTGTCCACGCTTTTTGCCGCAACGTGTGCTGCGCTGTAAGTTCCGCTTAGGCGCGACGACATGGTTATACATAAAACATCGTTTCCTTTTTTTGTTTCTTCCTCTAAGCAACTTAAAAACGCCGCAGGGTTAGGCTGTGAAGTTGACAGTTTTGAACCGTGTTTAAGCAATTGCTCAAATTCGCCGTTTTGGTCGCTGTATGATTCCAAATAAGCCCTGCCGTCTGCAAAATAATTTACGGGAATTATTTTAATACCAAGCGCATTTGCTTCGGCTTCTTTAAAATATGAACAAGAATCTGTTACGACGGTAATCATTTCGGTGCACCAATCTTTCTGAACCGCTTGTATCTTTTTTCGGTTAATTCTTTTTCCGATTTGTTTTTTTCAAATGTTCGGATTAATTCTTGTTTGATTGTTTTAAAAATTTTTTCATCTTCGGGAATTATTTTTTCGATTACTTCAAATTTTAATAAATCCTCTGCGGTGAGCTTTAAACATTCGGCGGCTTCATTTGCTTTGCTGCCGTCTTTCCAAAGAATTGCCGCGCAACCTTCGGGCGAAATCACGGAATAAACGGAGTTTTCCAACATCCAAACTTCGTCGGCAACGGCAAGAGCCAACGCGCCGCCGCTTCCGCCTTCACCGATTACAATTGAAATAATTGGTGTTTTCAACGTCATCATTTCCATAAGATTTTCCGCGATTGCTTGACCTTGACCGCGTTCCTCCGCACCCACGCCGCAGAACGCGCCCGGCGTATCTACGAAACAAATTACGGGACGGCAGAATTTTTCTGCAAGTTTCATTTGGCGTAAAGCCTTTCTGTATCCCTCGGGGTGCGCCGAGCCGGAATTTCTTAAACCGCGCTCTTTGACGTTTTTACCTTTTTCCACACCAATTACCGTAACGGACATGTCGCCGAGCGTACCTATTCCCGCGATAATAGAGCCGTCGTCGGCAAAACGTCTGTCGCCGTGCATTTCCATAAAATTTCCTATGATATTTTCAATGTAATCAACGGTGGTGGCGCGTCCCTTTGCCCTTGCTTGTGATACACGTTCGTATGCTGTCAAAATGCGCCCTCCCTTACGTGAAGTTTTAAAATACGCCCGATATATTTTTTATGCCGCCGCCTGTCAACGATGTCGTCAACAAAACCTTTTTTTAATAAAAATGCCGACGATTGAAAACCCTCGGGTAATTTTTTTCCCGTGGTTTGCTCAATAACGCGCGGGCCGGCAAAACCGATTCTTGCAAACGGTTCGGCGATAATAATATCCGCTTCCATTGCGAAGCTCGCTGTTACACCGCCCATTGTCGGGTCGGTAAGCACGCAAAGATAAAGATTGCCCGCATCGCTGTGAAGTTTTACCGCTCCCGAAATCTTCGCCATTTGCATAAGTGATAAAATTCCTTCCTGCATCCGTGCACCGCCGGAAACGGAAAATCCTACGACGGGTAAATGTTCTTCCGTTGCGAGTTCAAACAATCGTGTAATTTTTTCGCCGACTATCGTTCCCATGCTGCCCATCATAAAGTACGGATTCATCACGAAAATCGCGGCGGGATAACCGTTAATTGTACATTTTCCGCAGACAACCGCTTCCTTTTCCGCGCTTTCCATTTGAGCGTTGCGAAGTTTTTTATCATATTCGGGGAAAGCAATAATATTAAACGATGCCATGTCCTTGTCGAATTCTTCAAACGAATTTTTGTCACAAATATTGTTTATTCGACGGCGAACGTTCAATAAAAAATGATAATGGCAATACGGGCAAACATACATCGTATCCGCAAGCTCGCTTGATGATAGATTTTTTTTGCATTTTAAGCACTCAACGGAAAGTTCGTCGTCAAAACTTTTTTGGTTGTAATTTTTTAAAGAAGCAACAGAAAATTTTCCGTGGCCTTCCAATGTGTTTTTTGGTTTTTTAAAAATCATAGATTCAGTCCTTTATCACTTAATAATCTTGTAAGCGAAGCTGTCGTGTGCAAACCCGAATCAAATTCGTCGCAGGCTAAAATATCCATTTGCAAATCGGAATTATGCTCCACGCCTTCGATTATTAATTCGCAAAGCGCAGCTTTCATTTTTCTTATTGCTTCGTTGCGCGTGCGTGCGGCTACAATTAATTTTCCTATCATTGAATCGTAAAACGGTGGAATGAAATAACCGTGATAAATTGCGGAATCGAAACGAACCCACGGCCCGCCGGGTGTGTGAAGCATCGTAATCTTTCCCGCAGACGGGCGAAAACCCATGTACGGGTTTTCGGCACAAACGCGGCATTCGATTGCGTGTCCGTCAAATTTAATTTCATCTTGTGAAAAGTCAAGCGCGACATTTGCCGCAATTCTTATTTGCCATTTTACAAGGTCAATGCCTGTAACCATTTCTGTAACGGGATGTTCAACTTGGAGGCGCGTGTTCATTTCCATAAAATAAAAATTACCGTCTTTATCGCAAAGGCACTCGATTGTTCCCGCGCCGCGATAATCAACCGCTTTTGATGCCTTAATAGCCATACTTATCATTGCTTGCCGCAGTTCGTCCGAAACAAACGGCGACGGGCTTTCTTCAATTAATTTTTGATTTTTTCTTTGCATTGAGCAATCGCGTTCGCCCAAACAAACAACGTTGCCGAAATTGTCGGCAAGAACCTGCATCTCAATATGCTTAACCTCGGTAAGATATTTTTCCATGTAAACAGAGCCGTCGTTAAATGCGTTTTGGGCTTCCGATACGGCGGAATGATAATTATTCTCCAATTCGTCCGGCGTATTAATTAAACGGATTCCTCTGCCGCCACCGCCTGCTCGCGCTTTAATAAGAAGCGGAAAACCGATTCGTTCTGCTTCTTTTTTTGCGTGTTCAACGCTTTCGACAAGCTCGCAGCCCGGAATAATCGGAACACCGGCTTTTTCCATTGTTTTTCGCGCCATATCCTTGTCGCCCATCGAAGAAATTGTTTCGCTTTTAGGCCCGATAAAAATAATTTTATTTTCGCCGCATATTCTTGCGAACTCGGCGTTTTCCGCCAAGAATCCGTATCCGGGGTGAATCGCCTCCGCTTTTGAAACCAACGCGGCGGTAATTATATTGTTGATATTCAAATAACTATCCTTGGGTAATGCTTTGCCGATGCAAAAACTTTCGTCGGCAAGACTAACGTGAAGCGCGTCTTTATCAGCTTCCGAAAAAACCGCAACCGTAGAAATGCCCATCTCTTTGCACGCGCGAATAACCCTTACCGCGATTTCCCCACGATTCGCAATTAATATTTTTGAGAACATGGATTGCTCCTTAAAATCGTTTTAAAAATCAATTTTCTAATTTTAAAATTTCGTTATTGGCGGCAACCGCTTTCTTAAAATCGTAATCTTTCGGTTTACCGGTGAAATAATAATTTATAACTCTTGCGTTTGCGGCGTGCGTGACGATTAAAACATTTTTACCTTTATATTCTTGCGCGATTAAATCGCAAAAATCGCAATTACGTTCTATGAATAAATCAAATCGTTCCGTTCCCTTATCGCCGATTTGGACTGCTTGATAAAACGACTTTAACATTTCCGCAGTTTCTTCCATTCCTTCAAACTCACCACAAATTATTTCAGAAAGCCTATCGTCAATTAAAATTGTTCCTTTATAAATAATTTCGCAAAATTGACGCGCCCGTATTCGCGGACTGCAAAAGCACACATCAAAATTTATACCCTTTAAATTTTCGGCTTGTAACTTTGCTTGCTCAATTCCTGTTTTATTCAAATTGGTTTCCATACTGCCGTTAAACCTATTAGCTAAATTCAAATCAGTTTGCCCGTGACGCAAGAGATAAATCATATCAACCCTCCGTATTTTTAACCAACGCAAACGACAGCTCGCCCGAAACGCATAAAACATCATTTACATATCCCGTGCTTTTCACAAAATAAAAAATATCTTTTTGCTTTTGAATTTCGCTTTTAAAAATTACGCAATCGCCCGGCACAACTTTTTTCTTGAATTTGACATTGTTCATGCTTGTGAAAAACGGAGTGTATTCCGCATCGTCGTTTACGTTTACCAAAAGACACGCCGATTGTGCCATCATTTCGCATAAAATTACGCCGGGAACAACGGGGTTGTTCGGAAAATGCCCTTGCAGAAAAAACTCGTCGCCGCGAACGGTGTATTTGGCAACGGAAACGCCGTCTTTAAGTTCGGCTTCGTCGATTAAAAGCATGGGCTCTCTGTGCGGTAAAATTTTTTTAATTTCGTTTTTATCCATAAAACCCTCCTACTGCATTTTAAAAAGAACCTGCCCGAACTCAACAACGTCGCCGTTTTTTAAGCAAATATCAACGATTTTTCCGTCCTGCGCAGCGGGAATATCGTTAAAGCATTTCATGGCTTCAATCACGCAAAGCACATCGCCTGCTTTCACTGTGCTGCCGATTGTTACAAAAGGCTCGGCTTCGGGTGAGGGCGAGGAGTAAAAAACGCCTACAATCGGTGAAGTTACTTCAATCATTGAATTGAAATCAATTACTTCCTCTGTTTGAATAATGGGGGAATTATTATTTTCAATAACAAACGCGGCGGGCGCGGTTTGAACTGTTTGAACAACACCGCCTGAATTTTTTTCAATAACCACCCGCATTTTTGAATCGTTTATTTCTACTTTTGATAACCCGTTGCGGTTTAACAATTCAGCCGCGTTATTTATATATTCAATATCAATTATTTTCATTTCGCACCTCCGGTTTATTAAACAATATTCCTGCGTTATGCCCCCCAAAGCCAAGCGAAAGCGATAAAGCTTTGTTTGCGTCAAATGTTCTTGCCGTGTTCGGAACATAATATAAATCGCATTCGGGGTCGGGTTCTTTGTAGCCGATTGTTGGTGGGACAATTCCAGTTTCAAGTGCTTTTACGGCGGCAATCGCTTCAACTGCGCCCGCCGCTCCAAGCATATGACCCGTCATGGACTTTGTTGAGCTGATTGGAATTTTATATGCGAGTTCTTCGCCCAACGCTTTTTTTATCGCGAGTGTTTCGGATTTATCATTAAGCGGAGTGGAAGTCCCATGTGCGTTTATATAAATTTTTTCATCTGGCAAAAGTTGAGATTCTTCCAACGCGAGCTTAATCATTCGCGAAGTTTCGGCGGCGTCGGGACGCGGCGATGTAATATGAAAAGCGTCGCATGTATTTCCGTAACCGGAAATTTCGCAGTAAATTTTCGCACTGCGTTTGACCGCGCGTTCGTATTCTTCCAAAACAAGAACGCCTGCGCCTTCACCCATAATAAAACCGTTGCGTCGCATATCGAAAGGAATTGAAGCGTTGTCGGGGTCGGATGCGGTAGACAAAGCCAGCGCCGTAGTAAATGCGCCGATTCCTAACATATTTATCGAAGCCTCCGCGCCACCCGCCAAAATTGCGTCGGCGTAACCGAATTTTATTGCGCGGAATGCCTCGCCGATTGCGTGGGTCGCCGTGGCACACGCGGAAACTACCGGTAAATTTACACCGCGAGCGTTATAACGCATTGCTACAAGCCCCGATGCCATGTTTGCAATCATCATCGGGATTAAAAACGGTGAAATTCTGTCGGGCCCGCGGTTAAGCATGGTTTCTGTTTGCGCAACCATTGTTCCCAAGCCACCTATGCCCGAACCGATGTAAACGCCAAAACGTTCCGGCGAAACGCTGTCTGCTAATTTGCTGTCATCCATAGCTTCGGTTGCCGCCGCAATTGCGTATTGACAATATAATTCCGTTCTTTTGATTTCGCTTTTTTCAATATAATTTTCGGGAGAAAAATTTTTTACTTCCCCCGCTATTTTCGCTTTCATATTCGATGCGTCAAACTTGGTAATTTCAGAAAAGCCATGCTTGCCCTGCGTTAAGCTTTCCCAAAATGTTTTAATATCATTTCCCACCGGTGAAATACAGCCAAGCCCCGTAATTACAACCCTTTTCATGCGTACATACCTCCGTCAACTTTTATAACTTCGCCTGTGATATATGAAGCCGCGTCCGAGGCTAAAAACAACGCAAGAGCGGCAACTTCTTCGGTTCTTCCCATGCGCTTTAACGGAATGGCGGTTTGCACTTTTTCTAAAACAGTTTCGGGCAATGTCGCGGTCATGTCGGTTTCGATAAAGCCGGGAGCGATTGCGTTGCACGTTACGTTGCGGCTTGCGAGTTCTTTTGCGATTGTTTTCGTAAGCCCGATTAATCCTGCCTTTGACGCGGAATAATTTGCTTGCCCGGCATTACCCGCAATACCCGACACGGAAGAAATATTTATAATTCTGCCCGCGGGCGATTTCATAATATAACGCGATAAATGACGCGCGAAATTAAACGCGCCTTTTAAATTTACATCTATAACGGAATCAAAATCATTTTCGCTCATGGCGAGCATTAAGCCGTCTTTGGTGATTCCTGCGTTGTTTACAAGAATGTCAATTTTACCGAACTCTTTAAAAATATTTTCGCAAACGATTTTTGATTGCGCAAAATCGGAAACGTCGCATTGATACGCTCTTGCTTTTACACCGAATTTATCCGCGCTTGCGACTGTTTCGTTTGCGGCGGCTTCACTTCCCGAAAAAATAACGGCAATATCCGCGCCGTTTTCCGCCATCATTAGAGCGACAGCGCAACCAATTCCTCGCGACCCGCCCGTTATTACCGCTGTTTTTCCTTTTAGCATAGTCATCACAAATCACCAATAAACCCATTCGTTAAACTCTCAAGTGACTGCAAATCAAATACATTAAAAACTTTTACGTCGGGGTTTATTTTTTTAATTAATCCCGTAAGCGTTTTACCCGGCCCTGCTTCGATAAATGTACCAAATCCATCGTTAATCATGTTTTCGATTGTATCGTGCCATTTGACGGGGCTGTTTACGTGCCGCGAAAGCAAATCCTTGGGGTCGCCGTAAGCCTGCGCTGTAACATTTGAATAAATCGGTTTAGCCGCGTCGTTTAATTTTATTATTTCCAAAAAATTTTTTATTTCGTCTGCGGCTTCGTTCATTAGCGGGCTGTGAAATGCGCCGCTTACGGCTAATTTTATTATTTTTCCTTTTAGAGAAGAAACGGCTTGCGACAATTCGTGAAAAGAATTTTCGGAAAACGCAACCACTGTTTGAATTTTACTGTTGAAATTCGCGGGATACGCGCCGTTTATTTCCTCACAAACCGAAACTACGGCTTCCGCCGAAAGTCCCATAACTGCCGCCATCCCGCCTTTATTTTTTTCCGCGCAGTTTTGCATGGTTTTTGCGCGGAAATTTATAAACTCCAAACCCTGCGCAAAATCAAAAACGCCGCCGTAAACCAACGCGGGAATTTCGCCAAGCGAAAAACCCGCCGCACCATCAGCTTCAAATCCGATTTCTTTTAATGCCGCCACACAAGCTAAATCCGCGGCGAAAAGAGATGGCTGCGCGTTAATCGTCAAATTAAGCAACTCTTGCGGGCCTTCAAAAATTAATTCCCTGCTTGATTTGTCCAAAGAATCAAAAATTTTTTTCACGGAATCAAATTTTTCATAAAAATCGAAACACATTCCAACTTTTTGCGCGCCCTGTCCGGGAAAAACAATAGCTGTTTTATTCATAAAATTTTTTCGCTCCGTTTAAAATTTCTTCCGCTTGTGCAAACATTTCTTCAATGATTTCTTTCGCGCTTTGCTCCCGGTTCACAATACCCGCAATTTGCCCCGCAAGAAAACAGCCTTCTTTAATATCGCCATCAACTGCGGCAAGTTTAAACCTGCCTTCCCCGAATTTTAATAATTCTTCATCGGAAACAGAGCTGTCATATTCTTTTTTTAAGTATTCGCGCACGAAATTATTTTTTAATGCACGAATGGGATGACCCACACGCTTTCCCGCGAAAAGCGTGTCGATGTCCTTGGCTTTTAAAACCATGTTTTTATAATTTTCGTGAACAACGCACTCCATCGCGGTTAAAAATCTTGTACCGACCTGAACCCCGCACGCGCCCAACATCAATGCGGCGGCTATGCCCCTGCCGTCGCCGATTCCGCCTGCGGCTATAACGGGAATTTTCACCGCGTCGCACACTTGCGGAACCAACGCCATCGTCGTGATGTCACCGACATGCCCGCCCGCTTCGCCGCCTTCGGCAATCACAGCAGACGCGCCGCAGCGTTCCATAAGTTTAGCCAAAGCCACCGATGGCACAACGGGAATTACTTTCGCGCCGTATTCTGTCCACATTTTCATGTGCTTTGCGGGATTGCCCGCGCCTGTTACGATTATTTTTACTTTTTCGTCGGCGGCAACTTGTGCAACTTCGTGGGCGTATCGACTCATAAGCATGACATTAACGCCGAAAGGCCTATCGGTCATTTTTTTAATTTTTTTTATTTCATTTAATACATGTTCGGCGGGCGAGTTGCCTGCGGCAATAATACCGATACCGCCCGCGTCGGAAACTGCCGAGGCAAGTTCGGCATCGGAAATCCATGCCATACCCCCTTGAAAAATGGGATATTTAATGTCAAGTAAATCGCAAAGAACTGTCTTTAACATTTTAGCTTTTCGCCGCCGCAATTACTGTAAGAAGTGAGCCTACATCTTTCATAGACTTGTCTAACTCGATTGTTACGCCGAATTCCTCTTCAATGTCCATTATTAATTGAACGACATCGAGTGAATCCAAACTAAGCTCTTCAAACGTAGTTGTTTCCGCAACCTGAAGACTGTCGTCCGATTTGTAATTCCTTAACACCGTGGTAAGTTGTTCTAACATTTTAATTTCCTCCTGTATGATAATTTTTTTACTCCCAAACCATAACGCACGTTCCTGTTGTCATTCCCGCGCCGAAACCGACCATCATTAAAGTGTTGCCCGTTTTAACTTTTTCTTCATCAATCATTTCGTCAAGAAGAATTGGAATTGTGGCGGCGGTGGTGTTTGCGTATTTGTCGATATTCATCGGAAACTTCTCGGGAGGTTGTTTCAAGCGTGTTCTTACTCCGTCAATAATTCTGCTGTTTGCTTGGTGTAAAACGAAATAATCAATATCCGCCGCGCTTAAATTTAATTTTGCAAGCGCAAGATTTATTTCTTCCCCTACCGCCGTAACCGCAAATTTATAAACGTCCTGCCCTTGCATTGCGGCGAATCCGCCGTCCGATTCTTCATTAGTAAAAGGGCTGTTGCCCGTACGCGATTTTGCGAAAAGCATTTCCGGGTTTGCGTCGGCGTTATTACGAATATATTTTAACGCGCCGCCGCTTGTAACAACGCAAGCCCCCGCGCCGTCCCCGAAAAGAACGCAAGATGCGCGGTCGTTCCAGTCAATCAAACGTGACATCATATCCGCGCCAACTATTAAAATATTTTTATATTTTGAAATAAGCGATTCGGCGATTTCCAAGCCGTAAATAAAACCCGAACACGCGGCATTAATATCAAAAGCGGGGCATTTTACGTTAAGACGTTGCGCTAAACAACACGCAAGCGACGGAAATGAAAAATCTCCTGCAATTGTCGGACAGATAATCATTTCTATTTCTTGCGGCGAAAGATTTGCTTTTTCAAGGGCAATACGTGCCGCGCCTTCCGCTAAGTCGGTTAGGCTTTCTTTCGTACATACGAATCGATTTTTTATTCCCGTCCGAGATGTAATCCATTCGTCACTTGTGTCAACCATCGCGGCCAATTCATCATTTGAGACAGAACGCTCGGGTAATTTTCTGCCCGTTCCTATAATTTTTATCATTATATTTCCTCTGCTGTCGTTTGCATTATTGTAATTATTTGTTGAATCATCTCATCTAATTTTTCAACGTTCTGCGGCGAAAATTCATCCCTTATCCGCTGCATTAACAGCGCAATTATTTTATCGTTTAAACCGTAATAACTTAGAAACTTATCTGTAACGCATAAATACTGCTCTCTTAGGTCTGTTGTGGATTGCTCTCTTACGACATAGCCTTTTTTTACAAGACTGTTGATTTTATAATTTGTGTTCGGAATGGATAGGTTTAAGTATTGCGCAAACTCCGAAATTTTTGGCTTTCCAAGTAAATAAATAATTTCAACGCAATAACTTTCAGTCGCACTTAAACTGCCTTCGTTTGTGCCGATTTTTTCTAACAAACGTTTAAAGTAATTTGAACGGAACATTAAATATAAGGTTTCAAAATTTTTTTCTAACATTTATCTTCTTCTTTCAAAATTTTTATATAAAATATTTTATCTAAATTATTTTATGTAAGATTATTTTCTTTTATTACATTTGTCAAGGGGTTTGTTTCAGATTTGAAAATAATTTTATCCGGCTGTGAAAGAGGTCTATTAATTGGCAAACAAAAAAAGCGGGAGATAAATATAGGAAGATGAGTACAAAAATCCGCAAAGGCAATAAGTTCATAAAGTCTACCCTCGTTGAGTGCGCGAGGTCAGCCATCAGGAACACCGATTGTTTTTTATATGCAAGATACAAAAAAATATCCGCCAGACGCGGCGGTAAAAGGGCTATGGTCGCCATAGCCCACAGTATGCTCTTATCCATTTACAGTATTTTGAAAAAAAGGAGCCATTCCGCGATTTAGGTTCCAACTATTATAACGAAATCAACCGGGATAAAATCCTTAACCGCAATATTCAGTCAATCCAACGATTGGGGTTCACCGTTATTTTAGAGCAGGTGGCATAGGCTGTGTCGACAATAGATATTATATGAGTGATTTCAAATAGCTTACGGTACAGGCTATCTGAACTGCGGCAAGGAATGACTTGGTGTGTTTGGCATACCGCGTTGCAATTCCGCGCCATCTGCAAAAACGACGTTGAACAGCATTCCAGTTGCCGTAACATGGGGGCAAATCACGCCACGGCGTACCCGTTCGCAATATCCAAAACACTCCGTTTATAAACTGCCGTGTGTCCTTTGCATTTCCACCCCAAGTGCCTTTATTTCCAATAGTGTGCGGTTCAATGACCATCCACAGTATGTCGGAAATATCGTGCCTTCTGTATGCTTCATTCATTGAGAACACCATTTCTAGGCTTTCCCAATTATATCATGATTTTATTGTCGACACGCCCTAAGGAAAGTTTCAGGGTAGCCCCGATTTTACGTTGACCTTGATACAACGAGAATGCTATGATTTATCGCAGAAAATTTATATTAGATAAGACACCACACCACTATGAAAGAGGTTTTACAATATGGCTTTTTTATCTAAGCGGAAAAGAATTAAAGCCACTGGAATTGATTTGCTGGAAACTGCTACAATCGGTGGAATTTCACAGGTTTTATATTTTAGGGGCGAAGATACTAAAAATCCTATCATCTTATTCCTTCATGGTGGCCCAGGTCAGCCAGTAATGCCTTTTCTGCACAAATTTCAATACGAACTGGAGAAGGAATATACAGTAGTTCAATGGGATCAGCGGAATTCAGGCAAAACGTTCTTTATGAATGACCCTGAGACTGTTCTTAAAACTTTGAGTTTTGAGCAATCTCTAAAGGATGCCCATGAAGTAACTCAATATATCAAGCAAAAACTAAATAAAAACCAAATTATTGTATTAGGCCATAGCTGGGGAGCGGTTATTGGAACGGCACTTGTGCAGACTTATCCGCATGATTACATCGCTTATATATCGCTGGGACAGGTAGTTAATTTTCGGGAAACGAGCGTATGGGATTTGATAAGCTGCTCAATGCAGCAAATACCAAAGGTAACAAGAAAGATATAGCCGCCATAAAATCATTAGCCCCATATCCTCTTGAAATATACGATGAAAAACTTAAAGAAAAGTTGTTGAATGTCAGGACGTATCAAGCTAAATATGGTCTTGCTGAGGGCGGCGTAAAATTCTTGCTGGCTGTCATGTCCTCACCTCATTACAGCTTGAAAGATAAGGGTTATTTCAGTAAGGACATATTGCGTTATCAAGAGCCTATCATGCGTTTCTTGTTTAATGAGTGTGATGTTCGCAATTTCGGCACTTCTTACGACATCCCTGTTTTTTATATCATGGGCGAACAAGACTTTACCACGCCATATATCGCAGCCAAGGAATATTTTGAGGAGATTACCGCACCTCAGAAAGCATTTTTTTCGTTTAGCGATGCAGGCCATTTTGTGATGATGGATAATAAAACGGAATTTTACCGAGTACTGTTAAAAGAAATTAAACCATTGATTTATGAAAGATAAACCTTGTAGTATAAGCATTATATTCACTACACCTATTTCCCTGTAATGGCAAGAGGGTGCATCTTAACATGAATCCTTTTTTACAATCGTGTTAAAGTGTGTTGCAGAAAGGAAAACAGCGTGATTTTTTCCAATCCCCATAATATTTATAAAAAGCGTGTTGAAAAATGAACTTTTATAGTGTTCAACATGTAAATTCTTATTGTATATCTCTTATATGCCTTAGCAGTTGTGTGATTTTTTTAGTTCACTAAGAACAAAATCAGTCCTATCGTTAAGTGACAACCCCTTGGGAATGTAAATTAGATTAGCATCTGCTTTCTCGTATAATTGCCTTGTTTTGGTATCAAGGATTCTTTGGAAATCATCATCCCCTCTTCGAATCTTATCGTCGTCCTGCGTAGACGCAAAATAATCTTGGCAATAAAAAATAATATCGTAGTAGGCTGTCCAAATATTTGTAAAAGATTCAGCTACATCTATTAAATTTTCCTCATGTTTGGTTCTGTTTATTATTAGCATGTCATTATATGCCATAGTGCTGATAGGTGTTCTGTCGGAAATAATCAGAGTTCCGTTTTTGGTTGCTCTAACACACTGTACTATATGCATCGCAAAAAGCTCTAACTGGGCAGGCATATCGAAGCTGCCTTGATTGTACAGCAAAATGGCATCGGCGGTAGGGCTATTACGTGCAGGTTCTATCAATACTTCACAGTTAATCCCTTGCTCTTTTAATCGGGATGCTACGGAGTAAATTAAGGTTGTTTTACCCGTGGCATTTGTTCCGTCAAATGCAATAAGTAGTTTGTTCCTAATCATATTGACCTCCAAAAATCGCGTTTTTCTTTGCACAACATGGATATGTTGTTGTATTCATTGCGAAGCCCCATTGAAATAGGAATAAAACAATGCTAAACTGTGGCATTCTAACATACTTTCCATTACAAATGAAAATAGTTTTGTCACAGGGAGCTTTTCATGTTCTTAGTAAAATATTTAAAACCCTTTTGGATAGGTTTTATTTTCGTGGTGCTGTTACTTCAATCACTTACGGAGCTTTTTTTGCCTACACTAATGTCGTCCATTGTGAATGACGGCATCGTTTATTCTGTGCAAACAGGCGTTTCACGTACGGATTTTATTTTACTTACGGGCGCGAAAATGCTTTTTTTTGCATTGCTGGCAGGCGGGTTTTCTATAATTGTGGCGTATCTTTCGCCAAAAATTGCGGCGGGCGTGGCACGGGATTTGCGGCGCGATTTTTTTGTTAAAGTTGAAAATTTTTCGCAGGCAGAGTTTGATAAGTTTTCATCGGCATCATTAATTACACGCTGTACAAACGATGTTACACAGGTGCAGAATCTTGTGAATATTTTTCCGCGAATGTTGCTTTACGCGCCGATTCTTGCAGTGGGCGGAATCATTATGGCACTGCACCGCGCACCGAGCTTAAGCTGGATTTTAGGGCTTGCGGTAGTTGTTCTTCTTGGAATTGTGATGCTGCTTGTGTCAATTGTTATGCCAAAATTTACGATTATTCAAGAGAAAACGGATAATTTGAACAAGGTTTCGCGGGAAATTTTGCATGGATTGCAAGTAATTCGCGCGTTCGGAACACAGACGCACGAGACGGCACGCTTCGACCAAACAAACACCGATTTGCGCGACCTCGGGCTTTTTATCGCAAAAATGATGGCGCTTGTTAACCCTCTGATGATTTTTATGCTTGGGTTTACGCAGGTGTCAATCATTTGGTTCGGGGCGCATCAAATTGCGGATTCAGGGCTTTTAATCGGCGACATGATGGCATTTTTTCAATACACAATGCAGGTGCTTTTTGCATTTATGATGATATCAATGGTTCTTGTGATGGTTCCGCGGGCGCAGGTTTCCGCGAAACGCATTAAAGAAGTTTTAGACACGGAGCTTTCAATTTTGGACACGGAAACTCCGCAAGAATTTTCGCAGAACGAACGTGGCAAAGTTGAGTTTGACGGAGTTTATTTCAGCTATGAAGGTGCGGAGGCTTGTGCGGTCGAAGACATAAGTTTTACCGCGCTACCCGGTCAAACAACCGCGGTAGTAGGAGCGACAGGCGCGGGAAAATCCACAATTGCTCAGTTACTTCTGCGTTTTTACGATGTATCTTCCGGCAGAATAAGGGTTGGCGGCGTGGATATCCGAAACGTAAAACAAACGAATTTACGGGAAATAATAGGCTACATTCCGCAAAAAGGGCAGCTTATTTCGGGAACAATCGAGTCGAACATCCACTACGGCAACCCAGACCTTTCAAACGACGAACTAAAAAAAATCGCCGAAGTTGCACAGGCGATTGATTTCATAAACGAAAAAGAAAACGGCTTTGCGTCCGAAATTTCTCAGTCCGGTACAAATGTTTCGGGCGGGCAGCGTCAACGCCTTTCAATAGCACGCGCATTGGCAAAAAGACCCGAAATAATCGTATTCGACGATAGCTTTTCCGCACTGGACTTCCAAACAGATGCAAAATTACGCAAAGCCCTGAAAGAATACACCTCAAACGCAACCGTAATCGTAATCGCGCAACGCATAGGCACAATAATCAACGCCGACCAAATCTTAGTCATGGACGAAGGAAAAATCGTAGGACGCGGCACACACGCGGAATTACTGAAAAACTGCCCACAATATCACGAAATTGCGCAAAGTCAGGGGATTATCAACCCCCAAAATAAGACATAGGATTCTTATGAACGCCGTTTTTACGAATTTCAAAATGTAAATGATTGCCGGTGGAGCGTCCGGTTGTGCCGACATCTGCGATGTGCTGCCCTTGCGTTACGCGCGCACCTACGGCTACACGGTTACGGGAATTATGCGCGTAGAGAGTGCTGTAACCGCCTGCGTGGTCAATGACAATATAATTTCCCCAGCTTGCGCTCCAGGTCGCAATACTGACAATGCCCGCCGCTGCCGCGTTTATTCTCGAGCCGGAAGGCGCGGGAACATCTATGCCGCTGTGATTTTCGTTGCGCCCGGTGAACGGGTCGGGGCGGTTGCCAAAGCCACTGCTTATATCACTCGGCCCGCGTGCGGGTAAAGGCCATGCGAAATGACTAAAACTGCCTAGTGCTTCAAGTTCGGAGGCGCGGGCGGCAGCACGAGCGGCGGCTTCCGCAGCGCGTCGCGCATCTTCTTCTGCACGACGAATCCGTTCGGCTTCGCGAACTTCTTCGTCATGTCTTGCCCGCACAATGCCAAATTCAATATCAATTATATGCTTTTCTTCACGCAGGATTGCCTCTAATTCTCTGTGTCTTTCCGCGTCCGCGTGAAGCAATGCAAAAAACACTTTCTTTTCTTCCACACTTTGTTCAATTTCTTCTTTTACCAGGATTATTTCCTGCTGCAAATCCAAAACTAAAGCACGGTTGCTTGTTAACGTATCCAAACTGGAAGCACGGCGTTCCTCGGAAGCTTCAAGACGCGCAAGAAGTTCCCTGTCGAACTGCGTAACCGTACGTATGTATTCCAGCCGCGAAAAAAAATCGCTTATACTTTCGGCGTGAAACAGAATTTCAATAAGCCCCGAAGAGCCTTGTTCGTGCATGGTTCTAACGCGTTCGCGAAGAATTTCCAATTGCAAATCACGCTCGGCGGTGGCAAGAGTCAAATCTTCTTGCGCTTCTCCTATGCGAATTTCCGTATCAAGCAAATCAATCTCGATTGCTTCAAGAGCCTCGGAAGCGTCAATAATTTGCTGGTCGAGTTCCTGCATTTCCGCCACAACCTGCGACATTTCAAATTCCGTACCCGCAAGTATATTAGCCTGCTCCGAAACGCGCTGACCCGCCGCCGCACGTTGCCGCTCCAATTCGCGCAATTGGTCACGCGTTGCCTGTGTCGCCCCAACGGGAATAATAGGCAAAACAAAAATAAACGCAAGTAAAACTACGAAGAACTTTTTTTTGAAATATCCCCTCATTGCAAAAAATCCCCTTTACACCTTCAAATGCTTTTTAACAGAAGTAACAGAACCGATTAAACCAATTAAAACGCCCAGCATAAACGACAACGGAAATACATAGCGCATAATATGTTCCTCCGGCATGAAACTGACCCATGCAAGCATGGGAATCTCGTTGATTGTGCCAATTACGTATCCATAACCGAAAAAACAAATGAACGCGGGAACCGCACCACCCAAGAAGCCGATTATCATGCCTTCAAGCACGAAAGGCCATCGAATAAACCAGTCTGTAGCACCCACATATTTCATGATATTTATTTCGGTTTTGCGGGCATTTACCGTGATTCTTATTGTATTTGTTATGATGATAGTTGAAATTCCCGCAAGAATCAGTATAAGGGTTACGGTGACAATATAAACGATAGTTGAAATAGCGGAAAGGGTTCTTGCGAACTCTGCATCGCTGTCAACCTGCGCCGCGCCGTATTGCCGAAGATTTAATATTGCGTGTTCAACTTCATCGTGGAAGGCAAGGTCGGTAAGCTCCACTATAAATGAATCGCGGAGAGGGTTGTCCAATTCAAGCCCACGCACGGCATCGTCGCCCAGTGTTTTGCGCATATTTTCCAAAGCGTCTTCGCGTGAAATAAAAGTTACACTGGCAACATGACGGATTTCGCGAATACGTTCCCTAAGACGCGCTTGGTCTGTCTCGGAAAGATTTTCGTCTATGCGAACCGCCATTCCCATTTGCGCTTCAAGTTGGTTCATGAAATATTCAACATTTGCGCCAATTATATAAAAAACCGCGACAATAAAAATGCTCGACGCTACCGCAAATATGCTCGCGACGGACATAAAACGGTTGTAAATTACGCTTCTGATTGCTTCCACAAAATAATATCTAATAGTCCTCGGCTTCACTGATAATACCACCTATCTCGGGAATGTTGCTTATTCCGATATCATTTACAAGCTCGCCGTTACGAAGCGCGATAACACGCTTTTCCATATCATCAACGATATCGTGCGCGTGTGTCGCTACAACAACGGTTGTTCCCCTGTCGTTTATATCTTCAAGAAGTGTCATAATTTCCCATGCTGTGTCCGGGTCAAGATTACCCGTTGGTTCGTCTGCGATAAGAAGCGGCGGACGATTCACGATTGCGCGGGCAAGCGCGGTTCGTTGTTGTTCTCCGCCGGAAAGTTGATTAGGGTAAGCCTTTGCTTTTTTTTGCAGGCCGACAAGTGCGAGAACCTGCGGAACAGCCCGCCTAATCTCGCGATTTGTAGCTTCTACGATTTGCATTGCGTAAGCCACATTTTCAAAAACGGTTTTGTTTTTAAGAAGCCGAAAATCTTGAAAAACAACGCCCATCTTGCGCCGATAATAAGGCAAATGCCGGCGTTTTATCGTTGTAATGTCCTGCCCGTCAACAAAAATTTTTCCGCTGCTTGGCTCAACCTCTTTCAAAAGTAAACGAACAAGGCTGGATTTTCCCATGCCGCTTTGTCCCACAATAAAAACAAACTCGCCCTTTTCGATAAATAAATCTAAATCGCAAAGACCACGTGCTCCGTTATCGTATATTTTGCTTACCTTTACAAATTCAATCATATACATAATCTCCTAAAAAGATTGTTTCTCTCGATATTGCATATATCTTGTCACCATTAAGGTAATCTTAAACGTAATCGCGTCGGTGAATTTTCTTAAATCAAGGCGTGTCAGTTTTTGAATTTTGTCCAAACGGTAGACTAAAGTATTGCGATGAATAAATAAATCATGCGCCGTTTTGGATACGTTTAGGTCGTTTTCAAAAAACTTTTGCACGGTTACGAAAAGTTCCTCGTCGATGTCTTCCATTGAGAAACCTTGTAGCATTTCGTTAATGAAAATGCGGCATAGCGGTGCCGGCAACTGGTAAATTAAACGCCCTATTCCAAGACGTTCATAGTTTACAACTTGTTTTTCCATTTCAAATATCTTTCTGACATCCTGTGCAAGTCGCGCTTCTTTAAAGCTGGATGAGACATTTTTCAAGTCGGTAATGGGTGAGCCTATCGCTACGCATACTCCGGTCATTGCTTCGGCGGTTAGAGTGTCTGCGATTGTAAGTGCGGTTTGCTCTATATCTTCAGTGTCATCGCGTTCGTTTAATTCTTTCACTAGAATAATGCTAGATTCATCCACGGCGGTTATAAAATCTTTTTGGCGGTCGGGGAAAATTCCGCGTAGAATTTCCAGCGCGCTCATATCAGTGTCCATTGATGTTTCCACAAGATACACAACGCGGCGAACGCCGTTTTCTATGCGAAGTTTTTTTGCGCGGCTGTAAATGTCCACCAATAAAAGATTATCCAGCAGCAGATTTTTTAAAAAATTATCGCGGTCAAAGCGTTCTTTGTATGCCATCGAAAGAGCTTGTATATGAAACGCCGCAAGTTTTCCAACCCGAAAAGCGTCTTCATCATCGCCGCTTACCACAAGAATGTATTCCACAATTCCGTTGTCAAGCACTTTGAAATATTGACTGCCTTGTATAAGTTGATTTTCCGCAGGCGATTGAATTACGCTTTCCACAAAAGAAAGCGATAATTGATTTGCTTCGGTTTCGGTGGTTGCAATAAGTTTTCCGTCGCGGCTTATTACCGTAATTTCTTTTCGCGTAATATTTTTTAAACCGTCAACAGTGCTTTGTAAAATTTGATTTGAAATCATTTGCGAAACCTCCTTCGCAAAAATTATTTTTTATTGTAACAGACATTTATTGATTTTTCCAATTATTTTGACATTTTATCCGTAGCGTATTATATTGCAGATGGTAATATATTAATAACAAAAAATATTTTTCAAGGAAGAGGGCACTCCACAATGTTAAAATTTTTTACAAAGAAGTTGTCGATGAAGATTACATTTCTTATCGGGATAATGGTTTTACTTATCTCGGGTAGCATTGCGGCTGTTATGCAATACCGCATTGTTACGGAAATCGGTCGTCATTCGGAGTTAGATATGAGGCTCCAGCTTGTTGAGTTGGGGGAAGAAGTAAACCTTACATTTGCCGAAGCTATTCACAGAGTTGCATCCTTGCGAAACTTAATAGAATCGTCCTTCGTCATGGACGATTTTGAGCAAGACCAAAGAGGTTATATCTATTATTTGGACGATAAGATGGGCGGTTTTTTCCACAGTGTAGTTTATTATTCGGAATATATCGACACTGCTTATTTCACAATTCACCCTGCCCGAACCAATTACGATTTTGTTGCCGAAATATATTATTTGCAGGAAGACGGCGAAATTGCGCTTGTTCCGCTGCTTTCATACGAAGACTATATGGCGGAAGAAGCTGCCGCAGATTCGGAAATGGAATGGTTTTTTGGTGCGTACGATTCCCGCCAACCGTACTGGACCGAGGTTTACACCAACGATAAAGGCAGAATGATGGTAAGTTATGTAGTGCCAGTTACTGTTGACGGAAATATAATTGGTGTTACCGGTGTGGATTTATCAACACATCATATCGGGGAGTTAGTAAGCTCCATAACAATGTACAAAAGCGGTTTCGCTCTTCTTCAGGACACTTACGGCGAGTTTTTTGCCACAAACGATTTAATTGAAGAACTAGGAGATTCCTATATGGAATTCCTTACAGATGAAGCAAAAAAACATGACGGTGAAGTTTTCCAGATAACTTTAAATCGTGTTAGATATAATGTAGCGGCAAATACGCTTCCTAACGGCTTCACTCTTTACGTACTCGCACCCAGAAGTGAAGTTACCGCAGAAGCTACAGAATCACTAATAAGATTTATTTTTATCTTTATTATTGCGTATGCAATTGCTTTGGTGATTGCGTATTTCATCGGAAAATCAATTGGTTCGCGAATGAACGTGCTTTCTTCTTTCATGAGACACGCTGCCGAAACAGGCGACCTTACTTTGCGGTCCGAAGACCATGAGGAGCTTGCGCGTTATGCGAACAAAGGTAATTCAATAGATGAAATTGGCGAGCTTGCGTGTAATTCTTATGAGCTTATCGGCGTAATCCGCGAAATGATAGACGATTTATCCGCGCTTTCCGGTGAGCTTAACGAAAAAGGTGACATCGATTACCGAATCAACACAAGCCACTACAAAGGCACATTCAGAGAAATGGCTGACGGAATAAACGACATGGTAGCCGGCATGGTTGATGATATAAATGAAATTTTGCGCGGTGTCACGGCAGTATGCAACGGCGAAGACGCGCATTTAAGAAAAATGTCGGGTAAAAAAGCCGTTTTTACCGAGCGCTTCAACCAACTTGAAAATGTTCTTCATGGTTTCTTTGACGAACTTTCAACCTTAACTAAAAATGCTGTTGACGGTCATTTGGATGTTTTAATCGACACAAGCAAATATCAAGGCGGTTGGGTGGAAATGTTAAGCGAACTTAACTCGCTTCTTCACGCCGTAAGTGCGCCGCTTGAGGAAATCGAAAGCACACTTATAAAAATGTCAAAAGGCAATTTTGCAAAGATGACAGGCGATTACAAAGGCGAGTTCGATGTAGTGAAACGCGCGGTTAATACAACCGGCGAAATTACACAGTCCTATGTAAATGAAATCGCACAGGTTCTTTCCGCCATAGCAAAGGGCGACCTTACCGTGGCGATCAGGCAAGAATATATGGGAAGCTATGCCCCCATCAAAGAGGCCTTGCGTACAATTCTTGATTCTCTTAACAATGTCATGACCGAAATAAGTTCCTCCGCATTGCAAGTGCAATCCGGTGCCGAACAAATTTCTACCAGCTCGATGCATCTTGCGGACGGCACAACGCGTCAAGCCAGTTCCATCGAAGAATTAACTGCGTCAATCGAAACAATAAACGAAAAAACCGCGCTTAACGCAGCCCGCGCCAAAGATGCAAATAATCTTTCTCAAAAATCTAACGAAACCGCCACCACAAGCACCGAAGAAATGAAACTTATGGTTTCGTCCATGGAAAGCATAAACGAGTCCTCCGCAAATATTTCCAAAATCATAAAGGTAATAGAAGACATCGCGTTCCAAACAAATCTTCTCGCACTTAACGCCGCCGTTGAAGCCGCCCGCGCAGGCGAACACGGAAAAGGCTTCGCTGTTGTTGCCGAAGAAGTTCGCAATCTTGCTGCAAGAAGCCAAGAATCCGCCCAAGAAACAACCGGCAGAATTTCCGAATCCGTAAGCCGTGCCAACGAGGGCATGGATGCCGCACATGGCACAGCCGCTTCGCTTAACGCCATCGTAGAAGATGTGCGCCGCATCTCCGAACTAATTTCGCAAATCGCACAGCTTTCCGAAGAACAAGCCGAAGCTATCTCCCAAGTCGCCATAGGTCTAGGCGAAATTTCCTCCGTCGTTCAAGCCAACTCCGCAACCTCACAGGAATGCGCCGCCGCTTCACAAGAATTAAATTCACAATCACAAGTACTACTGCAATTGGTTTCCTACTTTAAAACAAACAAATAAAACATTTGACATCAATACTTTTCCACCCTATAATCATCTCGCGGGGCACCCCCCTGTCCCGTATAGGGGTATAGTTCAGTTGGTAGAACGTCGGTCTCCAAAACCGGATGTCGAGGGTTCAAGTCCTTCTGCCCCTGAAAAGAAAAGTGTCGTCAAGTACGATGCTTTTTTATTTTGATTTTTCACTGTTTGCAAGGGGTCCAGAGGTGTTTTTAGGATGATGACAAGGACTGACTTACCATGTAGGAAAAAAATATTTATAGATTTTTGGTCGGCGAGTGTAATGCGAGTTTTTATCTTGCAAAAAGAAAAAAAGGCTAATTCTGTAAAATAGAGTTAGCCCTTTTATATGAAAAATGAAAAATATTTTTTATTTTTTTCTTGATGAAAAGGTTTTAAAAAATATTTTTCTTTTTCTTCAATGAAAATTTTTGAAAAATCTTTAGAAAAAAATCACTCCATCACTTTCTAAGCAGTGTTAAAGTGATGAAGTTTCAATCAGATTCAGAAAATATTTATAAAAACATTTTACGTTTTTTGTGGTAAAATCTTTTTATTGCTCCAACCAACAGAAGATAATGTACCATCGCAATCAGAAGCATAATTATATCTATAGGCTTCATAATATTTTGTTTAAATGCGATTTGAGAGTTCAATTTTTGAAATACTACAAAGATTATTTCTATTGTTGATTACATTGATTTTATTGATATAATTGCACCGAATTCAATTTCGTGCTATGTTGTTTGACATTGGACGATATAAATACAAGCCATAAAAGAAACTAATTATCACTTGATGGAGGAATGTAACACAATGTACAGATGGATACTTAAATTTGTATATGGTTTAATAAAAAACAGTGTTTTCTTGAGTGTAATTGCGGTGAGTGCTATAACTGCACTAGGCGTTATCACTTCATTACAAGCTAATAATCTGAAAAATTCCTTTATTTCATTAGCGACTGTTTTAATAATATGGTTAATAATAACCGCCGTAATATATATAATTTTCCTGTTTTTAATTAAAGTATTAATGCTTGATGTTTTTGCTGAGTACGGTGAAGGAATTGGAGGCGTTGGCTGGGTATTACTTGCTTTTAATACATTGTTTATATATTGGGACAATAGAAATAGTTACGGTGTATGGACTTGTATAATTTTTGCATTAGTTTGTATTATTCTTTATACTATATTTGATGCCCTTCCTGATTTAATTGGTTTAATTATTCATGAAAAGGGCTACTACCCTGGAAAAATTAGCGAGTCTAAAAAAGAGAGAATAATGAAAAGAAGCATACGTAAAACGGAGAGGGTTCTTTTCGATAATGCTACAACAACAAGAAATATTATTAATAACTATAACGCTGAGAGGGGTTCATACAGCAAGAGAATGCAATTAAGATACGATAAAATAGTTCAACGAAGAAAACAGCGAGTGAACTTAGCGAGAATGAAAGGACGAAGAAATGTACCTGACTAATTTGAAGAGTAAATAAATCAATAAAATGCTTTCTTTTATAACAAAAATACGTTACGCAAAGAGACAAGTGAGATTAAAAAATTAATTTTATGATAATATATCACTTTAGCACTTTTTTACATTTCATCAAACGGTGACGCAACCTTTGCCAACTCCATTGGTCGGCGGATGGTCGGCAAAAAGGCATGAATAACAGCACTTCTCTAATGACTACTTCATCAATAGAACATATGCACGATTTTCTCCAAAACCGGATGTCGAGGGTTCAAGTCCTTCTGCCCCTGTACCGTCAAGCAACATGAAAAAGGTTGAGTTTACTGGGTTTTCACAGTACTTCAACCTTTTTTACTTCATGGAAAAGCTGGTAATTATTTGTAGCAAACACCATGTGATTATGTTTGGATTCAAGTAATTTCATCTATTACGGCTACGAATGGACGCTGGAAAAACAGCCGTCCATGCCTTGAATTACAAGGGAAGCGGCCACACAGCGACGAAAGCGTCTGTGTTAAGAAATATTTTTTGAAAAATTTTTTAGACTTTAATCACGTTCACTAGTGACGGCGTTATGCACGTCACTTTTTTTATGTGCTAAGAAACTGCTATAAAATGGCAAAGAAAAAGAGGGAACAAAAAGCCAAGCCCTCAAAAAAGGAAGAATAAGGGAAACATCAAAAAGAAAAAATTTATGTGGAAAGATTGTGCGGAATCATGGGGGATGAACAGATATTGCACCCAACACAGGGTGGGGAGTTGAC
>WRBD01000016.1 GCA_009779835.1 Defluviitaleaceae bacterium | reverse complement strand
TCCCGACATAAGTGTACAGCATTTTAGGGTGTGTCATTTTATGTCACTCCTTTTCCTGTTTTCTTTTCTGTTATCAAGGTACAAACAAGCCTTTTTACGCCCCGAATTCCAGCGTTACACCCCTGTGGACTTCAACAACCCAGAAAATGACATTTGACGTGTAAAAATAGCCATTAAATTTCAATACGTCCATTGACATTTAATGGCTATTTTTACACGTCAAATGTCATTTTCTGGGTTGTTGAAGTCCACAACAGTTGTTTTCAGAATGACAACAAAATAACTACAACGTAAACGCATACAACTCCAATAAGTGCGGCGGCGTTAAAAAGCATTGCCATATGTTTTCCGATTCCGTCCATTAAAGAGACAAGGCGGTTATCTGCGACGGGTTGCAAAAATGCGGCTGTTGTGCGGTAAATTAACGACAGAATCATCATTTTCAAAAGCGGCGCAACAAGAACAAAACACAGCACAAGTACCAACGCAACAAGAACGCCGCTTCGTGCCGCTTGGCTGAAATTAACAACGGTATCGACGGCGGCGGTGAACGCGCTTCCTACAACGGGAACGGCTCCCACTACGCTTCTCGAAGTTCGTATTGTTGCGTTAGATATAATCGGCGCTGTAAATCTTTGAAGCGTCAGTAAAAATGCAAATGTCGCCAGAATTCCTTTCAGCGACCAGCTTCCTATTTTACGCAAAAGAGCCGCCATTTTTTCAAGCCGATGACCGTCGGGAGAAATTTGCCCGGTAATATCCAGCGCGGTAGACGCAAACACAAGCGGAATAAACACGCCGGAAATAAACCACGCCACAAGCTGAAACGAAAAATACAGCATAGGCTGAAACCCCGCCGCACCAACAAAATTTCCGCCCATAACCATAAGCCCAATCATAAGCGGAACCGACGCCAGCATTATTGAACTAACAAGCGAAACAAGCCCATTTAAAATGTCCACACTGATATGAAACGAAGAAATCGCCAATAAAACCGCCATCAAATATGTTACATAGAATCCTGTTTCGCCCGCAGATTTATGCTTAAATGCTTCGGTTAAACAACTTAGCAGCGCACCAAGAATCGCGATAACAACCAACTGCCGAATAATCTGGCTGTTTGCTAAAAATTCCGCAAATACAACCTCACCGAATGCGGAAAGAAGCCCGTGCAATGTTAAATCAATCTGCCCTGTAAGCGCGTCGCGAACCAACTCCGCAAAACGCGGCATTCCGGGCCTGTCCAATATTCCGATTTCGTAACGCTCAAAGCCGATAATTTCAATTATTTCGTCCGCATAATCCACCGTGTTCATGGCAACAACCCCGTTACAATCCGCACAATGTCCACGATTACCGGCATTGCCATCACTAAAATAATTACCCGACCGGCAAGCTCGATTTTCGCGGCAATCGCCGATTCGTTCGCGTCACTGCACACACTCGCACCAAGTTCCGCAATATACGCCACGCCAATCACCCGCAGCGCAAGCGATGTATACGCCCCAATGCCGTCCGCCATTTCGCCCAAATACCGCACAAAACCAATCGTGTCCGCAAACATAGGCAAAATCATTAAAAATATAATCACTCCCGCCGCAAGCGAAATCAAAACGGCAAGCGCGGGATTGTAATTTTTCATAAGAACGGCAAGAACCATCGCGATTATTCCGATTAAAACTATTTGAAAGATTGACATTTCACCAACCCCTACAACTCGAACATGACACGTAAATGCGCGAACAGTTCTGCTATGTGTCCCACAATCCAGAAGAGAACCAGCACTATTCCCGCGATTGTTACCATTGTGGCTTGTTCGTCGCGGCCGCCGTTTTTCAAGACTTGGTTTAAGACTGTTACAAGAATTCCCACTGCCGCTATTTGGAAAAGTAAGCTTATATCCATGAAGAACCTCCTCTACCAAAGCACCACTGTTAACAGTAACCCGCCGATTACACCAAGGCTTCGGTACATTCTTTTGTTTTTATCGGATATAGCGGCAATCGCGGCGGCTTTTTCGTCAATGTAAGAAACGGCGTAGTCAATGGCGTTTTTTTGCATTTGTTTATCCAAGTAGCCCAGCGTCTTGCCGAAATCTTCAAGAACGGCGCGGTCTTCCGCGGCAAGGCAGGTTGTTTCTTTGCATGGCTCCATTGCGGTAAGCCATAGTTGATACGCTGTTTCGCCCTCGCCTTCCGCAAGAAGCCGCGAAAACTGTAAGAAAATCGGCGAAATTCCCAAGCTTGTCCGTTTGGCGATATTTGCGCACGCTTCCGATAAAGTCGAACGCATATATTCAATTTCAGATGAAAGAATTAACAATGCCTTTTTAAATTCCAATAAATCCTGCACACGAAAACCTTCCTTCGCGGAATAATACATGCCAAGCCCCACGGAACCCGCCATTACCAGCAATGTTCCCGCAACCCTTAGAAACATCCGCAACACCCCTTTTCGTTTGTATATAATTTCTGTATAGAAAAATATATGACAAGCCCTGCGTGTTTATACCGAGCTATAGATGTCTTTCTATTTTTAGAATTGAGAATTACAACAAGTCTTGTTAAAATTGGTGAGTATGTACGCAATAGATGTTTAACCCTGCAAATGGCAAGACCAAGCCCCGTGCCACCTTCGTTGCCGTGAGAGCCGCGTTCAAAAACATAGGGCAATAACTCCGGGGCAATGCCGGAACCCGTATCAGAAACGATAATTTTTAACGTATTATCGTCAACACTTAGTTTTATGGTTACATTTCCATTAGCGGTGTGATTTTTTGCATTTTGCAAAAGGTTGAAAATCACCTGTGTAAGTTCTTCCGCGTTTACGTACACAGGCGACAAATTATCAGGAATGTCTACCGTTTTTTCTTTTTGCAGTGGCAGATTTCTCATGTGGTCGTGATTTATTTGACAAACAATAAAAGGCTTCCTTGCCGTGGTTAATCCTGGACGGCAAGGTAAGCCTTTTGGGTACCTTGTTTTTCCTATTTGATTGTAGTGTTCACAAATACCTTATACAGAGTGGCTTTACAGCCAAGGGGCTCCAATATAAGTGAACAGCGGTGAAACTGTCGAGATGACCATCTCTTTCAGGAATAAACGCCCCTTGCGCCACCCGCGCGGTGGATATATGGGGCAATTAAAGACGGAGTGTCTATTCCTTTCGTGCAATATGGCCGAAATATTTTTCGATGTCAAGTGTTTTTTCATATTTTCTTATACTCAAACGCCAAACCGTCTTTCAATGTAATTATCAGGCTGTCGTTTGTTTGCGAGAACATCAAGGAAGTAAATTTTAATTTTTCGTGAGGTTCCATCAAAACGGTATTATCAAAGCCTACGGTGAAACTGCCGTGAAGAATTCCGCCGGATTCCGTTGCGCCTTCGAATTCGTTTGTTTCAAAGGTGCCGTCGGGGTTGAAAGTATAATAGAAATCGCCCTCGTCGGGTTCGCGTTGCCATGTTCCGATAATGCGCTTCTTTACGGCGGATTCCGTGATAGAGCCTTGAATCAGTGTGGCAAGCGCGCGGGCGAAGGTGTCGGGGGAAATATCGGGTGTTTTCGGTTTTGGCGCGAAGCCGGCTTTTGCGTTTCTTTCTCGAACCTCTGCGTTGTAGACACGAATGCATTCTTCTAAAAGATGTTTGTGCGGCGGGCTGTTTACGTTTTCCAGCTTTTTCATAAGGTTATTAATGAATTCTTTTTTCTGCGAAAAATTCAAACTCGCAAAATATTTTTGCAATTCGTTAATGTCTTTGGACATTATCAGATGTTTTCGCCCAATAAAGACCCACTCATTGTGCGGAAAAGTTCTCCTATGGACTGGCTGTTGTGAATGCAATTGATAGCCTCGCCTACATATTTCGCAACTGAAAGCACTTTCATTTTATCCAGTTTTTTCTCCGGCGGAATTTCTATTGTGTCTAAAACAAGAAGCTCTTCAATCGGAGAATTTTTTATGTTTTCAACGGCATCGCCGCAAAGAATCGGGTGAGTAATGCAGGCGAAAACAGCTTTCGCGCCGTTATCCATAACTGTTCTTGCCGCATTGCACAAAGAACCGCCCGTTGCAAGAATATCATCAACAAGAATTGCGTACTTGCCCCTCACATCGCCGATAAAATGTGCCAGCTCGATTTTTTTATCGTCGTGGCGGCGTTTATCAACGATTGCAAGCGGCACTCCCATTATATCCGCAAAACCTTGACAGCGCGCAACGCTTCCCAAGTCCGGCGAAACAACGACTACATCTTCAAGCTTTTCGCCAAGCCCGTCCTTGCTTTGATAATAATTTGCAAATAAGTAAATTCCCCTCAGATGGTCTAGCGGAATATTGAAAAAACCTTGAATTTGCGGGCAATGCAAGTCCATCGTAAGGATTCTGCCAGCGCCTGCGGAAGTTATCATATCCGCAACAAGTTTCGCGCTGATTGGGTCGTGCGAACGTGCGCGGCGGTCTTGACGCGCATAGCCGTAATACGGAATAACCGCGGTAATTCGCCCCGCAGAAGAACGCCGCATTGCGTCCAGCATTATAAGAAGCTCCATTAAATTGTCGTTCACCGGCGGGCTGGTTGACTGGATAATAAAAACATCCGCGCCACGAACGGTTTCATTTACGACAATTTTTGTTTCGCCGTCTGAAAATTTCGATGCTTCAGATTTCCCAAGCTCTAAATCCAAATGCGTGGCAACGTTTTTCGCCATACCCTTGTTCGCACTTGCGGAAAAAATTTTAATTGGACCAAATGCATTGTTCGATGCTGTTCTTATCATATTAATCGTCCTCATCCATATCCATAATTTCTATTTCCAAAGAATCGTCATCGTCGAAAGTTGCCGGGTCTACTTTAATGTAATTTTCGGGAGATGACAACGCTTCAAGCGGTTTCATTCCGTATTTTTCGCGAACAGAGTTTTCAATTTCACGGCGCATTTCCGTGTGTTCGCGAAGATATGTTTTGGCGTTTTCTCGCCCTTGTCCCAGCCGTGTTTCGCCATACGAAAACCACGCGCCGCTTTTTTGTACAATATTGTGCTGCGCGGCAAGGTCTAGAATATCCGCGTCTTTGGAAATTCCTTCGCCGTACATTATATCAACCTCGCAGGTGCGGAACGGCGGCGCGACTTTATTTTTCGTTATTTTAATTTTCGTGCGGTTACCTACGACATTTTCGGAAACTTTAATTGACTCGGCGCGGCGAATATCCACGCGCACACTGGAATAAAACTTTAAAGCGCGTCCGCCGGTTGTTGTTTCCGGGCTTCCGTAGGTAACGCCGATTTTATCACGAAGCTGATTTATAAAAATAACGATACAGTTTGTCTTACTGGTTATTCCGGTTAGCTTGCGCAGAGCCTGAGACATTAAACGGGCTTGCAACCCTACCGTTGTTTGTCCCATTTCCCCCTCAATTTCTTGTCGGGGAACCAATGCCGCAACGGAATCAATGACCACAACGTCAATTGCCGCGGAACGTACCATTGCTTCCGCAATTTCAAGTGCCTGCTCGCCGTCGTCGGGCTGGGAAATGTATAATTCATCTATGTTTACGCCCAGTTTTTTCGCGTAAATGGGATCCATTGCGTGTTCCGCGTCAACATATCCCGCGATTCCGCCAAGTTTTTGGCATTCCGCAACAATATGCAAAGCGAGTGTTGTTTTTCCCGAAGACTCCGGCCCGTATACCTCTACTATCCGCCCTTTTGGTACTCCGCCGACTCCGAGCGCGACATCTATGCTCAATATCCCGGTTGTCACCACGGGGATATCCATGTCGCCCATTTTCTCGCCCATTTTCATTACCGCGCCCTTGCCGAATTGCTTTTCTATATTGGCAAGGGCGTTATTCAACGCCTCCTCTTTCGCGCTTTGGTCCTCAAAAGGAATTACTTCTTTGTTCTTCTTCGACTCCGACGTTTTTTTCTTCGCCACGTTTTGCACTCCCTCGACTTTTTTTACCATTGTAATATAAATTTCACGCGGTGCATATAGGAAGTTAAAAATCATGCGTAATATTTCTGCTTTGTGATGGGTTATAAATTATAAGAAGAGGTGAAAAAAAATGAAAAGAATATTCTTGTGTTTATGTTTAATGGTAACTCTTACTTTTTTAAACATTTTACAGGTTGCGGCATGTTGGGCGGCACCTGTGCCATTTGAAATATTTTCCGGGGACGGAAGAAAAGTTTTTGTTTTTGATCCCACAGAGGATGGCTCAGGAAACGCTTATGCCACTGTTTATGAAATTATCAATGACGAGCGGCGGTTAATTTATACAGTTAAGGAATTGACATCCTTCGCGTATGAAGGCAACTTCTATTTCTCAACTGATATGTCGCATTTTATTCGCACATTTCCGGCGCCCGGAATGCCTATTTTTGAAGCTTTTACAAATGGAGTCAAAACAAGAGTAGTTATGAGGAGCGATATTATAGAGAATTACGCCGATGAAGAAGAATGGTTTACCAGTATCGGTCCGTCGTATAAGGTTAATTGGAGAATTGAAGAACACTCCCCCTATAACGACACAATCGCAATCAATACAGATGAAGGCAACACCTTATTTTTCGATCTTACGACAGCAAGATTTAATACGGAAGATGAAATTCAATCCGAAGATTCTTTAATTTTAGTTATTGCTGGTTATATAACCGCTTATGTATTGACTCATTGCGCGTTTATTATGTTTAGAGTGTAATAATCTCTCCTTCGCGCTTTGAAATATTGGGGATGTTGCATAATTGCAATACCCCTCTTTTTGAACAGAATTTCAAAGATTTATCCGTGCAAATCCGCGTTAAGACTTTGAAAACTTAACGCGGATTTGCACGGATTTAGCGGATTTTTTATTTTTGTATCAGCCACTCCGCCCGAGGTTTTTTACGTTGCTGCTGTCTTAATGGCTTGGCAAAAAACTTCCAATGCTTGTTTGAGTTCATCCATAGATAGGAATGTCGGGGCGAAGCGGAGATTTGTGTCTGTGGGGTCGTTGCTGTAAGGAAATGTTGCGCCGGCTTTGGTTATTAAAACGCCGGCGTTTTTACATAGTTCACGAACACGTTTTGCGCAACCGGGCGGGGTTTCTACGGAGACAAAATAGCCGCCGTTGGGTTTGGAGAAAGTTGCGCCCGTGCCGGCGAAATTTTTTTCAAATGATTCAAAAACGCATTCAAATTTCGGGCGAAGGATTTCGGCGTGTTTTTTCATGTGTGCGATTACGCTGTCTGCGTTTTTAAAAAAGCGGGCATGGCGAAGCTGGTTTATTTTATCGGGGCCTATTGTTTGCATGGAAATTCGTTTGCGGATTGTGGCAAGCGTTTCACCCGCCGCCGCCAAACACACAATACCGGCTCCTGCTACGCTTATTTTTGAAAAAGATGTGAACATAACGGGGCGATCTTCGTAGTCGTGTTTTCGGCATTCTTGTAAAATGTTTAACAGCGCGGGACGCTCGCCGATGAAGTTGTGGACGGGGTAGGCATTGTCCCACATAATTTTAAAATGCGGGTGCGCGGCAGGCATCGCCGCCAAACGGCGGACTGTTTCATCACTGTACACATATCCTTGAGGGTTTGAAAAAACGGGAACACACCATATTCCCACAACTTCGGGGTCGCGGGCAAGTTCCTCAACGGCGTTCATATCGGGGCCGGTTGGGGTCATTGGGACGGTCAGCATTTTTATTCCGAAATATTCGCATACGGAAAAATGGCGGTCGTAACCCGGCGCGGGGCAAATAAATTTCGCGCGTGAAGGATTCCAATGCCCACAGTAAATCATATTCGCAATGAAATCAAACATAATGTTTAAGCTGGAATTTCCGCCGACAATTACTTCATTTGCATTAACATCAAGCAACTCCGCGAAAATACGTTTCATTTCGGGCAATCCGTCGTTTCCGCCATAATTTCTTACATCTGTGCCATCTTCCGCGATGTAATTTTCAAGCGGCGTGTTTAACATTTCATTGCACAACGCGACTTGCTCCGCATTTGGCTTGCCGCGTGTTGCATCTATTTTCAAACTCATCTATTTTGCTCCCTTCTCTTTCAGCATCATAAACCATGCCGAACCCGAAAGGCACACAGAGGAATACGCACCGAACAAAAGCCCGACCATGATGGGCAGTGTGAAATCGCGGATTGCCGCAACGCCGATAACGTAAAGCATAAACACCGCGATGAAAGACGAAAGCGTTGAGAATAACGTGCGCCGCAAAGTTTGCGTAACACTGGTGTTAATCAACACGGAATGTGCGGCTTTCGGCATACGAACGCGATTTTCACGAATACGGTCGAAAATTATTATTGTCGCGTTTATTGAATAACCAAGCGTTGTAAGCATTACCGCGATAAACGCGTAATTTAGGGGGATGCGCAGAATGGCGTAGATACAAAGCACCACAAGCGCGTCGTGAAGCTGTGCCAGAACCGCGCTTGCGCCTGTGCGAACATCGCGGAAGCGAATTGAAATATACAAAAGCATTCCAATGCTTGCGACTATAATTGCCAAAATTGCCGAGCTACGCATTGCCGCGCTTACGGCGGGGCTTACGAATGAATATTGAATTTCATCAGGGTCCAGGTTGTAGCGTTCGGACAATTGATGAATTAATTCGAGACGAACATCTGCTTCATCTTGTGCCGTTGTTGTGCGAATCATAACTTCGTTTGTGCCTAAAATTTGCTGAACCTGCGGCGCGGATTCACCCGTTACATTGCGCACGATGTATTCAATGTCGCTGTTTGAGAACTCCTGACCGATATCAACCATGAAGGACGTTCCGCCGGAAAACTCTACGTCAAGGTTGAAAAAGCCTGTTCCGACGATACCGTGTCCCAGCATGAAAAGCAGCCCGACCGCCAAAATTGCCGCCGAAAACCCGAAATATATTTTACGTTTTTCAACAATCGGCTTGGCTTCAAATTCATGCTCCGGTTCTGCTTTGCCTTGAGCTTTTGCGGCTTCAAGCCCTTCTTTTTGTTTTTGCGAAAGAATATGAGACGGTTTTACCACGCCCAAGTCCATCAGACATACTGTAATAATTCGCGTAACAACAAGACATGTAAACATACTCACTAAAATACCGATGATTAGCATTTGCGCAAAGCCCATAATCGGGCCTGTTCCCAGCCAAAAAAGCACTCCGCCCGCAATAAGTGTTGTCACATTGCTGTCAACAATCGCGGGCAATGCACGCCGATATCCCGTGCGCATTGCGGAGCGAAGCGTTTTCCCAAGCGCGACTTCTTCCCGAATGCGTTCAAAAATAACAATGTTTGCGTCTGTCGCCATTCCGATTGAAAGAATAAGTCCCGCAATTCCGGGCAAACTCAGCGTTATTCCAAGCGCGGAGATTATAAACAGCACAATGCTTACATATATTATAAGCGCGAGGTCTGCACAAAGTCCCATCGTGCGATAAAAGACCGCCATAAAAAGAAGCACAAGAAAAAGACCGATTGCGCCCGCTATCATGCTTGTCCGCAAAGCGTCTGCGCCAAGCCGCGCTCCGATTAAATTCATGCTTGCAACTTCAAGCCCGAAGGGCAATGAACCTTGCTCAATCTGATTCGCAAGTAAAAGCGCGTTATCCATTGTCATGTTTCCGCCGGAAATAACTGCGTTTCCGTCGTTTATTACCGAGTTTACAATGGGGAAGCTTATACGTTCATCGTCCATGAAAATTGAGATTGAACGCCCGATATTTGCCCGTGTTGCTTCCGCAAAAAGATTTCTGCCGTGGGAATCAAAACTCAAGGCTACCGATATGCCTTGTTCCGGCGAAACATCACGGCGCGCGCTGTTTACATTCTCGCCGGTCAATAACGCAACCGAGGCAAGTATGCCTGTTTCAAGCTTGTCGCCGTTCGCATATCTTATAAATTCCCTGTTGCCCTCATAAAAAAATGTTGCACCATATGTTTGCTGAAGGAAGCGTATTTCATCATCGCCCAAAAATGTAAGCATTGCCGTCGCGCCTATTTCGGCAACGGCTGCTTCCGCGTCTTCCACGCCCGGAATATCCACACGAAGCTGACGCGCTCCTTCTTGCGCAACATCGGCTTCCGTGTAGCCGCGTCTGTCCAGTCTTCCTCTAAGAAGTGCTTGCGCCGCCGCCATATCCGAAGACGAAGGCGTTCCGTCGATATCCGCTTCATATAAAATACTTACGCCGCCCATTAAATCCAGTCCTTGACGGATATTTCCAACGCCCCACATATGCCGGCGAGTACCGTCATCGTTATATCTTTCGCCAAGCGAAGGGACTCCCAACGCGTTGATTGCAATCAGCCCCGCCGCCGCAATTAGAATTAATACTAAAATTAATGCACTTTTACCTTTCATTTTAGACCTCCCTTTGTATTTTCGCGTGAGAGTATATCACAAAATTGGAACTTGTTACATAAAATAAAAAGATATTGCTTTGGGGAGCGGATAAATGTTTCCGATAATTGAAGCCGCGATTCTTGCTTCAAGCCTTTCTGTTGACGCTTTTACGGCGGGATTTGCCTATGGTAGCAAGAAAATTCGCATTCCTATGCTGTCGCTTCAAATAATTAATTTACTTTGCTGTGCGTTAACCGGCGCCGCGATGTTTTTTGGTCATTTACTGCTGTCGTTTCTTTCGGAAGAAATTGCAATAGGAATAGCCTTTGCAGTGCTTTTTACAATGGGGCTTGTAAAGCTTCTTGACGGCATAATTAAAGCCCTGATTCGCAAACATACAGGGCTGGACAAGGCTTTTCGATTTTCTGCTTTCGATATTAAATTTGTTTTGCATTTGTACGCAAACCCCGAAGCAGCGGACTCCGATGTTTCCGCGCATCTTTCCCCCGGCGAGGCTGTCGCGCTGGCGGTTTCGCTTTCGCTTGACGGTTTGGCGGTAGGCTTTGCGGCTATGCTTGCGGGGGTTAATCCGTGGGCGTTGCTTGGGTGGTCGCTAATCACAAATATGGTTGCGATTTTGTTAGGGCGAAAAATAGGACACTCGCTGGCGGAAAAACTTCCGTTTAATATTTCATGGGTAGGCGGTGTTGTGTTGATTGGGCTGGCGTTTAGTCGGTTGATTTGATAATTCTTTTTCATTTTTTTCGAGAAAATCCTCAATCGCCAACCTCGCCGCCTTGCCATAGGCACGAATCAATCCGCCTTTTCCCAAAAGAATGCCGCCGAAATACCGTACAACAACAACCACGACATTCTTTAAGACGCGTCGGTTGATTACATTGTAAATAGGCAGCCCGGCTGTTCCTTTTGGTTCACCGTCATCGTTTGTTTTGGCGGTGTTGGATAAAACATATGCGAACGCGATGTGCCGTGCTTTTTTGTGTTCGGCAGCGATTTTGGCGATGAACGCTTTAGCTTCGTCTTCGGTGTTTACCGGTGCGGCGTAGCCGATAAAACGCGACTTTTTTTCAATGATTTCCATTACTCTTCCAAAGAGGCGCAAATTTTATTTTTCCCCGTAGCCTTTGCGCGGTATAAAAGTTTATCCGCATCGGAAACGTAATTTTTTAAAGAGTAACTGCTGGTGTGACTCGGTATGCGGCAATTGATGCCTATGCTTACCGTAATCCGTGTGCTTTTCGGGTCGTCCGTTGAAAAGGTGTGATTTTCTATGGCGGAGCGAATTTTTTCCGCTACATACTTAGCGCCGTCAAGGTCTGTGTGGGGCAGAATTACCGCGAATTCTTCGCCGCCCCACCGTGCGGCTTTGTCTGTTACGCGGGAAAGGCTTTTTTCAATGACTTGTGCGGCTTCTTTCAGAATAATATCACCTTGAAGATGTCCGTAGGTGTCGTTGTAGACTTTAAAATTGTCTATGTCAAGTATTAGAAAACTCATGAAGTCTTTCCGGCGCATTGCGCGCTGCCATTCTTTTTCCAAATGGGTGTAGAAATATCGGCGGTTTCCGATACCCGTAAGCTCGTCTGTTATGCTAATCTTGTAGATGATTCGCATTTGATTCACAATCTGAAGCTGGTGTTTTACTCGCAATTTTACAACCGCCGGGGAAAACGGTTTACTTATATAGTCTGCCGCGCCAAGCTTCAAACCTTTTTCTTCATCTTTTGAACTGTTCAACCCTGTTATGAAAATTACAGGGATATCTTTCGTGGCGGCATCATTTTTCAATGCGGTTATTACTTCAAAACCACTCATCGTGGGCATTAGTATATCTAATATAATTAAATCCGGCATTAGTTCATACACCGCTTCCATGCAGCTCATACCGTCTCTTTCTACATGCACGGTGTAATCCGGTTTTAAAATATGCGTTAGTACGACTATATTCATTGGCTCATCGTCTACGATTAAAATGCTGTTCTTTTTGTTTTCCATAAAAACTTCCTCCAATGTAAAATCGCTCTAGCTTATAATATCATAGTTATGGAATAAATGTAATCATTCTGTCGTTTACATATTCTAAGAAATATTCTAAGATTATTACATAATTTTTATGGAGGGATGTTTAGTGAAAAAGGGGATTATATTTTTTGTTTTTGCGGTAATTCTTTCGGCGGTAAATGTTTTTGCGATTGATATTTATTTTGAACATAAAGAAAGCGAACAACTTGGACGCGGAATAATTTACGAAAAAAACCGCATGATGACAGAGCGCGGAATGCTGGATGTTCATTTGCTTTTTGTGGACGTGCGCCAGCCGTATATTTCTCTTGCGCCGGTTGCGAGTTCACGTGCGAACGGGTTACGTGAAACAACAACTCGTTTACTTTCGGACGCTGACGCGATTGCGGGCATAAACGCGGATTTTTTTACGATGGCGCGTTTGCATTCTACTTATTATGGGCCGATGGTTCGGGACGGGCAGGTACTTTCGCTTAATGCGCGAACGAATGCTTATAGCCATGACATGGCTACGTTTTTTCTTGACTCGGAAAATAATCCGTTTTTTATGTATATACGAACAACTTTACGAATTTACGCGAACAATTTACGGCGGATTAATCTTGCCGCGTATAACTCTGTCGGTTCGGATTTAGCCGGGCCTGTGGTGATTAGCCGCACGGCAATGGAAGACACGTCGGAACTAGACGCAAGAATCGAAGGTATTTCAAAATTTGTTATAATGGACGATTTTGTTACGTATGTTTCGCGTCCGAGCGAAACGGTAAATGTTCCCGAAAATGGTTTTGTTATTCTGATTCCCCCGAATAATATGCAGTACCACGAAGAATTTTTCAGGCCCGGAACTCATGTCAGGCTCGATATACAAACAGATATCAACGTAGATTTTTCAAACATAAACACAGCAATCGGCGGCGGCTCGGTTATTTTACGAGACGGCGAGCTTATTCCCGACGCGGGAGTTCAGCCGAACCATCGTCATCCGCGCACCGCAGTCGGAGCGACACGCGAAGGTCGTATTATTTTAATGACCGTTGACGGGCGTACGCATTCAATCGGCGTAACCCACGCCGAACTCGGGGCGATTTTGCAACGCTACGGCGCAATCAACGCGATGCACATGGACGGCGGCGGCTCAACCACAATGGTAATGCGTTCGCGTGAGGGGGCGTATTCTGTCGCGAACACACTTTCAGACGGCTCGCAACGCCGCATAACAAACGCGCTTGGTATTTTTGATAATTCACCTGTTGGTGAAAAAATCGGCATCGTTCTTGAACCCTCAGAAACCCGCGCCATTCAAGGCGTTCCTATTTCCGCGAGTGTTTTCGGCGTGGATTCATGGGGTAATAGAATACCGCTTGCCGAGGAAGAAGAAATCGAAACCGAAGACGGTTCGGTCATTGTGCTACCACCGCCGCAGTCTCCGGTATTTTTATCCGTTCCTGCCGATGGATTTTGGCTTGACGGAAAATATACGCCGCTTCGTACGGGAACGCACATACTTACGGTGCAATACGCAGAACAAATCGCGACTGCTACAATCGAAGTTTTCTCTTTGGGAGAATTACAATCGCGTCATGAAATTATAAGTCTGCTTGAAGGCGGGCGGCATCGTTTACAATTTTCCGGAATTGCAACGGACGGAACACAGGTAAATATTCCCGAAGTCTCATTTTTAACTATTACGCCTGAAAATCTCGGCACGTTTGAAGACGGATATTTTATCGCTGCGAGCGGAGGAACGGGATATATTACTGCTTCGGTCGGAACGGTGCGGGCGTATATTCCCGTTACAATCGGCGGATTCCCGTGGCCCGTTAGTATGTTCACAGGTCATATGGATTTTCTAAGCACGCCGCCGGAATATGTTTCAACCCGCGTTACCACAGAAAATAATACAAGTATTCGTCTCGAATACAGCTTTGCAAACACGGAGAAAACACAGGCTTCATATGTAACATTTTATCCCGCGCTTGAAATTCCGGGCGAACCGATTGCCCTGCGAATGCAAGCCCACGGAGACAACTCCGGGCATTGGCTTCGCGGGCGTGTACGCGACGGCGAAGGAAATTTTCATAATATAGATTTTGCGCGAAACATAAATTTCGAGGGATGGGAAACAGTGACAGCGCGTTTACCAAATGCGCCCGCACCTTTTACAATCGACAGAATTTACGTGGTTGCACTCGAATCGCTTGAACTCACACAAAACGTTTTGTTTTTCCACAGCCTTGAAGCATTGTACGCGCCCAATCATAATATACCCGTGCCGCGCGGAACCGTTTTCACAGACAATCTTCGCGCCGCTTCAGGCACAACAGGCGCGTCACATACATTTGAAGTTCCACGTCCGGAAGATAACGCGTCCTTCTCTGTTATAAGCGCGTCAAACATTGCCGTGGCAACAATGACAGCGCGTAACGGCGGAATTCAAGCCACAAGCATAGAGCAATGGCGATTTTTAATGCCGATGCTTCGTGCACAAAATTTAACGAATGTCGTAATTCTTCTTGACGAAAACCCGAAAAATTTCACCCGCCGCATGGAATACGAATTGTTCCACTCCGCAATGACTCAGCTTCGCGACATTGGCAGAACTGTTTTTGTAGTCAGTGCGACAGATGAAGAAACAACGCTTACAATGCGCGATAACATCCGCTACATTGACCTCGCGAAACAAGAAAATACCCCCGCTACAATCCGATTCTTTACGGACGCGGCAGGGGGGATACGTTGGTCGGATTAAATATAATTATACTCTGCGTAACTTAGCGGTAAAAAAACCGTCGGAGGTTGCGCAGGGTAAAGTTTGATTTGCTTCTTCAACGGAGAAGTTCGGGTGATTTGCGACGAAATTTTCTATAATTTCAGTGTTTTCTTCGCTTGCCACGGTACAGGTGCAGTAGACAAGAATTCCGCCCGGCTTGACGTATTTTGCCGCGTTTGCAAGCATTGCCGATTGTGTTTTTGCTAAAACCCGAATATCTTCGGGGGTACGGTTATATTTAATTTCGGGGTGCTTTCGGATTGTTCCAAGACCGGAACACGGCGCGTCTAAAAGAACCGCGTCGGCTTTTTGGGAAAGCGCGGGATTGAATGTTAGCGCGTCTTGCACGCCCGACTCGATTATTGAAAGCCCTAATCGTTTTTGCGTTTGCCTTAAAAGATTAATTTTGTGGGAGTGAATATCAAAGGCGAGCAAACGCCCCGTGTTTTTCATTTGAAATGCTGTCGCGAAGGATTTTCCGCCGGGTGCGGCGCATAAATCTATGATTGTTTGCCCCGGTTTTGCGTCAAGAGCGGAAACCGCCGTCATCGCGCCCGGGTCTGTTACTATGAACAGTCCTTCTTTGAATGCGGTCAGAGCGGAAATATCGCCCGTGTGACGCAATGTGAACATATGAGCGGTTTCTTCTATCGGCGTGACTTCAACTCCGTCCGTTTCTAAAATCTGCGTAAGATGATTAGCGTCTGTTTTAAATGTGTTCGCCAAAATAGTTACGGGTGCGGGTTTATGGCTGTTTTCGCAGAATTCGATTGCGCCTTTCGCGCCAAGCCATTTTACAAGCAAGTTAACAAGCCACGGTGGATACGAAAAACGTAACGCAAGGTCTTTTTGCGAAAAAACGGGCTTCTCGGGTTCGCGGGCAATGTTCCGCAAAATTCCGTTTACGAAACCCGAGAGACGCTCAAAGCCGTAGAATTTCGCAAGTTTCACGGCTTCGTCAACGGCGGCGCGTTCGGGGATTCTTTCTAAAAAACGAATTTGGCACACCGAAATTCGCAAAATATTTTTTATAATCGGTTTCATTTCATTAGCGGGAGTACTTGAAAATGTTTCGATTATATGGTCGATTAGGATTAAATTTCGCATCGTTTCGTTTACCATCTCTGTAATAAACGCGCGGGATTGCGGAGCACGGTCTGTTCCGGTGAGGGCTTTCCGCAATGCGATGTTTGCATATGCGCCCGCGTCTAAAATTTCAGCCAACACAGCTATCGCAACGGCTCTGTCCGATTTTTTCAAGATTCACGTCCTTTTATAGCCCGACGTATGTCGGCGGCTCGAAGAGCCGTTTCCGCCGAAGGCGGGAAGCTTATATTTTTTTTCGAGTATAACACTGTCGGGAGCGATTGTCATGCAAAGCGTACTAATCACGGGAGCGGACAGAGGTTTAGGGCTTAGTCTGTGCAAAGAATTTTTAAATCGCGGGTGGCACGTTTTCGCGGGAAAATTTATGGAAGATTATTCTTTGCTTGAAAATTTGCAATGCGAAAATTCAAATTTACACATTTTACGGATTGACATGAGTTCAGCGGAAAGCATATCGACGGCGGCAAAAAATTGCGGCGAACTCGATATGCTTATTTCAAACGCCGCTTTGATGGAAAAAGCAAATGATTCGGAGGCCGCTTGGCGTTCGTTCAATGTGAACGCGCTTGGACCTGTTCGCTTAACAGAAGCGTTTTTGCCGCTTATGCAAAACGGATTAAAGCGTCTTTGTTATGTTTCAAGCGAAGTATCCTGCATTAATCTGATGAAAAACCGACACCCCGATTCCTTTCCCTACCCCATGAGCAAAGCCGCAATGAACATGGCAATACGCTTGATGCACAACGAACTTTATCAAAAAGGTTACACCTTTAGGCTGTTTCATCCCGGCTGGATGAAATTCCGCGAAAAAGACGGAACACTCGCTGAAGAAGGCAAGTACGACCCGGATTTTATCGGCAAGATAGCCGCAAAATATTTTGAAACACCGCTTCGCGACGAACACAGGCTCGTTATGACAGACTTCAACGGTTACGAATGGCCTTTTTGATTCAATGTGGGGTGAAAAAATGATAAGAAAAGCTTTAATAACGGATTTATCAGTCATAGTTGATATTTATAACCAAGCAATAAAATCCCGTTGATGTACAGGCGACATGGTTTGTTTCAGCACAGATTAACGAAAAGCGTGGTTTGAGTCACATAGCAACGCAAAAACCCCTGTTTTTGTATATGTTAAAAGTACAATTTTTTTGTTTGGGGAAATTTGCCAAATGTAGCTCATATAGACGATAAATATTATTCGCATATATACTACGGTCTTCAAATATAAACCGGAATAAGCTCGTTGTTCTATATCATGATTTCGCTAAAATACATTCGGAGGTTAGCATGAATGGTTCGATTTTGATTACAAGCAAGGAAACAGAATTTGGAAAAAACTTGGCGGCGATTTTTGCGCGTGAAGGATACGAAGTTTTTTCGCCCGATTCGGTTGTTGCTCAAAAAATAACCAAACTTGATTTTTTTGCGGAAACTACGGATTTTTGTAATTTGACTGCGGATAATTTTTCAATTTCATCGGGCATAGACGGCGAAATAATCGAAAAAACTTTTCGCAAAAACGTAATTAAACCGATGGCGACGCTTGAAAAATTTTTGCCGCTGCTTGAAGTGGGAGAAACGAAGCGTCTTTTTTATGTATCAAGCGCGGAAGCGTCCATTAACGAAACCTGCGACGCCATTGGATACGGATATAAAATGAGCAAAATCGCGCTTCATCAGTTTCTACAAATGTTGCGCAACGACCTTGCGCCACATGGTTTTACTTTTCGCATTTTTGACCCGTTACCAAAAAAAATAAACCCGCAAATTGCCGCCGAAAGTGCTTTTATGTATATCACGCGGCGGCGCGGAACGGAAAACAATGACCCAAACCGCGACGACGAAACAAGCCTTGCTCTACGCGACGCAGAGGGAAGACATCATGCGTGGTGAAGTAAATCTTCCAGCCATTTTGCAATGCCGTCATTATCGTTGGTTTCGCATATATAATCATGGGTCATAACCGAATAAAGGCTGTCGGGAATCAAATTTTCTATAAATAATTTTTCTTCTGGCGTGGGAGCGGAAGAATAAATTTTTTCAGTGTCCAATTCATGTTGTGAAAAATCTGTAATAACAAAGTTGGTGAGTTCAGACCAAAAATCCGACACAGAAAAATTGGAGTAATGCATACCGGCCATTTTAGATGTAATTTTTATCCCACGCTGAGCGCATGCAACCAAAATAGGACGGGCTGTCAGGTTTAGAATCAGGCGGTTATATACAACATCATCGCCAATTTTTGCAATCGCGCCGTTCATTGTAATTTTACCGCCAAAAAATTCAAACGGAGCAACCCGCTCTGCCGACCTGTGGCGTATACCACTTTTATTCCCGATTTTCTGCATAATTCTAAAACTCTTTTAGTTCGCTCCGATATTGTTTTGTCGGTTCGCAGCAATGTACTGTCAAGGTCTGTTACTATCATTTTTATGTTCATACCGCACCCTCCGAATGCGAGTGCCCATTGTTTTCTCAATAGTAATCAGCACGGTAAATTGAATTACAACCATAACGGAACTTTGCAGCAAACGCACCGGCAATAGTTCTAAATAAGGGGTACCCCATAAAACGCTTAGCCAAAATGTAGTTAGAAACAGGCTGATTACAAAACAGTTTATTGCTGTTGCAAATAAAATGGGCATCCAATTACCTTTTGACTTATACAGGAATAAACCAAACACCACACCAACAAGAGCGGATGAAATCGTAAATCCCGGAAAATATGCTCCGCCCGGAATTAATATCGCCCCGATTATATCGGCAAGCGCGCCCGTCACACCCGCCCAAACGGGACCATACATCATAGCGCAGATGGCAATGGGTACGAATCCAAACCCAATCCTTAATATTGGCGTGTTAATTGAAAGCAAGCGGGAAAGCACCACATCCATAGCTATAAAAAAAGCTATCATAACAATCATTTTTGTTCTGCCTGATTCACGCATAAAAATCCTCCATTTATTCTATTTAATTTAACAGACAATAGAATATATCAAAAAAAGAATGAAACGACAAATTAAAAACCAAATTATTTAATATGTTGTGGACTTCAATAACACATAAAGTACCACTGAATGCGCAAAAAGAAAAAAATCCGAATGTCGCTTTGTAATTTTTGCGGTACATGGATTTTTTTATGCGCTAGGAAACTGCTATAAAATGGCAAAGAAAAAAAGGACATAAAAAGGCTGCCCTAAGACACATCTTTTTGTAGTAATCCCAATGTGCTTCAGACTCATAAGTTTTTGTTCCTTCATTGTCTCATCCCAAGAAACAACTTCATATTGTACATTTGCTTTTTGTACAAAATTGAGACATAATATTGTACAAAGAAAGGCGGTGCAAAAATGTTTCCAACCATTCGCCCGATATCCGATTTAAGGAACACAAATTTAATATCCGAACTGTGTCATAGCCAGCAAGAACCTGTTTTTATCACCAAAAATGGTTACAGCGATTTAGTAATTATGAGTGCGGCGGCTTACGAAAAGCAGTTATCCTTATTGGAAGTCTATCGCAAGCTGGACGAAGCCGAAGAACAACTTGAATCTGGCGTATCACCCACCCCCGGCAAGGAAGTCTTTAAACGATTGAGGAAAAAATATGGAACCGCATCCGTATAATTATGTATTTATGCCGCTTGCCGAGCAAGATTTGAACGATATTTTTGATTACATCTCATTAGAATTAGCTTCACCGGAAGCTGCCGAACAGCTCATTGATAAAATACAGTGTGAAGTAGAACGGGTATGTGAATTTCCATTTTCACGCCCATTACTTACGGATAAAATTTTACACTCCAAAGGGTATCGTTTAATCGTGGTCAATAATTTCAACCTATTCTACATTATAAAAAATCGAACCATATTAATACAGCGAGTGTTATATGGACGGCGTAATTATGAAGCGTTGTTGTAACTTAGTTTATAAATATGCTTAGCGTTGTTATAAAACACGTCTTCGTAGGCGTGTTCGGGGATTAGTTTTTTGCAAAAATTTATATATGCTTGAATGGGGACGATTGGCCAATCTGTGCCGAATAGTACTTTTTTGTAATTGTTCAAGTAAGCCAGCCCGAGACTGAAATGATGCATAAGAATCGGGCTGGCTTCTGTGTTGGTTATTAAATTAGTGTTACCCTCTATCAAACCGGACATATCCAAAAATACATTGCGGTTTTTATAAGCTATTTCGCAAGCGTCCATTATCCATGGGTTGCCCATATGGCATAGAATAAATTGTGTGTCCCGGAATCTCACCGCCAAGCGGTCTGCGGCAAGGGGGTGGGAGTATTCCATTAGCCCTTGCTCACTGTATGTCACGCCGGTGTGGATTGCCACGGTTAGTCCGTGTTCCGCCGCAATTTCATATACGGGGGAGTAGATTTCATCGTGAATATAATAGTGATAGTATCCGGCGTAAATTTTGAACCCAACTATTGTGGAATCCCTTGCGACTGATTGATGAATGCGATTCAGAGCATCGGAATCCAATGTGTTGGGGTTTATGCCAAGACAGGTGTGTAAGCCGGGTGGTGGGTTTTCTGTTAAATCTGCAATCATCGGCGTTGGTGTGCTTTGGCATGGGAATGCATATGGAGTGGCTTCGGTTAGCCCCATACATACACTTGTTTCTATCCCGGCAGCTAAGCGTTCCGATAAATAGCCGTCGTAGGAGTAATCTACCCCCGCGTCTTCCGCGGCGGAATAGAATGCTTGGATATTTGAAAAGTGCATGTGTGCGTCTATGATTTTCATGTTAGATTTTCCTTTAGTGGGCTGTTCGTCAGTCATGTTAAAACCTCTGCATTGTTAAATTTCAAACGTTCCAAATCTTCAAGTGCGTCTTCGGGTAAATCAACATCCGTGATTAACAGAAATACAGGGCTCGAGGTGAAGGTTTCTCCCGGTGCGGCAAAAGCTTCCATGTAGGCACACACACATGCGGGATTTTTATTATCACCCCAAATAGTGTTTCCTTTGCTGCTATTTTTGTTGCCGTGGAAGTAATATAAATTTTGAGGTCTTGCGCTGCTTAGTTTAAGCACACTCTCAAAGTGTGTATCTACAGTCGACACGCCAAAGTGCAAGCGTAATTTTTGATGGGTTTTATCCTTTAAATCCGCATAAAAGTCGACATCGGATACTATAGGGAAGGTGTCAAACTCAGGCACATCTCTTCTTAATATTCCGGTGTTATTTGTAAAGCGGTAAAAAGCACATAACAATGGTAATCCCGGCAAGGTTACGAAATACGTTTCGTATATCGAGCCTTTTAATTCTTCATCTTCTTTCACGATAAGCGTTGTTCGGATTCCGCTCCACATATTGCCGTAACAATCAGCAACTTTCACAAACTCAGCTGTTATGTTTTCTTTTAGCACAGCATTATTATCAAGTTTTTGGGGAATCACGCGGATACCCCCAAGGAAGATATTCCACCATGCAAAGGGTTTGTGTTCCGGATATTGGTTCATAAGCCATTCATAGCCATCGCAGTTGAGTGAGTAGCAAACATGACCATATTTGGGGTCTGCCTTAAAGATGATTTTACCGTTATCTACGACGAAAGAGCTGTCTTCTTTCAAGCGGGAGATTTCCCCGGATTTCGCGAAAAACAACGCACGACTGTACATTTTTTCATATCCTGCCATCTTCATGGCGATGTTTACTAATTCCACAGCAGCGGGTGCTTTGGTCAATTTTAGAACAAAGGAATTCCCCTTGATGGGTTCTTCTTCGTTTTCATTGGTGATTTCTGCGGTTTCAAATAATTGACCTGGTGAACTTACAGCGATTGTACCCTCCATATTTGTTTCGCGATTGCTTTGAATCTCTAAATTAACAGCGTTTTCATGTATAAATGGGTTATATTTGTTTAGCTGTACTTCCACACGTGACGCAGGGATATCTTCGTTTCGTTTCCACAATTTCATGGCGTAATTGCGGAAATCATAAAAATTATCGAAAATCCCGCATACGAACACCACAGGCTGTGTTTCGAAGGTCTGCCCCGGCATTATCTCGTCGGCATCAATTTCAAAAATGACTAGACCACCCCATTTTAGACTTGGCTTTAAATCCGGCGACCAGCAAAAACCTTTTGGGTTTGAGGTAGATGCTTCAAAAATCCAATTCTCTTCAAGGTTATCCGGATTAACATCGTTAAAGCCATAGCTTGTGCCATCGGGGTTTAGACCATTGTGATTCTGCGTGAATTGACCGTTATAGCGAAAGGTGGTTTTGTTGCCAAGTCCAATCCAACAGGAGTCATTTATCATTATTTCGCGGCTTTTTTCACTGCGGTTTTCTACACGCAGTTTATGCGTGATTACACCGGCGGCTGACAGGGTAAATATTCGCGTAACCGCCATCCCACGGAATTTTTCGGAAAGGTATTCCGCCTCCATTATCATATCCTGCCCATTCTGATATGATTTCACTTTTGGCGCGAATAAATTAAACTCGTCATCGTATGGTTTGCCTAGCTTTGGCGGATTGAACACACCCTTGTTTAAGATATATCCCAGGTTTGTGATATGATTAAAGCTGGCTTCGTTATTATGTTTTTCTAAGTTCACACTCCATGGCCCGTTCACGATTGAATGTTGCAAATCGTTTTCGCATGAGAATGCATGTGTTAAATCCTGATTCACCAAATGTATCTGGCGATTGAATAAAATTTCCGTGCCGGCTTTGAACTTGATTTTATATTCAACCTGCAGGGGCTCGTATCCGATTGATAAACATTTCGCGCTTGTTTTTATAGATGTTTTGCCTTCTGCCGGAATTTCCACGGAAAAAGAGTTCGTGCTAAACTCCATGAGATTGTTATCCGGCAAAGAAAATTCCACTATTGCATCTTGCGCTAATGCGGAGCGAATCCCAATATATATTTCTGTTGTTGTGCTGATTTGCTTAACTTTGCATTCGTCCGAAAGTTCCACCGTAAGCGGAAAACGGGATTCTATTCCCAGCCCGAAGAGTACTTTCTCGCCGTTTATCTCCACATCGGCAAGCAAGCATGGATGGACTCTCCAAATATCCTGCGGCTCGTCAATCGCATCTACATAGAATTCCCCTGAAAATTCCTGTATGCCGGTTATGCTTGTATCCAGACTATAGTCAAATTTAATGTTTTTGTCTTGGCGGCCCGTGATTTTCACATGCAAGTCCTTCTTTGATTTGTTTTGCACGGTGAACGTACAATTATATTTTAAACCGAAGGCTAGTTCATGGTTTTCCGCGATTAGTTCAATTTTGTAATCGTTAGTTTCTATCAAACGCATTTGACGACCGGTGCGCTCAAAGCCAACAGCCAGCATTTCCCCGTCTTTTTCCCATGTATATCCAAACACTTCGAATTTATTGACTTTTACACCATCAGGTACGATTTCCCAACTTCGTGTGGAATCCGCATACCAATCGGCTTTTTTGAAAAAACTTGCGAATAATGGCGTATTTAAAATTGAGGGTATGAAATTTACCAAATGCGTGCTGTCCGACCTATCCTCCCATAAATAGCCGCATTTTTTATAAAGCGGCACGGCGGCGGTGTTACCGCCCCATGTGTGAAGGTCAATGCGTGGGTAGCCAAGCTCAATGGTACGTTCTGTGCATTTTTGTACTAATGCCTTGCCTATTTTCTTTCCCTGATAATCAGGGCGAACGCCAAGCAAGCTGATATACAGCGTATTTGCGTCGCCAAAATACCGGTCGAGTGAACAGTATCCCACTGCCTCATCGCCATCCATTGCTACATATGCATTGTAGAAAGCCGCGACTGCGTTGTGCGCCATAACTTGCCCCGCGGTTTTTATCCCGGTATCTCCGCCCCAGTCTTCGCGGCTGCGATTCCACATTTCAGCTAAAGTTTGCGCCAAGCTGTCTTCGTATTCAACAATTTTTATTCCGTTTTCCAAGTGTTTGTATATTTTCATAATGTTCCCTTTCACACGATTTCTCTCATTATTTCGACATGAATTTTACAACCTAACTGCACTCACCGCAAGTAGTACCTGTGACGGTAAATAAAAAACCCAAATAAGTGTAAGTGCGGCCGGGAAAAAATTTTCCGATACGCCCAAATATTGCGGCAGATTATAAAGCATAACATTCACATCGCAAAGTGCGAATAAAATAAGACCCGCCATCACCAAGTAATAATTTAACTTGGGACGGCAGGCTTTATAATTTACAATAATATTAAGGGCAAACAAAAAAGCATAAATCCCCGCGAGAATGATAACGGATTGTAAAACAAGTACAGCAACGCACCAAAGAACAGCAAAACCGGAAAACGCCGCAAGCATCCACTTTTTATAGTCAATTGCCCTGAAAATATAAAAAACATGAACAAAGCAAAACACTGCAACACCGGAAAGATGCTTCTGCTCAACAATCAAGTATGAATCCGACAATACAGTAAACACAAGCCCGCCAATAAGGAAAAGCCAATCTTTTCTGTCACGGCACCAAAAGCCGGAAAGCAACGCCACAACCAAACACCCCCCCACAAAAGCGAATTTAATATCGGGGGAAAGAATCATCTTCGGCGAACGTCTACCACAGACCAAATAGCTTGGTTGCTATGCGCGGTAACTTCAAAAATTTCGGGGAAGTATTGTAAATTCGCGCCCTCATCCGCGGCCCACAAAACTTCAATAACTGCGACATAATCGTAATTGTTTAACATATCACCGGCAGAAACGGTTGTGGTATACATGGCGCGGCCGTTAAATTCCGCAGATGCGAAAATTTCAAACAATTCATCGGAATCCAGTAAAGACTGGGAAAGCCCGACAATACCCTCACGCGTGATTTCTCCCGACTTATACGCAAGAAGCCCCAAAAACGCTTCGGTTACCGCTAATTCTGCAGCGTAGCGCCTCATGCTTTGCATATTATGAAATCTCGTAACATGAATCGGCACACTAACTGCCGGTACTGTATACTCCACAGAATTAATAATAAACGAATACTGTGAAATATCAACGCCCATCAAGCGAGCCCCGAAAGGTCGCATATCGAAAAGAATATCCGAGCCACCGGTCGGCGATACATTTACTATACCCGGCATAATTACATTGCTTCCGTCGGCAAGGTCTACACGAAGATAAATTTCCATGTTCACAGGTCTGCGACGATTATTTTCATCCAAGCCGTGTACAGGCATTACAATTAAGGTTCCCTGTTGTTTCATACCTTCAAGGTAAAGCGTTAACGCTCCTGTTTGAACGGGAAGCGGCGGAAGATTATTTTCCTTGCGCCTGAAAAGTTCTGATGGCCTTACGTCAACGGTCGGATTCGGATAAAAATATAATAAATCATTAAAAATAACTTCGATGTTTTCTTCAAGGCTGATAATTGAACCGAAAGTTGCCGCACCAATTACTACGCCGAAATCATCAAAAGAAACAATCGCGTCTTCATTTGTTAAAGGATGAATTAATGTTTGCCTGTCGCGAAGTGCAATCATCGGGCCTTCGGCGTCCGGATTTAAACGGAATCCCGAACCTTGCAAATCGGGCATGAAACTGAAATGGATTTTACTGCTCGCGCTGTCAAAAACGGCGTGACGCACAAGTATCCCGTTGTCCTCGCCCGCAAGTTTTACAGGCTGATTAATAAACACAGGTACATCATGAATAGGCGGCTTATTAAAACGATAATTGAACCGCACGTATTCACGAGAATTTTTGCATTGAATATGAAGCGTAAGAAATAATGTATTACCCGAAAGCGGCGCGAATTTTAAAACCGTTCCTTCGTCGGGCGCGGCGATTATATCAAAGGTTGTGCGAGCATATAAATTCCGCGCTTGATTGTATAATAAAATATTATAATCATCCGGGTTGAAATTTTCTTCAAAGAAAATAAATGTGCCTGAATATGCGGCAGAAATGCGCAACAAAGTAAAAGGCTGTTCGTCGATAAAATCCCTTTCGTTTATATAAATAAAATTTGCGTTGTTTGCGACACCGCGGGGAATTTCAATCGGAGGACGCTCATTGCAACTAAAATGAGCAAGGGCATCAATGCGCGCCTTTTGTCCCGTCATGGCATTAATCGCAAGAACCGACGTAATCGCGCTAATTACAATAAGTATAAAGCCTATTATAAAGGTCGCCGCCATTTTACCGTATGAAATATCGGCAAAAAGCTTTGTCTTTTTCTCTTCTTCTTTTTTATACGCGCCTTTTACATACTGCACCGAACCCATACCGTCAACTTCGGGGTCATACACTGTTTGTGTGGGCGACACAGAAACGTCTCTTATTTCAAAATTCGCATCGGCGGATTGGTCTGCCATAAGCAGCATTTCAAGCTGTGCATCTAAATCATCGCCGCCGCCGCTAAAAACGGGCTCAGGTTCTTTTTGCCCGCCAAAATCAAGACCATCAAGACTGTCCAAGTCATCAAGCGTGGTAAATCCATCCAGTCCGTCAAGATCATCAAGTGTTATGACGGGTGCGGCTTTCGGTGCGGGGGGAGCCGAAGGCGCAGACAATCCTTCCAGTGCCGCGAACGGGTCATCATCATCGCCAAAACCCAGCCCTGCAAACGGGTCTGCTGGCGTATCGCTGCTATTGTCATCGTCACCGCCGAAAATACCAAGTGCCGCTAACTGCGCCTCAAGGTCATCCATTCCGTCCAGGTCGCCGTTTTTTAATTCGTCGTCCATTTATATACACTCCTATTGTACGAAGAACATAGCAACCGAGCCAAGCCCCAAAAGGATTGCAAGTAAAATTGCTATAACCATCGCCAAGGTTTGCTTATGCTTTTTAATCCACTTGCTCATACTATCATACCTCCATTATGTTGTAAAATTCATAAATCTTGAAGTTTTCACAGGCTTGTCGTATCTTGTTTTTATCGCGGAAAGATAAAGCTCGTGCTTAGCGCGGGTTACGCCAACGTAGAAAAGCCTGCGTTCTTCTTCGATTTCCGCCGCGGTTTTACTGCGAATGTACGGCAAAACTTCCTCTACAACGCCCACCACGAACACGCGCTCAAATTCCAGCCCCTTCGCGCTGTGAAGGGTTGTTAGCGTGCAACACTCACCGGTTTTTGTTTGTTCTTTTGCCGCCGCAGCCGTGTTTTTCGCGTGACTGATAAAATCCAACGGGTTTGCGAAAGGCTTTGCGGCTTCTTGTAATTCGTCCGCTATCTCGAATAATCCTGCGTGGTTTAGCTTCCTATATTCGCAGGTGGAAATTATATGACCATTATACCCCATATTTTGCCGAATAAAGCGTATCGCATCCGAAGTTTCTTTTTTTGCCAACACGAAAAGATTTTCTTCAAGCTCCTCAATTCCCGTTTTTGTGGAGATATGCAAGGTTGGGTCGCGCTTGTACGCGGTAAAAAGATTTTTGTCGTACTTTTTTATGCTTTGCAAAAACGCTTTGCTTATAAAACGGAAGGGCTTATTTACAATTCGTACCGCGTCGGGGTCGTAGCCTGTTTTTTGCCGCAACGAAAGTCGCCGTGCAACGCGCATAAACGCATACAAATCCTCCGCAAGCCAATGCTCGTAAATACTAGGCATTTCATCACGGCATCTGAATGGGATGTGCATATTTAAAAATGCATCCATAAAAGCTCGCGCTTGTATATTTAAACGAAACGTAATTGCGATTTCATCCAAATTCGCGCCTTGTTTCCAAAGCTTGCGAATTTTCTTTGCAATTAATACGGCTTCCTGGTTTTGGTCTTCGGCAACAAAAATAATTGGAGCAGGCCCGTTTTTTCCCGTTCCTGAAATATTCTTATCATATCTTATTTTATTGTTTGAAATCAACTTATTTGCATAATTTATGATTGAATCCGTAGAGCGATAGTTTGTTTCCAGTGTGATTTGCTTAGTTTCCGGAAAATCTTTCGGGAAATTCAATAAAAACTCCGGACGCGAACCGCGAAAACGATAAATACTTTGGTCGTCGTCCCCTACAACGAAAATATTATTTTTCGGCGCAGCAAGAAGCTTAACCGATTCATATTGCACGCGGTTTATATCTTGAAATTCGTCTATCATTATAAACGGATATTTTTCGCGCCAATAGTTTAACATAGCCGCGTCTTTTTGAAGCATTTCATATGTGTAACAAAGCATATCGTCAAAGTCGATTTTGTTTTTTTGCTTTTTATATGCTTCGTAATTTTTGCAGAGAATAATAAAATCATCCGTGCCGATGGATTTTGAATGATAGTGTTTCAAATCATGTAATTCGTTGCGAACAAGAGACATCTCTGAAAGTAAAGCCAACAGCATTTCATCATCGGGTTCGTATTGCATCTCCGATAAAAAACCTCTTATTGCGGTGCGACGTTCGGATTCATTTAAAATTTGCCCTACATCGAAGTTATTTTTTTTTCGTAGCATACGAAAAAAAGCAGAGTGGAAAGTGCCGAAGGTTACGGGGCTTGCGCCGTTTTGATGTAAATTTTCAAAACGGCGCACCATTTCATTTGCAGCAGCTTTTGAATACGTGATAACCAAAACACCGTGCGGATTGTTCTCTGCAAGAAAAGCCGCTCTTGCCGTTATAACGGCCGTTTTTCCACTTCCCGGCCCAGCAAGAACCATCATTGGCCCCGTCAAATGCCGCGCCGCTGAAAGTTGGTTTTCATTCAAGCTGTTCATCTAAGCGATTCGATAACCGGTTTTACGCGCTCCATTGCAAGAATGGTATTCTCGTTGCTTGCAAAAGCGGAAAGTCTGAAAAATCCTTCCCCTTGCGAACCAAAACCCGCACCGGGTGTTCCTACCACGTTTGCTTTTTCAAGTAATATATCGAAAAATTCCCAGCTTTTTAACCCGCCCGGACATTTTAACCATACATACGGCGCGTTTTTTCCGCCGGAAAACCAAATACCAAGTTCGCTTAGCGCGGTCGAGATTGTTTCGGCATTTTTCATATAATAGTCTATGTTAGCTTTACCTTGTGCAAAACCTTCCGGCAAAAATGCCGCTTCCGCGCCGCGCTGGATAATGTATGGCAACCAGTTATACTTTGTGCTTTGACGGCGGCTCCACATTTTGTTTAAGTTCATGCCGTCGCGTTCAAGTTCGGCGGGAACAATTGTGTACGCACAACGCGTTCCAGTGAAGCCTGCCGTCTTCGACAACGAACCAAATTCAATCGCGCATTTTTTAGCGCCTTCTATTTGGAAAATGGATGTCGGAAGGTCGCCGCGAACAAATGCCTCATACGCGCTGTCACATAAAATTACCGCGTTTTGGTCTATTGCGTAGTCTACCCATTTTTTCAGTTGCTCCGCGCTGTATACCGCACCTGTTGGGTTGTTCGGAGAACAAATGTAAATAATATCCGCTTGCACGTTTTCGTCCGGCATTGGCAAAAAATTATTTTCTTCATTTCCCGGGGCATAAATAATTTTATTGCCCGCCATTATGTTTGTATCTACATACACCGGATAAACAGGGTTGGGAACCAACACCGTGCTGCCGCTCGCGAAAATATCTAAAATATTCGCAACATCGCATTTCGCGCCGTCGCTTACGAAAACTTCCGCCGCGGATATTTCCGCGCCTTTTTTATTGTAGTAATCACTTATCGTGCCGCGCAGAAAATCATAACCGTAGTCATCGCTGTAACCGCGAAATGTTTCTGCAACACCCATCTCCGCAACGGCTTTTTGCATCGCACTGATAACCGCAGGCGCAAGCGGTCTTGTTACATCACCGATTCCCATTCGTATAACGGTTTTGTCCGGGTTTGCCGCCGCATACTCGCGCACTTTTTTTCCGATTGCAGCAAAAAGATAACTCTCCTGCAAGTTTACGTAATTTTTATTTACTTTCATTTTTTCACTCCCTTTGTACAAATAATATCACAAACGAATTATGTTTAACAAATTGAAAAACTCCCCACGATTATATGATTATTCGAAGGGGGTTTTTGAATTGTGATTATATTTGCCGTATTTATGGGTGCAATAGAAAATCAATAATGTTTTTTAATTTAAATGTTTTTTATTTCCCCTCCCAAAAATTCTGATTCCGATTGGTCGTGGGTTATGCAAATTGTTATTCCTTTTGCGTGGTTCTTTACCATTTGCATAATTGATATTTTTATTTCGCTATCAAGACCTTTAAAGGGTTCGTCCAGGATTAGTATGTCGTGTTCCGCAATAAGTGCGCGACACAGGCATACCCTGCGTTTCATTCCGCCGCTTAGTTCGGCTGTTTTTTTATGAAGATTTTCGGAAAGACCGGCTTGCATTAATAATTCAACAGCGCGTTCGCGGTTGTTGTTTACGAAAAGTACGTTGGTTAGTGCGGTTTCCCACTCTAAAAGGCGGTCTTCTTGGAATACGACGGAAATTTTTTTGCCTTCCGTTCCAATAATTTCGCCCGAATCGGGCGAAAGAATCCCCGCGACAATATTAACAAGCGTTGTTTTTCCAACGCCAGACTGTCCCATTAAGCATGTAATTCCTTCGTTGAAATCCATAGAAATATCGCGCAGAACTTGTAGCTCTCCGAATGATTTATAAATATTTTTCATCTTAATCATTGCTTAATCACCCTATTAAAAATAAAACGAAATATATGCTCCATGATATAACTAAGAAGAACAATAGCGATTGTCCATGCGAAAAGGTTTGCTGTGTTAAGGGAAGTTCTGGCGATTTGCAGGTTAAATCCAATTGTGCCGCTCACAAGACCGATTAGCTCCGCGGCTATGCCCGATTTCCACGCGAAACCAATACCCGTTGTCGCGGCAGATGCCACAAAAGGCGAGAGGGTTTTTAAATAAATATAAAAAATTTTTTTGTGCACGGGAACTTGAAAAACATTTGCCATTTCCAAAAGCTGCGGGTCTGTGCTTTCGATTCCTTTCATCGTGTTGAAAAAAACGATGGGCAAAACCGTCACAAATGCCACGAAAATCGAAAGATTTGAAGAATTAAATGCCATCAGCGCAAGAATAGTGAAAGACGCAATCGGCACGGCGTTTATTACATTTATTGCCGGCACAAAAAGTCTTTCGATAATTTTAATTTTCGAAGAAAAAGCCGCAAGAACAACCCCCGCGCAAAGAGCGTACGAAAACCCACGTAAAATTCGTCCAAGAGAAGTACCAATACTTTGCCAAAAATTCGCGGTAACAGCCAACTCAAAAAGCCGCGCAAATGTTACACGCGGCGAGACAATTATAATATTGCTTTGAATTAAAAATGAAACCCCTTCCCAAATAAGCAACCAAAATAGAATTACAGGGATGATTTTTAATATATTCACTGCTCTCTGTTTCAATCTCAACCACCCCAGAAATCTTCCCCGGGCATCGCGCCGCCCAGAGTTTCGGGGTTTGCTTCATACAGAACGCGATAGAAACCGGTGAGATTTTGCCGCATTTCTTCGCCCGTCATAAATACGATATTCGAGCGGGGTATTGCAGCTTGGGCGATTGGTACGGCCGGTACTAAATCAAAGTTAACGGCAAATTGTGCGGCTTCGGAAATATTTTCATTCACAAACGCAACGGACTCGGCATATTCCTCCATGAAAACAGCAACGGCTTCCGGGTTTTCCCTAAGAAATTCTCGGCGCGAAATAACTACGCTCATTATTAAACCGTAGTCTGGCTGTACTCGATTCCATTCTTCGGATAAATCCAGTGCGACACGAAGCCCATCAATTCGCGAAAGCACCGTGCTTACAAACGGCTCTGGCAACAGCGCGATTTCCGCAACACCTCGCTCAAGAAGCGCGGCAATTTCGGCGTGTTCAGAGCGGAATTCTATTGTAACATCTTCGCCCGGCGTAAGACCGTTTTTCTCCAAAACATAGTTAAGCGCGATTTCCGGCGTAATTCCCTGCCCGTGTGCGTAAATCGTGCGCCCTGCCAAATCCGCAACAGAATGTATTGTGTCTGTTGTGTCAACAATGTGCAACACGCCAAGCGTTACAACCGCGAGAGCCTGCACATCTGCGCGATTATAAAGAACCGCCGCCAAATTTCCGGGTATAGCCGCAATGTCAATTTCGCCCCGCACCAACAGCGGCGGAACCATATCCGGCGAGCCAAGCAATTCAAATTCGTAATTATTTCGCGCCGCACCTCGCTCGTTTTCGTCCATCAAATGAAGCAAGCCCATCGCCGTTGGCCCGCGCATTGCCGCAACGCGAATGACATCGGTGTCATTTTTCGTAGCGGAAGAGCATCCCGCAAAAATTATAATCGTAAGTAAAATTAAAAAATATTTTCGCATGAAATTTCTCCTTTGCATTTTTTTATAATATACTATACAAAATAAAAATATTTTGTTGCGTACGCAACAAAATTTAAGGAAGATTTTTTGGACGCTTTCTTTTCATGCGCTAAAGCTCGCAGAGTAAATTTCAAAAAAGGCGATTTTATAATCGAAGCAGGGGCAACTGCAAACGAATTCGGAATTTTACTTGAAGGAAGTGCGCATTCGATAAAATGGGATGCGTCGGGTAAACAAATTATTATTACAATGGTGGAAAAAGGAGGTGCAATCGGTGTTTTGCTTGTAGCAAGCCCGGGGCGTGTAAGCCCCTTAACAGTGCAGGCAACCACCGATACAACCGTTTTAATGTTCCCATTCAATCAATTATTTGCGGGCTGCGAAAAAAAATGCCATCACCACGAACAACTGTTACAAGATTACATCAAAATAATCGCCGATAAAGGCATCGAACTTCACGAGCGCATTAACTGCCTTCTTGAACCCACCGTTCGCAAAAAAATTATGACGTACTTAACAACTATTTCAAATGAAAAAAACAGCCGCACATTTATTCTGCCCATCAACCGAAATATTATGGCAGAGTATTTGAACGTAGAACGAAGCGCGCTATCGCGTGAACTTTCACGCATGAAAAATGACGGGCTGATTGATTATTGTAAAAATAGATTTAAAATTTTGTAAGATGGAATATAATATCGCGGAAAGGGATTGATTTTGTGCGGGCGGTTAAATGGTTTCTGCCATATGTGATGCGGTACAAGTGGCGTCTGATTATCGGGCTTTTGATAAACACGGTTAATGTCGGGCTTATGCTGGTTAATCCGCTTTTTGCGGGATTGATTGTGCAAAATGTAATTCAAGACGGCCAGCACGAACTTTTGCCGCGATATCTTACCATTATGATTGTGATTACAGTGTACCGCTCGATTTCGCGGTATTTTTTTGCGATGATGTTTGAACACACTTCGCAGAAAATTTTATTTAATCTGCGGCGTGATGTTTATCACAGATTACATATGCAGAGTTTTTCGTGGTTTGATAAAAACCGCGTAGGGGATATCATGTCGCGCATGACCGGAGACCTTGAAGCGATTCGGCATTTTGTCGCGTTTGTAATTTACATGGTTATCGAGCATGTTCAGCTTTATATCGCGGCGGTTATAATTATGTCTACAATTAGCTTGCCGCTTACTTTTGCAATGCTTCTTACAACGCCTGTTGTAATCTATGCCGCGCTCAAGCAATCGAAGGGGGTTCGCCCGGCGTTTCGGAATGTACGCGAACAATTTGCAAATCTTAATTCGATGTGCGGTGAAAATATCAGCGGAAACCGCGTTGTAAAGGCTTTCACACAAGAAGCGCACGAAACCGAAAAATTCACCCAAGTAAACAACGATTTCTTTGATGCTAACATGGAAGCCGCAAAAGTTCGTATAAAATACTTTCCCGTAATCGAAACCTGCGCCGCACTTCTTCCGTGGCTTCTTTTGCTTTTCGGCGGACTTCTAACAATCTACGGACACCTTGAACTATGGCAAATGGTTGCTTTTGGCGGATATCTTTGGATGATTGACGCACCAACACGTATTTTCACATGGGCGGTAAACGACACTCAAAACGCCGCCACTTCAATTGATAAAGTTTACGAAATGATGAAACAGCCGATTATGGTTGAATCGGAGGGAGAAGAAACTTTTAATTCCGGGACGGTGGAATTTAAAAACGTGAGCTTCAATTACACACCGTTTGAAACGTCCGAATTGATTCTGAAAAATATTAGCTTTAGTGTGGAAAAGGGGCAGACAATTGGAATCGTAGGGGCAACGGGTTCGGGCAAAACAACGCTTGTTAATTTGATTGCGAGGTTTTATGATGTTTGCCGTGGAGAAGTACTTGTTGGCGGCGTGAATGTTAAGGCGTATAACTTGCCCGAATTGCGGCGCGGAATTTCTTATGCCATGCAAGATGTTTTTCTTTATTCCGATACGGTGGAGGGAAATATTGCGTTTGGTGTACCCAACGCACCGATGGATGTTATTTATAAAGCCGCCGAAATAGCAGACGCAGATAATTTCGCCCTTGAGATGCCCGAAGGCTACGACACAATAGTAGGTGAACGCGGCGTAGGTCTTTCCGGCGGGCAGAAACAACGCATTTCTCTTGCGCGCGCGGTGGCAACAAACCCGTCGATTCTGATTCTCGACGACGTAACCTCCGCCGTTGACACCGAAACCGAACACAGAATTCAATCTGCCCTCGCGGAATTAAATAACGATTCAAATCGCACAACTTTTATCGTAGCACACCGCCTGTCCTCCGTAAAAGATGCAGATTTAATCCTCGTATTATCCGCAGGCGAGATAACCGAACGCGGCACCCACGATGAACTCATGCAACAAAACGGATACTACGCAAAACTTTTCTTAGAACAAACAGAGGTGACTCCATATGGCGCGTAATACATTCCGCATAGATGAAACATTGGATGAAAAAAGCGTATTCAAATTCAACCATTTAATGCGGCTTGGGAAATATATCCGGCCGTATCGGCGGGAATTTGGGTTTACGTTTTTATTTACGATAACATCAAGTGCACTGGGGCTTCTTGCTCCCGCGCTTATCATGATTGTTATGGACGAGGCTATTCCTGCGGGCGATGTTAGGTTGGTTTTATTACTTGCGGGTTTTATGCTTGGCACGATAATCTTGAATGTTTTTTTCATGCGATATCGGATTGCGGCAATGGCAAAGGTCGGGCAAAGTGTGATTCGCGATTTGCGGATGGGTTTATTTGAACATTTACAACGTTTGCCGTTTAGTTATTTCGATTCGCGCCCGCATGGGAAAATTCTTGTGCGTGTTGTGAATTACATAAATTCGCTTAGTGAAATGCTTTCAAACGGGCTGATAACCGTAATCACAGACCTTCTCTCGCTGGGAATAATCGTTGCGATGATGTTAATGATTGACGTTCGCTTATCTGTTGTTTCGCTGATTGGAATGCCTCTTTTATTTGGTGTGATTTTCTTTATTCGTGTTAAGAATCGCAAGGCGTGGCAATTAATCAGCGCGAAGCAATCCAATTTGAATGCGTATATTCATGAAAGTATAGCGGGCGTGAAAATTACACAATCGTTTGCGCGAGAGGCGGAAAACGAAGAAATTTTCGCGGATGTTTCCGACAGTGTTCGAAAAACGTGGCTTAAAGGCGTAGCGATTATATTTTTAATGCGCCCAAGCATTGAACACATCAGCATTTTCACCATATCGTTTTTATATGTAGTTGGGGTCGGAATGATAACGGGCGGAACGCTTACAGTTGGAATTCTTGTGGCTTTTGTCATGTACTTCAATCGTTTTTGGATGCCCATTAGCAATATTTCCGCATTTTACAATTCGCTTGTAACAAACATGAGTTATCTTGAATTAATTTTTGAAACTCTGGACGAACCTGTTTTGGTGAAAGATAAACCGGGCGCAGTAACAATGCCAAAAATAAAAGGTCGCGTAGAATTCAAAAACGTGGATTTCAGTTACGAAGAGGGTCAAAAAATTTTGGATAACGTGAGCTTCACCTGCGAAGCGGGAAATACCGTCGCGCTTGTCGGTCCTACGGGTGCGGGAAAAACCACCGTTGTAAATCTTCTTTCCCGTTTCTACGAATTAAACGCGGGGCAAGTCCTAATCGACGATTTCGATATCACAAATGCAACGCTCGCTTCGCTTCGCGGGCAAATGGGAATAATGCTGCAAGACAGCTTTCTATTTTCAGGCACAATAATGGAAAACATACGATACAGCCGCTTAAATGCCACGGATGAAGAAGTAATCGCGGCGGCAAAAGCCGTATGCGCGCACGATTTCATAGTGGAAACCGAAAACGGATATAAAACCGAAGTAAACGAACGCGGAAGCCGTTTAAGCGTGGGGCAACGCCAGTTAATTTCTTTTGCCCGCGCACTTCTTGCAGACCCGCGTATATTAATCCTTGACGAGGCCACATCAAACATAGACACGCGCACAGAAAAGGCCTTGCAAGAGGGGCTTAACCGTCTCCTGCAAGGCCGAACGTCTTTCATAATAGCGCATCGCTTGTCTACAATTCAACACGCAGATTTAATCATGGTGGTAGACCGCGGCCAAATAGCCGAGTCCGGCACACACGAAGAACTTATGGCGTTAACAGGCGATTATCATAATTTGGTGATGTCGCAATAATTATCCGTAAATAGGAAGACAAAGCACAACCGCCAAAATCGCAAGAAATACCGCGCCGATTTTTGTCCACCTTTCAAGCGCGCCTTCCGCTGAACGGCGTTTATTTTTGTCCCAATAAGTATCCGCAACATTACCCATGCCCGTGATACTTCCCATGCCACCCGCACTACGCTTTTTCTGCAAAAGAATCGCACCCACAAGCCCAATACAGCCAATCAAAAACACTACCATCAAAATATTAAACAACACAGCCATAATCATCCTCTTTCTAACAATTTGCTAACAATTCACAACGCCCGTGATTATAGTGTATTCGCGAATAAATAGCAATACTTATTTTCCTACAAGATGATAAAGACTTTCAAATTTGTAACCCATTTCTTTGCAGCGTGAAATTAATTCATCTAAAATGTCGGCGTTGGTTTTTGAAACATTGTGAAGAAGAATAACCGAACCCGGCTTCGTTCGCGGAAGAAGTTTTGAAAATGCTTCTTCTTTTGACGGTTGGTTGTTGACTTCCCAATCCTTGTACGCGGTAGACCAGAAAATTGTTTTATAACCGAGTTGTTGTGCGTGTTTTAAATTTGTTTCGCTGTAAATGCCTCGCGGCGGACGATAAAATTTCGGAATTTCTTCACCGGTTACTTCGCGGTAGATTTCTTCAACGCGAGAAAGTTCTTTTTCAAAAGTTTGTAAATCCGAAATTTTGCTCATATCGGGGTGAGTCATGGTGTGGTTCGCAACGATATGCCCTTCGGCAACCATTCGTTTGATTAGCTCCGGCTCGTCGCGAATGTAACCTCCCACCAGAAAAAACGCCGACGGTACTTTGTGTTTTTTTAATACGTCCAGTATTCCCGCTGTTAAACCGTTTTCATAGCCCGCGTCGAAGGTCATATATAAAACCTTATCGTTCTCGTTCCCCATAAAATACGCATCATACTGCAATAATTGTTCGGCAGTTGCGTTGGCTTCGGGTCTTCCTCCGTCTTTCGGGAAATAAATCCCCCAGCTTTCTCCCGCAAAAACAGTTTGACTTGCGAATAAAATTGTTAAAAAAAATAAAAAAACAAATCTCATTTAAATTCACCTCTGATTTATTTTGCATTTGATGCACGCATTTATTACAGTAATATATTGACAGTGCAATGCTTGGTTGATTATAATGCTCTGTGATTAAATTTTCGGGAGGTTTCAGTAATGATTTGTCCAAAAGGAAAAACATCAAAAGCACGCCGCAACAAAAGACGCGCGCAAACATGGAAAATAGCCATGCCAAACTTGGTGCCGTGCAATAAATGCGGCGAACTTGTTCAGTCACACCATATGTGCAAGTCTTGCGGTTCTTACGACAGACGCGAAGTTTTCAAAAAAGCTGAATAATTAAAGCTTATCGCATGGAAAAATTAACAATCGCGATAGACTCAATGGGCGGCGACTTAGGTTCCGCGGCTATGGTAGAAGGCGCGGCGTCGGCAATGGAAGCTTATCCGTTTGTTGAACCCGTGCTTTTTGGTGACGAAAATATTCTCCGCGGGGAAGTAAAGAAGTACCGGGAAATGAAGATAATTCACGCCCCAACCGTGATTGAGCCAAATGAATCGCCCACTCTTGCTTTCCGCAGAAAAAAGGATTCGTCTATTGTGATGGGCTTGAAATATGTGAAAGAAGGCAATGCCTCGGGTTTTGTTTCAGCAGGTTCAACAGGTGCGCTTCTTACGGGCGCGACAGTTATTATCGGCAGAAAACCCGGCATAGAACGCCCCGCGTTGGGTACGCTTCTTCCTACAAAAACAGGTCATGTTCTGCTTATGGATTGCGGTGCGAATATGGATTGCAAGCCTTCGTATCTGGCGCAATTCGCTCAATTAGGCGCGGAATATATGCAAAAATGTATGAAAATTGAAAGCCCGCGTGTCGGGCTTATTAACGTGGGAACGGAAGATGAAAAAGGCAACGCGGCAGTAAAAGAAGCCTTTTCTTTATTGAGTGAAATATCTCCCGGTTCTATCGAGAATTTTGCTTACGCGGGAAATTTTATTTTCGCGGGAAACATTGAAGGGCGCGAAATTCTTTCCGGCGAAGTGGATGTTGCCGTTTGCGACGGTTTCACCGGAAATGTTTTATTAAAATTTGCCGAAGGTTTTGCAAAATCAATGATGGGTATGGTAAAAGAAGAACTTATGGCAACCACCGTTTCAAAAATAGGTGCGCTTATGGCAAAAGGCTCGTTCAAGCGTCTTAAAAAACGTTTCGATTACCGCGAAGTTGGCGGCGCACCGTTTTTGGGATTGAATCAACTTGTAGTTAAGGCGCACGGCTCGTCGGACGCGCTTGCGATAAAAAACGCCATCAGGCAATGTGTTGAATATCAAATGTAAAGGGGCTTTTAAATGGAGTTTGAAAAAATAAGAGACGTTATTGCGGAACAAATGAATAAACCAAAGAAATTAATCACAGAAGAAACAAGATTCACTGAGGATTTAAACGCGGATTCGCTTGATATTTTCCAAATAATATCGGAGTTGGAAGAAGTTTTCGGCATGGAATTCTCCAATGAGGACGCGGAAAAGATCAAAACCGTGGGCGATGCCGCCGAATACGTGAAAAAAGCGTTAAATTCATGAGCGACCAGCTTCAAACAAATTTAGGCTATACGTTCAAGCGTCATAGCCTGCTTAAACATGCCGTAACACACGCATCGTTTGTACACGAGCAAAAGCTGAACCCGCTGGAATCCAACGAACGTCTGGAATTTCTTGGCGATGCCGTGCTTGAGCTTTGTATAAGCGATTTTTTATATCATCGTTATCCCGAAATGTCTGAAGGCGATTTAACAAAAAAACGCGCCGCTTTGGTTCGTGAGTCCAGCTTGGCGAGCCTTGCGCGTGATTTAAGCATTGGTACTTTTATTTTACTGGGTCAGGGCGAAGCTTCAGAAGGCGGGCGCGAAAAAGACTCAATACTTTCAGACGTTCTTGAATCAATATTCGGCGCGATTTATTTAGACGGCGGGCTTGAAGAAGTACGCGCACTAATCCTGCGCCTATACGAGCCTATAGCTGACAAAGCCACCCGCAGCAACAAGGATCACAAAACAACTCTGCAAGAACACTTACAAAAAATAAGCCACGAAACCGCCGTTTACTCTATAATAAAAGAAATCGGCCCGGCACACAAAAAAATCTTTACCGCACAAGCAACCCACAAAGGCAAAGTCATCGGTACAGGCAAAGGTGCAAGCAAAAAAAACGCCGAACAAGAAGCCGCGAGAATGGCGTTGAGGGGCGTTAAGATATAAAAAACCTTCGGGAGAGAACCTTTTTTAAGAAAAAAAAGGTTCTCGAGAACCCCTCTTTCCCAAAAAGCTTTATTATTGTTTTATATGGGTGTGCAGTGCTCCCGAGGTATCTACATAGGCTAGTAAAATGTTGGAGTAACCGGTAATGCATTGTTTGGAGAGTTCTGCATTCAGCCAATCTTCGTTTAAGTTGATCGATGTCAAATTATCCGCAATAATTTTTCCGTCGATTACAACATTTATGCATAATCCCTCATAAATTGTGGATATTTGCATGTCTTTCGGCGTGAGCGGGCGGTTCTGCGATTTTAGCTGAACGCTTAATCTTCCGCTGGTTTCCAGTATCGCAAACTCAATTTCGGCTATGTCGAAGATGTTTTTTTGTCTGCACTCTTCCAAAAAGTCGTTTATGTTCATTTTCGTTTTTCGCAAATTTCGGAATACAATTTTTCCGTTTTCAATAATCGTTACGGGAACGCCGTCCATAATTTTTCTGCCGGCGTAACTTTTCATGGAGATATACGAAAATACAAACGAAAATACGGTAAATGTGATTAGCGCGGTAAGACCTTCCGATATGTGGATGTCGCGCACAACCGCATATTCCGAAGCTATCGAGCCGATGGATATTCCAATTACATAATCAAAAAAATTGAGCTGCGCGATTTGCTTTTTCCCCATCATACGCGTAAGAATAAATAACGCAATCACGGCTATAACAGAAGCTACGATTCTATTAAAAATCATTTCGTACATTTTTTTATTCCTTCTAAATATCTTTGATAAGAAACTAAACGCGGATTTTGCGGATTAACGCGGATTTTTGATTTTCAATCCGCGAAAATCCGTTAAATCCGCGAAAATTCGCGTTCATTCTTTTTATCTTATTTTTTCACGCGTCTGCAAAAAACCATCTTCGGAATAATCTCTCTGTCATGGTTGTGACGGAAGCTTTGGGAATTTCCTGCGGGATAATTAATTGGCTGCGTCCTACTTCTTCGCCTTCCCATGTGTAAATTACTTCGCCGGCGGCGTGGCCTTGCGAAACGGGTGCATCAAGCGGATCGAAGATTTTCACTTCGCTGTCAAGAACGATGTGTTTGCCTTTGGGGGCAAGCATGTTTACTTGTTCTTTTATCACAACGGGTGACGCTTCCGTTTCGCCTTTGAAAATTTGGATTTCGCCCATGGGGGTTCCGGTTTCTTCTTTGGCAATTAACGCGAAGTTTGCGTAGCCGAAATCCAGCAATTTCATTGCACCGTCGAAACGAATTACGGGATCGGGCGCGGCAAGAACGACCGCAATTAGTTGCATACCTTCTTTTTCGGCGGTTGCGGAAATGCAGTACATAGCCTGCGAAGTTGAACCTGTTTTAAGCCCAGTAGCACCGGAATAACTGCGAATCAGGCGGTTAGTGTTGGTCAACCCGAATTCTTCTTCACCGCGAGCGGTTCTGTGCATGATTTTGTCCAGCCGAATTTTTGTGTATTCAAAAACTTCGGGGTATTTTAAAATTAACTCACGCGACATCAGCGCGATATCGTGTGCAGTTGTGTAATGCCCATCCACATCAAGACCACAAGAGTTCTTGAAAATGGTATTTTCCATGCCAAGCGCACGCGCTTTATTGTTCATTTGTGTAACGAATGCTTCCTCGCTTCCCGCGATAAATTCCGCCATTGCTACGGCGGCATCGTTCGCGGACGCGATTACAATTGACTTCGTTAAATCGCGTACACTTTGCCGCTCCTCTTGTTCAAGAAAAATTTGCGAACCGCCCATAGAAGCCGCGTGCGCACTAACAGTAACAATATCATCCCATTTAATGCGCTCCTGCGCCAAAGCTTCGTAGATAAGCAGCATTGTCATAACCTTCGTAACACTCGCCGGAGCCAATTTTTCATGCGCATTAAACTCATGTAATATTTTACCTGTTTCTGCTTCCATTAAAAGGCTTGCTTTTGCGTCAATTGAAACCTCCGCAATAACCGGCGTCGCAAAAAAAACTGTGGCAATTACAAATAATATAAATTTTCTCATAAAAAAAGTCCTTCCTAAATTTTTATTTAGGTTGGACTTTTTGCTAAATTTTATACAATGAAATTTATCTATCCGAGCGTTTTTTCCAATCTCGAAGGAACGGCGGGGTAATGTCTTCGTTGATTAAACGGAAATTTGATTCACGAATGGGTTTTAGCTCTTCGCGCTCTTCCATTGCCGCCTGAATATCCGGCGGGCCGTCCATGCCATGATTTTGATATGGGTCAACGGGGCGGCGGTTCGCGCTTGCTCCCGCAGAAAGAGCCGCTTCTTCGTTTAAGCCCGTCGCAACAACGGTAACGCGTACTTCGTCTTTTAAGGTGTCGTCTATCGTCGCGCCGAACATTACTTCCGCGTCCGGGTCAAGAGCAGAACCTACAAAGTTTGCGGCGGCGGATAAGTCGCGCAAGCCCATGCTGTGGTCGCCCGTGAAGCTGATTATTACAGCTTTCGCACCGCTTATTGATGTCTCAAGCAGTGGGCTGTTTATGGCTTCTTTTATCGCTGTTTCGATTTTGTTTTTACCTGAAGCGCGACCGATTCCCATATGCGCAACGCCCTGGTCTTCCATAACGGTTCTTACGTCCGCGAAGTCGAGATTTACAAGCCCATCATCCAATATAACACCGCTTATTCCAATTACACCTTGATGAAGAACTTCATCTGCGCGTCGGAACGCATCAACCAAAGAAACGTCATCGCCCACAATGGAAAGAAGCCGCTCGTTGGGAATGATTACCAATGTATCAACGCTTTTACGAAGTTCGGCTATACCAGCAAGCGCGTTACGCATACGCGGCCCGCCCTCAAACGCAAACGGCTTTGTAACTACGCCAACGGTAAGTATTCCCATTTCGCGGGCAACAGCGGCTATTACGGGCGCCGCACCGGTTCCCGTTCCTCCGCCCATTCCGGCGGTTATAAATAATAAATCCGTGTTATCAATGGCATTCGCAAGTATATCGCGTGTTTCCTCGGCGGCACGACGACCTGTTTCGGGCTTTCCGCCCGCACCAAGCCCTCTTGTCAATTTTTCCCCCAATTGAATTCGTGTGGGTGCCTTAGATTTCGCCAATGCTTTGTTATCCGTGTTTGCAGAGATAAATTCGATATTCTCAATTGCATCGGCTACCATGCGGTCAACGGCGTTGTTTCCGCCTCCGCCTACGCCAATTACTTTTATTCGTGCTTTCAGTTCCGGCGTATTATGCATATCTATTGTCAACGTGGGTACCCCCCGGCAGAATAATTTTCATAACTCGATATAATATAACATAAAATAATATTGTTTGTCCAATAAATTAAAAATTTCCACGTAAAAAATTTATTATGCTTATGCCCGCTTGCGCGCCCTCATGTGCCGCCTTTACAATTTGCTTTAAGCCGCCCGTGCAGTCCCCTGCCGCCCACAGACCTTGCACAGTTGTACATTGTTCGTTGTCAATTTTTACGGAGTTTTGCGAATCAAGAGCCGCGCCGATTTTTCGCGCAAGTTCCGACGAGCCTGCTATCCCCTCCGCTACAAACAAACCGGAAACCTGTAATTTTTCACTTGTTTCAAAAATTACTCCATCCAAAATTTTTGCGGGTGTTTTTGATAAAAGTTGCGATTTTTCTACGCCGATTATTTCGCGGATTTTTTCCGTTCTTATTTCTACGGAATCGGGAAAATTTACGGTAGGTTCTTTTCCGTTCGTAAGAAGCGTTACAGATGAAACCAGCGGCAGTAAATCTTCAACTTCATGCAGAGCATACGCGCCGTTTCCTAATACAGCGACATTTTTTCCGCGATAAAAAAAGCCGTCGCAAATGGCGCAATAGCTTATGCCGCGCCCTTCGTAATCTCCAAGACCGGGAATATTAGGAGTACGGCGGGTTGCACCCACAGCAAGAAGCACAGTCTTACTCTCGTAGGCTGTGCTTGTCGTTTTTACTATTATTTTTTCACCTTTGGAAATTCCCACAACTTCGCCGCGAACGGTTTTCGCGCCCGCTTGTCGCGCCTGTCTAAGCCCCTTTTCAACCAACGACTTTCCGCTTATTTTCGTAAACCCATAAAAATTATCCACACGCTCCGCTTTTTCAAGCGCGCCATAATCTTTATAAATAATCGTTGCCTTAAAACCCGCCCGTGCAATATAAACCGCCGCTGTTGCGCCCGCCGGCCCGCCGCCTATGATTAATGCATCCATCATATTAACATCTGCCCGATGGTTCGCGGGTACGGAATTACGTCGCGAATATTTTTCATGCCTGTTAAATACATTAGAAGCCGCTCGAAGCCAAGACCGAATCCTGCGTGTTTTACTCCACCGAAACGGCGCAAGTCCAAATACCAGTCATAATCTTCGGGATTCAGTCCGAATTTTTTTATGCTTTCTTCTAAAATGTCAACGCGCTCTTCGCGCTGACTGCCGCCGATTAGTTCCCCTACTCCGGGTACGAGTAAATCGGCGGCGGCTACGGTTTTGCCGTCGTCGTTTAAGCGCATATAAAACGCCTTTATTTCACGCGGATAATCCGTGATATAAAGAGGACCTTTGTAAATTTCCTCACAAAGATAACGCTCGTGTTCCGTTTGCAAATCCGCACCCCATTTTACGGGATATTCAAAATCTTTTATAGCGGTTGACAAAACTTCAACTGCTTCTGTATACGAACAGCGGGCAAATCTTGCATCAACCAAGGCGTAAAGCCTGTCAAGCAAGCCCTTCTCAATCCATTCGTTAAAAAATTCCATTTCCTCTTGTGCGTTTTCCAAAACATATTTTATTATAAATTTTAGCATTGCTTCGCCTGTTTCAAGATAATTGACAAGGTCGGCAAATGCCATTTCCGGCTCAATCATCCAAAATTCCGCCGCGTGAGTTGTTGTTGTGGACGGCTCCGAGCGAAAGGTCGGCCCGAAGGTGTACACATCACGAAGCGCGAGACAAAACGGCTCAACGGCAAGTTGACCGCTCACGGTAAGATGTGCTTCTTTTCCGAAGAAGTCTTGCGAAAAATCCGCCTCGCTCGGCGGAAGTGTTGTGACGCGGAACATCTCTCCCGCACCTTCGCAATCACTGCCCGTTATAATTGGCGTGTGGACGTAAACGAAATTATTTTGCCGAAAAAATTCATGAACCGCGTATGCCGCAACAGAACGCACACGAAAAACAGCCGCAAAAGTATTTGTCCGCGGCCTTAAATGCGAAATTGTGCGAAGAAACTCAAACCCGTGCCGTTTTTTCTGTAAAACATAATCAGGAGGACATGAACCTTCCAAATGCACGGAAGAAGCCTTAATTTCAAACGGTTGCTTGGCTCCCGGGCTTTTCACAACTTCTCCGATTACCGTAATGCAAGAGCCAACCCCAAGCTTCATCTCTGCGAGCGTCCCTTCAAGAACAACTTGGACGGGCTTAAAAAAACTTCCGTCGTTCAATTCAATAAAACACAAATTCCCACTGCTTCGCGACGTGCGAACCCATCCGCCAATCGTAACGGTTTTTTCCATAAAATCAGACGTATTGCGATATAGATTTTTTACGCGGGTGTACAAATCAGAAACGTCCTCTCTTGCAGAAAGCCTGCAAACGAACTGTAAACTATTGTACTCGCTGATGTCAAGGCGCAATCTTTGCTTTTTTCAATGCCGTCTGAATGCTTTTTCCGATAATAATAACCGTAGCCATTTTAATAATATCAGGCAGAATAAACGGCGCAACGGCAATCGCAAAAGCCGCTTGTATAGTATTCTGCGTTACAACGGAAAACCAAACCATCCCAAATATATAATTTATAGCCGCTCCCGCAAGAAGCCCCGCAAATAATAGAAATATATTACCCTTCTTGGCAAAGAACCCTGTCATAAACGCTATAACGGGAAACGAAACAATAAATCCGCCTGTTGCACCCATGATAACGCCTAATCCGCCTCGAAAATTCGAAAAAACAGGAACACCAACAGCTCCAAGTAAAATGTAAATCACAACAGCAATAACACCCTTTTTGGGTCCAAGAATCATACCTGCCAAAGCAATTCCCCATGTTTGTAGAGTAAACGGCACCCCCATCAAGGGAATACCAACCGCACAAATCACAATAATCGCCACAAAAATGCCTATGTAGCAGATGTCACGAACTGCAAAATTTTTTCTTGCTTCCGCTTCCATAAAAAACCTCCATGTACAAATTTTCCTTATTGTACATAGAGGTTTTTTATTTGTCAACCAATTGTCGCAAATAGTTAACAATAATTATTGAGATACCATGTGGGTACGGGATTGTTCATATTATCATGCCAATTTAATACTCGCATGCAGTGTCTCCTCGCAAAAAAAATACCGCCACGGTATTTTTTTACAATATCGTGACGGTACTATTATTATTTATTTTTCAGATTAAACCAGGCACCAAGTCCGGGATATTCGGCTACTTCATCCAGCTCTTCTTCTATGCGAAGGAGTTGGTTGTATTTTGCTACCCGGTCAGAGCGGGCGGGTGCGCCTGTTTTAATTTGTCCGGCGTTTACTGCTACACAGATGTCGGCAATGGTTGCGTCTTCGGTTTCGCCGGAGCGGTGTGAAACTATTGTTGTCATGTTATTGCGGTGTGCAAGTTTCATCGTCTCGAAGGTTTCTGTTAATGTGCCGATTTGGTTTACTTTTACCAAAATGGAATTGCCTGTTGCTGTGTCTACGCCGCGTTGCAAACGCTCTGTGTTTGTAACAAAGAGGTCATCGCCAACAATTTGTACGCGGTCGCCAATGCGGTCGGTGAGAAGTTTCCAGCCATCCCAGTCTTCTTCGTCAAGACCGTCTTCAATTGAAATAATGGGATATTTTTTGCAAAGAGCTTCGTAAAGCGCGACCATTTCTTCGGCTGTGCGATACACTTCTTTGCCTGATGTTTTACTTTCGCCTTCAAAGTAATACATACCTTCTTTGCCGTTCTTTTTCGCATCGCCGTATAATTCCGTTGCAGCAACGTCAAGGGCAATGCGGATATCCGAACCCGGCTCATAGCCGGCTTTTTTCACAGCTTCAAGAATCAAATCAAGAACATCATCGGGGGTGGCAAGGTTCGGCGCGAAACCGCCTTCGTCGCCAAGTGCCGTCGCAAGACCGCGAGCTTTAAGAATTTTCTTTAACGCATGATAAATTTCTGCACACCAACGCAAAGCTTCTTTGAAGCAACACGCACCAACCGGCATAATCATAAATTCTTGGAAATCCACTGTATTGTCGGCGTGTTTTCCGCCGTTCAAAATATTCATCATGGGAACGGGAAGTTGTTTTGCGTTGAACCCGCCAAGATACTGATACAAAGGCATACGAAGCGCGGCGGCGGCGGCTTTTGCCACAGCCATCGAAACACCAAGAATAGCGTTCGCGCCAAGTTTTTCTTTGTTTGGTGTGCCGTCAAGGTCAAGCATTTTCATGTCGATGGCAACTTGGTCAAGAGCGTTCATTCCGCAAATTTCGTCCGCGATAATGTCATTTACATTATCAACGGCTTTTTCAACGCCAAGCCCGAGATAACGTTCGCCGCCGTCACGAAGTTCCACGGCTTCAAATGCACCCGTTGACGCACCCGAAGGCACAGCCGCAACTGCGCTTGAAAGCTTTCCGCCCTCATCCTCTACAATTACTTCAACTTCCACTGTAGGGTTTCCGCGTGAATCCATAATCTCGCGCGCGTGAACCTCTACGATTTCAATAAATGTTTTAAGCATTTTTTATTCCTCCTTGGGATTATTTTTATTTTACCAATAATGATTTCCCCGTCATTTCCGGCGGCTTTGGAAGCCCCATCAAGTCAAGCAGGGTTGGCGCGATATCTGCCAGCCTACCGCCGGGTGAAAGTTTTGTGTCACCGCAGTTGAAAAGCACAAACGGAACAGGGTTTGTTGTGTGAGCGGTGAAAGGCCCGCCGGTTGTTTCGTCAAGCATTTTATCGGCATTTCCGTGGTCAGCACAAAGGAACATGCGTGTGTCTGTTTTCAGCATCGCATCCATTGCCTTTGCCACACAGGAATCCACCGTTTGAACCGCTTCAATCGCCGCGGGAATAACGCCCGTGTGCCCGACCATATCGCAGTTTGCGAAATTTACGACAATCAGGTCATATTTATTCGACTCGATTGCTTCAACAAGTTTATCCGCAACTTCGGGCGCACTCATTTCGGGCATTAAATCATATGTGGCAACCTTTGGCGAAGGCACAAGAATTCTGTCTTCGCCATCGTAGGGAGCTTCGTTTCCGCCGTTGAAAAAAAACGTAACATGTGCGTATTTTTCCGTTTCGGCAAGACGCAACTGCGTAAGCCCTTTGTCTGCCAAATATTTTCCTAAAACATTGTCCATAGACTGCGCGTGAAACGCAACGTGTTTACCTGAAATTGTTGTATCGTACTCAGTGAAGCAAACGTAGTATAAAGGAAGCAACCCGCCCGAGCGCGTAAAACCGTCAAAATCCGCATCACAAAAGGCACGGGTAATTTCCCTCGCTCTGTCGGGGCGGAAATTGTAAAAAATAACAGAGTCTTTTGCTTTGATTGTTGCGGTTGGTTTGCCGTCGTTTAATATAATCGTAGGCACAACAAACTCATCATTTATACCGGCGGCATAGGTTTTTTCCATGCATTCAGTTGCAGTTGCGGCAGTTGCTCCTTTGCCTTGGACAAGCGCGTCATATGCAAGCTGAACGCGCTCCCAGCGGTTGTCTCTGTCCATCGCGTAATAACGCCCGGAAATAGTAGCAATTTTCCCAGCACCGATTTTTTTCATTTCCGCTTCAAGTTCTTTTATATAATCGAAACCGGAAGCGGGCGGAGTATCGCGCCCGTCAAGAAATGCGTGTATATAAACATCCGTTAATCCGCTACGTTTTGCCATTTCCAAAAGCGCATACAAATGCGAATTGTGACTGTGAACGCCACCGTCGGAAAGAAGCCCATACAAATGCAACGCAGTATTATTCGTTTTTGCGTTTTCTACCGCGCCTTTTAAAACTTCATTCTCAAAAAAATCGCCGTCAGCGATTTCTTTGGCTATTCGCGTAAGTTCTTGATAAACAACGCGCCCCGCGCCAATGTTTGTATGACCGACTTCGGAATTTCCCATTTGTCCGTCGGGCAAGCCAACGTCTAATCCCGAGGCCGCGCCTTCTTCGCATGGATATTTTTCCATCAGCCAATCAAGATGCGGGGTTTCCGCAAGGTTAATCGCGTTTGATTCTTTCTCGTTACTAATACCGAAGCCGTCAAGAATCATCAGGACAACGGTTTCTTTTTTATCTGTCATAATGCACCACATTCTCGAAGCTTGGCTTTAAGCTTGCGCCACCAACCAAACCGCCGTCTATGTTCGGCATGGTGAAAAGCTCTTTCGCATTTTCTTCGGTGACGCTTCCGCCGTAAAGGATTCGCACGTTGTCGGAAGACCAATTCCCGAAACGCGTATTAATTTGCTTGCGAATTAATGCGCAAACTTCTTCGGCTTGTTCCGATGTGGCTGTTTCGCCCGTGCCGATTGCCCAAATAGGCTCATATGCAATTACGACTTTAGTAATATCTTCCGCCGACATTTCGTCGATTGCAAACGCAAGTTGCTTACGGATTATATTAAATGTGCGCCCGGATTTGCGTTGCTTCGATGTTTCGCCAATGCAGATAATCGGGGTTAAATTGTTTTGCAGGGCTTTAAGGGCTTTTAAATTTACTTCGGTATCGGTTTCGCGAAAATATTCACGGCGTTCGCTGTGACCGATTATTACATGCTTCACACCCATTGCCGCAAGCATTCTGCCGGAAATTTCGCCTGTGTACGCGCCTTCGTCAGCGTAATGCATATTTTGTGCGCCGACTTTTATTTTTGTGTCTTTGAGAATTTCACTTATCATATTAAAATGAACAAAAGGTACGCACATTACGACATCAACGGCATCAGTGTCAATTTTATCTTTTATTTCTCTTGTGAATTTTTCAGCTATTGTGGAGCTAAGATTCATTTTCCAGTTGCCTGCAACCATTTTTTTTCTCATACCGCTCCCCCTTACTTGTCTTGTACAGCAACAACTCCGGGCAATTCCTTGCCTTCAAGGAATTCAAGCGACGCACCGCCGCCCGTAGATATATGCGACATTTTATCACCATAACCTAATTGATTTACCGCCGCCGCACTATCTCCGCCGCCAATAATCGTGGTTGCGTCGTCCATGCTGGCAAGGGTTTGTGCAAGCGCAAGCGTTCCTTTTGCGAAATTCGGGAACTCGAAAACACCCATAGGCCCGTTCCAAATTACGGTTTTTGCTTCCTTGATTGCGTTTGAGAAAAGCTCGCGTGTTTTTTCTCCGATATCCAAGCCCATATAGTCGTCTTCTATGCCGCTTGACGGAACGGTCTTATATTCCGCGTCTTTCGCGAATTCTTTTGCAACAACGGTGTCTACGGGAAGAAGCAACTCAACGCCTTTTTCTTTTGCTTTCGCCATTGTTTCTTTTGCAATATCAATTTTGTCTTTTTCCAAAAGTGACGTTCCAACGCCGTAACCTTGTGCCGCAAAGAATGTATAAGCCATTCCGCCGCCGATAATCAGCTTGTCTACCTTGTCTAAAAGTTTATTTATAACTTGAATTTTATCGGAAACTTTCGCACCGCCAAGAATTGCTACAAACGGGCGAACGGGTTCTTCTATGGCGTTTCCGAGAAATTTCAACTCTTTTTCCATCAGATAACCGACCGCTGTTTCATTAACAAACTTCGTTACACCAACGGTGGAACAATGCGCCCTGTGTGCCGAACCAAAGGCATCATTTATATAAACGTCTGCAATCGAAGCGAGGTCTTTTGAAAACGTGTCCTCGTTTTTGCTTTCCTCCGCGCGGAAACGTGTATTTTGCAAAAGCGCGACTTCGCCGTCTTTTAACGCATCCACTTTTTCTCGGCAATCGTCACAAATCACGCAGTCGCAGTCCAAAAATTGCACAGTCTGTCCCAAATGCTGGCTCAATCTTTCCGCAACGGGCGCAAGCGATGCCGATGCATCCGGTCCTTTCGGCTTACCCAAGTGCGAGCATAGAATCAATCGCCCGCCATCTTTGATTAATTTGTTTAACGTAGGCAATGCACCTAAAATTCTACTCTCATCCGTTATTTTACCATCAATAATCGGCACGTTGAAATCGCAGCGCACCAGCACCCGTTTTCCTTTTACATTAATGTCATTTACACTTTTTTTGTTAAGCATTAAATAACTCCCTTCCCTTGCGGAATATTTTCTCAGAATTATTCTAGCATTCCACAAAAAGGTTATCAAGGGGTAAAGTAATCGCACCACAACATAAAGTTTATTTTTACCATAAGCTTTTGATTGCCTTTGATTGTTGGAAAATACACAGTATGATATAATTCATGAAGCAAATAAACTTTATGGAGGTAAAAATGAAAAAAGTTTTTGTACTTATCGGGATGGTTGCATTGATTTGTATTTTAATGAGCGCGTGCCGTATTGTAGATGACGTCAGCAATCCTTCAAGCGTCGTTCCCGAACAAAGCGGTGATAACAATTCCCTTGTCGGCAGATGGGAATATGTATCGGGCGTATTTATTCACTATTTCGCAAACGACGGCGACATTGAATTTTTCGCATACGGCAGAGTAATTGAATACGCTTATGGCGAACCCGGAAGATATACGATAATAGGCGATGGTCGAATGAGTGTAGAAGGCGAACAGACCGGTACTCATGAATTTACGTACTCAATTTCGGGCGACATGCTAACAATAACCGACCACGACGGCGACAGAGGTACGTGGAGAAGAGCCGGCACCGTAAATAACAATGTCGTTGTTGAAGACAGTTCTCTTATCGGAAGATGGGAATATGTATCGGGCAGATATATCTACTACTTCACAAACGACGGCGACATTGAATTTTTCGCAGACGGCAGAGTAATTGAATACGCCTTTAACGAATCCGGCAGATACACAGTATTTGAAAACAACCGTATGAGCGTAGATGGTGAACAATCGGGTACTTATGAATTCTCGTACTTAATAGAAGGTGACATGATAACCATAACCGACCAAGACGGCGACAGTGGTACTTGGAGAAGAAGATAAGCTAACTGCCGATAGAATATTTAATTTGACACACCAATATGTAAAAAAACACTTGACATCGAAATTTATTTCGGATATATTGCACGCAGGGAATAAACGCACCGCATTTAATTGCCCCACATATCCACCGCGCGGGTGGCGCAAGGGGCGTTTATTCCTGAAAGAGATGGTCATCTCGACAGTTTCACCGCTGTTCACTTATATTGGAACCACTTGGCTGTAAAGACACTCTGTACAAGGTATTTGTGAGCACTACAATCAAATAGGAAAAACAAGGTACCAAAAGGCTTACCTTGCCGTCCCGGAATGAACCACGGCAAGGAAGCCTTTTATTGTTGTTTGTAATACCTGTCGCCACACGGCTTGAAAGATTACCGCTTACGTAAATATTCCTATTATTTCTTGGACAATAGATGCAACTTTAAGTGATAACGCAATGGTGGTTATAGTCATGTCCTGCCTCAGTCTCGTAAACTTTTCCGCTATAGTAAAGGGATAATCATTGATAAGTGTTTCGGCGCGGTATTCCAGCTTATCGTAATAATCCTGTTTGTCTTCACCCCAAACAGTAATATCAATTCCTCTGTTTTCAATAAGTTCTACAAGCGCGTTGGTTCGCCCGTCCGACAGAATCATTCCAGTTTGCCAGAACATCCATTTGCCATGATCTGTTTTCTTTATTTTACCCTGATTTTCGCACATATAACGATAGAAGAAATCACCCGGAAGTTCCTGTATATCATCCCTGTTTATCCTTAACATAAGACCGCCGGGTTCAGCGTTAACAACGGCATAAGCCGGCTTTAACAGGGGCGCGGTACAGGGCACAATAAGCCCGTTAGGCTTATCGTTATCATCTTTGCTTAACCAGCCTATTTTGTGATACGCCATTAAATCCGGTATATGTTTTTGCTTTTCCTTTGGGTAATCGTTGGTTTCACCGGCAAAAACAGAATCCAGCTCATCATAACTAATTAAAGGAGTTTGATTTTTATGCAAATAATCTATGACCTTATATACCCCGCGGCTAATCCATTCAGGGTCAAGTATAAAATCTTCCATGAAGTCATAAGACAGCGCAATCCCTAATTCATGAAATAATGTTTTCACAACAGATTGCTCTTCTTCTGTATTAAATTCGCAGGAATGCAGAATATCTTTTAAATTTTCCGCCGGGATGATTTTATTACCTTTTTCAAAGAGAGCGATAATTTTTTTCATGGCGCAATCATCTTTTTTACCAAAAGCTTTATGCCCTACTTCTTGTATATAAGCGGACAGACTATCTTTGAAATCAGCTAACGCTTTTTTATCCGCTCCAATATCAAAACAAGCAATTTCTTGCACTAAATGTTCATATTCTTTTCTTAACCCACCAAAGTCTTCATGATTTTGCGGGCGTTTGTCGGATTCATTTATAACAATGAACACCTTAGCTTTATCGTCCGAGTAGATGCGTACGGTATCCAGCCAATATTTCATGCGGGCAATATCACGTTCTTCCGCGGTTCGGGCATTTACCACAAGTACATATACACAGTTGGCGGACATAAAACATTTATGGGAAGCGTGATAAATGACTTGCCCCCCAAAATCCCAAACATGGGTTTTTGTGCTGTTAAAATTTAATTTTACAGAGGTATCAACCCCGTATGTGGTATCTCCCGGAGCGGGGAGGTCTTCCTTTCCTTCTAACTTCCACACCAAAGAAGTCTTTCCCGCCCCGGCGGAACCCAAAATTATTAGCCGGGTTTCCCGTTGAATATATTCTACACCTTGATTTTTCATGCGTTGCATATAATCCGCAACGGCTTTTGCGCCTTGTTGAAAAGTTTCACCCGGAACTTTAAGTCGTAAACATATTTCTTCTTTTTCAGCTTCCGTGAGGATAAATTTATTTTCAAATAAGCGGGCATACCAATCAGCCCAATAAGCACAGCCCATTTCATTAGAGCGTAAATAACTTTGGAGATTATTCCGGCATTCCCCATATAAAGATATGTTATCTTCAAAGCCACGCCGGCCCGAAATCAAATTATCTAAATCTTGAAATATGACAGACTCCATTTGAATTCTTGAATGATAAGAATCATAACTAACGAAAGAAGCGGCGGCGGCACCGAAAGGTGTGTCGAAGGCGGCGGCGTAGACGGCGGCGCGGGCGGCACGGGCGTCGGCGTCGGCAGCGTTGGCAGCGTGGGTGGCGGCGGCGGCGGCGTAGGCGTGAGCGGCGGCGTATGTGTAGGCGACGGCGTTGGCGCAGGCGCGGGCGGTGCGAGCGGCGTAGGCGGCGGCTTCGTTAGCGTCGTAGGCGGCGTAGGCGGCGGCGTTAGCGTCGTTGGCGGCGGTGACTTTACCCCTGACTACAGCGGAAACATCTATCGCTTTCAGAACTGACATTAAGTGAATTTGCTTCTTTTCCCCCCAATATTCAAGAGTGCCTTCACCAAATAAAAACGGCAGGGCGCGTACCGCGCAAAGCCATGCAAAAAACATACAATCATCACGGGATAAATTCTCGAGTTTTTCTTCAACAAGCTGTTTGAATTTTTTTCTATCCACAACCTCATCCTCCTATTTTTCTGCAAAATTCGTCAACCTATTGCATACATAATGTACCTGCTTTCCCATTTTTTTTCAACAGCAAAAAGAAATTTGCATTCATATGTAAAAGTATGTTATTATCTGCGGGTAACAAAAAAGGAGTAGTGACCGCGAAGGTGTTCGAGCACCCAGCGGAGAGTGTAGGGATTTAGAGCATCACCACACCCACAGGCTAAGCCTGCCACTACGCAACCTTAGTGTAGCACTGTATACAATGTACAACAACATAAAAATGTATAACATAAACCCTAGAATGTTCAGATTATCCATTCAATCTGGACATTTTCACTTGTAGCGCGGATTTTTGTCATAAGACCGTCCACCACAAGCCGTCTATCTTCTAGGGTGGCAGTATCCCAATTGTCCAAGTGGTCGGTTATACGGGTTATTTTTTCCTGCGATACCACTTCCGCGCTCATGTCTGCTATGGCTTTCATCAATCCTTGCCGCCTTGTGTCCAGTTCTTCAATTTTGCCGTTGGCGTAGGATAAGAGCGTTGGGCTTGCACCTGTTAAGGTTTCAAGTAGTTTTTCAATTTTGGTTTCCACTTGTGTAGGTTCAACATTCAACGCGGTTAGCTTGGGATTGGTTTTCATGGGATTGCCACCTGTAAGGGTTTGAAACTCGCCCATTTTTTTCAGCATTTCGCCGTAAATGAATTGTTCTAAATCCCGTACTCGTATCGTTCCGCAACCTTTACAACTTTTGTTTTGGACACGTTTCTGACAACGAAAGTATAAAGTTTCCGAATAGCCGTTGCCGTGTACACCTACAAGTGCTTTACCACACCGACCGCACTTGATTTTTCCGGCAAGCCATGTGGATTTTGACCTTCGCTTACCTCCAAAAGTTTCATTACCTAAAAACCTTTTACGAACGGCAAGCCAAGTTTCCGAAGATACAAGCCCTTCATGCGGCGCAAGTACAAGCATTTGACCTTTAAGATAAGTTTTTTTGCTTTCTATTACGTCACGACCCCGATAAAGATAACAACCGTTTATACCGTTAAAGTCTGCCGCGTCGTTTGTGATGACCGCGCCTTGTGTTTTGAAAAATTCGTACAATTCCAAGTCGGATTTAGCGTAAATGGGATTTTTCAAAATGACTGTTGCCGTACCCCGATACATATCTTTGCCATTAACAGTTATGCCCTGATTTGAAAAATACCGGGTAATATCTCTAACGCACACATTCGGCTGTGCATACATTTCAAACATAAGACGAACATGGTTTGCCGTTTCGGGGTCTGCAACTAACATTTTTGTGTTTACGCCGTCTATTACGGTAGATGCTAATTTGTAACCATATGGGGTTTTCCCTCCCATTTTAATACCTTTTTGGCAACGGGAGTAGTAAGCATCTGTTACGCGCTTCTGAATTGTTTCGCGTTCCAGTTGTGCCAAAACTATACATATGTTCAGCATTGCCCGTCCCATTGGTGTAGAAGTATCGAATTTTTCAGTCGAAGAAACAAATTCTACCTTATACCGATTGAACAACTCCATCATGCTTGCAAAGTCAATTATCGAGCGGCTTATTCTATCGAGTTTGTAGACAATAACCCTTTTAATCAAACCTTGCTCAATATCCCTCACAAGCTCTTTGAAGCGTGGGCGGTCTGTGTTTTTCCCGCTGTAGCCTTTGTCGGTATATTCTTTGCAATTTCCACCCTTTAATTCGTACTTACAAAAATCGATTTGGCTTTCAATGCTGATACTGTCTTTCTTATCAATTGATTGCCTTGCGTAAACAGCGTCTTTTCGATTGTTCATAATAACCAACATTCCTTTCGCTACGCTCAGGCACAAATCGACATGAAAACTATTTATCCGAGCGTTTAATTTATTTGATTTGCGTCAATACTCTTACAAAAACGATGTTATTTTTGACAC
>WRBD01000015.1 GCA_009779835.1 Defluviitaleaceae bacterium | reverse complement strand
TTGAATTTTAAAACATCGTGAGGAGGTGAAATTTGTTGAAATTTTTACCGTAACATTCACTTGCATGAGGAATTCCTAACTTGTACAAGAGTGCTTGTGAATGAAGAAGCTGAAAAACGGTACTGCGGCAGACCCGAGAAGTATTACTCCAAACGAAAAACCGGTAAGCGTTTTGCTAATAACGCTTACCGGGTGGTAATAATACCCGTTGCCCCGTTTATATTATAACGGGGTTGGCGGGGTTACATATTAATTGTATCTGTAGACATCAATAACCCATAAAAACGCAGTTGAATAATGTAATACAATGTATTATGATTTTAGAGAGGTGATTACTATGGTTACACAAGTTGCCAAATGGGGGAATAGTCAAGGAATACGTATGGACAAGCGCACATTGAACAGTTTAGGGCTATGTGTCGGAGATACGGTAGAAATATTAAAGAACGGCGAGGATATTATTGTAAAGCCAACACATGGGATTGACTGGTATCCTCAAGATTATGAAAGCCCTTCACTCGCCGACAATTGGGAACACATTGAGCCGAGAGGGCGGGAAGAATGGTAGGGCAAGGAGATATAATATCGGTAAATTTTTCACCAACAAAAGGACGAGAGCAACAAGGCGAACGTCCTGCACTCGTAGTTAGTAATACGAAATACATAGTACCATTGAACGCGCAAAAAGAAAAAAATCCGTGTATCACATAAAAAGAGATAAACGGATTTTTTAATAAAAAAGGCAATTTAAAAAAAGGGTTTTTCCGTGAAGGAAAGACTCTTTTTTTGTGTCATAATCCAACGGGGTTCAATAGTTATGGTTATCTTATCCAAATATTGAAACAAGGGAGAAACAATGCTAAACTGTGTAAAATCCGGTTGATTTTGTTAGAGCTTTGGATGTTCTATTGAAAAGCGAACGATAACCAATCTTAGAGCAGGAAAATAGGGGTGTTTTATGAAAAAACTTGGCTTCATAGGCGCGGGAAACATGGCGGCGGCAATTATCGGCGGGATGATTAACGCGGGAGTTGCCGTGCATTCGGATATAATAACGTCAGATGCGGATGTTGCGCGTCTTGAATTTATCGCACAGAAATATCGCGTTGAAACAACGCAATCAAATATTGAAGTTGCGCAAACGTCGGACATTATTTTTTTAAGCGTTAAGCCATATATTTACGATGCGGTTATTTCGGAAATTCGTGGCGTTACAAAAACGGACGCGTTGGTGATTATTCTTGCGGGGGGCGTATCAATTGCGGCGGCACGCACGAAATTCAACACGGACGTAAAACTCATAAAGACTATGCCAAACACGCCCGCAATGGTAAACTGTGGAATGACGGCAATTTGCGCGGCAGAAAACGTAACCCCCGACGAACTCGAACCCATTCTGGAAATTTTCAACAGTATCGGAAAAACAGAAATTCTGCCCGAGAGATTATTTGATGTTTTCACCGCGCTTGCGGGTTCTTCGCCTGCATATGCTTTTATGTTTATTGAAGCAATGGCGGACGCGGGCGTTAAACATGGGCTTTCGCGAAAACAGGCAATTGAAATAAGTACGCAAGCATTACTTGGCGCGGCAAAGCTTCTGCAAGAAACAGGTGAGCACCCGGCGACATTACGCGATGCGGTTTGCACCCCCGGCGGAACAACAATCGCCGCTGTTTGCGAATTTGAAGCAAAAGGCTTTCGTAATGCCATAATTTCTGCCGTAGATGCTTGCACGAATAAATACAATAAATTACAGGAGTGTCACTAATGGAAATGTCTCCCGCACGCGAACGGTTAACACAACACAAACGCGCAGTCGTAAAAATAGGCACAACATCTCTTACTCATCCGAACGGGACTTTAAATTTGCAGAGAATCGAGAAGCTTTGCTGGGTTCTTGCCGACCTTTATAATCAAGATAAAGAAATAATTCTTGTAACAAGCGGCGCGATTGGCGTTGGTGCGAACGCGCTTGGCATGGACGAGCGACCGCGTGAAATTATTGGGCGGCAAGCTGCATCGGCGGTTGGGCAGGCGATGCTTATGCAAATTTATCAAAATTTTTTACGCACATATAATCGCATTGCAGCGCAAATTTTACTTACGCGTGATTGCGTGAATGATAGTTTGCGCCGCGAGAATGCGCGTAATGCTGTAAATAAAATTATTGAAATGGGTGCGATTCCGATTGTGAACGCAAACGATACGATTGCAACGGATGAGCTGCCCGAGTTAAGCGACAATGATACACTTTCGGCGTATGTCGCATCTTTTTCTGACAGTGAACTTCTTGTGATGCTCACCGACAGAGAAGGGTTTTATAATAAAGACCCGCGTACACACCCTAAGGCGATTCTTTTCCGCGAATTAAATGAAGTTACGCCGAAAATGGAATTGACTGCGGGCGGAAGCGGCTCCATGCTTGGCACGGGCGGTATGGTTACAAAGTTGAACGCCGCACGTTACGCACTGGAACAAGATATTGACATCGTAATGGCTTCCGGCGAAGACCCTGCGATTCTTCTGCGGATTCTTTCCGGCGAAGAAGTTGGTACGCTTTTTACAACGATAGGAGGAGAATAATATGTATGATTTAGAAAAAATCGGCAAAGAAGCAAAAAAAATGGCATCGTATGTTCGCAGATTGGCAAGCAGTGAAAAAAACAATATTTTATTCGCTTGCGCGGAAAGTCTTGAAGAAAATATCGCGCAAATTATTTATGCGAATGATAAAGACATGGCAAATGCAGACCCGTCGCGCGGCGCGTTTAATGACCGATTGAAGCTGAACGAGCAACGTGTAAAAGCGATGGCGGAGGGAATGCGAAAAGTAGCGCGTCAAGACGACCCAACGGGCGAAACTCTTTACATGAAAAGCCTTCCTAACGGGCTGAAAGTTGGCGAAAAACGCGTACCAATCGGTGTTGTAGGAATGATTTACGAAGCGCGTCCCAATGTTACAACGGATTCTTTCTCGCTGTGTTTTAAGGCAGGGAATGCTTGTGTTTTGCGCGGTAGCCGTGAAGCAATTAATTCAAATATCGTACTTGTAAAAATTTTGCAAGACACACTTGAGTCGCTTGAACATCCGCGTGAAATTGTTCAGCTTATAGAGGACACATCACGCGAGACGGCACGTGAATTTATGCGTCTTAATAAATACATTGATGTGCTAATTCCGCGTGGTTCGGCGGGATTAATTCAAAGCGCGGTGGAAAACAGTACAATTCCCATAATTGAAACGGGAGTTGGCAATTGCCATATTTTCGTGGACGATTCGGCGGATTTATCGAACGCGGTTCCGCTAATCATAAACGCGAAAACACAACGTCCGAGTGTGTGCAACTCTTGCGAAAAATTGTTGATTCATATAAATATTGCGGAGAGATTTTTGCCTATAATATGTCGCTCGCTTTCCGATGCCGGCGTGGAAATTCGAGGAGACGAAACCGTTTGCGGCACGTTTGAAAAAATCATTCCCGCAACAGAAGACGATTGGTATACGGAATATTTAGATTTAATCATAGCGATAAAAATTGTGGATAATTTAGAAGCGGCAATAGAGCATATTAATGAATATTCATCCGGTCACACAGATGCAATTTTAACCGAAAGCTACACTAATGCTAATGATTTCGTAGAGCAGGTTGATTCCGCCGCCGTTTTTGTAAACGCTTCAACCCGATTCACGGACGGCGAAGAATTCGGGCTTGGCGCGGAAGTCGGCATTTCCACGCAAAAACTACACGCTCGCGGCCCAATGGGATTAACCGCGCTGACAACAACAAAGTTTTTCGTACTAGGAAGCGGGCAAATTCGTAAATGAAAAAACTTCGCAGTTTCATAAGGCTCATGCGACCAAAGCATTACTTAAAAAATGCTTTGGTTTTTGTGCCGCTTGTTTATTCATTTAACTTAACCAACGCGGATTTATTTTTTAAAGCCGCGGTTTGTTATGTGGCGCTTTGTTTGATTGCATCGGGAATTTATGCGATAAACGATATAATTGATTACGAAAAGGACAAGGCTCATCCGAAAAATAAAATGCGCCCAATTGCAGCGGGGGAAATATCAAAGTCAGCAGCAACTAATTTTGCGTTTTTTTTATTTGCAACGGGGTTTGGCTTGATTACGTATTACTTCGGTATTTTTCATTCGCCGCCCGACGGGTGGTGGTCGCATTCCGGCCCCGGAGTAGTGTCGGTTCTGTTTTTTTGCGGGCTTTATGTAATTTTGAATTTGGTGTATTCATTCAACTGGAAACACGTTGCCATAATTGATTGCTTCTGTATAGCCGCCGGTTTTGTTTTGCGAATTTTTATCGGCGGTGCGGCAATTGGTTTGACGAATATTTCCGAATGGATGTTTCTAACCATCGCGGCGGGCTCGCTTTTCATGGCGTTCGGAAAGCGGCGCGGCGAGTTAATTCAACTGGGAGAAACAGGGCGGAAAGTTCTTAATGGGTACAATCTTGAATTTCTAAACGGCGCGGTTTTTTCGTGCGCGGCAATCAGCATAATTTTTTACGCGCTTTGGGCGATGACAAGTGAGTCGCAAATGGTTTATACTGTTCCGTTAATTATTTTTATTATATGTAAATATCTGCTTAACACCCATACCGAAAATTCCTACGGCGACCCTGTTGCGATAATTTTCGGCGATAAAGTTTTAATTGGCGCAATTGTCGTTTTCGGTTTGTTAAGCATTTTATTTTTATATCCATGGGCATTACGTCTTTTTCCCGGACAAAAATTTTGAAAGGAGACTTTCTTTTGAAAAACATCAGAAATTTCTGCATCATTGCCCACATAGACCACGGGAAATCCACACTTGCGGACAGATTGATTGAACTTTCCGGCGTTTTAACAAAGCGCGAAATGCAATCGCAGGTTCTGGACAACATGGATTTGGAGCGAGAGCGCGGAATCACAATTAAGGCGCAGTCTGTGCGGCTTGTGTACACCGCACCCGACGGTGAAGAATACACATTAAATTTAATAGATACCCCCGGCCATGTGGACTTCACATATGAAGTTTCGCGTTCGCTTGCGGCTTGCGAGGGTGCGGTTTTAATTGTAGACGCGGCGCAAGGCATAGAAGCTCAAACGCTTGCGAACGTCTATTTGGCGTTGGACAATAATCTCGAAGTCGTGCCGGTAATAAATAAAATCGACTTAATTGCCGCCGACCCGGAAAAAACCAAGGCCGATATCGAAAATATAATCGGGCTGGACACAACGGATGCGCCGCTTATTTCCGCGAAAAATTCAATAAACATACAGCATGTTTTCGACCGCGTAATTTCTGCGATTCCCGCTCCCACCGGCGACCCCGACGCTCCCCTTAAAGCCCTTATTTTCGACTCGGTTTTCGACCCGTATAAGGGAGTTATTGTGTTCATTCGCGTAATCGACGGCGTGATTAAAAAAGGAACTCACGCATATTTTATGGCGACGGAAAAACAATTTGAAATCGTTGAGACGGGTTCATTTGGGCCGGGAAAATTTATTCCGGCGGAAAAACTCTCCGCAGGTGAAGTCGGCTATATCACGGCTAGCATAAAAAACGTGCGTGACACAAGCATTGGCGACACCGTCACCGAAGTCGGCAGAAAAACTTCCGAACCGTTCCCGGGATACAAAAAGGTAAACCCGATGGTCTATTGTGGAGTTTTCCCCGCAGACGGCGCACGCTACACAGACCTTCGTGATTCGTTGGATAAACTTCAATTAAATGATGCATCTTTACAGTTCGAGCCGGAAACTTCCGTTGCGCTGGGCTTTGGTTTTCGATGCGGGTTCTTGGGTTTGTTGCACTTGGAAATTATCCAAGAACGTCTTGAGCGTGAATATAATTTAGATTTAATCACAACCGCGCCCAGTGTAATTTACAAAGTTCACCAAACAAATGGAGAAATAATAGAACTTTCCAACCCCGCCGATATGCCCGACCCTTCAAAAATAAATTTCATGGAAGAACCTATTGTGAAAGCTGAAATTATGCTTCCGAAGGATTATCTTGGCCCTGTGATGGAGCTGTGCCAAGAACGACGCGGTGTTTATCTCGGCATGGAATATTTGGACGAAAACCGCGCAATCCTTCGCTACGAATTGCCACTTAACGAAATTATTTACGATTTCTTCGACACATTGAAATCCCGCTCGCGAGGATACGCCTCCTTCGATTACGACCTTCTCGGCTATCAGCAATCCGACCTTGTAAAACTCGACATCCTCGTGCACCACGAACCCGTTGATGCGCTTTCATTCATTGTGTTCAAAAAAACCGCCGAAGAGCGCGGCCGCCGTATGGCGGAAAAACTTAAAAAAGAAATTCCAAAACATCAATTTGAAATTCCCATTCAAGCCTGCATAGGCAGTAAAATCATAGCCCGCGAAACAATAGGCGCGCTTCGCAAAGACGTTCTTTCTAAATGCTATGGCGGCGACATCACCCGCAAGAAAAAGCTCCTTGAAAAACAAAAAGAGGGCAAAAAACGTATGCGAAGCATTGGCTCCGTAGAAGTTCCCCAACAGGCATTCATGAATGTTTTAAAACTGGACGAGTCATAACGTCGCAATACACTTTGCATGTATATGCAAAATAAAATGAATATTTATGCAAAAAACTATTGCATAGAGTTTTTTCGTATGCTAAACTGATTTCAGAAATTCAAGAAAGGGGTTTACCTCATGAAAAAAATAATAATAATCGGCGCAGCGGGGCGGGATTTTCATAATTTCAACACGTATTACCGCGACAATGACGCATACAAAGTAGTGGCATTTACCGCGGCGCAAATTCCCGATATCGCGGACAGAAAATATCCCGCATCTTTGGCGGGGAAGCTTTATCCCGAAGGAATCCCGATTTTTGCACAGGAAGAACTTCCCGAATTAATAAAAAAACTGGACGCGGACGAATGTGTTTTCGCGTACAGCGATGTTTCGTATGAAACGGTGATGGGAATCAGCGCGATTGTAAACGCCGCCGGCGCGGACTTCACCTTGCTTGGCTATAAGCAAACAATGGTGAAAAGCACCAAGCCCGTAATCGCTGTTTGCGCTGTTCGGACGGGTTGCGGAAAAAGCCAAACGGCGCGTCGCGTTGTGGAGCTTCTTATTAAGCACGGCAAAAAAGTTGTTGCGGTGCGTCATCCTATGCCCTACGGCGATCTTGAAGCGCAAAAAGTACAACGCTTTGCCACAATTGACGACTTGAAAAAACACGGCTGCACCATAGAAGAAATGGAAGAATACGAACCGCACATCGCACGCGGAAACGTAATTTACGCGGGCGTTGATTATGAAGCAATTTTGCGTGCCGCCGAAAATGACCCGGACGGCTGTGATGTAATTTTATGGGACGGCGGCAACAACGATTTCCCCTTCTACAATCCCGACCTTACAATCACTGTGGTTGACCCGCATCGGCCCGGCCACGAATTAAAATATTATCCGGGCGAAGTTACCCTTCGCATTGCCGACGTTGCGGTAATAAATAAAATCGACAGCGCGGATTTTGAAAACATTCAAACCGTTCGCGCAAACATCGAAAAGGTAAACCCCGACGCAACAGTAATTGAAGCGGCATCGACAATAACAGTGGAAGACCCGTTCCTTATTCGCGGCAAGCGTGTTTTGGTAATCGAAGACGGCCCGACCCTTACGCACGGCGAAATGAAAATTGGTGCGGGAGTAGTAGCGGCGAGGCGTTTCGGTGCGTCTGAATTAGTTGACCCGCGCAAATTCGCAGTAGGTCGCCTTGTCGAAACATACAACACTTACCCGGACATTGGTAATCTCCTTCCCGCGATGGGTTACGGCGAGGAACAAATGGCAGACCTTGCCGCCACAATAGAAAAAACCCCTTGCGACGCGGCAATAATAGCCACCCCCATAGACCTGAACCGCGTAATAAAAATCACAAAACCAACCACCCGCGTAGACTATGCCCTGCAAGAAATAGGTAAACCTGATTTGGAAGATGTAATAAATGATTTTGTGAACAATTTCTGTTAGGGGCTGTTTCTTGTGGAGAGTTTATCTAAAAATAAACTTAGTAATAGCCAAATAAATTCTCTTGCTAAAAAAGCATTCGGGAAAGCCGCTGATGAAATTTCTGAAAATAACATTGGCGAGTTTAGTGCCTTGTATATTTTAAAACTTGCTGGTAAAGAAGTTGTTTTAAAAATCGCGCCTAAGGATAATGTGCGTGTTTTAAGGTATGAAAAAAATGCAATGAAAACAGAAGTGGACGCCTTGAAGTTGGTAAAGGCGAACACTTCTGTTCCTGTCCCCGCTGTGCTTTTTTATGATACTTCCAAGGAATTATGTGATTCGGATTATTTCTTTGCGGAAAAAATAAATGGCGATAATTTTAATTCCATTTCATTGGAGTTAAGCCCCGAACAAAACAATGATATTTTATTTCAACTTGGAAAACTTAATCGCCAAATAAACAGCATTGAACATAGTAAATTTGGTCGATTAATACAGCCGGACAAACAGGTAGACAACTGGCAAACCACTTTTATGAATATTACAACGGATTTATTGGACGACAGCAAAGATTTAGACATTAAATTGCCGGTTTCGTGTGTTGAAATTGAAAGTATCTTGAAGTCGTTCATATTTGCTTGCGGCGATGTAAAAACTTCAAAACTTGTGCATTGGGATTTGTGGCAGGGAAATGTTTTGGTTAAAAACAATAAGATAACAGGAATAATTGATTTTGAACGTGCTTTATACGCAGATGTCTTAATGGAAGCTTTTTTTCGCAAATACGCTATGAACGAGCATTTTTGCGCAGGCTACGGTATTGATTTTTCTGCACCGGATAACAATATAAAAATTCGGTTGGCTTTATATGATTTATATATAGCCTTGATTTGGGTAATTGAGTATTATTACAGAAGATACGACCAATCACAATTAAGCTGGAGAGAAGAGCAGCTTGTTATGGCGTGTAAAGCTTTTGAGTCGTTATAAGAGGCTACACAAAAACTTGCCTCTTGATTGGAGACAAATAAATGAAAAAAATTTCTGTAATTGGTTTTGGTAGCTGGGGCATTGCTTTGGCTAATGTGCTTTGCGGAAACGGACATGATGTTTTTGCATGGGACGGCAATGCGGAATATGTGGAAGAATTATTGAAAACGAGAAGGAATAATTACCTGCCGCAGGTGGTTATTCCTTCTTCTATAAAGATTACAGCTGATGTTGAAATTGCCGCAAATCATGCGGAAATTTTTGTGCTTGCGATGACTTCAAAAGCTGTTAGTGCGGTCGCGCCTGTTTTCGCATCTTATTTTAACGCGGAAAAAATTGTGGTAAACGGTGCGAAGGGGTTGGAAGAAACGAAGCAAATTCGTATCTCGGAATATTTGCGCTCTCTTAACAATGACTGTCGTTTTGCCGCGCTGACCGGTCCCAGTCATGCCGAAGAGGTTTTGAAAAATATTCCGACTGCTGTTGTAGCGGCTTCCGAAGATAAGTCGGTTGCAACCGCCGTACAGGCTGTTTTTTCTTCTGAAAATTTTCGCGTTTACACTTCTTCGGATTTAATCGGCGCGGAAATAGGCGGAGCGTTAAAAAATGTGATTGCTTTGGCGGCGGGTTGTTCGGACGGGCTTGGTTTTGGCGATAACTCAAAAGCCGCATTAATCACACGCGGAGTTGCGGAGATTTCGCGTCTTGGCGTAAAAATGGGCGCGAAAGAGCAAACCTTCGCAGGGCTTTCGGGAATGGGCGATTTAATCGTAACTTGCACAAGCAAGCATTCGCGAAACTGGCGCGCCGGTTTTTCGCTTGCGCAGGGCAATTCTCTGGATGAAACACTAAAACAAATCGGCATGGTAGTTGAAGGCGTTGGCACCGCTAAAACCGCATTACAATTAGCGCGCAAGCACAACACAACCATGCCAATCATAGAAGAAATAAATAAAATCCTCTTTGAAAATAAAAACCCCAAAACCGCTGTTACAGACTTAATGCTTCGGGAACAAAAAAATGAATAAGCCGGTAACCCATTGGTCTGGCCAGAGACCCTAAAACCTGCCCCATTGCAGAGCGGCTAATTGTTCGCTGTAGACTTCAATAACCCCAAAAGTGCCATTAAACGCAAAGCAAGCCGGGTCGGTATGACCGAACCCGAATAAATCTACATGATGGTATTATTCTCTTGACCTTGCCCTGTGTTCCGCCGGAGTTTCACCTACATATTTTTTAAAAATCGAACGGAAGTATTTTACGTCGTCAAAGCCTACTTGTACGGCAATGATATCTTCTTCTGTCGCGCTTTCGGTTAGGTGCTTTTGGGCTTCTTGTACGCGTACCCACATTACGTAATCGAAAAGCATAACTTTTTCGCGTTCCATGAAAACCTTGTTAAGGGTTTCGGGCGTTGTGCCCAGTTTTACGGCTATGCGGGCGATGGAGAAATTTTCAAAATAGTGTTCCTGTATGTGGCGTTTAGCGGCAATGTGCAGGCGCAAGGAGTCCTTCATGTGGTATTTCCCTATGAACGTGCAAAAATCTTTCAGCGATTTGTCCATGAACTGATAACCGTCGTCTATTGTTGTAAGGCGCAGAATATCGGCGGTCGGGAAGTACCTCGCTACTTCGCTTGCGAAAGGCAAATTTTGTTCGCTGATATAACGGCTTATCCGGAAAACAATTGTCATTACAATTTTTGCAACCAAGTTTTCGGGCATGGGGCCTGATTGCGCAAGCGCGTTAAAAAGTTCGGAAAGCAAGCCCTTACAGTATTCGTAATCGCCTACCACAGCGGAATAAACAAGACGGGCTTCTCTTGCGTGCGGATAACGGAAGGTAATGTTATTATCCGGCTCTACGAATTCAATTGGAATAACGGCATGATATCCCATGCGGTATCGGTATCCGAAAGCGGCATCTGCTTCGCGAGCGGAAATTGCAATTTCCATCGGCGCTGCGTAGGTTCGCCCTATTCCGATTGTGCATCGCATTCCCGTTTTATCAAAAATAGCATGTTTTAAACGGTCGCCAAGCAAAACTTTTTCTTCGGTAGTAAAAGCCGCGTTTATAATAATCGGAATTTCGTGAAAGCCGCGGATAAACGACCTTGCTTTATGTTCGCGTGTTACACCGCGCACAACCGATAATATACTAATTATTTTCATATGTTTTTCCAACTCGGAAAGCGCGAGAGCAACACGCTTGTAATGGTCAATTCTTACAATGAACACGGAAAATTCCGTGCCGAAGGGAATTTCAAAATATTCAAAGCCGTTTCTTACTTCGCGTTCTTTGTCAATGTCGCCGTTAAGTAATGATCGCAAAAAAATTTCTTCATATTGAAAGATTCGCTGCTGATAATCCTTTTCCATGTTCCGCGCAACTCTGCGGCTTTCTACTGTTTTTTTGTGTTGAGAAATCGCAAACTCCATACATCTGTTCAAATCGCCCGGCTTGACGGGCCTGTACATAAAATCAAGCACGCCAAAATCCCGCCCGCGTTTCATATAATCGGACTCGTTAAACGTGCCGTACATTATGAATTTTATATCGGGAAATTCCTCGTGAATTTCCTTGAAACGAACAAAATAAAGCCCGCCGAAAAATCGTATGTCTGACAAAATGACGTCGGGCTTTAAGTCTCGCACTGCTTTTATTAAATTTCCGGCGATTTCGGAAAAATGTCCTACAATCCGAACGCTCGGATACGCTCCGCGTATATGTGCGCGAAAATTTTTTATGTTATCGGACTCGCCGTCCACTAAAAGGAGATTCATTTGATATCACCGACTGCATTATACTTTATGTTTTGTCAGTTTGACAAGAATATGAGTAATGTGTATAGTGTTTAGCGTTATTAAAATAGGGGGGGGGATATTATATGGATTACACACCGTACTTACCGGAAATTAATGCAGAAGAGGGAATAGCTCGGGTTATGGGAAACTCGAAGCTTTATTTTCGTTTGCTTGGAAAATTTGACGGAACAAAGATGGCGGCTGATATTGTGAACGCCATCGAAGCGGGAGACACAAGGCTCATTATTCAATCGGCACACGCGTTGCGCGGAACGGCGTTGAACCTGGGTTTCCCCGTTGTGCAAAAAGTTACGAGTGAAATTGAAGAGCTGGCAAAGGCGGAGCAGGAAAGTTCGCATTTGACGGAGCCGCTTAATAACGCGGTAACTGCTTTAATGGGTTCGATTGAGAAACTATTGGAGGACAATCAGTAATGAAAAAAATATTTGCGTTAATAATTTTAATTGGATTATTTACGGGGTGTTTCTACGGGAATGACGAGAATTTATTTGGCGAGTGGCTTTTTAATGTCGATGGCACGTATACTTATGTATTTTACGATGATGGCACGGGCGAACGCGGTTTTCCTGAAACACGTCATTGGTTCACATGGGAAACTCGTGGCGAACGTTTGAAGATCAGCCATGAACAACGTGTGGCGCGGCACGAAATTCAAAACGAAGTTTGGACTTTTGAAATTGAAGAAGATGTTTTAACCATTACCAACAACAACAACCCGGTAGAGGAAATACAATTCAGTTATTTTACGGCGATTATGGAGAATAATCCCGGTTTAGTGGGCATATGGTCTTGGGAAGAGAGCGAGACATTCACATATGTATTTAACGGCGACGGAACCGGAACACGTGGTTTTCCGGGCGAAGATGACAGTTTCACATGGGCCGCAAATGATTCCCGTTTAAATATTTTCCGCGATAACCCGCGGCGTAATGAAATTCGCGGCGAGTTATGGACGTTTGAATTAAATAACGACAGGCTTGTTATGACCAGCTTGCAACAAGAGGATTTTACTAACAGTTATACAAAATTGGCGGGGGATTATTAAATGAAAAAATTATTAATATTAAATGCGATTATTATTTTCGTCTTGCTTGCCGGTTGTTCGGCAGGACAAGATGAAGCTTTAATTGGCACATGGCGTTGGGACGATTACGGCGATTTTTCTTATGTATTTTACGCAGACGGAACAGGCTTTCGCGGTTTATCAAGTGACATAGAAACATTCAGTTGGTCTGTAAAAGGAACAAGATTAAACATTGACCGCGATACACAAGACGGTTTTCTCCGCAACGAAAGATGGACATACACGATAGACGGTGACACCCTCACCATTGTAAACATTCATGAGGAAGATAGGAAATATAGCTACATATATGATTCCTTGGAGCAGGACGAAGAACTTTTCGGGGTGTGGCGTTGGGAACAATTTGGCGAATATACCTATATTTTCAACGAGGATGGAACAGGCACGCGCAGGATTTCCGACGAAACCGAAAGTTTTTGGTGGAGCACAACCGGAACACGTTTAGGCATTAACCGTGACGCAAACGATGATTTTCGTCACCACGAAAGATGGACGTACACAATAAACAACGGCATTCTCACCATACACCATCAGCAGGAAGACGATGTAACATGGAGTTATATCTACGATTCCATGCAACAGGATGCGGCACTTGTAGGAACGTGGAACTGGAAGCATGAAGATGCCGACGAAGAAAACGATAATGCATTTGTGTACATTTTCAACGCAAACGGAACCGGAACACGCGGATACCCGGACGAAACCGAAAGTTTCACGTGGACTACAACAGATAACCACTTGGTCATACACGCACCGGAATCTGTTCATTTTAATTTTATTTGGGAACGCTGGACTTATACCATCAGAGGAGCCGATCTTACCCTTGACAACCAAGAAGTTGACGGCTTAATTTATCACTACACAAAGCTTTTATAATGGCTGCGGGAGTTTATATTCATATTCCGTTTTGTGTACGGAAATGTGTTTATTGCGATTTTTTATCGTTTGAAACCGAAAATTATAAAATTTATGTTGATGCGCTATTAGATGAAATAAAAACCGCGCGATTTAACGAGATTTTCGCGGGCGGGGTTGATACTGTTTATATTGGGGGGGGAACGCCTACTGCGTTGCCTTCCCTTTTTTTATGCGAAATTTTAACAGTGGTGCATGAATTTCTGCTTTTACCTAATGTGGAAATTACTGTGGAGATTAATCCCGGAACGGTTGATTTTGCGTATCTTTCCTCATTAAAAGAGCATGGCGTTACCCGTTTGAGCTTTGGTTTGCAGGCTACACAGGAACATTTGTTGCGCGGGCTTGGCAGGATTCATTCTTTGGAGGAATTTAAAAAAAATTTTCACGCTGCAAAGAAAGCAGATTTCGATAATATTAATGTAGATTTGATGTTCGCGCTTCCCGGGCAAACATTGCAAAACTGGCATGAAACCCTTTTAGAAGTTGTCTCGCTTGCGCCGCAACATATTTCTGCGTACAGTTTGACACCGGCGGAAAATACGCCTTTGTTCAATGCGATAAAAAGCGGCGAAATTGTTCTTCCGTGTAATGATACCGACCGTCTTATGTATCATGAAGCCCGCCGTTTTCTTGCAGATGCGGGCTATGTTCACTACGAAATTTCAAATTTCGCAAAACGCGGGTTTGAAAGCAGGCATAATATTAATTGTTGGCAAATGAAACCATATATCGGGTTTGGTTTGGGCGCGCATTCTTTTGACGGAAAAACGCGTTGGCATAATCCCGAAGAGATGGAAGAATATCTTAGGGGTGTCAGGAGTGGTGTCGGGGGGGCACCCCTAACCGACGAAGATATTCTTTCAGAAAAAATAATTCTCGGCTTGCGTTTGACTGAAGGCGTCATTGAATGCGAATTTGCCGGGGCTTATGAAAACGAAATTGCGAAATTAATAAAAGACGGCTTGTTGGAACGCAAACAAAACCGTCTTTGTCTCACAGCACGCGGAATGGATTTTGCAAACCGCGTGTTTTCTACTCTTCTTTAAGCTTAGAAATTTCTTGCTCTACAGAGTCGATATCTTCTTTGGAACACATTGCCCGCACTGCCGCTTCCGCTTCTTTCAAAGTCTTTGCGCGTTTTATATTAAACAGAACAGACCTTAAAATTGCTTCGGTTTCTCTTGCCATGCAATCAACTCCTTTTTTTAAACTATATCATAAAATAAGCCCCATCGCCATAAATAAATAAACAGCATTAGCGTTAACGCGCTAAGTAATGTTGAAATTATAATAATATTGCTGGATGTGTATGCATCGCAGCCTATTTGTACCGCCATTACATATCCCGCGAATGCCGACGGAAGCCCGCCAAGCACCATAAACGCGGCAAGGTCAATGCCACGGAAACCAAATGCAAATGCCGCCGCGGTAAACGCAATCGGAAGAATAATTACTTTCAAAACAGAAGCAACGAACGCGTATTTGAATTTTTTCTCGAAGCCAAGGAAAGTTATTCCACCGCCAAGACAAATTAGCGACATAGACGGTGCCATATCTGATAAGTCGTTTAACGTACGCGTCACCGATTGTGGCAAAGGTACGTTCAGTAACGAGAACACAGAGCCGGTTACTATCGCGATTATAAGCGGGTTTTTCGCAATTGTAAGCGCGATTGTTTTGAGCTTTAATTTTTCGCCCGTGTCCGCGCACACACTTAAAACCAAAATTGAACAAATATTATAAACCGGCATGATTAGCGCGATAATTAACGCAAAACGCGCCACGCCGGCTTCGCCCGCGAGATTTCGCATTAGCGGAATCCCGAAAAAAACAGTATTTGAACGAAACGCGCCTTGCACAAAAGAACCCAGCACACGTTTGTCTTTTATGAAAAAAGCCGAAATTACCCAAATAACCGCCCACGACACAACCGACGCGCCTATTGCAAACGCCGCAAAGCCCACATTAAAAAGCTCATCTAAATCCGTGACGTAAACACTGTTAAACATCGCGATTGGCAATAGTATGTAAAATACAAGTCTGTTTCCCGCAGAAATAAATTTTTCAGGTAAAAATTCCCGCTTTTTTAATACATATCCAAGTGTAACTAGAAAAAAAATCGGAACCACCGTATTTATGCTGAAAATAAAATGATTAAACATGAAATTACCTCCGCGTTGCATATAGTTTATCAAGGGGGTATCCGAATGACAAAAAAATCCATAATAAAGGCGCGGGCGTTGCTTGGATTGATGTTGCTTTTCGGAGCGGCGTTTTTTTCGGCTGGTGTTTCTTCGCGTGGCAATGACGAGACTTTGATTGAGTTTGTGGCATTATTGGGCGCGCCTAATTATAGCGTGGAAAAACACTCAGATGCCATCGAAATGAGAAATACTTATTTGTCCAATTATACATCAGAATTGCAAAACCAACCCTTGTTTGTGCCTGTTTCAGAAGAATATGCAACGCAGCTTTCGGATTTTAATTATTTAACGCGAAATATTTTTTTGGTTGACCCCCGTACGAAATTGCTGGAAACGGATATTGATGCAGCGGAATTTTTGGCGAAGGATTTTACGATTGACACATCAGAAGGGCCGCAGGTCTTGATTATTCACGCGCATTCGATGGAGATGTTTGCGGACAGCGACCCAAGTGACCCGTTTACTGGGGTTTTTGGTGTGGGGCGGCGTTTGGCGGAGATTTTAGAACAGCAGCACAGTCTTGAAGTTCTGCACCACACAGAACGTTTTGATGTGGTAAACGGAATTCCAAACCGACAAGGCTCGTATGAAAGGCTTGAGCCTGCGGTTCGGCGGATTCTTGCGGACAACCCTTCCATTCAAGTTGTGATTGACCTGCACCGGGACGGCGTTGGCGCGCACGTTGCCCCGATGGTGACGTATATAGAAGGTGAACGCGCCGCGCAAATTATGTTTGTAAACGGTTTAAGCCGCCGATATAGAAGCGGCGTAATCACGCCAGTTAATTATTTACCGAACCCTTATCAGCGCGAAAACTTGGCGTTCAGTATGAATTTGCAGCTTGCCGCGAACCAAATGTATCCCGGGCTTGCCCGAAGAGTTTATCTGCTGGAATTCCGATACAGCTTACACATGGCACCCCGAAGCATTTTGCTTGAAGTCGGCGCGCAAAATAATACTTTCCAAGAAGCGTTAAACGCAGTTCCGGCGATTGCAAATATTATTGCCGCCGTGGTGCTTGGCGAATAATGGGAAATGGTGTAGAATAAACATAAGTAAGTCGCGGGCGGTGTTTCGGTTGGATTCCCTGAAATTCCCTGAGGGGAGGAAGACCAATGACAATAATCCCATTAACGGTATACGAAATTTTTGATATAACTCTCACCATTGTGCTGATATGTATTATGTGGAAAACGTCACGAAACACAAAAAAATAAGCCGCCCCGGCAAGGTATGGCTTATTTTTAATACCCATTAAGTTTTAATATCTATAGGGTATCCGGTCATGATATCGCCAAGCGGCTTGCCCAAGGGGAGTGTTCGCGCACTTCCCCTTACATATTGCACCCTATATATGTATTATATACATTCCTTAAAAAGTTTCAAGCAAATCGGAGGATTTTTTCCATGTCAAACCTAAAACACTTAAAAACAAAAAAAGGTCGTGATGAATCCGGTCTTTTTATGGTTGAAGGGGAAAAATTCATTGAAGAAATTCCCGAAAATTATGTAATCCACCACTATATCGCATCGCGAAAATTCGCGGACACCCATGAGCTTTCGCGGTATAAAAACAGGGCGCGTGTAGAAATTATCCGCGACAGCATTTTTAACAGCATTGCAGACACGGTTTCTCCGCAGGGAATAATGGCGGTATGCGAAAAAATTCCGCATACTCTTGCCGAAATTTTACAGCCAAACGCATTTGTCCTGCTTGCCGAAAACCTAAACGACCCGGGCAATATCGGGACGCTTGTGCGCACAGCGGCAGCGGCGGGTGCAAACGGCGCGGTATTTACGCCGGGAAGCTGTGATGTGTTCAGCCCGAAGGTACTTCGTGCGGCGGCGGGTGCGGTTCTTCGTTTGCCTATTATTGCGAACGCTGAACCGGAAGAAACTTTTGCCGCTTTAAAATCCAACTCCATACCGATTTTCGCCGCGCACCCGCGCGGAAATGCCTTACCTTATGAATTGAACCTTCGCGAAAACTTTTGCCTTTTAATAGGAAACGAATCCCGCGGTATTTCCGAAATAGCTCAAAACCACGCCGACGCGTTGGTGCGTTTACCCATGACAAACGACACGGAATCGCTTAATGCCTCTGTCGCGGGAAGTATTTTACTTTACGAAGCTGTGCGGCAAAGAATATCAACCATATGAAACAAAGAAAACCGGTCGTCCGTCGGAGCCTGCCGTACCTGTCCTAACCCGTCCTAACCCGGTGTTAACTTCTGTCTGCCAAAAACGCCCGTTGGAAGCGGGAATTGTAACATTTCCACGGGAATCAACCGTTACGTGCAGCCATCTTGCGCCTGTGTTGTAATCCGGCGCGTGGGTGTGTGTACCCGGAACGGGTTGTTGAGTACCTTCAACTACGTGCCAATATCTGCCCGGATTAAGAATAAGCGTGTAATTCCCCGGCCCGTCAACCCGCTGACGGGCTGTTTCTATGTTGGTAAACGGCATTGTTTCGGCATTGGTAAAACCTCCCGTTCCTGCGTGACCGGACTGCCATCTTGCGTGAGTAAGGCGCGGGTCGCCCGTAACAGCTTCAAGATAAATGGGGAAAGTGCCATCACCTGTGGCAATCGGAATTTCCGTAACTACATTATCGTTTGGACGCTGAATTTCCGGACGCGGTGTGGGCTGTTGCGGTACGTGTTGCTGTGGAGCAGTTGTCTCCACAGACGCTAGAATATTTCCGTTTTCAAATATTGCGTCAACGGTTATGTTATGACAGTTAGCAGACGGAATAATTGTTATGGAAGTCTGTGTTAAATTTCCGATAACGGTTGCATTTTCTGCGCCGCTAAGTTCAAAACGAATAAATCTGCTGCCTTCGCGCGGAACGATTTTAACATCAACAGGTAAAGTGCGAAGATATCTCGCGCTGAAATTACCTATGCTGAACCCGGTGAAGCCCGGAACGCCGGAGGGAACTGTGTTGTAAGAAGCTAAATTTCCCCTGTCGAACAGGTCTGCTCGGATTTGTGCCCCCGCGATATCAAACCAGCCGTGGTTGGCATCTGTTCTGTATGTGATGCGTGTGTATCCTTCGGGAATTCCCAAAGCCAAATTTGCGCGTGGAAACGTGCCGGAGTTGGGTCTGTTTAAATATTGGCGGATATGCTCAATACCGTTGCCGCCCCACGAGTTGAAAGAGTGGGGTGCGTGTGCAAGCGTTGACGCACGGTGGAACAATGTATGTTGCTGACCTCTTTGCGCATGATCCGGCGAACCCCCGCGAACAGTATGTGGCGGCCACGTAGAGCCTTGACCCATCCAATTATTTGTTCGTTCCTGCATGGAAACATGTGTGTTCATCCACGGAACGGCGCGGATATCGCCCGGAACGTGCCAGCCCCAACGGAGTAAATTTCTTCCGACGGTAGCTTGACGTGCCGCCACTTGCTCATTAATTACGCGCTGCACCCGCGCCGGATGAAAAGCCGTTCCCGTGTAGGTGGAATAACGCGCGGCAAAAGTATTTCTGAAATGCGGGTTTTGGAAAAGAACACGAAACACTCTTGCGGCTCGCTCCGACCTTCTGTAATCGTCTTCTTCCGTATCCGAAAAAAAGTTCCATGGTTGTGCAATTCCAATATCTTCATTCGGAAGAGCGGTAAAATAATTCAACATATTATTCCTGCCGCAGAAAACAGAGTTGTCAAAATCTTGTACTATAAATCGCCATCTCATATCGCCGCCGTGAATACCGGGGAAATGCTCCGTTGTCCTCCACATTTCCATGTTGTTGCTAAGCCAATCCCAATTTTCAAAATGGTAGGCAATTATAAAATAATCAATGAAATCGTCCATGCACATGACTGTGTTTAAATGGTCAAACCATGCACGCGTGGTATGGTCGGAGTTGCAGCAGGGGCATCTTCTTGCGTATGAATTCTGCGGGCTTCCAATGGGAACCGCACCCGTCCCCGACACAGGCGCACTTATATAAGGAAACGCGATTTCGTGCAAAAACCTGTCCCCAAGCAGTTCAACGCTTCCTCGTGGAACATCGAAAATTTCGCCGGTAAGATGTTCGTTCCTGTGCGTGTGCAAATTATACATACCCCAAAATTCGCCGTTAATAAACAATGCGCCGTATGTCACATTTTGAATTACGGGACGCAACGGCTCGCTTAGAAGTTGCGAAAACGCGTCGCGCATATTTGTGCCGTCAATGTCTGATGTACGCACGTTGAGATGACGGAAATTCCTGACTATTTCCGTAGGCGCGTGATAATGACGCCGCGTATCGGGTACTAAATCCGGCACACCTTTAATATCGCCGTCGCCTTGATTAAAATTTATACGGATTGAACGCTCGGGATACCACCGCGACCAGTTGCCGAACACCCACACCATTGCGTTTTGATTCACTAAAAGTTCTCCGCCGTCGCCGAATACTTCCACGTTTCCAATGTGTCTTGGCTGACCGCCTTCTCTTTGCCAGTTGCGGTATATCCCCAAAACAGGGTCGATGAAATGTTCCGGTTCCATTGTAACGGAAACTATTCGCATATTGCGCCAGCTTAAACTGTTACCATCAACAAAATATGAGTGTGTTACTACTTCGGATGATTCGCCAAACATATCAAAGGCGGCGGCACGAATTACTGTGCCTGTGTAAATAAGACGCGGTTCAAAATATCCGTCCTCACCGCCCGGCGGCAGAGATATCGACGGCCATCTTGAATGATTGCGGGGATTTTGTTCGTGTCCGTGCGGAAAGCGAGGTAAATACGCGCCGTAGTCGTCCCGAACACCCGCGCCCGTCAGATTCCAATGACCGATATTTGCCCTGCCAACGCCATGCACCGACATCGGGCTGTTCTCCCGTGTTGCAGGAGTGTAAGTAATCATGCGTCCGGTAAACACCGGAGAATTAATAGTAGGCTCGCTGCCATCGGTGGTGTACCGAACTGTTGCACCGTGTCCGTCTATTTCCAGCCAAAACGGCTCACGGTAAGCACCGCCGTTATGAGAAAAAACAGGCGCGGAAAGAGTTCGTGCGGAAAGTAAACGCGGCGAGGAAATGATTTCTCTCGCGGCGGGTTCTCTTTCATTTACTTCCTCGCGGATAATTTCTTCACGGATAATTTGTTCGCGAATAATTTCTTCCATGCGTTCTGCTTGTCTCGCGCATGAAGCCATTACCGTTAAGAATAAGATTATACACGCAAAAAAATATTTTTTGTTTTTCATTAAAATCACCCTTTGCGAATTCCTTAACATGATTCTATCACAAAAAGGTAATTTGAGGAAATAGAGTTAAGTTTGAAAAAAATATGACATTCATGTTACAATCTCCGCATGAATGATGAAAAAACCGAAGCCCTTGAGGGGATGCTGGAAAGCATAATTTTTCACAACGAGGAAAACGGGTACACCGTTTTTTCTTTGCGTTCGCCGGATTCCGAAAACGACGAAGATATAACATGTACCGGTTATTTGACAAATCCGCTTGAAGGCGAGAGCATAAAAATTTCCGGTGCTTTTGTTGTTAACCCGAAATACGGGCGGCAGTTTTCCGTACAGAAAGCCGAGCGCGTTAAGCCAAGCACCCTTGCGGGCATTGAAAAATATCTTGCGTCCGGCGTGATTAAGGGAATCGGCGCGAAAACGGCGCGGCAAATTGTTGCGCGTTTCGGCGAAAATACTTTTGATGTAATCGAAAATGACCCGGAAAAACTTTCGCGCATTCGCGGAATCAGCCTGAAAAAAGCGTTGATGATGGCAGAATGCTTTCACGCGCAACACGACCAACGCCGTGCAATGTTATTTCTGCAAGAAAACGGAATAACCGCGGGTGCGGCAATGAAAATTTTCAAACGTTATAAGGAAGACACAATCGAACTTGTAAAGCAAAACCCCTACCGTCTTGCCGATGATATAGATGGAATCGGCTTTAAAACCGCCGATGCAATCGCCTATCGTTTAGGCGTTTCCCGCGACTCACCCGAACGCATTTCCGCCGGCGTGCGCTTCTGCCTGTGGGAAGCCACAAACGATGGCCATACATATATGCCAACATCCGCGCTGACCCGTCAAGCCGCGGAACTCTTGCTGTGTCCGCAAGCCCTCGTCGAAAACGAACTCGCACGAATGCAAATGGAGCGCCATATTGTTCGCGAAAAAATCGAAGATGAAGAAGAGCCGCTTGTATTTGTAAGCGCGTTGTATTACGCCGAATTAAAAGTCGCGCGAAAATTAATCGCGCTTAATGTTGCGTGTTCACAAGAATTAAAAAATAAAAAACCTCTTCCGCCAAGTGCTATAAAATTATCTGAGGGGCAAGAAAGAGCCGTGACAGCGGCGATTTCAAAGGGTGTGTTGATTTTGACAGGCGGGCCGGGAACGGGGAAAACCACCGCGATTAACACAATCATCAGTATGTTGGAGCAGCAAGAGCTTTCGGTTACGCTTGCCGCGCCTACCGGGCGTGCGGCGAAAAGAATGAGCGAAGCCACGGGGCGCGAGGCAAAGACGATTCATCGTTTGCTTGAAGTTGAGTTTATGTCGGAATACTCGCGGCGGCAGACTTTTCGCAAAAACGAGGAAAGTCCCCTTGAAACGGATGTTCTGATTGTAGATGAATCTTCGATGATTGATATTATTCTTATGAAAAGTCTTTTGGATGCGATTGCGGAAGGAACGCGTTTGATTTTAGTCGGCGATGTAGACCAGTTGCCGTCAGTCGGTGCGGGAAATGTTTTAAAGGACTTGATTAATTCCGGATGTTTGCCCGTTGCGCGGCTTACTGAAGTATTTCGTCAAGCCGCCGAAAGCGCGATTATCACAAACGCGCACCGCATTAACAAGGGCGAGTACCCCGCTTTAAACAACAAGGAAAAAGATTTTTTCTTTATGCCGCGTCAGAACCCCGATGATGTGACGCGCACTATCTTAGATTTAATAACAAATCGTTTACCCGCGTATAAAAATTTCGATTCACTTCACGATATTCAAGTGCTTACGCCAATGCGGAAATCCGTGCTTGGCGTAACGCAGTTGAATGCCGTTTTACAGGCAAATTTAAATCCGCCTTCCCCGAAAAAACGCGAACGCGAATACGGTACGGTAATTTTCCGCGAGGGAGATAAGGTGATGCAAATTCGCAATAATTACGACGCTACATGGGAAAGCTTTAGCGCGCGCGGAGAACGAATGGATTTCGGCGAAGGCGTTTTCAACGGCGACATGGGAATAATCCGCGCTATCGACGACGAAGACGGCCTGACCGTTTTGTTCGACGATAACCGCCGCGTAAATTACAGTTTCTCACAACTCGACGAGCTTGAGCTTGCCTACGCCGTAACCGTTCACAAATCACAGGGTAGCGAGTACCGAGTGGTGATAATCCCCATTGTAAGCGGCCCACCCATGCTTCTTACGCGGAATCTTCTTTATACTGCCGTAACCCGTGCCCGTGAACTTGCCGTAATCATCGGCAGTTCCGAAACAATGCACCGCATGGTTGACAACAATCGCGTAACAAACCGCTACACTGCACTTGCGCGGCGATTAAAAGATATGTATGAAACAATTCCATCGTAGTCTTTTAGAAAAATAGTTTACTTATGTAAAAATTTTGTCTATAATCGTGTTGCATAAATGAAAGGGTGCGATTTTTTTGCGTGTAATCGCGGGAAGCGCAAGGCGAACCGCGCTTGTTGCGCCACAGGGTACAAACACGCGCCCAACCGCCGACAGAGCAAAAGAGAGTCTTTTTAACATAATTGCGCCGCGCATAAAAGGCGCACGTTTTTTAGATATTTTTTGCGGTAGCGGCGCAATCGGAATAGAAGCGTTGTCTCGCGGCGCGAAAGAAGCGGTCTTTATAGAAAACGCCTCGCCCGCACTTAAAGCCGTAAAAGAAAATCTGACGAAAACTAAACTGCAAAACGCGGAAATAATCGAAGCATCGGTGGAAAAAGCAATATCTCTGCTGTCCGGTCGTCAATTTGATATAATTTTTCTGGACCCACCGTATGATTCAAAGCTTTTAGTACAAACAATGCAAGAAATTTCCCGTACAAACCTACTTGCCGAAAACGGCGTAATCATCGCGGAAACAGAGCGAAGCACCGAACTTGAATTCCCCGGATTTTTATTAACTTCCACCCGCGTTTACGGGCGTACAAACTTTTTATTTTTCTCGTGAGAGGATGAAAAATGCATGGATGCACTACTTGATTATTTGGACGACATAGAAGAAGTGCTTGAAACCAGTAAAAGTCTGCCCTTCACCAATAAAATATCGGTGGAGAAAGAACGGGTTTTAGACATTTTAAATGAAATTCGCCTGAATTTGCCCGACGACATACGTTCGGCGCAAAGGATTTTAGGTGACCATGACCGCATTGTTGCAGAGGCCGAGCGAAAAGCGCAGGGCATTCTTGAAGCCGCTGAAAACGAGGCAAAAATTCGCACAAGCAATCACGAAATTTTCCGCCGTGCCTCGGACCAAGCTTCCGAAACAGTGGAAGAATCCAAAAAAAATGCCCGCGACCTTCGCCTAAACGCCATGGACTACGCCGATTCGATGCTAAAAGATGCAGAGGAACAAATCAAGGCGTATATGGCAAACATGGAAGAGCAACATAAAAAAGTAATTGAATACTTCAACCAAATTTCAGATGTAATATACGAAAACCGCCAACAACTGCGAGGCAGATGAACCTACTGCCGGAGTGGGCACAAAAAGCCAAAGCCCGTAAATCTCTAATAAAAAATCTTGCGTTTGCGCAGACCGCAATTTTTTTATTATTGATTACGGGAATTTTTTTGTTGAACGCTTGGGAAAAACAAATCCGTAATCACCACAGCGAACTTTCCAAAAAACTTTCCGCATTCGATACTGCACCCTCCGAAATGGCAGCAGAATTACAATCCGCCCGCACCCAAGCTACCTATATAGAAGAATTTCTTTCAGAAATTCTTCCCGCCGCTTTTGATGTTAATTCGCTTGACTTCATTCAATCCGCAACACCGGAAAACACATCCTTAACCCGCATAAACTACGAACACCAAGAGCTCCTAATTGTCAGCCGCACAAATGACCTTAACAACGCCGAAACCCACCGTGCAAACCTGTCACAGTTTTTTTCATATGTATACGTGGGAAGAATCACCCGTACAGATGATGACTACACCTATGAAATGCGAATACCGATAGATGAGTAAACCGCGGGGCTTCTCGCAACGAATATACGATTTTTTACATTACTATTATACCATTGGCGCGTTCGCTTCTGTATCCGCCGGGATGGCCTGTAACACACCGATATATATCGCCGGCTTCCAATTCTTTTGCCAACATTTTTGCTGACGCTGTGCCTGATAATAAAATTGTGTCGATTGCCGCGCCGTGGGTTATCACGGGCAGTGTAGCTTTTTTTGTCATTTCGCCAAGCAAGTCCGCGCTTTCTTTGCGAAAACCAAGTACGCGAATATATCCCGGGCCGCCGTTGCTTTCATAAAAATCCATGTCTGCCGTGCTTATTCCCAAAATTATTCCCAAAACGGCGCGTTGCAGACGCGTTAGGGTGTATCTCTTGGTTTTTACGGCGGTTAAAAACTCGGAGATTTTAGAAAAATTCCCGCATAACTTCCGAAATCTGTTTTCCAATCCCTCACCTAAATTAAAATCACGCGTACATAATAAATAGCGAAATATATCGGAGAAGCCGTCAAGGGTTGCAATCTCGCCGCATTCACGGGCTTCTTTCAGAATTTCTAAAGCGTGTGCGGGCAGATGCTCGTTCATGTCGTTGGGTTCTGCCGAAAAGAACTCGCGCCGAGTTTTCGTAGCAGATGGCCCGCCGCTTTTTCTGTGCGTTGTATAAATCGCCATCGGTACACCCAAAAGACGCAACGCTTTGCAATATTCTATCGCAAGACAGTTATTCGGCTTGGTCAGCAAACCTTCGGGGATTTTTGCGAACGTTTTCGCACAGCGAAAATGTGAGATTTCACTCAAACAAGTTTCGAGTGCCGCGCCCCGCGCCGCTGCAAAAGATTGTCCCTTTCTCAAACTTTTGCGTAAAGTTTCCTTATACATGGGCGGTTCTTCTGCAAGCACGCGCCCTGCTTCTTTTATCGCCTGAATATCGCCCGACTCGCTACCGAAACTGAGCGCGTCAACCACATCTGTCGCCGCCAGTAAGCCGACGCTTGCCCGCGCAAAATAATCCGCGCCCGCAATCACATACGGCACGGGAATTTCAATCACAATATCAACACCGGAAAGCAGTGCCATTTTCGTTCTCCGCCACTTATCACAAATGGCGGGTTCTCCGCGCTGTACAAAATTTCCACTCATAACAGCGATAATTTTTTCACGCCCGGAAATTTCTCGTGTTTCGCGCATATGTTCAATATGTCCGTTGTGCAAAGGATTAAATTCCACAACAACGCCTACTGCTTGCATAAAAATCACCTTCATTGTGTTATACTCACTATGATAGCAGATGTACATATAGATAAAAAGGTGTGATGTAAATGGCGTTTTTGCCGACTACCGCGCAAGAAATAAAGAATCCCGACTTCGTTCTTGTTACGGGCGACGCATATGTTGACCATCCATCATTCGGAGCGGCGATTATTGCGCGTGTGCTTGAATCAAATGGGTTTTCTGTTGCGGTTTTGGCACAACCGGATTGGAAAACCACGGCGGATTTTACGCGCTTCGGCAAGCCGCGGTTAGGGTTTCTTGTTACGGGCGGAAATATTGATTCTATGGTTAATCATTACACGGTTTCGTTGCACAAGCGCAAAACGGACGCGTTTTCACCCGGCGGAGAGATAGGAAAAAGACCAAATCGCGCAAGCATTGTGTATTCAAATAAAATCCGAGAGGTTTACAAGGATATTCCGATAATTCTTGGCGGGCTTGAAGCGAGTTTACGCAGACTTGCGCATTATGATTATTGGGACAATGCCGTGCGTCGTTCGATTCTTTTGGACGCGGCGGCAGATTTAATTGTTTATGGAATGGGAGAAAAGCAAATTATAGAAATTGCCGAAGCATTAGAAAGCGGAATTGCCGTAAAGGATATAACTTTTATAGACGGAACGGTTTTCAAAACGAAAGATATTTCTTTTTTACAAGAACCGCTAATTTTGCCGCCTTTCAAAGCAATAAAAGAGCCGACTTCGGCGGCAAAAAAGGAATACGCACGAAGTTTTATGGAGCAGTATAACAACACGGATTATTTAACCGCGAAAATCTTAGTGGAAGATTATGCAAACAACTTTGTAGTACAAAATCGTCCCGCAAAACCGCTTACCGCCGCCGAACTGGACAGAGTTTATTCTTTGCCATACACACGCGGTGTTCACCCGATGTACGATAAAAGCGGCGGCGTTCCAGCAATCGAAGAGGTTAAATTCAGCATAACCGCTCATCGAGGATGCTTTGGCGGTTGCAATTTTTGTTCGTTAAGTTTCCACCAAGGGAGGATTGTACAAGCACGAAGCCATAAATCAATTATCGCGGAAGCAACAAATTTCACACACGACCCGCTGTTTAAGGGCTATATTCACGATATTGGCGGCCCCACCGCAAATTTCCGAAGCCCGCCTTGCGGCCGCCCTTGCAATAAACGTCAATGCCTGTTCCCTAAACCCTGTCCGAATTTAAAAATCGAGCACACGGATTATTTAAAATTGCTAAAAAATTTACGCGAACTTCCAAATATAAAAAAAGTTTTCATACGCTCAGGTCTTCGCTACGATTATTTAATGCACGACCCGCACTGTGATATTTTTATACAGGAACTTTGCGCACATCACATAAGCGGACGGTTGAAAGTTGCCCCCGAACACGTTTCCGCAAAAGTTTTATCATTTATGGGAAAGCCGGATTTTTGCGAATACAAAAAATTTGCCGCAAAATTTGAAGCGGTGAACAAGAAAATCGGCAAAGAGCAATATCTTGTACCGTATTTAATGTCCAGTCACCCCGGATGTACTTTGAATGACGCAATTGAACTTGCCGAATATCTTCAAAGCACAAACTCAAAACCCGAGCAAGTTCAGGATTTTTACCCGACCCCCGGCACACTTTCGACGTGCATGTACTACACCGGCCTTGACCCGCGCACGGGTAAACGCGTTTTTGTTCCAAAAAGCCAGCACGAAAAAACAACGCAACGTGCATTAATTCAATATCGTCTGCCCGCAAACCAAGAAATTGTAAAAAACGCGTTGATTAAAGCCGGGCGCAAAGATTTAATTGGATATCACCCAAAGGCGTTAATTCGTCCCGCGAAAAAAACGAAGAATGCATATCCATGCAAAAAGAAATGAATATTCATGCAAAAAACTCTTGCGCAATTTTTTTCCTTGTGATAAAGTGTCAAAATACAAGTTAAAAAAAGGACGCGATATAAATGAAAGTTTTTATTGACGGACAGTACGGCACGACGGGATTAAAATTAGAATCAAGATTACGCGGGCGAAAAGATATTGAATTGCTTGAAGTGGATTTCGATGTTCGCGAGAAGTTTACGGCGAAATGCCCGCTTCTTAAAGAGGCTGACGTTGTATTCATGTGTCTGCCCGACGATGCGGCACGTGAATCTGTGGCGGCAACCCCCGCCGATACATTAATAATAGACGCATCAACGGCGCATCGTACCGCGCCCGGTTGGGCTTACGGCTTCCCGGAACTTTCGGCACAGCATCGTGCGAATATTGCCGCTTCCAAAAGAATTGCCGTTCCCGGTTGTCACGCCGCGGGATTTATTTCTACAGTTTATCCGTTGGTTTCAAGTGGCATTCTCCCCGCGTCTGAGCGGCTTTCCTGCACTTCGCTTACGGGATATTCAGGCGGAGGAATCGCTTTGATAGACGCACACGAAAAAGACCGCGCGACCGGCGACAAGTATCATTCTCCGCGCCCATACGCGCTGGGGCTTATGCACAAACATCAGCCCGAAATGAAAGCTATCAGCGGCCTTGAAGCACCACCGATTTTTTACCCTGTAGTGGGCGATATGTTCCAAGGAATGATTGTGAGTGTACCCCTTTGGCCATCGCAATTCACAAAAAAAATGACGGCACAAAACATACACGAAGTTTTGTCTGTCCATTACGAAGAAAGCTGTTTCGTTCAAGTAAAACCCTTTGACTTAGACACCACAACCGATAACGGCTTTATGGATGCAACCGATTGCAACGGAACCAACCGCCTTGAAATTTTCGTTTTCGGTCACGATGAACAAATTATTGTTGCGGCACGGCTGGATAACTTGGGCAAAGGTGCGTCCGGAGCGGCCATACAGTGCATGAATATCGCCTGTGGTTTAGATGAAGGTATAGGTTTGGAGTGAATATAATGGAAAATTTTCATATTGAAACTTGGTCGGGTCTTTCGTCCGGCGGGATTACCGCCGTACCGGGCTTTAAAGTTGCGGGCATACATTGCGGTATTCGCAAAAACAAAGACAAGCGCGACCTTGCGTTGGTTCTTGCCGACAAATTATGTTCCGCCGCCGCTGTTTATACAACGAATAAAGTGAAAGGCGCGCCGATTATGCTTACTATTGAGCATTTGAAAAACGGCAAAGCGCGGGCTTTCCTTTGTAATTCCGGTAACGCAAACACAGCCGCGCCCGGCGGGCTTGCCGCCGCCGTTGAAATGGTGAACGCCGCCGCGAAAGAATTAAACATTAAGCCGTCGGAGATTATTGTAAATTCTACGGGAGTAATCGGTTTTCCGTTGCCTGTTGATGCGATTGTCGCGGGTATGCCTAAACTTGTGAAATCTCTTTCACGCGATAATATTCCCGCCGCAGAAGCAATTATGACAACTGACACTTTTGCGAAAAGCTGGGCGGCGCAATTCGAGCTTGGCGGAAAAACCGTCACAATAGGCGGTATTGCCAAAGGTTCGGGCATGATTAACCCGAATATGGCAACGATGATATCATTTTTGGCTACCGACTGCTCCATTTCTCCCGAAATGTTGCAAAAGGCTCTCAAATCGTCGGCGGCAATTTCATACAACCAAGTAAGCGTGGATGGCGATACATCAACCAACGATATGTGCGCGATTTTGGCATCGGGAACAGCAAAAAATCCAAAAATCGAAAGCGAAGATGAGGATTACGAAAAATTTCTTACTGCATTAAACGTAATCAATTTAAAACTTGCTAAAGACATTGCCCGCGATGGTGAAGGCGCGACAAAGTTACTAATCTGCCGTGTAAACGGCGCGGCAAGCGCAGAGGACGCGGCGCGTCTTTCAAAAGCAGTAATTAGTTCATCTCTTGTAAAATCTGCGATGTTCGGTGCGGATGCTAACTGGGGGCGCGAATTATGCGCAATGGGCTATAGCGGAGCGAATTTCGACCCTTCCCGCGTAGACATCAGCTTTTCCTCGTTGGTTGGTGACGTTCAAGTCTGCAAACAAAGCACCGGTGTTAATTTCGACGAAACCCTTGCAAAAAATATCCTAAGCGAAAAAGAAATTACAATAGATGTAGGTCTTTCTGACGGCAAGTATAACGCGGAAGCATATGGCTGCGATTTAACTTACGATTACGTAAGAATTAACGGGGATTACAGGACTTAATTGATTGAAATTTACGGGAGGATAAAATGGGGTTTTCAGATGGTGTCAAAGCGTTCGTAGAGCCGGCAATAAAACTTCTTGATATTGTTAGTAATGGTGTTGGAGCTGTGTATGAGCCAACGAAGATAAGGCGACTTGCAGATGCCAGAGCATATGAAATAAAAACAATTTCAGAAGTTACGCGTTCCAATATTGATATGCCAATTGTATACAATCCTGAAAATGGTATTGTAATTGATACAAGTAATTTTAAAGGGCTAACAGAAAGAGCTGTCGAAAGGTTTAAATTTCACGAAATTATAAAACAACAAAACATTGAATCTGTAATATCAAAAGCATATCTTGAGTTGGAAAATTCCGAAAAAGTTCCAAATGACCCGGTAGAACAAGACTGGATTTTACGATTTTTTAACGCTGTTGGAGAAGTAAGCAGTGAACAAATGCAAGTTATTTGGGCAAAAGTTTTGTCAGGAGAAGTAAAAAAGCCCGGAACGTTTTCATTTAGAACTCTTGAACGAATCAAAAATCTTTCTCCATACGAAGCACAATTGTTTCAAGAAATGTCACAATATTTCACTACTCATGGAGACAATGGATATTCGTGGTTGTACGATAACGAAAATCTTCATGATAAATATAAAATAGAAGACGACTATATTATGATACTTGTAGATTGTGGCCTGATGTTGGCTCATTCGTCTGATATTTCCGAAGTTCAACTTAAAAAGAATCAGCCTAAACGTGTATTCACTACTAATAGCTCTGCTTGTGTTGCGATTACTAACTCAGAAGCAGGAGAAACCATTGAAATTCCCTGTTGTTTTCTAACAACCACAGGTGAAGAACTTTTAAAAATAACCCGAGCAACTGAAAACAGAGCATTCATTATGGACGTAGTAGATAGTCTTCCTGCTGATACAAGAAGTAAAAATGTGCGATATGAATTGCATGATATAAAGAGAGAGTAAGACTTGAAATAGACGGAAGGGTTGTTAAATGAAATTTATATTGGAAAGCAACAACCTCGCCGATTATTTAAAATCGGATAAATATATAGATTTTCATGAAAAATCTGTACAGAAAAAAGCAGATGAATTATTTGATTCATTGTCCTGCAAAAAAGAAAAAATCAAAGCGGGCTTTGAATATGTTCGTGATAAAATACATCATTCGGGCGATATAAACAGCGACAAGATGACAAAAAGTGCGTCCGAAGTGTTAGAACACGGTGAAGGTATATGTTTGGCAAAATCACATCTTCTTGCCGCGTTGCTTAGATATGCCGGGATTCCCGCCGGATTGTGTTATCAACGCTTAACCTGCGGAGATACGCCGGATACCGGGTATGTAACACACGGGTTAAACGCCGTTTTTCTGTCTGATGAAAACAAATGGATACGCCTTGACGCAAGAGGAAACAAGCAAAATGTTAACTCGCACTTTTCCATTCATGAAGAAAAACTTGCTTTCCCGATAAGGGCTGAATATGGCGAAGTTGATTATCCTGTAATACATTTTCAAACTCACAAAAAAATAACCGAAGTAATGGATAAATATAAAAATTATCGCGAATATATGGCGGGCATTACTGAATTATAAGGAGGAAATTTACATGGAAAAAAATTTTTGTCAAAGTTGTGGTATGCCTATGAGCAAACCGGAGGATTTTGGAAGCAACGAATATGGTAGTAAAAATGAGGATTATTGTAGTCATTGCTTCAACGGCGGAGCTTTCAGACGCCCTAAAGAATCATTATACGAAGTGATTGAGAGTTGCATACCCCATGTGGTTGAAGCGGGCATTTGCCCGGATGAAAACAGCGCGAGAAAAATGTTGCAAATGTTTTTGCCGTCATTGAAGCGTTGGAAAAAAACGAATTTATAATATAGTATAAAATTATTAAGGGGAATTTATATGCCCATGAAAGATTCGCTTTCTAAACTGGAGCAAGCGGTTGTTATTTCCGAGGCTTTGCCGTATATACAACGGTATCACGGGAAAACAATTGTAATAAAATACGGCGGCGCGGCAATGCAGAATAAACTGTGCAAACAGGTTATGGGCGATATTGTTTTGCTGTCGCTTGTTGGGATTCGCGTTGTGGTTGTTCACGGCGGCGGCCCTGAAATTAATGAAATGCTTTCAAAAATAGGAAAGAAGCCGCGTTTTGTAAACGGGCTTCGTTATACAGATAATGAAACGATGGACGTTGTTCAAATGGTTCTTGCTGGGCGCGTGGGCAAACAAATGGCACAGCTTCTTGGTGAGCTTGGCGGCAAAGCGTTAAGCCTTTCCGGAATGGACGGGAGGCTTCTTGTCGCAAAAAAGCACGAGAGCAAAGAAGACCTCGGGCTTGTAGGTGATATAACACACATTGACCCGGAGCCGATAAACCTTGCGTTAAGCGGCGGATACACTCCGGTAATTTCGTCAGTTGCTTGCGGGGAAGAACCGGGCGAAGTGTATAATATAAACGCGGACAGCGCGGCGGCGCAGGTTGCGGTTGCCGTCGGTGCGGAAAAATTAATTTTGCTTACGGATGTTCGCGGGCTTCTTCGCGACCCTTCATATGAAAACACGCTGATTTCTTCCCTTACTTTGGCGGAGATACCGCAGTTGGTTAAATCGGGAGTGATTTCCGGCGGCATGATTCCCAAAGTTGAATGTTGTGTGGAAGCCGTTCGACGAGGTGTGCCGAGGGCGCATATTTTAGACGGAAGAATTCCTCATTCATTATTGGTTGAACTTTTAAGCGATGAAGGAATCGGAACGATGATATTGAGCTAGGGAGTGTTTGAATTATGAAAAATTTTGATGATATAAAAAATTTATACAATGAAAATATTTTACCGACTTATGCGCGGTATCCCGTTGCGTTTGTGAAAGGTGCAGGTAGCCGTTTGTGGGGCGCGGACGGCAAGGAATATATAGATTTCGCGTCGGGAATCGGAGTTAATTCCGTCGGGCATTCGCATCCGAAATGGGTTGAAGCGATTTATTCGCAAGCGGGTGTTTTAAGCCATGTTTCAAATTTGTTTTATACCGAGCCGGGCGCGGTTTTGGCGGAAAAGCTTTGCGGTTTCGCCGGAATGCGCGGCTTATTTTTTTCTAATTCCGGCGCGGAGTCCAATGAAGGCGTGATAAAAGCCGCGCGGAAATACAGTTTTGATAAATACGGCGCGGGTCGGCATACCATTATTACACTGAAAGGTTCGTTTCACGGGCGTTTGGGCGCGACGCTTAAAGCAACAGGGCAGGAAAAATTCCACAAGGATTGTTTTGCACCGTTTATGGAAGGTTTTCGGTATGTTGAGGCGAATGATTTTTCTGTGCTTGAAGCGGAAGCAAAAGCGGGAGATGTTTGCGCGTTTTTATTCGAGTCGATACAGGGCGAGGGCGGAGTTATGCCGCTTGATGCCGACTATTTGCAAAAGGCGGCGGAGCTTTGCGAAAAAAACGATTGGTTGTTAATCGCCGACGAAATTCAAACGGGAATAGGGCGCACGGGTGAGTGGTTTGGTTTTCAAAACTTTAATATAAAACCGGATGCGATTGCATTTGCAAAGGGAATCGCGGGAGGGTTGCCGCTTGGCGGGTTTTTGCTTGGCGAAAAAATGTACAAAACTCTCAATCCGGGCGACCACGGAACTACTTATGGCGGCAATCTTGTTTGCGCGGCGGCGGCTCTTTCTGTGTTGGAAATTCTTGAGCCGATTCTGCCGGGCGTAAAAGAAAAAGGCGCATATATCCGCGAAAAAATTTCTGCAATGAATCTGCCGCAGGTCAAGGAAATTCGCGGGATGGGGCTTATGATTGGCATTAAACTGGAAGGCATCGCCAACACCGAAGCTGTGGCAAAGCTTTTAGAAGCGGGGCTTGTTGCATTGCCCGCCGGCGCGGATGTTTTGCGTTTTCTTCCACCGCTTACAATCGGTACGGAAGATATAGACGCCGGGCTTGCTATTATGGAGAAAGTCTTTAAATGGTAGTATAGTTATGCAAATGTGGAGGAAACTTTCATGGATGAAAAATTGGTAGCAGTTATCAAAACGCATCTGCCACCCGGTTCTGATGTATTAAAAATTTATAAAGACGCGTCCGGCGAAATAAAAGTTGATGTTTCAATGAGCGGCATGGCAATGACCGTCACTTTGAAAAAAAATCATACGGGCGCACTTTATATTGAATAGGAGTTAAGTAAAATGAAAAAAGACCTTCTTAAATTGTTGGATTTATCCAAAGAAGAAATTATAGAAATTTTAAATTTGGCAGACCAAATGAAGTATAATTTAAAGCACGGTATCTCGCATGATGTTTTAAAAGGCAAAACGCTGGGAATGATTTTTCTGAAATCTTCCACGCGCACGCGGGTTTCATTTGAAACGGGAATGTATCAGCTCGGCGGGCAGGCACTTTTTCTTTCGTCTAACGACCTTCAAATAGGGCGCGGTGAACCTGTCGAAGATACAGCTCGGGTACTTTCGCGGTATTTGAACGGGATTATGATTCGCACGTTTGCACAGGAAGAAGTTGACTCGCTGGCAAAATGGTCAAGCATTCCCGTGATAAACGGGCTTACCGATTTTTCGCATCCTTGTCAAATTCTTGCGGACTTAATGACAGTTCGCGAGTATCATTCCGCGCTTGAGGGCGTAAAAATTGCGTACATCGGCGACGGAAACAATGTTTGTAATTCTCTGATTGTTGGCGCACTTACATGCGGCATGAAAATTAGTGTTGCAACGCCGAAAGGTTACGAACCCCATGCGGATATTTTAAAATTCGCGGAAAAATTCGGCGACGATTTTTCACTTGTAAATTGCCCGGCGGAAGCTTCCGCAAACGCCGATGTTTTATATACCGATGTTTGGGCAAGCATGGGACAGGAAGAGGAATCACAAAAACGCATGAAAGATTTCGCAGGCTTCCAAGTTAACGATGAAATTATGGCGGGTGCGCATTCAAAGGCAATTGTTTTGCACTGTCTGCCCGCACACCGCGGCGAAGAAATCACAGCCGAAGTCTTTGAAAAGCACGCGAATTCTATTTTTGATGAAGCGGAAAACAGGCTTCATGCACAGAAAGCGATAATGGCGTTGTTGATGAAATAAAAAACCGGAGGAAAACCATGCCGCAAAGAAATGATATTAAAAAGGTACTAATTATCGGCTCGGGGCCGATAGTAATTGGACAGGCTTGTGAATTTGACTATTCGGGAACGCAGGCGTGTCAGGCGTTGAAGGGTCTTGGGTACACTGTTGTGCTGGTGAATTCTAACCCGGCAACTATTATGACAGACCCGGACATTGCGCATACGACGTATATTGAGCCGCTGAACAAGGCGCGACTTACGGAGATTATTGCGGCGGAGCGTCCCGACGCGCTTTTACCGAACTGCGGCGGACAAACCGCGCTGAATCTTGCGATGGAGCTTGAAAAAGCGGGGGTCTTCGCGAAGTACAATGTCGAGGTAATCGGCGTGAATCTTGGTGCGATTGAGCGCGGTGAGGACAGAATCGCGTTCAAGCAAATGATGAACGAACTGAACATAGAAATGGCGCGTTCTTCTCCGGCATACAGCGTTGACGAAGCCGTTAAAATCGCGAAAGAACTTGGTTATCCATGTGTTGTGCGGCCGGCGTATACGATGGGCGGCGCAGGCGGCGGCATTTGCTATAACGAAACGGAACTGCGCGATATTGCGTCGCGCGGAATAAGCGCGAGTATAATTAATCAGGTGCTAATTGAAGAAAGTGTGCTTGGCTGGGAAGAACTCGAAGTTGAAGTTATTCGCGATTCCACCGACCACTGCATTGCGATTTGCTTTATCGAAAATGTTGACCCTATGGGCGTTCACACAGGCGATTCGATTTGTTGCGCACCGATGCAAAATGTCCCCGCCGAAGTTAAAGCGCGGCTTGAAGACGCGGCGTTTAAAATTGTTCGCAAAGTGGGCGTAATCGGCGGGTGCAATTGCCAATTTTGTTATAATCCCAAAGACGGGCGCATTTGCGTAATTGAAATTAACCCGCGTACTTCGCGTTCGTCTGCGCTTGCGTCGAAAGCGACGGGCTTCCCGATTGCGCGTGTTTCCGCGCTTCTTGCGGCGGGGCTTACTCTCGCCGAGTTGCCGTATTGGCGACTGGGAACGCTTGATAAATACGAATTTTACGGCGATTACGTTGTCGTGAAATTCCCTCGCTTCGCGTTTGAGAAATTCCCCGGCGCAAAAGATGCTCTTGGTACACAAATGAAGGCTGTCGGCGAGGTCATGAGCATCGGGCGAAATTATAAAGAAGCATTACAAAAAGCCGTTCGGTCGCTTGAAATGGGGCGTTCGGGGCTTGGTTTCGCGAAGGATTATAATTTCCGCTCGAAGGAAGAATTATTGGAATTGCTTAAACGTCCCACGGGCGAAAGATTTTTCGTCTTGTATGAAGCCTTGCGCAAAGGAATTTCTGTTGATGAGCTTTTCTCACTGACAGCAATTAAACCGTTCTTTTTAAATCACTTGAAAGAGCTTGTTGATTTGGAAGAAGAAGTTTTAAAATACCGCGCGAAGCCGCTTCCCAATGGCAATCCCGTTGAAAATCCGAAAACCGCGCCCGACGGTAAAGTTTTACCGGACGATTTATTGACGCAAGCGAAAAAAGACGGGTTTTCAGATAAATATTTGGCATGGTTGCTTTATATTCCCGAAATTGAAGTTGCGAAGCAACGCGAAGAAATTGGCATTATTAAAGGGTGGGAATCAATCCAAGTTTCCGGCGCAGAAAATGAATATTATTATTTTTCAACATATCTTGCCGATTCAAAATTGGCACGCCCCGCAAATGCAAACAGTAAAAAAGTTATGATTCTAGGTGGCGGGCCGAACCGTATCGGGCAGGGCATAGAGTTCGATTATTGTTGTGTTCATGCGACTTACGCACTGCGCGACATGGGCTTTGAAACGGTTATGATTAACTGCAACCCGTCAACGGTAAGTACCGATTACGACACGGCGGACAGGCTTTATTTCGAGCCGCTCACAGTTGAGGATGTTCTTGCGATTGTAAAATATGAAAAACCGATGGGTGTTGTTGTGCAGTTCGGCGGACAAACGCCGCTTAATATCGCGCAACAGTTGAAGGCATTGGGAGTTCCTGTTTTAGGAACGCCGCCGGAAATTATCGCGACGGCGGAAGACCGCGATTTATTCCGCGCAATGATGGAAAAATTGAATATTCCCATGCCCGAAAGCGGCATGGCGAAAACCGTTGAAGAAGCGGTTGCCGTCGCAAACGAAATCGGTTTCCCGCTTATTGTGCGTCCGTCGTATGTTTTAGGTGGCGCGGGAATGGCGATTGTCTATAAAATGGACGCGTTGAAAAAATATATGGAGAATGCGATTAAGAGCGCGGTGCCGGATGAAGAAATGGCTCCTATTCTAATTGACCGTTTCTTGGAACGCGCACTGGAATGCGAAGCGGACGCAATCTCCGACGGCACAAATGTTTTTGTTCCCGCGATTATAGAGCACATCGAAAACACGGGAATTCATTCCGGCGACAGCGCGTGTACGATTCCGCATTATTCAATCCCCGAAGATGCTTGCGCCACCATTTACGAATACACACGTAAAATCGCGCACGAACTTGGCGTAATTGGACTAATGAATATTCAATACGCGATTGAAGCGAAAAGCGGCAAAGTATATGTAATCGAAGCAAACCCGCGTGCTTCACGCACCGTGCCACTTGTTTCCAAGGTTTGCAATATTCAAATGGCGAAGCTTGCTACCCGCATGATGATTCAAGCCGCAACGGGTGAAGGAAAAATCGACCTGACCGCGCTTAAACCCGCGAAAGTAAATTTCTTCGGCGTAAAAGAATCGGTCTTTCCGTTTAATATGTTCCACGAAGTTGACCCCGTTTTGGGGCCGGAAATGCGTTCCACCGGCGAGGTTTTGGGAATGGCGAAAACATTGGAAGCGGCGTTCATGCTTGCACAGGAAGGCGCGAAATGCCCCATTCCGAAAGTCGGCACGGTGCTCATTTCCTTCTCCGAATCCTATATGTGCGATTTACCAGGCATTGCACGGGATTTACAAAGCTTGGGCTTCGGTTTAATCGCAACAGAAAATACACACAAAGAACTTGAGCGCGTCGGAATTCCCGCGCGCCCCATCTGCGAATTACTCGACATGGAAACCAACCAACCCATTTCCGATTTAATTATGGAAGGTACAATCAACATGGTTGTGAACACCCCGGGCGGTTCCATTCATGGTATGGGCTCGAACATTCGCCGTGCCGCAATCCGCAAATCAATCCCGATGTACACAACGCCGGAAATGGCTCTTTCCGCAATCAACGCAATTCGCGCGCGTGGCAAGCAACCGTCGAAGGTTAAAAGCTTACAGGCTTATCATGCGGGCGTGAAGTGATTTTGAGACAAATATTAAACCCCGGCGAACCGGGGTTTTTTATTGTCTGTATACAGCCGCTACCACGCTATCATGCAACTCACATTTTGGCCGACAAGCCACCTTGCGAAAAACGTAACGTCGGGAATGGATACATATCCCCGTCCGCTTATATCTGCGGAAAGCAAACAAATATCTACATTATGACCAATTAGATGCATTGCAAGCCTTGTGACATCGGCAGAAGTTACGCGTCCGTCACCGTCGGCATCACCGACACGAAAATTATCCGGGTCGGGAATTTGTTGCCACCTTGCGTACAATGTGACATCGCTTGTTACGTCTTCGTTGTCGTGCCATTGTGTACTTGCGTCTTCGATGTCCTCAAACCAACCGGTAAACCTGTAGCCATCCCGCGAAAATACCAAAGGTGTTGCTCTTGGAAGTATGCCGCTTCTATTGCCTTTAGGGATAACACGGATTGTATCGCTGTTCGGGTTAACAAACTCGCCGCCGTTGGGGTTGAAGGTTATGGTAAAGGAATCGGGCGGAATCGGAATCCACTGCGCAGTAAGGATTCTGTCGCTTGTGATGTTCTTGTATTCACCGTCCCAGTCGTTGAAGGTGTAGCCGTCACGTTTGAGTATCGGCGGGGTTGCGTCTTCGCCGTCGATGATAATTTGAACCAAATCGACTTCGCAGGTTTGCGTTCCATCCGCGAGTTTAAATTCTACCGTCCACTTGTCAAGTGTACATGGCGGAATTTCTGTGACTCTGATACCGGTAATTATAAATGCTTCATTCCCCGGAGACGCACCGAGGGAAATATCTCCATCTCCCACACTTACAGCATATTGCAGTCGCTCATGCGTCAATATAACTGTTTGCGAAATTTCATTTCCTACATCTGCTGTTTCAGAACTCCATATATTTACGCCCTCCACCCGAGGAGGAGCCGGGGATGGAGAGGGATACTCAATGCGAATTTGCAAATTACCCGTAACGCTCAATCTTCCCGAATATTCAATTTGTATCCGATTTTCTATATTCGTTAGCGCGTCAAGCAATACATCTGATCTAATTCTTGACCCTTGCGAAGTTCCATTTCTGATGGGGAAGTGCAATTCACGCGGCGGCCCGTCAACTCTGGAGGCGGTTCCTGAGGGAGTGCCCGAGCCCCGTAATACCGGATGGTTGGCGTGATGCAATGCGTCGTCCCAATTTGGGTCGGTTTGCATGTCGTAAACAATCGTTGGGGTGGGAACCGGGCTAGGAGTTGGTTCCGGTGTTGGGGTAGGCGTAGGTTCGGGCGTTGGGGTAGGAGTTGGCTCCGGTGTTGGAGTAGGCGTAGGTTCTGGTGTTGGGGTAGGAGTTGGTTCCGGTGTTGGAGTAGGCGTAGGTTCGGGCGTTGGGGTAGGAGTTGGTTCCGGTGTTGGAGTAGGCATAGGTTCTGGTGTTGGGGTAGGAGTTGGTTCCGGTGTTGGAGTAGGCGTAGGTTCTGGTGTTGGGGTAGGAGTTGGTTCCGGTGTTGGAGTAGGTGTAGGTTCGGGTGTTGGGGTCGGAGTTGGTTCCGGTGTTGGGGTCGAAGTTGGTTCCGGAGTAGGCGTAGGCGTAGGTTCTGGTGTTGGGGTAGGAGTTGGTTCCGGTGTTGGAGTAGGCGTAGGTTCGGGTGTTGGGGTGGGAGTTGGTTCCGGTGTTGGAGTCGGTGTTGGAGTTGGCGTTGCGGTTGGTGTTGGTGTTGGCGTAGGTGTTGGCAACCCCGGCGGAATTTCTGTGATTCTGATACCGGTAATTACAAATGATTCATCCCCCGGAGACGCACCGAGGGAAATATCTCCATCTCCCAAAGTTATAGCATGTTGCAATCGCTCATGTGTCAATATAACAGTCTGCAAAATTTCATTTCCCGCGCCTGCCGTTGCAGACGGCCATCTATTTACGCCATCAACATAAGGAGGAGGAGTTGGAGACGCGGGATACTCAAAGCGAATCTGCAAATTACCCGTAACGCTCAATCTTCCCGAATATTCAATTTGTATCCGATTATCTTCGCTCGTTAGGGCGTTAAGCAATACATCCGCTCTGATTCTTGACCCTTGCGAAGTGCCATTTCTGGTGGGGAAGTGCAATTCACGCGGCGGTCCGTCTTCACTGAACGCAGTTCCTGAGGGTGTACCCGACCCCCGCAATACCGGATGATCAGCATGATGCAATACGTTATTCCAGTTAGAGTCGGTATGCATATCGTAAATAACTCCGGGCTGTGGCGTAGGGGTAGGTGTGGGAGTAGGTGTGGGAGTCGGCGTAGGCGTAGGTGTAGGCCCGCCTCCTTCGATTTCGGTAATTCTAATTTGAGTAATTGTAAGCTCTGCCGTATCGGGAGACGCGCCGAGTGTGAAATATCCCCTTCCCATATCCACGGCGTGTTGCAATCGCTCGTGCGTTAATATAACAGTTTGCGAAAATGTATTTTCTGTGCCCGCTGTTTGTTGAGTCCATCTGTTTACGCCCTCGGCAAAAGGAGTAGGCGTTGAGGGATATTCAATGCGGATTTGCGAATGCGAATTACCCGCAACATTCAATCTTCCCGAATATTCAATTTGGATTCGATTATCATTGCTTGAAAGGGCGTTAAGCAGCACGTCCGATCTGAGCCTAAGCCCTTGCGATGTTCCGGTTCTGTTGATAAATTGCAATTCACGCGATGGTACATCAATTCTGGATGCATTGCTCGGAATATTCGTACCGAATGTTACCGGATGGGTTCCGGCTAATACACTGCTCCAGTTAGAGTCGCGTTGCATGTCGTAAATAAAAGGCGGACATACACAAGGAAGTTCTCCGCAATAGTCGCACTCTGTGGTAATTACCGGGCGCGGAATTTCGCAAAACTTAGGTATGGGCGTATCCGACGGACGATTTTCTTTTACGATTGTGTAAATATCAATCATTGTGTAAGTATTTCCGGCAAGCCCTACGCCGTCAATCATGTAAGTTGCAACGGAAAAAGTATAGGGCGTAACATTAACAACAGAAAATTCCTGTTTTTCCTGCTGATTATGAATTGCAAGATAGTTACGCGGCAGGTGTTCCGCATGTCGTATGCTGTGTCCGCTAGGGCTGCCGAACGCGAAATAAGTGATTCCGGTAGGATTTATTACGGCGTTATCGGCTTGGCTTGCCCAGTTTTGAGTTAACTGCCGATTTCCGTTCTGCATATGATGCGTTCTTGAATAAATATGGTCATGCCCGGAAAAAGCAATGTCGACATTGTATGCTTCAAAGATGTGAAGCCAATTTTGTCGCATGGCATGTAAGGAGGTTGTTGTGGTGGGATGCCTGTTCGCCGAATATGGCGGTGTATGAAACGCAACAACCCTCCAATGCGCGTCCGAATTTGCGTTAATCACATTTCTAAACCAAGTGCGCCGCGGTCCTGAAATTTCGGCGCGTGCAGCGACACCGTCACTGCCACCGCCGGTGCCGCCGTGAGTATCGTTACAGTATGCAGCCAGCACAATAAAAAGCACATTGCCGTATCGGAAATAATAATCGAATTGTGTTGTCGGGTTTGGCCTGTTGTTAATTGTGAAACGCCGTATACCATGTTCGTTCTGTACGTTGGCAGAACCGGTGATGGGTGTGTTGTAATTAAAATGCCATAAGTCCGGATTAACTGTACCCGAGACACCGTCATGATTACCGACTATCGGTACAAAAGGCAAACGATGAAACGCCGGCGGCGCGAACAGGTGGTCAAAATTTCTTTGTGACATCGGGACGGTACGTGTTGCGGAGGAAGAAACTTGGTCACCCATTGACATTAAAAATTGCGCATCGGGGAAAGCGGTTGTGGCAACAGCCATTGTATTCGCCCAATTTACTGCCTCGGAGGGATTTGCTGTGCTAAAATTGATTTGCGGGTCTGACACGGCAAAAAAACTGAATTCGCTTGCGCCGCCCGTGTGGAAGGTTTTAATACTTGACTGTCCCTGTCCGTTATTCCACGTAATTCTGTACTCGTAAGGGGTATCAGGCGAAAGCCCTGTAATAATCGGTTGAAACACGCGTAAATTACCGGTCATTTGGGAATGATGAGGGCGCGAGGAGGAAATCATTTCACTCCATACATCTGCGCCCTCTACCCTGTATTGGACACTCCCTGTCGCGGAAGTCGAATACCATGTGAAACGCATTTCAGTTTCGTTTCTGCCCGGGTTCATGCTTAAATTGCGGTAAGTATTATCACCTGATTGATTATTATCAAGTAACGCCGACGGATATTCGGGCATAACGCCAAACACCAGCACAAACGCAAGAATAACCGCAAAAATTTTTCCGTAAATTCTCCTCATTTTCAATCCTTCTTTCTAAAAAAAGAGTATAAAAAACCAGCCCTAACAAAACAGGCAATGTATAAGGCCGGTTTTTTTGCGTTTTATTCCACAGTCAGCCTGATTGTGTTAGACCAAATTTCTAATTGCTGACCGGTGGCTTCAATCTCGAAATTTGCACGGAAGCTTAGTTCATGTGTTCCCGGCACCAATGTTGTCCCGAAATCCCAAAACTCAGCCTCGTTTCCTACTATATTTATATTTCGCAACACACTATTTGCCTCAAAAAACGTTATATGTGGTAACGACGGCGGGGGGACATCGATCTTCCACTCGTCAAAGAGACACCAACCCGGAATTTCCGGCCAAAACAAGAAATTATGGGCAATTTCAATATCTCTCCCACTGTCATTTAATAATCCAATATAAATCGAAAACCATGAGTTTTGCGGTAATACTGTTTCTCTCGCCCTAATTGTCAGTACGAAATCATCGGGGGTAAAAACAACCCACTCCCACCTTGCGTATAAGGTTACATCGCCGGTGACCGGCGTATCGGCGTACCAACGTGTGCCGCCCGTTAGCTCGTCCGTGTCATACCAGCCCGCAAGTATATAACCGGGATTTAAGTTAATTACACACGGAAGTTCACCAAGCGGAGCGTTATGCGCAACGTTTCGGCTGATTGAAGCAACAGTCAGCACACCAAAGCTACCGCCGTTACCGGGCGAAAAGGTGACAGTGTGTATAATCTCCGGTGGAGGCTCTACGGTAAGCGTGATTGTGTTAGACCATACTTCTTCTTGGTGCACAACACCGGGTTGCGCGGTATCACCAATTTTTAGAAGCCCGAACTCAGCGCGGAATCTTAGTTCATGCGTACCCGGCTCCAAGGTGTGCCCGATAAGCCATGGCGCACTTTCGTCTCCCTGAAAATAATTCATATTTTTTAATATACTTCCCGGTTCCATAAGACGCGTATGACTGGAAGATCTCGGTGTGAGTAATTCTGCAGATGCATTCCAGTTCGGAATACTGGGTATAAACAACCACGGTCCGTGGTATATTTCAATGTCTTCGTCGCTGATGTTTTTCAACTCGACGTTAACCGTAAAATTCTCGCCTTGCCGCAATGTCGTTTCTTCCACCGAAATTGTCAGCACAAAGTCATCAGGGGTTACAACCCGCTCCTCCCACCTTGCGTATAAAGTTACATCGCCGGTGACCGGCGTATCGGCGTACCAACGTGTACCGCCCGTGGGCGCGTTCGTATCATACCAACCCGCAAGTACATAATCGGGACGATTAATTACAAAAGGAAGTTCACCAAGCGGGGCGTTATGCGCAACGCTTCGGGTGATTGAAGCAATAGTCAGTAAACCAAAGCTACCGCCGTTACCGGGCAAAAAGGTGACGGTGTGGGTAATCTCCGGTGGAGGCTCTACGGTAAGCGTAATTGTGTTAGACCATACTTCTACTTGCCGGGTATCGTCTTGAAGCCCGAACGCGGCGCGAAATCTTAGTTCATGTATACCCGGTTCTAATGTTTGCCCAAAATGCCACGTGCCACCGCGCGGAACAACTCCCCAAATATCTGTAATTATTATGCTGTCCGCTTCAAACAATCTGGATTGTCTGATGAAAATATCAATATTTAAGCCCCAATCCTCGAACAAATGCCAGTTTGGGATAGTCGGCCAAAATAAGAAATCATACATTATTTCAAGGTCTTGTCCGCTGTTGTTCTGTAGTTCGGCATGTACCGCGAAATTCTCTCCTTGCGGTAAGGTTGCTTCATTCGCCCATATTGTGAATACGAAATCCTCTGCGGAGACAGGAGCAGGCGTAGGTTCGGGGGTAGGTTCAGGCGTGGGTTCCGGTGTAGGTTGCGGAGAAGGTACAGGTGTGGGTTGTGGGTGTAATGCTCCGCCGCCACCTTGTGAATTGTCGCCGTCTCTTGTGTGGGAAGGCGAAGCTTGTAATGCTTCGTTATTTGCCGGATCAGAAACTGCTTCAACAGTCACGTCAAGAGCTTCAACTTGCTCAACTGCATCAGTTTCAACCACATCGGTTTCTTCAGTTGCTTCGATTGCTTCGGCTTCTTCAATTACTTCAGTTACTTCTGTTTCTTGTTCGTTTATAATAAATCCGTCCTCATTAATAGAAACATCGTTCGCGCTTGCAACCGCAATCGTGCTTCCGACTACACTGCCCCCGCCGTCCGGTATTCTTACGGAGTTTCTGCGGGATTCGTTTGTTCCTTGCGGGCTTACATTTTCGACGTCTAATCCGCTTTCTGTCTGAAAAAGAGAACCCAATACGTGTTCATACTCTGCCGAAATTATCGTTTCTGCTACTTGTGGTTCGTGTGCAGTCGCATGTGCCGGTGCTTCCACGATTTCAGGCGGCACGGATTCTTCTTGAATTTCCGGTTCGTCTGCGTCGCTGTAGGCAAGCAAAGCCGCGGAAGCGTAATAACTCGATGTTATTTCTTCTGAATCATTAAAAAGATTAAGTGTCACCCCTGCAACAACCGCACACGAGACAGCCATACACATAGCAACACCGCAAATAATCGCCTTAACTGAAAAAGCCGCGCCTGCCGCCGCTGCGCCGCTTATTACTGCCGCACTCGCACCACCTGCCGCTACCGCACCACTTGCCGCCGCTGTTCCTGTTACGGCTACGGCACTTCCTGCGCCCGCTTCGGCGGCAATTAGCCCGACAGCACTTGCAGTTAAATCTATCCCTGCGGATGCGCAGGATTCCGTAAATATTTTCGTTGCCGTTTCTTGCGCCAAATAATTCTGCGTTGCCATTTCGCGAAGCAATATTGTAAGAAGGGGAAGCGGCGCAGCCGAAAGAACATAATTGCCCATCTTGCGCTGTTTCTCAATTTCAGATTTTATATATTTCCGCGCAAGACTTAACCGGCTTTTTACAGTGCTTACAGAACAACCTTGAATTTCGGCGATATCCTTAACGCCCATTTCTTCAAAATAATAAAATAATACGGCTGTTTTTTGGGCATAAGGCAAATACTGAATCAAATCCATAACAGCGGTTTTCATTTCGTCCGATTCCAAAATATTTTCGGGTAGAAATTCGCCGTTATCATCCAGCATCTCCATAACCCCTTCAATATCCTCCCCGTTCGCATTTACGCTTCGCTCATTTTTCCGGTACAGCATACCAATCTGTCTTTGTGTTATTGTATAAAGCCACGACTTGAAAGAGTTTTCATTGTTCAACGCATTTATCGACTTGAAAACCTCCGTAAAAGTATTTTGCACAATATCCTCGGCATCTTGCGGAGACTTTACATGGTTTAACACAAAATAATAAACCCTGTTATGATACGAATTAAAAATTTCCGCAAATGCCGATTCATCACCATTCTTTGCCCGCTTGACGATGTTTTCATGTATAGTTTTCATTTCCCCGCTCCCCTGTTAAAAAACTTTGTATCTATATATATAGTTGTCGAAAAAGTAGTTTTGGTTTAATAAAAAATGAAAAATATATAAAATTTTTCCGCAATCAACTTCCCGTTTCGTTATAAACCTCCCATGCGGCGGATATCGCGGCTTGAAATAATTCATATTCGTGAAGTGTTACCCAGTAATTGCCGAGAAGCACATTACTTCCATCTTCGGAAACAACGGTGTTGCAGAGAAGTTCTTCCGCGTATTTGATGCGCAAGGCAAGTTCGTTCCTTAATAAATCTGTGGTAAACGGGACATTAATGGTAAAAGCAACCGTATCATACCCGGCAATATTCTCCACCTTGAAAGTAACAGTAAATTCTCCGGGTGTTGTAGGTCTGCCCCAAATTCGTAATTGTGTGCCGTTTGAGATGTGCGATGAACTCCAAGTCAAGCCGGGCGGCAAACTGCCGCTTATTAAACTCCAAGGTTCGGTTCTTACATTGGAGTTGGCACGAATCCGGATGTCGTAACTTACCCCGATTGCGCCGTCTGGAATATTTGTTGCAACGATGACGGGTGGCTGGGCATCGAATATCGTTATAGAATGCTCGCGTCTTATAATAAAGCCATCCCTACTCTGCGCCTCAATGGTAAATGTGAATGTACCAACTTCAGTTGGCGTTCCTGATATTTCACCAAACAGCGGATTGCCGCCCAAAGTTAAGCCGGGCGGCAAACTGCCCGAAATAATGCTCCAAGTAATAGGCGGTGAGCCGAACATCGTAAATGTTTGATGGTAAAAAATGCCTACCCCTCCGAACGGGAATGCTCCCCAATTAAAAGTAGGTATGGGATACATCGTAATAGTAAATTGTTTCGTGTCAAATCCGGCGCCGTTTTCGACTCTCACGGTGAATGTGAACTCACCCGTTTCCGTTGATATGCCGGAAATATTTCCCGAAGAACGGTGAAGATTTAATCCCGGGGGAAGATTTCCCTCGGTAATGCTCCAAGTTAAAGGTTTCGAACCCTGCGATAATAAAATGTTTTCGTTGTACATACTCCCCTGTATACCGGCGGGGAAACTGATTCCATCAATTATCGGCGGAAACTGCGGACCAATTTTAATTGTAAATTCTTGCGAATCCGAACCCCATGCGTTCATTGCCGTGATGGTAAATGTGAACTCACCCATTGCGGAGGGTGTTCCTATTATTTCACCCCGTGTACGGTTAAAGGTTAATCCGGTCGGCAAACTGCCTGCGGTAATAATCCACATAAAAGGTGTTGTGCTCTCTGCGATTAAAGTTTCCTGATATAAATCACCCACCGAACCGTTTTCCAATTCCGAACTGACGATAACGGGCGGTTCCGGGTAATTTATTGTAATAGTTAATTCCTGTGAATCCGAACCCCATTGATTTTCTGCCGTAACGGTGAAAGTAAATGTACCAATCTCCGTTGGGATGCCGGATATCATGCTTTCACTAAAGAATGGTTCTCTTGTGTCGTTGGCAATAAATAACCCCGGTGGCAAGCTACCTTCGGTAACGCTCCAGTTAAACGGTGAGGTGCCGGACGCTCTAAGAGGCGCGTAGTACGAAACACCCAAGCAACCCGAAGGGGGGTTATCTATATTAAGAGCAGGCGGTGTGGGGGTACGCTGTTCCAAAAACCAAAAACCGAACTCTTCACCAACGTCATCAAATAAATCCTGCCAACCAATTACATCATCGGGGTGTGTTATAAAATTTTCATTTACAACAAGCCACCAAAGGTCAGGATTCGAGGACACATCCAAGCTTGTAAGGAAGTTTAAACGCAGAACTGCCGTTTCTAATTTATGATTATTTGAAAAGTCAGCATCAGTTAATAAATTCGACATTGCCCGAAAGTCTCTCAATGCGGTGAAATGTTCTATGCCCGCCAAGCTTGTTATATACCTATTGTCTGCTATTAAAACCGTTCTGTTTACTACGTCCACGTCATAAACCGGTCTGTCAGGTGTAGCAAAACTCCTGCGCACCAAGTCAAGGAAATTCGGACATTCAAAGGAATCTGTTATATCAACAAAGTGGCTGTCGTCACCGATTAGTATGGTAAAATATACCCACTCGGTAGCACCAAAATCGGTTGCCGCCGCAAAAACGAAAGACCAAATTCCGTTTTCGGTGGGAATGCCTTCAATATAAAAATATAAATAACCGTCCTCATATGTCCAATTACGAAAAATATTCAAACCGGGTGGCAACCGTCCGCCCAAGCCGGCTGCAATTTGGTCTATATCCCCGACACGTATTTCAATATACGCCGAATACCACTCTCCGACTTCGCCGCCCGGTAGTTCCGTTGTTATAATAACGGGCGAATCCGGTCTGTCATTCCGCACCGTAATTATAAATTCTTCTTCGATAAAACCTGCGGCATTTTCCACTCGCAAAGTCAAAGGAAATGTTCCTGTTGCCTCCGGAAATCCTTCAATGTCAAGCCAACGAATATCGCCCCGGCTTTCGCTGTGGTGCAAAAATAAACCGGGAGGAAGTTCGCCCGCTATTATTTTAAAATCGGTTATCGGTCCTAAGCTTCTTACTGATAATCCCGCCCAATATGAAAACCCGACAAAACCGTCCGGAATATGCGTCCTAGTGAAAACCGGCGGTTCCTCAACTTTAAGAACAAACGCAAAGGGCAAAGCCGCAACCGTTTCCGTGCCGCTCTTTACATAAACGAAGCCTTCGTAAAAACCGCTTGTCGCGGCTTTGCTTGCAGCGGAGATTGTTACATTAAACGCGGCGGTTTCTCCCGCGCCGATTAAAATATTTTCAGACACGCCGCTAAAACTTAAACTTGCCGCGTCGTTTGGATTTTTTTTAAATTCATATGCGAGCGTATATTGCCTTTCATCCGAACCGAAATTATTTATTGAAGCGGAAAGCGTTCGTTCAACCATTTGCGGAGGGTCATCGGCAAGTATCGTGTGTTCGCCAAAACTTAAAGAGCCGGTGCTTGTTGCCATAAAATCAAATACATCAAAAGCATCGGGATGAATTACCACTTGATTGTAATTTATGAAAACCACCGTATCGGTAAAAGCCGCGGCAAAAACGTCCGCGTATCCCGCGCCTGTTTCAAACACGCCGTAGCCTTCCATCGGGATGGTGGTGTTCATTAAGCGTGTTTTAATTTCCTCTGAATTCCAAGCGGTGCCGTTGTTTTTGCGGCTGTATTCAACTAAAAGAGCCACCGCCCCCGCAATATGCGGCGCGGACATGGATGTGCCTGACATATGGCTGTATCCCGTTTGCGATGACCAATTGGGTACCGCAGAAAGTACATTTGAACCGTGGGCTATAATATCGGGTTTAATTTCATAACTATCATTAACTGGCCCCGTTGAAGAAAAATCGCTTAACTCAATTTGGTACTCGTCCGTCTCCGTAGGGCTGAGAGCCGCGCTTCCCACTGTAATAGCCATTGTAGCGGACGCGGGTGTACCCACAGTATAGAAACCATGCCGCCCACTGTTACCCGCCGAAATTGTAAATGTAATATTCGGATGCGCCAGCATGATATTATTAACCGCCAACGCAAGAATACATACGGGGCTGTTTAAGTCCGTTCCCAAAGACATATTTACAATGTCGGGTCTGTCATGGGCTGTTTTGTCGATAGCTGCCAAAACTACATCGAGCGGACCGCTGTTGTCCGGGCCAAGAACTCGATAAGATATAACCTTCGCCTCGGGCGCGACACCAAGAATGGCTACATCTTCGCCCGTGTCGCGGCCTGCGATTGTGCCGGCAACATGCGTACCGTGATTGGTACGATTTATTGATTCATTGGGGTCATTCAAGGGAATGCTGTCCCAATAAAAATTTCGCCCGTAAAAAATTCCGTTTATGGTATCCCTTTCAGTTATATTGGGATTACGTGATTGCATTTCTTCTAAACTTGGAAACGCGTCCGCAAGTGCCGGGTGCGTGTAATTAATTCCCGTGTCAATCACGGCTATAAGGACATCTTTGCCCCTGTATCCAAGCGCGTGCATTTCATCCGCACGCATTGTAGCCCTGCCGGGTGCCATACCCGGAGGGCTTATGTTAATACTTTGCGGAGTTGTGGTTGTTATATTTGAAATTTCTTCAAAAGGTTCAATCGTTATCAACGGATTTGGGAAGACGGCGCGTACACTTTTGAAATCAGCTAACTCCGCCACCATATCGGACGGCAAAGTTAAACTCACGCCGTTTATCGCCCGCCGATATTCCCATCGGATTTCATAGTTCTGTGACATTGGTTGCACTTCTTGCCCGGTAACACCAAAGAGCGCGTTTAACTCCTGCCGGAATAAAACGTGGTCATCTTCGGCTATTTTTTCGGCGGCGAAGGGCGTGACGGGTTGACCGTCCATTTGTGACTCAACCACCTGAACTTCCGCCGGGCCGCTTTGAAAAAGAACAATAACACCGACAGGGCTATTATCATTTCCAAGCACGTATTCGCCCTCAAAACCGATAAGCCCGCTGTGTTCTCTCGCCCCCTGTATTTCCGGCATGGATTCCCGTCGGGAATAACTAAAGTATTCCATTTCAGGGTGATTGATTAGCCCGTCCCGCCCAAAAGCTTCATGTTCGTGAGGCAAAATATCTATGACTGCGTTTAATTCACCACCATGAACCGCTGGTGTGGCAAATATCATTAATAAAGCAATCAAAAAAGATATAATACGTCCCGTTTTTCTTCTCATAACAGCACCCCTTTAAATGGTTAATGCTTGTTATTATATTGAGACAGAATAAAATTATCAAACCGCTGTGATTTTAATACTGCAACAAGTGGATAATAATAAAATTCCAACCTGACGCAGAAGATATACTCGCAATTCAATATCACGCAGTACGGGGGGTACGCTTAAAAATTCCCTTGCGCTGTCCCCTGCTTGGCTAAGAAGCGAAGACCAAAAAGAAAAATCGCTCCAATGGGTGGGAATTAACCACGGCGGCAGGGTATCAAGCAGGGTTGGAAGAAAAACTGCGGCAAGTACAAATATTATAAAGAAAATCGGCGCGAAAAGTTGAGGAAAATAATTCCGCATAAACTTAATAAGCATAACCAATACGTATGCGCCAATAATCAGAAGCGGAAATATCGACATGAAACCGGCAAGAAAAATTACATTGCCGGTAAGTAAATAATCCGGTCTGCCGATGCCGGAAGATATTGCAAAGCTTTCCGCTTCGTGCCGTGTGGGGCTGTTTTCGCCGACGGAAAGTTCAACTCCGTGCCAGCGTTGAGACGTATCTTCTATGTGAAAAGCTATTAGTGCAAGTTCTTTTTCATCTTGAAATACACCCCGCACGGTTCGTTCTTCTTCGTCTACCTGTGCGGTTTTTCCGACGATATCCGTACTGCCCCATAAACTATGCGCAAGGGCTTCCGATACAGCTATGCCGTTACCGTCAAGCGGGCTTGGTGCACTGCCTGTCAGATATTTTGCGTGCCATACCAAAGTTGCATCGCCCGAAAAATTGATTGCGGCGGTGTTTGTTTCTCTGTGTGGCGTGGAAACCGAAACAGTGGTTTCGCTCCAAAAAGTCGGCCAAAAAGTTTCCGGGTTGTCGATTGCGTATTGACGCGACCTGTAAGCGGCATTACCGCTTATAGCGTTGGTGTAGCGCAAAGATGTTGCGGAGAATCGGCGTATTGTGTTCGCTTGCAGTAAGCCGGCAATTAATAAAATACATAATACGCACCATAAAATTATTCTCTTCATTACTCATTCACCCGAACGCGGTCACCGACGTTTACGGCGCGGTTGCTTGCGGAAATAACTTGGCAAGCTCTGCTGACCCCCGTCACGGATACCGTGTCATTGTCGGAAGCTAAAACATTTACATTTACGCGCTCTACGACATTTTGCAACCCGAGTACCGTGTTGCGCTGGCCCACAACGTATACGAAATAACCAAAATTATCGGAACGCAGTGCCGAAATAGGAACACTCATGTCATAGCTTCCGCGGTTTAAAACGATTTGTGCGTCAATTCTTTGCCCTGCGTTCCAGTTGCTTTCGGGCAGAGCGATTGAAATTGTTACCCTGTCGTTATCGTCGGGCGCGGAAATGGCGGATACAATTCCTGTTGTTGTGGGCGTGAAAAACATATTGCCGCCCCCGGTTGTCACTTCGCTTTCGCTTCCTACGGAAAGCTGTTCCGCTTCGGTTCGCAGAATTTGCATTTGCGCTTCAAATCCGCCTTCGGTGTCTCTTATTGTGATAATTGGTGTTTTCCCTATAACGGAATTTCTTGTCATTGCCGTTGCGACTACTCCTACCTCTTCTGAATATAAAATTCCGTTTGCCAAAATTAAATTATCCAACGTGTCAACAACATCTTGTTGCGCGGCGATATCCAATGTCAATGTTACCGAGTTAATTCTATTTTGCGCCACTGTATCTGCGTTTTGTTGTACGTTTCGCTGATGTGTGAATTCCGCCGATGCAAGAGAAGCACGGGCATCTTCCACGCGGCGCGACCCTGTTTGACGATTATCTCTTGCTCTGTCGATTGCCGTTTGCAGTGCTTTTTGCGCGTTCTCCACTTCGGTACTAACCGAATGTGACGCGTCTTCCAGCCTGCATGTCGCTGTTGAAAGGTTATCACTTGCACGGGTTTCCGCCGCTTCCAATGCGGTTTGCGCCAGTTCTATTTCTTTTTCACGGTTATTTGCAAAATTTTGTTGCGCTTGCGCCAAGTTTACTTCCGTGTCTTCCAATCTGCGGGCGGCAGTTAGCCGGTTGTCTGTTGCTCGGGATTGCGCCGTTTCTAATGCGTTTTCCAGCTTTTCAATTTCATTTTCCCGGCTGTTGTTAAAATTTTGCCGTGCTTGATTTAAACTTGTTTCCGCGTCTTCCAATCTGCGCGTTATAGTGGCTAAATTATCGTCCATTGCGGTTTGCGCCGTATCAACCGCGGCTCGCGCTTTTTCAACTTCTGCCATTGCCGACGCTATTGCCGCTTCATCCGGAGGGTCTGCCGCTAACGCATCATTGCGTACGCGAATCGCGTTTAGCAAAACGCGCTCTGCCGTGTCAACATTGGCTTGTCCGCGTTCTCTTGCGGTATCATAGTCTTCTTTTGCGCGGTCATAAGTACGACGTGCGTTGTCCAATGCGGTGCGGTCGGCGGATGAATTTCTTCGCGCTTCGGTTAACGCTTCTTGTGCTTCGGCTATATCTTCTTCACCCTGCTCAACGACAGTGTTATAGTCATCCAATGCGCGGGCATGATTTCGTATGGCAGATTGCAATGCGTTGTCTTCCGATTCATCCGGCGGCTCTAAAAGTAATTCATACAGGGTTTCTTGCGCGGAGGCGATATCTTCACGTCCCTGTTCTTCTGTAGCAAGAAAATCTTCCAACGCACGGGCATAAGTTCGTAAAGCCGTTGAGTTGTTTTCATATTCATCTAAAAGCGATTCAAGATTTTCTCTTGCGGTATTTATATCTTTTTCGTCTTCTTCAACAGCGGAAACATAATCTTCATTCGCACGATTTAATGTGCGCCGCGCATTATCTACAGAGCTTGTGTCAACAGGTTCGGTGCGTTCTAATCGTTCCAATTCAAGATGCATTTGTTCCAGTCTCGCGTTTTCGCGTGCGCGTTTTTCCAAAAGCTCTTCCAAGCAAAATTCGGCGATAGCGTCGCCAACCAGCAATTCTTGCCCTTCATTTATAAACATTTCATTAATTGTAAGCCCTTCTATTACGGTTACGTCAATAATATCGGTGGAAAAGACCGTTGCCGTGCCATTTATTGATTCAATAATTTCGCCTCTTGCGGGCATGGATACCGTGACCCTTGCAAGGGTCGCTCCGTTTGTTCCGCGGGCGATTAACGTAAACACAAGCATTGCCGCCAAAAATATAAAAATATTATTTGCGGCGCGGCGTTGATTTGGGTCGGAATTTTTCAATAAATTTTTCATAATTACTCCTTGACTCCGGTGGATTGTATTCCAAGCTCAAGATATTTTTGACCGAAAAAGAAAAACAGTGCTGCGGGCATTAGCATTAACAGTGACGCAACCATTGCAAGCCCCAATTCTTCCGCAACAATTTGCGGAAGGAATAACGACAGCGGCCATGTAGACGGGTCATTTAAAAATGTCATGGGTTGTTCTATCGCGCCCCAAATTTCCAAAAAGCCCAACACAAGTGCCGCAAGAATACTCGGTACACCCAGCGGCAACCCCACATAAAAAAAAATTCGCAAATGCCCCGCGCCGTCTATATTTGCCGCTTCCATTAAGGCACGCGGAATTGCGTCAAAACCACGCATCATAATGAAAACAGGGAACGCAGAAAACGCAAACGGCAGTATAACAGCCCAAATATTATTCATAAGCCCCAAGCGGTCTATGACTAAAAAATTCGGCACCATTGTTACTTGAAACGGCATTAGCATAAGCGATATATAAATCGTGGCAATGATTTTTCTGCCGCGAAAACGAAAGCGGCTTAAAGCCCATGCAGCAGGCGCACCGAAAATTAATTGCCCCACAACGGATGGAATAACCAGCCTGAACGTGTTCCAAAACATAACGAAAAATTGCGGCGTATCTAAAAGCAACGCGACTAAAGGCTGTAAAGTCGGCCATGTCGGGAGAATCGGCCAAATGGAATAACCTTCCGCCGATGTAAGTGCCGGGCCTATCGTGATGTTTAGCTCATCCAGCGGCATTAACGAACCCATGACCATAAACCATAGTGGCCATATAACAAAAAACGCCATTGCTGTCAGCGGAATGAAATATAAAATCGCGACTCTACTCTTTTTCATCTAAAAATCTCCGCATCACAAGAATAATCGCAAGCAACACGACCCCCAACATTGTAGCCGCCGCACTTAATCTGCTGATATCTAAATTTTGAAACCAGTTATTAAACAAGTGCTGCAATAAGTACATAGAATCATTCGGATATGCTCCCGCAACCAAGTAAGCTTCCCTGAAAACGCGGAAGCTGTTAAGCAAAGATAAAATCGACACAATTCCGATTGTCGGCAATAAACACGGCAATGTAACATATCTAAAACTTTGCAACGCGCCCGCGCCGTCTACACGGGCAGCTTCGTACAGTGTTTCGGAAATTCCGTCCAAACCCGCAAGCCATAAAATCATGTTATAACCGTTATTTTTCCATAAGTAAGTACCTACAAGCACCCAAAATGCCGCGCCGGAATCCATAAATGCAATCGGTTCCAAACCGACATGCATTAAAAGCGTATTTGCAAGCCCTCTTTCGTTAAACAACGCCTGCCACAGCAAAACGATGCTTGCCACAGGTACAGCCATTGGTAATAAAAACGTAGTTTTAAAAAACTTGCCCAACGGTTTAATTGAACGCAGAAGCAACGCCGTACCAAGACTTACAATCAACAAAAGCGGAATGCAAATTAACGTAAACATTAATGTGTTTGTCGCAGCCAGCCGAAACGCCTGATTGTTTATCACCGATACATAACTGTCCAAGCCGATAAAATTGGCACCGCGTACATCGTAAAAGCTTCTGCGAATGGTATCAAGAAGCGGCAGAAGTAAAAATACCGATATCCCAATTAAACTTGGCGCAAGGAAGGCGAGAGCGGCAAGCCCGTCACTTTTCTTTCGTACAAAAAAATTTCCGTTTAGCAAAATTGCTCTACCTCACATAATAATTTTTTATTTATGTGCAGTATAATATAAATTCAATTAAGACAAAATCAGCGATAAAGTGAAACAAAATTGCGACAACCCGGTAAAGCCTAAGAAGATTCTATAAACTTACTTTTTATGAAAAATAATTATTGACATATTACACGAAGGGGGATATTATGTATTTGCAACAATCAAACAGACGTTTTATGCCATGAACGGGTTTTGCCATCTCCGGAAGGGGCTTCTCGCCTTGAAACGGACCGCACCGATTCCGCTCTAACCTGTACTATGTTGCAACTGTATTATCCGTCGCACCGCAAATAAGGGGGGTAGCGCACCGGGCTCCGGTACCGGCTCGGCTTCGCTACCCACGCATGCACCTTTTATTCGCGTTGCGGCAACCCGCCGGGGGCACGTGACCTCGGCTTTACTTAAAAAACAAAAAAACTGAAAATAGATGAAGGTGAATGCACCGGCAAGCATCGTCAGCGCATTCGCCGCGCTTCTGATGTCACGAGCATGTTTGTTGTAATTGGTATCGTGATTATAGCCTTTAAAGCCAGCCGAAGAAACATATTAAAGGAAAAGTAAATTTATTAAAAAACGATGACTATACAGCAAACCTCGCAATAAAGGCGGTTTACCTGATTTCAACAACTCGTTCCCATACGGGGGTTTTTTGCGGTTACGAATCGGCGAATCATAGAAAAACGGCAGTAATTTCAAAGTGAATTTCAAAAGAAGAAATTCATAAAAATTCTTGATGTAAACTAATTTTGTGTTACAATACGACTAATGTCTAAATGCGAATGAGGAATTTCCTCGTTCGCATTTGGCATTTAACGGGGAAAAATTAACGAGGTTATTAATTTTTCGTAATAATACGAAACAACGAGCAGAGTAAATCGAATACGGGTGAATTACTGAAACCTTTGTCGAGACATTCCATGATTTCTTGACGCTCATCAAGCGTTAGGTGCTTACCACCGGTTGATTTTAAGTCTGTCATCTTAATTTTCCTTTCGTTAAGGAAATTTCCCAGACTTAATGCTACTATTTTTTGTTTTACACACTAAATGCCACACCTCGCGCCACTGTGGCACTTACTTTCGGAATTTACTACGTAAAAGTTCAATCATTTCAAGTATTGCAAACTGTTGTTTCATGTGGTACACTCACCTTGAAAAATAGGCAATATATGCTAATAAAATAAAATTGTTGACATGAAAGTGCATCTTGAGTCTACAGTAACAAATACTTTTACTAGGGGGGTAACTATCATGATGAAGTTAAAAGCAAGGAAAGCCTTTGCGTTATTGTTGATTTTTCTTGTGGTGTTTGCAATTGCCATAAATCCAGCATTTGCACAGGATAGTAACGATAATGAAAATTTACAAGGGGAGAATTGTAGCGAATATTTTCCTTGCATAGAAGATGCAGAATTCTTTGCAGAATTAAAATCGGAAGAACCCGGCTTGGCAACAACAACCATTGAGCCGTTTACAACTGCACCAAATACAAGACTCGGCTTGGATGGATTCCGAACAGGCGACGTAGGTAATACGGGCAGAATAACTTCTGCCGGTGCAACTTTATTGGCGAGACATTTGATAGTCGGAGATGTTCCACTTTGCATTAGGGCGGCGGATATCAACCGCGATGGGCGGTTGGAAATTGCAGATTTGATTCTACTTCAGAGAATGCTTGTAGGTCTCGCCCCCGCAGAACCCCCCGGCAACCTAATAATCTTGC
>WRBD01000014.1 GCA_009779835.1 Defluviitaleaceae bacterium | reverse complement strand
GACACATTTCCTCTCGGTACTGGTAGCAGATGCTTGATTTTTTCGTATTGCTCTACATTTATCTCCATATTTTTCAGTTTATCATTTCTTGGCTATTTTCGATAGTGGGAACACGCCGTAATCTGCTCTATATGTCCCAATGCCTCATCATAGCCCTTTGACCCACTTGCTTCACGTATTATATTTAAAGCATAGTTCATACGTGCTAATGCACAACCTTGAGCGACCAGCGGCTCAAGTAACGCTTTAACAGTATATGTTTCAGATGTTACCTCGCCTCTTCTTAGCATGTATGCCATATTAATTGAAGAATTTTGCATCCCTTTCTTAACAGATTTCTCCAGCTCTTCGAATGCACATGTAAAGTCGTCATTTTCATAAAATATTTGGCTTAGCCAGTAATTTTCACATTCTCCAATAGATTCGAAACCAAAATGGTATAAGATGTCCTTGCTAAAACCTTTATACTCCTTTATTAAACGCAGTTTTATACCCATATACAGCATCTGAGCAGCCTCACGATTATTTATAACTATGGAATCTAATTTCGCCAACAAACCTGTATCAAACTTTTTCCTCTTTTGAATGTTAATTTTTGCAATAAATAAAATTGCACCCGGCTCATTTTCTTTATATGCTTTTTCGATTAATTCAATCCCCTCTTTGTTTCCATTTTTGCACAAATATTCACCTTTTATAAAATATGCCTCTGGATCTCTCGCGGCAATTTTTTCACACAAATCAAAAGCTTCTTCAATCCTGCAATTGTATAGTTTATAATCGAAGATGAGACTGGCTTTCATGAGCATTGCGCGTATGTTTTTGTTGCTAATCTGCCGATCAAATATCTCACAACTTTTTTGTAAACTTTTCTCACAAAAACCTCTCTGCGCTAAATTCCATGCATATAAACGTTGTGCTTCCTCATGAGCATCATAGTCCCTCAACTTATTAGCCTGCTCTTGCATAGCAAACTTATCGTTTTGTTCCTCGTATAAATAATATAACCCAAGGATGCTTTCTACGCACATATCAGCCCTTTTGTAATAAAACTCCGCTTGTACTAAATCAGGGCTTGTATAAATGTTGTCTTCAACCAAAAAATCGGCATATTTCAACATAGCATTTTGACAACCCTTCTCTGCCAATGACTGAATTAGATGTATCGCCTCTTCCCGAGATGCCTCTGACTTGAGCGTATAGTACAAATACTTGAAATGCTTTGAGATAATTGCGTCTTTATCTTCTGCCAAATCAAAGCACTTAATAATATATGAATGAAAGCGTTCCTGAAGTGTATAGTGCCGGGCAGACATAGTATACATAACCGGGATGATCAGATTATCAGTTAACTGTTTCTCAGAGTGTAAAAAGTCAAGAATGCCATTGCTTGTTTCTACAATAACATCCATCTTCTTTTTGTCGTCAATTTCTTTAGGTAAATTCCAGTTTAAGAAAAACATCGATAAATTTTCATATTGTTTATTCTGCATCATCCAATCAGCAACGCTGACAAACGCCATTTTAAAATCGAGTGCAGTGCATTTTTTATTTTTAATCAGATATCCCACAAATGCATTATATTTTAGCTTATACTTATCTTCATCATTCGTATCCAGTTGATGGATTATCTCTCCTAGACATCGCACAATGCTATCACTGTCAACCTCTTCTCCAATGAAGAATAAATATGACTGCATGTCATCTATTGTTAGATAGTCAATGCACTCAAATATATAAAATAGTTTTAGCAACTCTTTTCTAAGTTCGAAACCATCACCCGTAACCCACTTTTCTCTAAAGCTGTCAAAAAACTTTGTCTGTGATGTAATATGTTTATAAGCCTCCTTAAAGTTTTCAGGTATTTTATTGTCATTTTCTCTTACTCTTTCGACAACATCCCGGATAAAACACGGATTTCCTTTTGTTTCATGCTTAAGAAAGTTCACAAAAGGCTTAACATTCCGTTCATCTATTTTTCTGTTCAATATAGCTAAGATATCAGCTTCCGCAAATCCTTTTAACTCAATAGGTTTTGTTCCTTTAGGCAATTTATCCTTCGCCTTTGAGAACATCGTCTTGCTGGACAATACAACGGTACAGTTCTCAGGCAGTGGTTCTGAAAACAATTCCAAATCATCCATGCCCATTTCATCCAACGCATCGAAAATAACAACAACTTGTTCTAATACCTTGCTCAGTTTATTTAAAATATCGGAAAAACCATGAGAATCATACTCATTATCTTTTAGATTGATTGGTTCAGGCAAAACCGCATTCGCCTGTTCTATGAGCAGGTCAAGGCCCCCTTTCTTTGACGAGGCTCGTTTTCCAATAACAACGAAGCATTTATGAATCCAAGGCAAGGGGTGTTCAAAGAATTCCTTGCAAAATGACGCTTCTGTAGAAATGTCATATATCGTTTTTAAAATCAACTGCGTTTTTCCAAACATCTGTTGCCCGTGAACATAGATATATCCGTTCTGACGCAGATGTTTTTTTAATTTGCTTAACTCTGCCTGATAACCAAAAAAGTCGCCTTTTACCTGGCTAATTCCGTTTTTTATCGCCTTTATGCTTGGAGATACAACAGCTTTGATTTTACTATGATACAACGTTTCTTCATCATATTTTTCCGCCCTCTGCGACAGGCGATGGACAGGTAAACAACAGACGCCATCCTGATATGGGTCTGACGCTTCTATATTGATTGACCAATCTGGCTTTTTGTTATAGGCATAACTTGCCAGTTTAATTCCGTCACTAAGACTAAATTCGCCCACAATGAAGCTAATCTCTGCGTGGGTATCTATAAACAAGCCACCACATGAGATTTGACGAATATGATTTGTTTTTGAAATTTCATTGTTCGTATTTTTATGGACATGACCGCATAAATAGAGGTCTATATTTAATTCGCTAAAAAGTTGCTTTAAGCGTTCTTGCTCAGGTTCCACAAAACATTCTAAACCATGATGGCCAATTGCTATACTTAAACCGGACTTCCGGGAATCTGCTTCATTTGTAAGACTAAAAAGCTCTTTACAGGAAATGTATAGATTTTTATTTTCTTTATCTCTCTCTTCCTGTGTTAAGCCTTCTTGCCCCGGATAAGTTTGCCCTGCAAATATGGCTGTGTTGAGTACATATACATTAACCATATTTAATTTTCGATGGTAGTGTAGCAGTGATTTAGGTTCTTCTCCAAGGATAGTCTTGTACATTTCTAAAAAGGGCAAAAAAGATGTGGTAACAAGAGTGTGGATATCATGTTTATCCATCTCAATGTTAGGATTAGCTGCGCGCCGTGACATAAAATCATCTAAAATCATTTTACGGCTCCTAAAACGTTCCGCATCATGGTTACCGGGGCAAATAATAATATTTTTCAGGCTGCACTTCGCAATTGATGCAATTTCATGGATAAAGTTTTTTGTTTCATCATCGAAAGTTCCTTTATGCAAAATATCTCCGGTAATAAACATATAATCAAATGTGATATGTTTCTCCTTTAGTGACGCAAGTAGTTTGCGCCGCATCATGTTTGTATCAAAGCCGCTCCAATCTTTAAAGTGCAAATCTGAAAAATGGCCCCATTTAATCCCCATATTATCCACCTTTTCCCAAATAAAACATCGTTTTTTGTAAATATACCAAAATTCTACACAAACAGCAACGGAAGGATGCTTTTATCCACGCATGCAACAACATGAATTTGAGAAATGGTCGGATGTCTCGACAGAATAACCATATCTCAAGAATCAATTTTTATTAAAAGCATATTGTTTTGTAATTATGTAATTCATAGCAGTGTGTAATACTGCACATATAACGCGGTTTTGTTTGCGGCGTACACGCGAAGCGCGGCGGATGCGCCAACAATGCTTGCCGGTGCATTCACCTCCTTTTATTTTCAGTTTTTTGATTTTTAAGTAAAGCCGGGGTCACGTGCCCCCGGCGGATTGCCGCAATGTAAATAAGGCGCTAGCATAGGCAGCGAAGCCGGGCCGGTACCGGAGCCCGGTGCGCCACCTCCCTACTTACAGTACGGCGGTCAATGCAGATTGCAACATAATTCAGAGGTTAAAGCGGAATCGGTGCGGTTCGTTTCAAGGCGCGAAGCCTCTCCCGAAGTTGGCAAAACCCGTTCATGGCATGAAACGTCTGTTCGGCTGTTGCAAACTCATAATATCACGTTACGTGCAACATGTCAACGTTTACTTATTCTATATTGTTAATAATATCACTAATAATAATTTTTCATTTTTTGTCATGTTAAACACCCTTCCGGTGAAGGTTATGGATTTTATGCCCGTACTGTTTTGCCATACTGATTATTTGAGCCGTTCCACCTTCTTGCCCGTCCCAATAGCAGATTAAATAAGAAGAATTCTCAACAAAAAAGAGTTTGCGCCGGGGGTCATGTGTGGGAATATAATTTTCCGGCGAAATAATAATTTTGTCGTCGGCATCGCGCTTGGCTATTCTGTGTATATCTGCCCATTCATCAACATACCAATGATTATTGAAAGGCAGAACAGCGATTAGCTTTATGTTATTATGCTCTTTGCGGGCTTCAAGCAAGGCTTGGGCACAAAGCAAATCGAAACCTCTGCTCATACCGCATAGAAATGTATCGTAGCCCTGTTTAATTGCTTTATTTATTGCGCCTTTAATATCTTTGTGTAAATTTTTAAATTCCGGGGTAGCCCTGTTTCTAAGCGAAAATGGAAAATTCTCCGGCCTGTGCCCGCCGACACAGACTGAACGGGATATATCAATGTTCACAAATTTACCTCCAAAATTGAAAAAAAATAAGCATGTAGGAGGAGGTCCATCACCTACACGCTTGAATATGTAATCTCAAGCCATACAAGCTTTCACCATACCAAAAAACACGCCCGATACATGGAGGTTTTGTCCGCTTGAAGAAATCGGAAGGATGGTGTAAAATCGGGAAACCCGTGGTGGCAGGTTTATGCCTGTATGTGTAAGTGATGGAGTTGTGCCATCATCCTACGCGTGTTGTTAGGTCTTCGACTACCTAACAGCCACTGCGGGGCTTTTTTTGTTTAGCCTTGCGTTTATTTTAAACGAAAAAGAAAATTTTGTCAAATTATAAATCCACACATTAATATTCGGAGGTTTATTTTAATGGCAGGTACATTTACAAAAGGCGTATATGAAATAGTTGAAAAAATCCCGCACGGAAGCGTGGCTTCTTATGGGCAAATTGCGATGATGCTTGGAAAGCCGCGTGGCGCGCGGGAGGTTGGATGGGCTATGCGAAATTGCCCGGAGGGTTTGCCGTGGTGGAGGGTTGTTATGGCAGACGGCTCGGTTACGGGAGGCGCGTACAGCGAAATGCGAAAAACGTTGCTTGATGAAGAAAATGTGCCGCTTTTACCCGACGGTCGGGTTGATATGAAGGCTTGCCAATGGATTGGTGACGCACCATAATTTTAATAAAACATATAATAATCGTGAAGGAGAATTGATTATGAAAAAGTACATTTATTTTTAGGGGGTATTTTTAATGTTTAATAATAAAATTCACCCTACTCCACAGGAAGCGTTATTCAAACCAACTTATGGCTTGTATGTTCTATCCGCGAAAGAAAACGGCAAAGACAACGCTTGTATTATTGACTCTTTTATGCAGGTTACAAATATTTCGCCCATTCTTTGCGTTATAACGGTCATAAAACAAACCTTAACCCACGACATGATTTTTAACACAAAGAAATTCAATCTTTCCGTTCTTACGAAAGATGCATCGTATGAATTTTACAATCGTTTCGGACATCAATCCGGCAGAAACGTTAATAAATTTGACGGGTATGAGGGAATCATTTTACGAAGCGTAAATGGCTTGATTTACCTGGTTGATAACGCAAACGCATATTTATCCTTCGAAGTCAAAGAAACCGTGGACTTTGAAACTCACACTATGTTCACGGCAGAACTGACCGATTGTGCCGTGTTAAATGATAAAGAAAGCGTATCATATACGTATTACCAACAGCATATTAAGCCCCCTAAACCCCAAACAAGAATGGGGTATCGGTGTAAGATATGCGAATTCCTGTACGAGGGAGATGTGTTACCGGAAAGTTTCCTTTGTCCTATCTGCAAGCATGGAATTAAGGATTTTGCTCAATCCCTTTGTTAATTTGTGCAATAGCTTCAGCTTGTTCTTTTGAGGCAATTGCAATTTTATTAATTCCCTTCTATTTTTTATTGACAAGTTCTCGATTTTATTCTTCGCTTTCTTCAGTTTTTCGTTTTGATTGCGCTTCCATACTGCTTAATTTCGCCCAGCCTGCCATAAATTTTTTTCGTCCTGCGGCAGGGAATTGAATTGTTACTTCGTAGTCCGCGCCTGCGGGGGAAATATCTATTACCTCCCCTACCCCGTATTTTGGGTCTCGTACTTTGTCGCCGACGGAGTAGTCGGGTGGTGAGGCTTTTGTAGGAACGGGGCGGGGTGCGGGTGTTCGTGCGATTTTTTGACCGGATGCGAGTTGTTTTAACTGCGAAAAACCCATCGGTGGTGCGGTTGCGTTTATTATCGGTGGTTTTTCGGAAGGTTTTGCTAAGGCTGCAAGTGCCGGTGGAAGACCCGCCCCTGAAATACCCTCCCCTACTTCGAGGCCGGCATTACGCGGGAATGGTCGCGTGGTTCGTTCGTTGCCATACATATTAACAGAAGCGATGCAATCTTCCGGAACGTCGTCTAGGAAGCGGCTGGTTTTATTTCTTGCTATGTGGTCGAAACGGCGGCGAATTATTGAGTGTGTCAGATACAGTATTTTTTTTGCGCGGGTGAAACCTACGTAGCAAAGGCGGCGTTCTTCTTCCATATCCTTGTGGTTGCCGCTGTCTATTGCGCGTGACGTGGGGAAAAGATATTCTTCAAAGCCAACCAGAAAAACGGTGTCGAATTCAAGCCCTTTCGCGCTGTGAAGCGTCATTAATGCCGCCGCGTCCGCGTCTTCATTGTAGTTGTCGATATCCGCGACAAGTGCGACATCTTCCAAAAATTTCGCAAGCGAAGTATCTTCCGATTCGTTTTCAAACGCGGTGGCTTTCGCAAGAAGCTCTTTTATATTTGCTTCGCGTTCTTCGCCTTCGGGCGTGCCGTCTTTTATTGTGAGCATATAGTCTGTGTCGTTAAGGATTTTTTGCATAAGTTCCGAAACAGAATTTTCCGCGGCAAATTCGGCACATTCGTCTAAGTACGCCGCAAACTGTACAACAGAAGCCGATTTTTTTCCAAGCCCGTCAATTTCCGCCGCCCGCGAGATTGCTTGCGAAAATGTTAGACCGCTTTCTGCCGCGAAAAATTTAATTTTGTCCAGCGAAGCCAATCCGATACCCCGGCGCGGTACGTTGATTATTCGCAAATGTGCGATTTCATCGGCGGGATTATTAATCGCTTTCAAATACGCCAAAATATCTTTGACCTCCATGTGTTCGTAAAAACGAACTCCGCTGAAAATCCGATACGGAATTCCGGAGGTAACAAGCTGGTCTTCAACGGCGCGGGATTGCGAGTTTGTGCGGTATAAAACGGCGAAATCACCAAAACGCGCACCGTTTGCAACGCCTTTTGCAATCATTTGCGTAACAAAATATCCTTCGTCGCGTTCGTCACGCGCCGTGTACAAGCGGATCGGCGTGCCGCGTTCGTTTTCAGTCCAAAGAAGCTTGTCGGCGCGCTCCTCATTTAACGAAATCACCGCGTTCGCCGCGTCTAAAATTACCTTACTCGAACGATAATTTTGTTCAAGCTTCACAACCTTTGCGCCGGGGTAATCCTTCTCGAAGCGTAAAATATTCGCTATATCCGCGCCGCGCCAGCCGTAGATACTTTGGTCGTCGTCGCCCACTACGCATAAATTCTGCGCGTATCCCGAAAGCAATCGCACCAATTCATACTGCGCGTGGTTTGTGTCTTGGTACTCGTCAACAAGAACGTAACGGAATCTGTTTTGATATTTCAAGCGAATTTCTTCGTTGTGAGAAAGAAGCTCCACCGTGCGAAAAATAATATCGTCAAAATCAAGTGCATTACTTTCGCGCAAGCGCTTCTGATAGAGTGCGTAAATTTCCGCAACATTGCCCTCGCGAAAACTGCCCGCAACAAGCCGCTCATATTCTCCCGGCGTAATCAATTCATTTTTTTGCGCACTGATTATTTGAGCAACATGTCGCGGAGGATAATGCGTATCGCTGAGATTTTTTTCTTTAATACATTCTTTAAGAAGCCGCAAAGTGTCGGACGTATCATAAATTGAAAAACCGCTGTCGATTTCCCGCCTCAAAATTCGCGTACATGCCGCGTGAAACGTACTTACCCAAACCTGCTCGCCAAGCGGGGTTATATTGCTAATCCGCTCGCGCATTTCCTTCGCCGCCTTGTTCGTAAATGTAATTGCGATTATATGATACGGGTCAACGCCCTGTTCAATTAACCGCGCAACGCGATATGTAAGCACCCGCGTTTTCCCCGAACCCGCTCCCGCAAAAATTAGAAGAGGCCCGTTTAAATGCATTGCCGCCTCCCGTTGGGACGGGTTTAGCTTATCCAAATAATTCATGCGAATAACTCCTTTTTCCTTTGAATTGCCGCAAGAAAACTCTCCGCGCTTGTGTTAAGCACTTGCTCTTCTTCAAGACCGGCGGCAAGAATTAATTCTTTTGCGCGTTCCAAGCCACCTACATAAGTGCAGAAGTGCGCGTCCGAAGAAGCAAGCACAGGAACGCCTAATTTCTTGCATAATTTCAGTATTTTCATAACCGTTCCGTTTCCGTTGAAGCGGTACGAACCGGGGTTCAGCGATTGATTATTTATCTCAATTATTGTGCGCGTTCGTGCCGCTGTTTCTACTACATCCTCAACGTCAATTTCAAAAAAACAATCGCCGGGATGCCCTAAAATATGCATATCGGGATTGTTTTCCATTGCCGCAATCGCGGCGCGAGTGTGTGTGTCACGGTCGGCAGGCGTAAAAGTTCCGCGATGAAAGGACGCGATTACAAATTCCATTTTCGCAAGTAAATCTGCCGTCAAGTCAAGCTCGCCGTCTGTATTTAATATATTACATTCTGCTCCTTTTAAAACACGAACGCCGTGAATTACATCGGGCAAAGACCACAAATTAGTAAAACTATACAAATGCGCACCGCCCGGCATTGCGGGCGCATGGTCGGAAATTCCGATAAAAGGCAAACCAATTTTTGCGGCATGAGCTGCGTTTTCACTAACGGTACTGTACGCGTGACCGCTGTTAACAGTATGAACATGAACATCAAGAACAAATTTCACTTAACTTCACCTGATTTCTTAAATACTTTTTTCATAATTGAGTATACCAATTTTCCTATCCCCCAAAAGAATTCAAAATTCTTTTCCATATTATCACGAATGAACTGTGAAATAAAAGCTTGTGTTTTTACCATCAAATGATACAATGGGGAGACGTAGCTCTTGCAAACGAATTTGAGAAACAAGTTTGTGAGATGTTTTCAGGGAAAGGTTGTTGTTTTCATGGCTACCATTGAATTCGCGCAAGGCTCAACAATCTGCAGCAAGGCTGAACCATTCCGCCATATTTTGATTATAATGAAAGGAACTGCGGAAGCGTCTTTCGGCGGGCAAGTGTTCAAGTTTGGGCAGGGAGATATGCTTGGTTTGGACGCGCTTTGCGCTGGCGGTCACAGTCTTACATATACTGCGGCTTCGGATATATCAATTTTTACGCACCCATATGAAGGAATTGAAACACTCGAGAATCTTTTCCGCGAAAAGGAAGATATTAAAAACATAGTTGTAAGCTCTATGAGCCGCCAAATTTCAATGTTTTTGCAATTTCACGTTGCATTGAAAACCGAAGCGACAAAGGCATACGAGCTTGTAACAAAGCTGCACCCAATGTACGAGAAACTGTGCGCGCATTATGCGTACACCGCAAAGAAACTTCCCGCGATTGCTAATGTAGTGTCTCCCGCAAATGGCGACAAAGTGGCAAAATGGGTTCACGATTATTATTTGGGAATAAAAGAGCTTGAACCCGCTGTTCAAAAAAGCTTTTTCTCGAAACATGGAATTTCTATGGGCTTTATTTTGGGCGGCTCGGAAGAAGTTATCCGTGCACTTGACGCAAGTGTGCATTACCAAAAATACATCGAAGGGATTTGCAAGGTAATGCTTAATTCCTCGGGCTTCGATTTGTTTTCCGTTATTGCGGAATTACACATTGAATCCGCTACAATTACCGGTGCGGATGCCGCTGTTACGCATGTAATTTCCCCGCTTATTTCAATGCTTTCAAGCTTGAAATGCGTAGACTCTTTGTATTTCAAACAACGTCTTGACGCGTACAAATCTTCACTTGAAGCAAGACGCGGCGGCGGCGCGGCACCGCAAACCGCAAGTACCGCAAGCCCTGCGAGTGAGAAGAAAAACTTGGCAGATTCACTTAATACGATTATGACTTTCGCGGGATATCCCGCCGAGGAGTCAAATAAATTTGCAAGACTAATACAAGAATATACAGCGCAGCCCGATAAGGGAAGCTCCGACGAAAACGTGCATCGTATCCGCCGCGAACTTACAAAGATGTTCAACGAAATTTACAAAAAAGCGTTTTTAAACAGCCTTTCCGCGCCGAATTTACCGACGGTTGTTAAAATGTTCTTAAACTTCGGATATATGGACGCGGAATTGGCGGGTTATGATAACGCGGATTATTTATATTCAATTGCGGATTCTTTCCGAGGAGAGCCGGAGCGCGGCATTTACACCGCACAGGAATGGCTTAACGCAATTTATTCAGGTAAAAAAGACCCGTGCCGAAACGAATTCGACCAAGATTATCCTGCATATATCGCGGAATTAAAGCAGCAAAAACGCTTCGACGCAAAAGAAGAAGCCCGTCTTTTGGCGGACAACGAAGGTAAATTAATGTTTGAAATTGAAAATATTTTCCCGATTGTAAATAAATTAACCTTTGGGCGCATTACGACTTTCTGCCCTATTTTCTCTGACAATAACGTGCAGCGTGACCTCGAAAGTTCAATGATTAGGCCCGATGCAATTCACGAAGCGTTTAAAGAAATAACTGCCGTGGACTTTGGCGCGTTTTTCCGTGAAACTTCATATTCGAACCCTGAAATCGGTATAAACCGCGAAACCGTACACGTAGAGATTATGCCCGAGGTTATTCTTATGCCCAATGTGGGCGTTCGCGGCATAATGTGGCAGGAAATCGAAGGGCGCAAGCGCACTACGCCTTCACGTATGTTTGTTCCGGTATTCCTTCTTATAGATTTGAAGCCGTTGCTTGTACGTTTAACCGGCGAATTCCGCTGGGAAATGTGCAAACGCGTACAAGGTTCGCGCTGGCAAGATGTAACAGAAGCGTCGCTCACCGCCGAATATGTTGATTATCTGCAATTTTACAAACACAATCGTGATCTTTCCACCGAAGTTAAAGCAAGCGTGAAGCAAGAACTTACCCGCGCAAGAAACAATTACAAAAATGTGTTTACGTCAAATTACTCCGAATGGGTTATGAGTGAATCAAACGGTTCGCCGCGCCTTACCCGACACGCCCGCAAAATTATGATGATGTACTGCACCTTCGCCAAAGGAATCCGCGATAATCTTGCGCAAAACCCACAGTTCGCGGAATCGCTTAAACGCTACACTTTTAAAAACAATCAGCGCGAGCAGCTTCTTGTCCGCATGATTCAAAAAATGAACCAGACAAATATCACGCCCCCGCAAGAATTGCTTGATGAACTGGAATTCGTTAAGAGTTAGGGTATGTAAGGAAATATATGTGCAATTTGGCACAGGATTTATCTTGTACTGATTGCAAGCATATAATATAATTGAAACGAAAATTTCAAAAGGAGAGATTGAAAAATGAGACGCTGCCTTGTATTAATTTTACTATTATCGGTCGCGCTTTTTTTGTTGGTTTCATGCAAAGAGCCTGCTGTTGAAGTGGGACCGGGTCCTATTATCGCGTTGCCCATTGAAGAAGAGACGGACGGTAACGTAGAGCAGTTGATAGTGATAGATGAAAAGAACTTTGAGCATTATAGAGACGGACAAACATGGTACACTCTTTCTACGGATAACCACATACAACATCTTAGAGTAAATGCTTCCGGTGCGAGGGATGTTTTGGGCGGAACTTCATATCTTTCTCCGGCAGGCAGTCCAAATTTCACAACAGTAGCGAACCCTGATAATCCGGAACGCCACGCATTAAGGGTTTCGGGTAGAAGCGGCAGTTCACACGCACTGAATATTAATCTCGGTGGGCTTGATTTAAACAGGAACACATACACAATTCGCATAAAAGGAAGTGTAGCCGCGCTGCTTCCTACGGAAGTAGTGATTGCAAGTGCCAATAACCATGATGTTTGGCTGACATCCGTTGAGACAATGGAAGATTTTGAACTTGAAACACGTATTTCCAACTCACTTTTAAATAATATCGGCGTATCCCCTACCGACTTAAGCGCGATTACTATTATGACAGATAATGCCGTAAACTTTACGGTTTATGAAATAGAAATTATAAACCCAAACGGCGATTACGATTGGGGGGCACCCGAAAATATGGTGATACCAACGCCAGCTCCGACACCGGATGCCACACCGGATGCCACGGCTACACCGGAACCTACGGATTCACCGGAACCCACGGCCACGCCCATTCCGTCGCCCACGCCTACGCCGTCACCAACACCGGCACCATCACCAAGTCCCGGGGCTACTGCAGCACCAACGGCTGCTCCGACTACAGCTCCAACGGCTGCTCCAACTACGGCACCAACAGCTGCTCCGACTACGGCACCTACTGCTGCTCCAACAGCTGCTCCGACTACGGCACCTACTCCTGTTCCAACTCCCGACCCGACACCCGTTCCGGTTGAAACACCCGTACCGACTCTGCCTCCCGTCCCCACACCCGAGGTTTCGATAGGGCCGGTAACCGTTTATAATATGTCTTTCAGTATTCCGGAAGGCACGACGGGAACGCACGCCGATATTTTAAGTCAAGTAGCCGGCATAAGGGAAGCAGGAACTTTCACCGCTACAGTCGTTGCCGGAAACGCGATTCAATTAACAGACCGTCAAAACAGAGATAGTACGATTGATATACTTCGCACACATTTCGATGTAGGAGCAAATAACACCTACACAATTCGTATTCGTGGCAACACAAGCGCAAGCTCAGTTGGTCTTTCCGCGGTAGGAGATAACTCTATAACTCTTGGCTCAACCAGCGCAGGCGGAAACTTTGAACTGAACGCAACCGTTACCAGTGTTGACCTTCGTCCCGCAGTGTTCGGCAGAGGTATCCGAATAACCACAGGCGACAGCACCGCAGACTTAACGATTCAACAAATTACCATTACAAGAAATTAAAATCAGCAATCACAAGCCCCCTTTTTCCACAATCGGAGAAAGGGGGCTTTCTTTCATTAAATTGGAAACAGCTACATATAAATATAAAAAATCCAAGTGGAGGAAAAGTATGTTTAAAAAGTTTTTACAATTGTTTGCGATGGGTTTATTTGTGATTGCTATTGCGGCGGGATGTTTCGATTCGGGATTGCGCGGGCCATCGGGTGCGGAAGAAATCAGCGCGTTCGAACGGGTTCAAAAAATGCTGATGGAGCTTGAAAATTATCGAGCTATCGCAACTGTGGAGTATCGTTCCAACAAGGGAATGAACGCATATGAAACCGTTCAGCACGCCAAAATTTCCGGCGAATATCGCATAGAAGTCACCGCCCCGGAACATGTGGCGGGAAGCGTCACAACTTGCGACGGGAAGCAAATTTTTCAATTTAACAGCCGCGTAAACGGAAGTGTGAATTTAATGGTTCAGGAGACTCCCGAGCGCAGTGAAATTTTTTTAACAAGTTTTATAAAAAATTATTTGCAAAGTGAAGAAATTTCTGTTAGCGTATCAGATATGGAGGAAGGGGTTCGCACGGTTCTGGAAGCGAACGTGCCGGGCGAGCATCCATATCTTTCCGCGGCGAAATTATGGGTAGACAACTCAAGCCTTCTTCCTGTACAATTGATTATATTCGACCGCGACGGCGCGGAGCGAATTCTCGTTACATATCATGTATTTGAAAAAAACGTCGAGTTAAATGATGAGTTGTTTACGCTTTAAAGGGGAATTTTATGAAATACCAAAGAGTTTGGGCGGAGATTAATCTCGCTCATTTGTCGCATAATTTAGCGTCTGTGCGAAAGCACATCACGGGCGACGCAAATATTATGGGTATCGTGAAAGCGGACGGATACGGTCACGGAGCCGTGCCTGTTGTAAACACGCTTCTTGCGGGCGGAGTTAATTCGTTTGGCGTTGCCACTTGCGAAGAGGGCGTATCATTGCGCGAAAACGGAATTACCGCACCCATTTTAATTATGGGCTTCACGCCCGAGCCGCTTTTACCGTATGTTCTCGAGTTTAATCTGATGCAGACGGTGTTTTCGGCGGACGGTGCGAAAATTTTGGCAACACAAGCCGCTCAATATAAAAAACGGGCGGCAGTACATATTGAAATTGACACAGGCATGAGCCGTCTTGGTTTTCTGCCCGATGAAAAAAGCGTTCGCGCCATTTGCGAAATTGCGGAAAATCCGAATTTGTATCTTGCAGGAATTTATATGCATTTCGCAACTTCGGACGCTTTGGAAAACGATTTTATGGACGAACAATACACACGTTTCATGTGGGTTTTGAACGAACTTAAAAATCTAGGGCTTAACACTCCCGTAACGCACATGGCAAATTCGGGCGCACTTGCACAAATTTTGCGTTCACCAAACAACAGTTTGCTTTGCGGTCTTGTTCGTCCGGGAATTTTACTGTACGGTCATCCACCCTCGGCGGAGATGGGGGAAGTTTGCAAACCACTCGCGCTGAAGCCGGTAATGCGCTTAATGACTCAGGTTTCGATGGTGAAAAATCTTCCTGAGAACGTGGGTATAAGTTACGGTCATATGTACAAAACAACGCGTCCAAGCACTATAGCGGTTCTTCCCGTTGGTTACGCGGACGGATATCCCCGCCGTCTTTCCCGCCAAGGGCACGTTCTTGTCAACGGAAAATTTGCCCCGATAGCCGGAGCGATTTGCATGGACCAATGCATGGCGGACGTTACCGATATTCCCGGCGTAAAACCGGGTGACCCGGTTGTAATGATGGGAGCAGATATTGACGCGGAATACCTTGCCGAAACCGTAGGCACAATAAACTACGAAATTTTATGTTGCATTGGCAAACGCGTTCCAAGAAATTATATCTAGCACGTATAGAACATTTTACCAATGGGAAATATTTATAAGGAGGTGAGATTTATATGCAAGTATGGAGAGGCGAAATTTTTTACGCAGACCTTAGCCCGGTAATCGGTTCAGAGCAAGGCGGAGTACGTCCCGTGTTAATAATCCAAAATGACGTTGGCAATAAATACAGCCCAACTGTTATATGCGCGGCAATCACATCTCAAATAAACAAGGCGAAACTCCCAACCCACATTGAAATTGACTCGGCGCAATCCACATTGGTCAAGGATTCCGTTATTTTATTGGAACAAATTCGCACAATAGATAAAAAGCGTCTGCGCGAAAAAATCTGTCGTTTAGACGAAAGCCTAATGCGGCGCGTTAACCGCGCCATCATGATTAGCCTTGGGTTGGATACATAAACTGTATCGTCAAAGACCTTGAGGGATGCCCAAGGTCTTATTATTGCACAAGCACCATAGCGCCGTATATCGGTACGATTATTTTCAGCTCACCACGTGATACGAAATAGCGCCTTGATGTTTCACGGAAAGTGTCGCCGCCTGTTTTTATTCGTTCGGTTACATAGCCGCCGGAGATTCCTATTTTCCACACAGGAAGGGAGACTTCCATCGGTTTTGCGTTGTTGTTGATTGCTACAATTATTTTGGCGGATTTGTCCCAGCGACCGTAGGATAGGAATCCGTAGTTTGTCCAGATAAATTCAAGAGAGCCTTCACGCAGTGCGGAATATTTTTTGCGCAGGGCAATCATTTTTTTGTGGAGTTCGAGAAGAACCATGTCCTCTTTTCCCCACGGGAACGGGCGGCGGTTATCGGGGTCTGTCCAGCCCATAACGCCGGCTTCGTCGCCGTAGTAGATAGTCGGTGCACCCGGCCATGTCATTTGGAAAACTACGGCTTCCATTAAGATGTTTTTATTTACTCCACGTTCTGCCGCACGCGCGCCAACGGTGTGTAAACGCCCCGTATTTCCATTTGTACGCGTTAAGAAACGGGAATGGTCATGATTGGAAAGCTGATTCATCGCGCATTGCATCGCGTGTACATTAAAACTCGACATATGATAGCGCATTGCCCCTTCAAATGATATTGCATCGTTGCGCATTTGAGAGCGGCTTTCTTCGCTGTGTTTGCACACACCGGTCAAAAACCATGTAAGAGGTACCATAAAAGCGTCGTAGTTCATTATGGTGTCCCATTCGTTGTTGTTTACCCAAAAAGCGGTGTCCCCATTATAAAAATAGTGTTCCGCTAAAATAATTGCGTTAGGGTTTGCGGTTTTCACCGCATTGTAAAACGCTTTCCAAAACTTATGATTCATTTCGTGGCTTCGTCCTAAGTCGGCGGCAACATCCAGCCGCCAACCGTCGGCATTGTATGGCGGCGATACCCACTTCTTGCCGATTTCTATTATATAATTGAACAATTCTTGAGAGCCTTCATAATTTAATTTAGGCGCGTTGGTATTAGCCCACCAGCCGTCGTAGTAAGTGTTACTTGGCCATTCTCCGCCTTCGTGCCACAGGAAATAGTTATGGTAGGGGCTGTCTTTCGTATGATACGCGCCTGTCGGTTCTCCCGCGCGTTTATAAAAACCGGCCACATCCAGCCATTTGTTAAAACTGCCGCAATGGTTAAATACTCCGTCTAATATCACTTTTATGCCGTGGTCATGGGCTTTTTTTATAAAATCAACCATCAGTGCATTACTTGCCTCAAGGTTGGCCTTGCTTGTGGTGCGTTTTAGATACTTGGTGGCATATTTGTTATTAACCTTTTCAAAGCGCAGCACATCTCCGCCATCATCTACGATAACACCAAAATGCGGGTCTACATAATCATAATCTTGCGTATCGTATTTATGACTGCTGGGCGAGACAAATATAGGGTTCAGGTAAATTGCTTCTACACCCAAGTCTTTCAAATATCCCATTTTATCCATTACGCCTTTAAGGTCGCCACCATAGAAATTATTAAGATAATCATCATTGGCAACGTCTTGACCCCACTCCATGACCGTTGCTGTTTTTCCAAGATATTCGTATTCGTGCTTTACTACGTCGTTCGAGGGGTCGCCGTTGTAAAAACGGTCAACAAAAATTTGATATATAACCGCACCTTTCGCCCACGCCGGAACACTTAGCCCCGGCACAAGCCGAAAATTATAATGCACATCAATACCGTCGCGAAGCCCCTGCTTGTTGTAATAATACCGGCTTCCCTCCGCATCCACGGTGTAGTAATACCGAATCTGCTTTCCCAACATTTGAACGTCAACCGTGAAATAATCGAAAAGTTCATCATGTTTCGTTCTTTTCATCGGATAATACGAACCTTTCGTTCCATTCACCGGCGCGATATGCAATGCCGCATCGCATTCATCATCTTTCGCTATACGCAAACAAAACCTTACGGTGTCTCCCGGTTTCGGGTCGTAAGGTTTTACAAATTGTTTTGTTTCATCACTGAAAACAGCAGTTTTATTAAAGCCCATTAATAACTCACCCGTTAAATAATACCATTGGGTGAATTTTATTGCAATCGCGGTTTAATTTGAAATAAACTCTATTAAACTTCATAGCATTTCATCCTCTCAAGCAATTTCAAATTTTGATTCACGCCCTTTGTCATATAGATTTCATTAGATGTTGTAAAAAATATAGCACCAACACATTTTGATGCATAAATCAAATCAATGCCTCTTTTTAAACCCATAACAAACGCCGCAGTTGATAAGGCATCAGCCTGTGTGGAACTTTTAGAAATTACGGTAACGCTTTTAAGGTCAGTATCAGACGGATAACCTGTTCTGCCGTCAAGGATGTGATGATATTTCACTCCGTTTATTTCTTGGTATCGCTCATATCCTCCTGATGTAACAACCGATAAATCGGAACACATGATTGCACAATAGCAATTACCTCTTGGCTTATCGGGATGCTGAATACCAACAGTCCACTGCTTACCATCAGCGCGATTACCAATTGCTTTAACATTACCACCTAAATTGATGAATGCAGACTTTGCTCCCATGTCTTTATAAATATTGCAACAAACATCAGCGGCAAATCCTTTTCCAATCCCGCCAAGGTCAATCATGCAACCCTCTTTTTTTAAATACGCCGTTTCTTCACAGATAACAAGATTATCACTATTACAGAGATATAAAGCGTTTTCTATATCGTTATCGGAAGGCAACTCATTTCTTTTACCCGCGCTTCTCCAAAGTTGAATGAGGGGAGACAGCATGATATTAAAAGCATTTTCAGAAAGTATAGAGAAATATTCTGACTGCTGTAAAACCAACATCATTTCACTACTTAATTTTACAACTTCTTTTCCTGATTGCCGGTTAAGCAATGAAACTTCGCTTGCTTCCTTGTAAAAACTCATCATGCTTTCGAGCCTATGGAGTTCTTTCATGGCTGTGTTGTAAATGTCACTACTATTATCGCCAACGATTTTTTGTTCCACATTAGTGTTCATCAAAAAATCTTGTATTTCATAAAAAATTTCCGGCATTATTAATTTATTCCGCTTTCTAACGCAAGTTGTATTGCTTTAAGAATCACCAAACTGCTATTCGTTGCACCGGAAACAGTGTCTACTTCCAATGATTGACTGTCAACTACATCAACTATAACTGCTTCCGCGTCGACGGCACTGTTACGACCAAAATAGTGTTCGTTAATCACAATTTCAGTAATCGTATGATTTTCTATCGTGACATCAACATCGGCAGAAACAAAAATTGCATTAAAGAATCCATTAAATGTACCATCTTGAATTTGTATGAAGTTTGGGGTTCTAATTTCAATTCCAGAGATAATTTTTCTGTACCTCGTAGTATCAATAAAAGCCTTTCCTCCAAAGAACAGACCCACGGCAACCACCAAGCATACAGATGAAATAATTACCCTTTTAACTTTTTTAGTCATAACAAATACCTGCTTTCATTATTTTCTAAGACGGCAACATAGACCGCAACAAGAGTTTAAAACCATTCTGCATAAATTCTTCTTTTGAAACATTCGACCTATAACAGATATATTTTTCTTTCTTTTGTGCCAATGAAATTATTCCGCATATTCCCCCCCACAAGATAAATGTTGTTTGAAATAATGAATCAAGCTCACTTCGTATGTCTCCGTTAGATATACAAGTTTTTAAAAAATTCTCCATTATATCGTTTATTTGTTCGCCAACAGTATAAATTTGAAATAACACAGAGTTTGATTCATCTCTCACAAGTTTAATTTCTCCTAAGATACTTTCAAAATATAGCGGATACTTTGTATAGAGTTCCGCTAATGTATTGCAAATTGCAAAATAACCATCTGTAAATTCTTTTGCATTGCGCAAAGCCTCCTCTATTCCATCTCTAAGTAATGTGTAATATTCTAAAACAATGCAATCGAATATTTCTTCCTTGCTCTTAAAATATACATAGATAGTTGACTTGCTGTAATCCGCTTTTTTTGCAATTTCATCCATAGTTGTTTGGTCTACACCTTTTTTTGAAAACAACTCTTTGGCCGCAAATAATATATTGTTGCGGTTAAATTCGGATAGACGCTCTTTTTTATCCAAAGCATGCTCCTCCCTCATACTTGCCGTACATTTATCGTACCGTAAGTTCGATTTGTTGTCAATAGAAATTTTTCGTTCATGCATTTTTTTCCAGTATATTAATTTACGCCCGGGAAATGCTTGTTATATCTCAAGCATTTTCCGGAGGGATAAAATATGCACAGCAGCAAAGTAGAAATCTGCGGCGTAAACACCTCAAAATTGCCCGTGCTAAGGGGCGAAGAAAAACGAACTCTTTTCGAGCGCATCCGGGAAGGCGACGAAGAAGCGCGCGAGAAATATATTTTCGGTAATCTACGCCTTGTTTTAAGCATAATCCAACGCTTTAACAATCGCGGCGAATACGTTGACGATATTTTTCAAGTCGGATGCATCGGTCTGATAAAAGCAATTGATAATTTCGACACAAGCCAAGGCGTTCAATTTTCTACGTATGCCGTGCCGATGAATGTCATTAGGTGCAAATATGTATTTGCCCACTTAGGGGCTTGAATTACCATTCTTTTACTAAATCAAACTTGTAATCAATATGCACAACGGCATCTGTAATTGTAATTTTGTTGATACAGTCGTTTACCAAGAGCTTTTTTTCTTTGGAAGTCATGTATTCCCATGTTTCCGATAAAGTGGAAAGCGTCTTTTTTAAATTAATAAAATTATTTTGGTTTTTACTTTTTTCGGTTTCGTTTTCAATTTGCACTTGTATATGTTTTAGTTCTTTTTTCGTTTCGCTGATTGTTTGATTCAAAATTTCATCATCGCTCTCTGCGTAAAGATTATAAAGTCTTTTCAATTTCTGTGCAACGCTACCGTATTGGTCGTGAAGAACTTCCAACAGGCTCATATTTGATATCTGCGGCGTGTCAATTTTTCTTTGCTCAAAGGAGTAATTAAATAAATCCTTTAGCACTACGTCTTCAATATCGCTTGCCCATAATTTGGCGTTATCACAATTTGGGTCTTTTACAATATGCGGCTTGCTTTTATCCTGTGAGTAGCACACAATTTTGCAATCATGCTTGCCCCATTTTTGGTAGCGCATCTTTGCCCCGCATTTGCCGCAATAAAGTAAACCCGTAAACAAGTACCCTGATTCTGATACCCTTTTAACAGAACGCTCGTTCATATATCTCATTGCACATTCGTAAGTTTCAAGGCTGATAATCGGCTCATGATTGCCTAGATATTCTTCACCGTTGTATGTGATGTACCCTGCGTTGGATTTGCGCGATAAAATTTGGTAGGCGAGCTTGTCGTATTTTAAACCAAGTGTTTTCGCTATATTTGCTGTGGAGTGTCCTTGCAAATATAATTCATAAACCTTGCGTACCCGTTCGGCATCTTTATTTGGAATAAGCGTGCCATTTTTTTCGTCATAATCATAACCAAACGGCGTGCGCCCCCCACCCATCCATTTGCCGGATTTAACGCGCTCCCGCATTCCCATACGCGTTCTTTCGCGGATATTTTCGCGTTCCAGTTGTGCAAATGCTGATAAAATTCCCAACATTAGCCTGCCAAGAGGAGTTGATGTGTCCATGCTTTCATTCATGGAAATAAAATCCACCCCATGAGGGTTGAATACGTCTTCAATTAAATATAATGTATCTTTTTGGCTTCTTGATAAGCGGTCTAATTTGTACACTAAAACGTGAGAAATTTTATCCTGTTTTATGTCGCTGATTAACCGCTGCATTTCCGGCCGGTCTATGTTGCTTCCGGTAAAACCACCGTCTATGTAGTAGATATAATTCTTAATTCCTTTTGAAACACAATGTGCCTGCAACATCTCTTTTTGCGCGTCAATAGAATAACCTTCTTCTCTCTGCGCATCTGTTGATACACGAATATAAATTGCCGCTGCTTTTTTCATATAGACCTCCCCGAAGAAAATAATAGAGACAAGCAAATGTGCTTTTCCTCTATTATAACAGGCTTTTGCATATTTTCAACTTGGTTACTTTGCTTTGTCATTAGTCGAAATAATACTAAGTGCGTTTACTCTGTTGTTGACATCTCTAAGCACTTTTACAAAAACATCACTTTTGAAAATATACGATTTCATTTCTTCATGGGTCATAGGAACCCCGTTTAAACTTCTGGTAAGCACAATTTCCAAAAGTATCACCTTCTTTATAATTCCTATTTTATGTAAATTTCATACATTATTGTCCGAACAGTGCAAAGGCACGAGATACACGAAATTTTTTCTCTTTTTTCGTGTATTTCGTGCCTTTCGTGGTTAAAAATTCTTTATTAATACGGGCTATCCATCGTACTCTCGGCGTGTTTTACGGCTTGTTCGAGTGTCATACCAATAAAATTTCCTGCACCGAAATAGCGTCCGCTTTTTTTGTCGTTTACGAATACGCCTGTTATAACTCCGGGTAGCGCGCTTTCCGGCGGATTTGGTGCGGATTGTCCGCCTAAGTCTGTGCGGCACCAGCCGGGGTCGGCGAGGTTAATTAAAACATCGGTACCCTGCACTTTTGAGCCTATGTCAATTGTAAATTTGTCCAAAGCGGCTTTACTTGCGGAATATCCCGCCTGTTGCGGATCCAGTCGTATTCCGCTTGTTGTGTTCACAATGCGCCCGAAGCCTTTTTCAACCATTTTGGGCATGTAGTGATAACAAATCATGGCAGGGGCAATTGTGTTTACTTGAAAACTTGTTGTGAAATCCGAAACGGGAGTTTCATAAAAATCATTTCTGTACGCAACCTGAACACCCGCATTGTTTAAAACAACTTCAATGGGCGTTCCTTTTTCGTCAATTTTTTTCAGCATAACCGCGACTTGTTCCGCGTCGGCTAAATCGGCGGCGATTGCGTATGCCTCTACGCCGGCAGCTTTTACTTCGCCCAGAACTTTCTCCGAATGCTCAAGCGTCCTGCTGTGCAGAACTAAATTACAACCGTGTTCCGCCATAAATTTAGCCGCAAGATACCCGATTCCTCTGCTTGCGCCGGTAATTAATGCCCATTTTCCTTTTACATCAACCATAATTGTCCTCCTGTGAATTTTTTTCAACAGTATAGCATAAAAAACCTCTACTATTTACGCTCAATGATATCCTGATAAGAAATCGCGCTGAGAATCGTAATGTCCAAAAATTTTCGGTCATTAAGGTTTACGATATTGTCTGAATCAATTATTCGTACCGTAGGGCGAAGTTTGCTTCGTATGTTTTCTATAACCACACCGTAGTCTCCGTTTGAAAGCTTTACACATATTCCCACGGGGTAAATTTCTATGCGCCTTAATAAAGCCGCGACAATATCATATTCCAAAGTTCTGTTTGCGCTTGCCATTATAAATTCGCAGGAATCCGAAGGAGTACGCGCGGGACGATGAAATCGTTCGGAAGTCATGGCATCGTAAGTGTCTGCCACCGCGATTATTCTGCTCCACAAAGGAATTTCTTCGCCTTTAAGACCCAGGGGATACCCCGAGCCGTCAATTCTTTCGTGATGATATAAAATGCCTTCATAGATGTTTTGGTCTGCCGCATCCATTTTCAGCAAGCTGCGATACCCAAGCTGTGTATGCCTTTTTATATTTTCATGTTCGTCTTTCCTAATAAATGCAGGCTTTCGGGTTATTTCATCGGAAACCATGTACATACCGATATCATGCAGCGATGCACATTTACCAAGCAGTAAAACTTCTTCCGGAGAAAGACCTAAGTATTGTCCAATCGCCATAGAGATAACTGCAACACTTAACGAATGCCCGTATAAATAAGATGCCATATCATTTCCGCGTAAATGATGCACATTTATTGTATGTGTCAGATTTTTTGGGAAATCGCGCACAATACGATTCATTATGTCGTCTAAGCTGTTTACTATTTTACAAACATCGTTTTCATCTAAGCCGCTTAACGAAATTTGAAAATCTTTCATTGTTTTTAAAACTTCGTTTTTTGTTTTTGACGCAATTACAGGTTTAGATTTTGATACAGGGATATTAACCGAAGCAAGCGGATTTTTACCCGTTGGAAGTGACGAAACATCGCCTTGAAACGGCTTTCTTGCAAGCAAATGTGTAACCCCACGCTTTTTTAACTGATACAAAAAATTTGAAGTAACTCTCGTACCTTCACACAACAAAGGAGCGAAAGCGTTTTTCCCATCATATATATCCTGCTGTATAATCATACCCGGCGTTATATCATCAATCGAAAGCTTAAACATAGAACCCTCCATGCATATATGCTAAACTAAGAGAAAACGAGAGCAGGAATATATAATCATGTTTGATTCAATCAAGCAAGTATTGCAAATGATAAAAACGCAATTTGGCATAGAAATTTTTAACAATCACAGCCGATTTACTTCTGCTTTAAACGATTTCGCAAATGAAAATAAAAATGTTAAAAACCTGCTTCGCATAGCCGTTTGCGACCTTCACGCTTATTCCAAGCTTAAAAAAGGTGACAGTCATACCTTTTTGATTCTTGCAAGAGAAATGTCGGAAGATTATATGATTCCCTACGACATCGCACTGGGTGTAATGGAGTGTATATCTGCATTGGTAGGGCCTCTTCCTCTGCATGGCTCGCAACCGGATAAAGCAGAACCGTCACCCTCCCATACACAGGATAAAATAGTACGCTTCGGTTTGCACGATTGGCGCGTGCTGGACGTCCATAACGGCAAGGCACTGCTGCTAAGCGAAAGAATCCTGGAAAAACGCGGCTATCACAATAAGCTCTCAAACATAACATGGGAAAATTGCGCATTACGTCAATATTTAAACGGAGCCTTTTGCAATACATTCAGCCAAAAAGAAAAATCGAGAATAGCAAAAATAAAAACCGCCAACCCGCCAAACAAATGGTTCGGCACAGATGGCGGCAAAACAACCGAAGATAAACTTTTTCTGTTAAGCGTTGAAGAAGTAATAAAATATTTCGGTAACAGCGGTCAATGGGGAAATAAAAACCCCGACAATCACGCATTTATCAATGACCGCTACAATAACGCCCGCAAAACCCCCGACACACAGGGTTTGCCGTCATGGTGGTGGCTTCGCTCGCCCGGCGAAGATTTGGATTTTGCCGCATATGTAAACGCGTCAGGAATGATTAGCATGGACGGTTTTCTGATTAATTTAAGCGGCGGAGCAGGCGGCGGCATACGCCCTGCATTGTGGATTGACTTAAATTAGGAGCTTTGCACCTATTTTGTATCCAAGAAAAAAAACTTAACTGCCTGCGTTGTCTTTCGCTTAATTTTAAATATTGCGGAACAAGAAGTACACTAAAAATAATAAGTAAAATTAAATGCGCTAAGAGGTAAAAATCTTTCAAATCAAAAATTAACGCATTGAAAACAAAAATAAAATCCCACGAGCCATTAAAAAGTAAATTATCAATAAACGAACCGCCTATACCCGAGACTGCCGGCACAATAGATGCTTTCAGCAAAAAGCGGTTTTTTTCTGAAATATAGCAAAAATACCAATACATAACCATCAAAAAAAGCAAAATTAAAAGATGTTTCAAAAATATCAAAATAAATGGTGACGGTACATCAACAATGCCTGCCCACCATCCAAGCCATCCAAGATACGTGTTATGAAACGGAGCGATACTTAAAATTCCCGGAATGATTACAACCAAGCCGTCCGCAAAAAAATACCGTGCAAGATGTTTTGTAATTTGGTCTAAAACAATTAAGACGACGGAAACGCAAAATAGTTTTTTCATTATAACCCCCGTTAATAAGAGGTAGCTGCACACTTGGGAATGATAGAATTACGATTGCAAAGAGGAATGACAGCGGAAGAAATTGTTTTACCACGGAACACGAAAGGAGCTGCCGAAATGGCAAAAATCGAAAGCAAGGCGCGGTCGGTTACAGCCGCGCCTTTGTTGTTTAGGTTTTATATATAGGTGACAGGAGAATCGTTCCCTTGTCACCTTGCTTTGTTTTTATCGGAGTCGGAGAATGGTGGGTGATTGTATATCTGCGGTAAAGCCTGCGGGATCGGTTCTTACAGTCCACCCGCCTCCGCTGCCTCCAGCTTGTGACATTATCGTGCGCCGAATACGCTCAAACGCGTTATCAATCATGGTAGCGGAAAGACTCTCGGTACCGGGTACCCAAGTATTGTTGGCTTGAGGGTGATAATTACCTAAAGCCATTCCAACAAGGGTTGAACCGGCAGGGGGTGGATTCATGGGATTATTAGACCTGGCACTGGCGAACACGCCGTGATAATCTCCAACCGCATCAAGGGAAATATGGTTACGAGAAAAAAACTGCGGGGCAAGGTCTGATGCACCAACTGTAATGCGACCGGAGCCTTGTATAATAAATTGATTTCCGCGCGCCATATATATTGAATTACCAAGCAGACGACCATCTGCCCCCAAGTTCAGCTGAACATTGCCCCCTGCTACAAAATGCACATTGTTTATTGTTGCATTTATAGGTGAATTGACCGCATTAAAATCGCCGTTACTGTCGCTTCCTATATTAAAGCGCGTTACAGAGGAAGTGCCGGTGAAATTTAGTGTCCCGCTGATGCGCAGCGTATCTGCGTGTACTCCTTGCAAGTTTGGCAAAGAAATTGTTCCGTGAAGGTAACGTTCTGAATTTGCGCCTTGTGTAATGCGAAGATAACGCGCATTAATTGGGTTTGTAGTCCGTCTTGGGTTAGTTGAATAAACAATTTCACATACGGTATTTTCATTCTCTCGACCATTCCATTCTTCATTGGGAATATCGTTTTCACGTCGCCAGTTACTATCGGGAGGGAATCGAATTTCTCGAATTGAATTTCCGTTGTCATCTAGAGCCGGTCTTGAGACCGCAATCTCACCGTTGATACGTCGCCAGTTTGTACCGGAAATAAGAAGTTCCTCGTGTGCAGTCCGCAAGAGATTACTCAAATCATGAGAATCCCGTAAACCATGGGCAGGCCACCAACCTGTAGCACCGTCACCGTCACCGGCGGGAATATAAAGCTGAGTAGTGTTGCTTGCAGGGAGAACGCTTGCCGTTGGAAATGCATTACCGGCACCAATACCGACAGGCTGTACCGGAGTGTTTTGCCAATTAATTGCATGACCCAAACGCATCAAGAAATAGAGAGCATGTCTGTACGGGCATCTCATACCCCCTTGTGTAACGTCAGACATACCGCCAAAGTGTCCGTTACGCGGTAGCATATTTGCCCCGTTGGTAGTGCCAACAAATGCAATCATACTTTGTATTGCAGCATGTTCAGCGGGGTGAGTGGTAATATTGAAGGGATTAGTCAGTACCCATGTATGAGGGCTTCCCGTTGGAAGAGTTGGGTGGAAGGTCGCACTGGTAAATAAAGTCTCCAAAAATGTTATTAGTGCAGGAGGAATTGGTGCGGCGTACATTGCTATCGCTCCCCCCGTTGGACGGTTAGGATTAGTGTTGCCGATTCCGACTTGGGTTGGATCCCTTCTTACAGCGTGAGTGTAGGCGTAACTAAGATAGGTACCGGGGCTGTTACGGTGATACCCGCGTCCTGAATTATCCGGGTCTGGGGTAGCATTAGCGTTCTGCGTTGCAGAATAAGTGTTAGGGTGAGCGGAACCGGCACCTACTAACCATATCCGGCGATTTCCCGTAGCAGGAGGATATGAGCCTATATTGCCTGTCGCAGTGGTAAACGTATATCCTCCCGGTCCTAGTCCTTGGTTGTAAGTCGTGTTTTGATTCCATGCATCCCGCTCCAGTATGAAAGAAGAAACCGGCAGTGTGATACTCTCGTAAATCTCTGCAGAACCCGCTTCTGATATCAATGTGATGTATGGTATAACGGTAATCGTTAAGTTACCGGCGACAGGGTTTTCTGTTACCCTAGTGGAAATACCCACCCGAACATCGCCGTTATCTTCTCTGTCTATATTTATAAATGCCGGAGCGTTGAACCCTTCCAATGGTTCAGAAAAATTGGTGTTGTTTCGTATCATGTAAAAATGTTCCGAACCTGCACCTATGTTAGCGGCACCTCCTGCTTGAGTAGGTGCACCATTCTGACCGGGGGTACGACCCGGAATGGTAAAACCGGGTGTATTGGTCATAAGGGTGTTAATTCGGGCGTTAAGTGTAGTCATAAAAACCGTATCATTTTCCAATGCATCCGTTAAAACTTGGCTACGGGTATCTACGTTGTCGGCAGCAACAATATCTGCGATTAAATTATTAGTAGTTGTTGTCACTGTTCGAGCTGCGTTGCGAATATCGCGTGCTACCTCTGTGCGGATAGGGCTGCTGGTTAAAGCTGTTGCAATCTCCGGCATAGCCCTGTTCATAGCTGCTTCCGCCGAAAAATAGTCACCATCTATTTGCGGTAACCTATTTGCACTACGCAACGCGTTTACCGAAACTACCAGTAAAGCTGTTACGGCAACACTCATTACCATGATAAAAATTATCACGATACCCATGGACATTCCTGCGGTTTTTTTTGTTTGCTTTTTCATAAATAGCCCTCCTCCGGCTTAATGAAATCTACAACGATGCAACAGAATATCTATTTTGTTACACTGGTAAATAAAGCCCGTAAAATCGGGCAAAAAAAAGAACGCGGACGGCAAAGTCCACGTTCAAAACTAAAACCAATATGTATGAAAGCTGATTTTATGCGGCTTTCAAGCGATGCAACAAAATAGATATCGTGTTACACTAACATATGCATTATATAGGGAGGAGTTTCCATATGTCAATAACCCAACCAATAAGAAATTCAAAAAATGTACGTGATTTATGTGATTATTATTTTAATTTAGGACAGCACCGTAATCATAGGCTTATTATGTTCAGCCTGTACACCGCGCTGCGTATTTCGGACTTACTGCCGTTGCACTGGGGGGACGTTTATGATTTCAGATTAAAGCGCGTTCGTGAATCATTTACTGTTACCGAGAAAAAAACGGGCAAAACAAAAATAATCGCAATCAATAAAAAAATAGCAAACAACCTTGAGCAGGCGGCGGCTTATTCAGCCCCCAATGATTTTTTATTTTCAAATCCCAAGACTGGCAAGCACATAAGCCGCTCTCACGCGTATCGTATTATCCGTAATGCAGGGGAGGCAATAAATCTTCCGGAGCGCATATCCTGCCATTCACTTAGAAAAACTTTTGGCTACCACGCATGGAAAAGCGGGGTTTCCCCCGCTGTTCTTATGGAGATTTATAATCATTCAAACCTAAACCACACCCGCCGTTATCTTGGAATACAACAAGATGACTTAAATGCCGTTTATATGGAGATGGGGTATTAGATATACTTTAAACGGACTTGAACATCGTCCGCTGAAATTAAAACTTCTGCGCCTGTTGTGAGTGATATTCCCTTTGAAATTTCTTGCTCTATAAAATCTTTTATGAATTTAACGGAGTGGTTTTTGCATTTTATTTTGAGTTGCGGCAAATGCGAAGGCGCGGTTGGCGATGGGGTTAGAATTACAGAGTTAAGCGCGGGGTTTTCCAAAAGCGTGCCAAGCGAAACACGATTCCCGTACTCAATTAAATTTAGAGTGCGCGGTACTCCCTGCGTTTCAAGAATAATTTTTCCGGTGAAAACGCGCTTTAGCTTTGTGGATTTTGTAAATAAAAATGCAGCAATAGCAACAGCTAAAACGAAACTGACAGCGGTTGCAAGAAAATTCTTTGTATGGTTTGTGTTTTCATATATAGCTTCTGTGTGTTCCGTTTCTTCTTCTATGTACACAGACGTTTCTGGCAGATATTCTTCGGTTGCTTCTTGTAAAACTGTGACTTCTTCGGGGGGTTCCGGTTCTTCAATTCGTGTTTGCGGCGCGGCTATCATCACGTGAAAAAACGCGTTTATAATTTCGGGAATGTCTTCCGCATTTGCGGTTTCAAAAGCAAGGCCGTTTGTGGCTTCGGCTATGAGTTCTATGGGTTGCCACGCCAAATTTCCGTCAAAATTAAGCCCGATTACATGAATTGGAATATTCAGTTCCCGCGCGGTGTAAATTGCTTCGTGTACGTCCTCTTGTGCTGTTTCGTTTGTTCGCTCGCCCCACGGGTTTACGTTCATGTTACCGTCCGTAAGAAAAACAATTATTCCCTGACGCGAAGCGTCTTCGTCAAAAAAACACTGCTCAAGCATTCGCACAGCTTCCAACAAACCAATCCCGTGGTCTGTCCATGATGCGTATTCAAGCCCGTCTATGAAATTTTTCAGAATTTCGCGGTCTTTGGGCATTTGTATTTCTTGCAGTGCAAGACTGCGCTCCACGTTTCCCGCGTATACCACAATTCCTACCCTATCGCGGTTTTCTGAAAGTTTTTCTATAAAAAGATGCATAGCGTCACGGGAAATTCTGTCGGGGTCTGCCGTTGCCATCGAGCGCGAAACATCAAGCACAAGTACCGCGTCGATAGGAAGCAATTCTTCAGCAAACGTTGTAAAATATGTAAATTGAAAAAAAATAATCATAAAAAAAATAATCTTTTTCATTTTAATAACTCCTTATAACAACGCGATAAACACCACCTTCGCGCTTTCGGTTTTGGGCGGCTCGTTGCTGTAACCATCGTGGATTGCAACGGAAGAAAACCCCGCAGCACGTAATATATCGCAAACATCCCCGGGCGAATATGCCCGCTGACGATGAATCTCCTCGAACGGCTCAATCCCGCCGTTTTCATGTGAAAAAAAAGTTAAGCGGTATTCGTTTATTTTTGTTTGCGGTTCGTAAAAATTTTCCCATTCGTAAGCTTCGCCGTCTTCGCCCGTATCCTCGAAAATATTATTTGCAAACATCTCCTTAAATTTATATTCTGTGTTCATGTCAAAAATGAAAATTCCGCCGGGGTTTAAAAAAAGACGCACTCGCTTGAAAACCGTGAGCAAATCTTTTTCGTCCAAAATGTAATTCAGCCCGTCGCAAACACAAATTGCCGCATCAATCGTGCCGTAAAGGTTTAGTTCACGCATATCCTGCTTGATAAATAGAATTTTTTTGTTTGCGTCGAACGCCTTGCGGTTCGCCTCCGCAAGCATATCTTCGGAAGCATCCACACCGATTAAATCGTAGCCCATTTCAGCTAACCGCAACGTAATATTCCCCGTTCCGCAAGCCAAATCAAGCACTAAAAGAGCTTCGCGCTTTTTTTCGCGAAACTGACCGCACAAAACCTCGTCTATGTATGCCGCCCAATTTTCATAGGGCGTGTCTGACATAAGCGCGTCATACATACTTGCAAAACCTTCATACATTTTATTTTTCCGCGGCAACAGAAGCCGCTTTTTTACGCCGCGCAAGAATTCCGCCTATTCGTCCGCTTTCCTTCGCGGAAAGGCTTTTCCATCCGCCGGAATTCACTTTATCCAAAAGTCCCAACTCTTCAGCAATTTCCAGTTTTAAAGCGTCATTCGTTTTTTCTCCCATGCCGCGCACCTCCTTTAAATATTATTTCAAAGTTGCATAAAAAATATACTACGAATACCTAGCCTTTGCGGCGTCGTGTTCAGTTTCCGTTCGCGAGAAATGATGTTCGCCTGTAGCTTCGTCGCGCAGTACAAAGAAGAGATAATCCGTGTCTGCGGGCCACAAAGCGGCGCGGATTGCGGCTTCTCCGGGGTTTGAAATGGGTCCGACGGGTAGCCCGTTAATCTGATATGTGTTATACGGTGTGTCTGCTTCAAGATGGATATATAGCAGACGGAGAGGCGGTTCTTCCATTGTATATTTTACGGTGGAACACATTTGCAAACGCATATTTTGCGCAAGGCGACGATGAATTACCTGCGAAACAAGAGCGCGTTCACTTGCAAGACGGGTTTCGCGTTCAATTATCGAAGCCATTTTGATTACATCATCAATGGATAAATTCATTTCTGCCGCGCGGGTTTGCAATTCGTAATCGAAACGTCTGTCAAAGTTTTGAAGCATTCTTGTGATAATATCGCCCGGGTTCGGGTTTACGGGAATTTGATATGTGTCGGGGAAAAGATAACCTTCAAGACGGTTTGGACGATCGGACGGCACATCTTGAAGGAACGCAAAGCTGAAATGCCCGTACTGCGCAACGTAAAAGAAATCATCTGCCGTAAAAAATTCGCGTTCTTCAAAATATTCCGCCATATCGCGGATAGTCCAGCCCTCGGGAATTCGTATTTCGTAATGCGGCGCGACTTCATGCGGACGTGCGCGAAGTGCGCGGTTAAGCTCCACATTGTTCATGTTTGTGTTGATTGTATATGTTCCCGCAGTGTAATCGCTGGAAATTCCGCGCAAAAAAAGTTCCAATTGAAAAAGGAACCTGTTTGGAACAATGCCATCAGCTTCCAGTCTTTTGGCAATCTCCAACGTTGACGCGTCACGCGGTATATTAAATTCTATTTCGTAGTTTTCGCCTTCCGCTGTCATAATATTGGCAAAACCGCCCCCGGTTTCAAAGCCCCAAGTAAAACCTGCAAGCACAAGAAGCCCCACAACCGCCATTATTACCAAATTAAAAGCCATTCCTGCAATGTACATTAAAAAATTAACGGTTTTTTCTGCTTTCATGTTTTATTCACTCCTCGTTTAAACTCCACTTTTCCCATTCATCGTATAACCCGGCAAGGGTTTCTTCCAGTGCTGTTTTTTCCGCAAAAACGGCTTGTGCGGCTTCGGCGTTTGTATTTACTTCGTTGGTAGAAAGTTTTTCTTCGCAGAACGCGATTTCATTTTCTGTTTTAGAAATTTCAAGTTCAAGTTTATCTATACGCGTTTTTTTGCGGCGGGCTTGGGCTTCGCGTTCTTTTTTTTGAAGATATTCTTCTTTCGATGTAGATTCTGTGGCCACGGGTTCGTTTGTTAAAACGGGTTGGGCTTTTTTTTCGGTATAATAATCGTAGTTGCCGAAAAATTCTTTTATGCCGCTTTCGGTCAGCTCAATCACTTTTGTTGCTGTGTTATTAATAAAATATCTGTCGTGGGAAATGTAAATTAACGCTCCGGAAAATTCGCGAAGAGCCTCTTCAAGAATTTCTTTTGAAAAAATATCAAGGTGGTTTGTAGGTTCGTCCAATACCAAAAAGTTTGCCCCGGCAAGCATTATTTTAGACAATTGAACGCGGCCGCGTTCACCGCCGGAAAGTGTTGAAATCGGCTTAAAAACATCATCGCCGATGAACATAAACGATGCAAGTGTTGTGCGAATTTCCGTTTGCGTAAGACGCGGGTAAGTATCTGCGATTTCTTGAAAAATCGTCTTTTTTTCGGATTCCGCCGAAAATGCGTGGGATTGGTCATAGTAACCCATGCGGACATTTACGCCTTCGCGAACACGCCCCGCAAGGGGTGTAAGTTCGCCTGTGAGAATTTTTATCAGCGTTGTTTTGCCGATTCCGTTCGACCCGATTAGGGCGGTTTTATCGCCTTTTTTTATTTCAAAACTAATTTCACGGAAAAGCGTTTTGCCGCCGAATCCCATTTTTAAATCTTCCGCAGAAAGCACATCGTTGCCCGAGTTTATGCGCGGTTTAAGACGCAACCGCATTTTTGCGGGGTCTTGTTCGGGTGCGTCTATGCGTTCGATTTTTGCCAAAAGTTTTTCGCGGCTTTTTGCGCGTATAATCGCCGCTTCCGTTTTAAAAGAACGGATTTTTTTTGCCACTTCTTCGTGATGTTTTAAAACTTTTTGCTGTTCCGCAAACGCTTTTTCCGCAAGTGCGCGGTCGGTTGATTTTTTGCTTACAAAGTAACTGTAATTCCCATTATAAACCATAGATTTTTTATTTTCAATTTCGATGGTTTTTGTGACAACTTTGTCAATAAAATATCTGTCGTGTGAAATTATAAGCACCGCACCGGGGAAATTTCTCAAATATTCTTCAAGCCAGATTACACTTTCGATATCCAAATGGTTAGTAGGCTCGTCCAATAGAAGAAGGTCGTTTTGTTCAAGAAGCAACTTTCCAAGCACTGCGCGAGTGCGCTCCCCGCCTGAAAAACGATTAAAAGGTTGCTGCCACTGTGTTTCGGTAAAGCCTAATCCGCGAAGCACACCTTTTAGGCGGCTTTCTGTTTCATAACCGCCTTCCTCTTTAAACCGAAAACTTAAACTGTCGTAACGTTTTAATGCTTCTTCAAGTTTCGTATCTTCAAGCCCGCCCATATTTGCTTCAAGCGTACGTATTTCTTCTTCGGTTTTTTTTAAATGTGAAAAAACGCTGTCCAAAACTTCGTAAAGACTGCGTTCATCTGTGGAATTTTCATCTTTTTCATTTAACTGCTGCATATATCCGATTTTTAGCACACCGGAATTGCCGCCGCTTTTGGTAATCGCGCCGTCATCCGCTTGCCACTCGCCGGTTATAAGCCGAAACACCGATGTTTTTCCCGCGCCGTTCACCCCAACCAGCGCAACCTTTTCATTTTCCTCTATAATAAACGAAACAGAATTGAGAATTTCTTCAACACCAATCGCTTTTTGTACGTCCTTCATTTGCAAAAGCACGGAATATCCCTCGCATATTTCATTTTTTGTGGATTATAGCACAAAAATTAATATTTAAGCGAATCGTATTTCCCCGTCTTTATTTTTTATAACTTTAAATGAATGCCCCTCAGCGCAGGTGATTGTCATAACGCTTGTTGTGTAGAGCGGTTTTGTTTGTACACTTCCGCTTCTTGGCTCGTGCTTTTTAACGTAAGGAATTATCTTACAAAAATTAAGCCAATCAAGCCATTTGATAATTTCAAACATTTTTGCGATTGTTTGCCATGAGGGAGTTTCTTTTATTCTATTGCTGTTATACTCCTCAGCAGAGCCGGGTTTAATTTTGTGGTACTCTTTTATGAAAAATTCTTGCCAAAATTCCCGCGTTTCATTGAAATAAATTTTTGAATTGCATAATTTATTTGTTGGGTAGTATATATCTAAAAAAGCCCGCAAATTTATTCCAAACCGAAGTTTAATTACAGGGTGCGGCGTCAGACCTTTTTTTCTAAAATCTGTTACGGTTGGGATTCGTCCGTGGTCTAAAATAAATTGGTCAATCGTATCAAAAATAGTTTTCTCGCTCCAACTAACCAAAGGCATATCGTCCAAAATTTCTTTAATTTTTTCTTTTGCGGTTTCGTCTGTCAAGGCTTCCAATGCCTTATGTAAAGCCTGTTTCCGTGTCATTCAGGTGTCCTCCTTTTGCATTTGCACCTAATGACATCTATTCCGATGATAATAGGCGAAATTCGCCGTTATTTGCGTGACAATAATACAGTGCGGGTAAGCCGTTCGCTTCGTGATACGGCGTATCGTGCGTTAAGCGTTAAGGAAAAACTTACGGCAAAAAACGCAAAAGAGCCGGACATTGAAGAAATCGCAAAAGAAATGGGACTGCCAAAAGAAGATATTATTATGGCATTGAACGCAATTCAAGACCCCGTTTCTCTTTTCGAGCCAGTGTATAACGACGGCGCGGACGCAATTTTCGTAATGGATCAAGTTTCCGACGAAAAAAACACCGATAACAGATGGTTGGAAAACCTTTCCCTTTCAGAAGCCCTGAAACGGCTCGGAAAAAGAGAAAAACATATTCTTTCACTGCGTTTCTTTGAAGGAAAAACGCAAATGGAAGTTGCGGATGAAATAGGTATCAGCCAAGCACAAGTATCCCGCTTGGAAAAAAACGCGCTTAAAAATATGCGTAAATATATTTCGTAGATTCGTAGAATTTTTTGGCGAAATTTTTTGCAATTCCATTTAAAATGTGTATAATCAATCTATCATAACAATCACATTTTTCGTGATAGGAGGCGAAATGCTATGGAAGTTTTAAGAGTATCTTCAAAGTCTGAACCAAAATCCGTTGCAGGCGCGATTGCCGCCATTCTTCGCAACGGCGAACCGGTGGAAATTAACGCCATTGGTGCTGCCGCCGTGAACCAAGTTGTAAAAAGCATCGCGGTAGCCCGCGGTTACGTTGCACCAAATGGTATCGACCTTGTGTGCATACCCGCGTTCTCTCAACTGGAGGTAGACGGCAAAGAAAAAACATCCATCAAGTTTATGGTGGAAAAAAGATAATAAAACGAGCCCGTCCGAAAGGATGGGCTTGTTCGTACATAAAATCATTTTATTTGTACAGAATAGTCATATGAAAAATCTTAAATTGGCTTCGATAGGACTTGTTGTTGGGCTTGCGAACGGGCTTTTTGGTGCGGGCGGTGGAAGCTTACTTGTTCCCGCGTTGCAAAAGTTTATGAAGCTTGAAACAAAAAAATCGCACGCAACTACGCTTGCCGTTATTTTGCCGCTTTCGGTAATTAGCGCGGGAATTTATATTTGGGGCGTGGACTTGGAATGGAAAATTGTATTGCTTGTTTCCGCAGGGGGCATTTGTGGTGGAGTTATCGGAGCAAAGCTTTTAAACAAACTTGCCGGATGGTGGTTAAATATTTTGTTCGGCGCGTTTCTTGCCGCCGGCGCGATTAGGATGCTTTTTTCATGATATATATTCTTGTGGGGCTTGCATCGGGGATTATAAGCGGCATGGGAATAGGCGGCGGCGCAATTTTAATTCCCGCGCTTACAATTTTTTTGGACATCGGACAACAAAAGGCGCAAAATATTAATCTTTTATACTTTCTGCCAACCGCTCTTTTTGCAATTTTTGTCCACAAAAAAAACGGCAATATCGAAAAAAAAGGGCTTCCCTCTTTGATTCTTTGGGGAATTCCCGGCGCGATAACCGGTGCGTTAATTGCAGTAAAAATTGACGCGAATTATCTAAGAAAAGGTTTCGCAGTTTTTCTTTTGATGATGGCGGCATATGAATTAACTAAAGGGTACAAAAAATGGAAGGAAAAGAAAACAACGAAGGAGCAGATGCAATGAAATTAGAGGCGTTTGAATCACTGAAAAATGAATTCAAAAAATCTGATACAGACAGAAAAATTAGAATCTATGTAGATTCCGAAGGGCTGACCCAGCATCAATACAAGGAACTACTGAAAATGTTTCCATTGCAAGATTTGGGTAAACTGGAAGCGGCATTGGCTTAGTATATTATATCAGTCTGAAGCGTCGTTAAACGGCGCTTACTTTTTTTTTATAAGTACGTTATACTTCTCGAAAAACGAAAGAGGTACAAAATGGAAATTTTATTTAAGAATGCAACGGTGGTAACAATGAATCCCGAAGCCCCGATTTTGGAAAACGCAAATGTTGGAATTAGCAACGGAAAAATAAAAATTTCCGACGTGGAAAAAGAAAAAGCGGCGCGCGTAATCGACTGTACGAACAAAGTTCTTATGCCGGGCCTATACAATTGCCACACACACGCGGGAATGACACTTTTTCGCGGTTATGCCAATGACCGTGCTTTGGAAGATTGGCTTTTCAATTATTTAATTCCGGCGGAAAGCAAGCTTACATCTGCGCTTGTTCGTACGGGAACTTTGCTTGCTATGGCAGAGATGTTATCGTCCGGCACAGTGGCTTTTTCGGATATGTACTGTGATATGGACGAAGTGGCTCGAACGGCTCGCGAAGTGGGAATGATTGCGAATATTTGCAATGGTGTTATCGGATTTGACGAAGAAAATTTCGATTATTTTTCGTGCAAAGAATACAACCAGACAATTCGCGCATTGGAGGAAAAAAACGACACCGCTGTTATAATCGACGCGTCAATTCATAGTGTGTACACATCGTTCCCACGGGTTTGGGAGCAGGTTTTGGAACTTGCGAAAAAAAATAATCTGAGAATGCACGTTCATCTTTCGGAAACACAAACGGAACATGAAAATTGCGTAAAAAAATACGGTAAAACACCTACGGCAATTTTCGCGGAACACGGCGTTTTCGATGTGCCGTGCATTGCGGCGCACGGAGTTTGGGTCACGGACGAAGACATCGAAATTCTTGCCGCGAAAAATGTTACCGTTGTGCATAACCCGCTTTCCAATTTGAAGCTTGCAAGCGGGCTTGCGCCAGTCACAAAAATGCTTCAAGCCGACGTTAATGTTGCACTCGGTACGGACGGCGTTTCTTCAAATAATTCGCATGACCTTTTCGAGGAATTAAAAATGGCATCGCTTTTGCAAAAATATATCACCGCCGACCCAACCATTCTGCCCGCGTACGAAACATTAAAAATGGCAACATCAAACGGAGCGAAAGCCCAAGGACGCGAAAGCTCAAGCGGTATACTCAAAGACGGCTACGACGCAGACATGCTTTTAATCGACATGGACAACCCCCGTCAAACCATGTGTTATGACCCCATACTTAACCTAGCCTACTCCACAAGTGGCCGCGATGTTGAAATGACAATAGTTCGCGGACGCATTCTTTATGAAAAAGGCGAATATACAACCATCGACATAGAAAAAGTTCTGCACGAAGCAAGAGCGGCGAAAAAAATATTCGTGTAGCAATGGGGGAGATTGTTTGAATATAAAAGAAAACATCCGTGCGTTTCTTGGGACGGGGGTAGCGCGGCGGCTTGATGGCATAAGCACGGCGGAGTTTGAAAAGATTTCGGAGATTAGGCTACGTACGGGCAAGCCTATGATTTTGCGTAGCAGCGGGCGTGATATATTAAATGAATTTTCTCCTACTGCGGAAGATATTCGAGAGACAATGGAACGGATTAGTCAGTATTCTTTTTACGCGTTCGAGGCGGAACTTTCGATGGGATATATTACATTGCCGGGCGGGCATCGTGTTGGAGTTTCGGGGCAGGTCGTGATTGAAAACGGCGCGGTGAGGGCATGGCGATATATCAGCGGGTTAAATATTCGTGTAGCGCGCAGTATTTTTGGTTGCGCTGATTTTGTTTTGCCTTTTATTTTGGAAAACGGCAAGATGAAACACACAATGATTGTATCGCCGCCCGGTTGCGGAAAAACAACACTTCTTCGTGACATTGTGCGTCAAATTTCCGATGGCGGATTGACCGTGGGTCTTGCCGACGAACGCTCCGAAATAGCCGGTTGTTTTCGCGGCATAGCGCAAAATGACATAGGCATCAGAACCGACGTGATTGACTGCTGCCCAAAATCAATTGCAATGGTTATGTTGCTTCGCGGAATGTCGCCCGATGTGATAGCCGCCGACGAGCTGGGCGGCGAGCAAGACGCACGCGCCGTTGACGCTGTTCTTAACGCGGGCGTGAAGCTTTTATGTACCGCGCACGGGCGCGATATTGCAGGTATTATGGCAAATCCGTCGCTTTCGGCGGTTGTAAGCAGGAAGCTTTTTGAAAGATTCGTCGTCTTAGACAAGCCTGGGCATATAGCGGGAGTGTATTGCGGCGACGGAATTTTATGCTATAATAAAGGAGTCTAAGAAAGATTCTTAGAATTTTTCCGCACAGGAAGGGGCTAGCAAAATGGCTGTTTTGTTTTCACCGGAGGAGTTCACAAAATTAAAAAAGGAATTGGTATTGTTTAGTTGCGCGTTGAAAAATATGGAAATGCGCGTATGGACACTTTTAGAGGAATTTCAAAATTTGCAAACGTACAACCCTATCGAACACGTAAAAACCCGAATGAAATCGCCGGAAAGTATAGCGGATAAATTGAATCGCCGCGGACTTGAAATAACGGCAGAAAACGCGCGAACCCAACTCACCGATATCGCGGGAATTCGCTGTATCTGTTCATACGCGAGGGATATAATTACCCTTGCCGATATTATTAAACGTCAGCCGGACATAAAAATTCTAAGGCAACGCGATTACATTGAGTCTCCAAAGCCCTCGGGTTATCGCAGTTACCATTTAATCATAGAGGTTCCTATTTACTTAACCGAGCAAACAGAACGAATTCCCGTAGAGGTGCAAATTCGTACGCAGGCTATGGATTTTTGGGCTGCTCTCGAACATAAGGTGCGCTATAAATTTAACGATGATATGCCCGAATCCATAACAAAAAATTTATGGGAATGCGCAGAACAAATTTCCGAACTCGACAAGCAAATGTTCGAAATCCAAAATATGGCTAATTCGACGCGGGAGAAGAAGTAAAATATTCCACGCCGTTTAATTTGTAACCGATTACCGTTTCAAGATTAATCATTTGCAAACTTTGGAACACACTTTTTTCCACATCTTTATTATCTTTTTTCAGTTGCGAAAGAAGTGCTTTCACCGTTTGACGCGCAGATGTGCCGCCGGAAGCATCATAGATATTGCAATTTTCCGCCAGCGGACAGGCGCACTGTATGAAGGAAAGCGAATTATAGCGTTTCCACGCTAAAATTGCGTTTTCCTCTATACAGTACATAGGACGAATTAACTGCATTCCGGGGAAATTTTTGCTGTTTAGCTTAGGCAACATAGTTTTAAATTGCGCGCCAAAAAGCATGGACATCAGCGTTGTTTCAACAACGTCGCTCATATGATGCCCCAACGCGATTTTATTACAGCCCAACTTTTGCGCCGCCGAATACAAAAACCCGCGCCGCATTCTTGCGCAAAGATAACACGGCGAACGGTCCGTTTTTGTTACGACATCGAAAATATTCGAATCAAAAACCTGTATGGGAATTTCTAAAAAAGCCGCGTTCGCAACAACTTTTTGAAAATTTATTTCATTGTATCCGGGGTTCATTACCAAAAAAATCAACTCAAACGGAATCTCACTATGACGATGCAATTGTTGCATAAGCTTCGCCATAAGCATCGAATCCTTACCGCCTGAAACACACACAGCAATCTTATCGCCCTCTGTAATCAACCCATACTGCTGCACACCCGCAACAAATTTCCGCCAAATTTCACGGCGGAATTTTTTATGTATACTGCGCTCTATTTTTTGAATTGGGGTCAAATCTTTCAATGTGAATACTCCTTTAAAATCTCACGCACGGCGGAAAGAAATGTATCAAGTTCTTGCATTGTTGTGTGATTACTAAAACTTACGCGCCATGAGTTGAGCGCGTTTTTTTTATCGCCGGATACGGCAAAAACCGGGCGCGACGGCGCATTGTCTGTTGAGCAGGCGGATTTTACAGAGACGGCTATTCCGCGTTCGTTCAGGACAGTTTGGAAGGCTTTACCCTTTATATTCGGTGCGCTTATGTTTAAAATGTACGGGCTGCCGTCGGACGGGCTGTTTATTCTCATGGTTTTGGGGAGATTTTCTAATAAATAGTTTCGCAGGATTGTTACATGTTGAAAATTTTCGTGTTGGTTTTGCAGGGCTTTTTGTAACGCAGCAAAACAGGCTGATGCCATCGCGGGCGAAGGTGTCCCACCGCGATAAAGCAATCCGTTCGATTCTGAACCTCCGTGGATTAACGGCTCAAGTACTACGCCTTCGCGCTTCACAAGCACCCCGAAACCACCAAGGCCGTGGAATTTATGCGGGGAAAAGCAAAACGTTGAAGCATGCACGCAAGGCATCGGAATTTTTCCTACGGCTTGTGCAGCGTCTATATGGAGATGGCAGTTTGGAAAATCCGCCTTAATTGCCGCAATTTCTTCCATTGGTTGAATCGCGCCCAGTTCACTATCAACCGCACTGACGCACAGCAAAATTGTATCGTTTCTTATAGCGGTTTTCAAATGTGAAAGGTCAACTTTTCCGTTCGGCAGAATTTTTAACAATTCTATTTCATAACCATTTTCGCTGAGAAAAGTCAACGCGCCGCTAACAGACGGGTGTTCCAAGCAAGTCGAAAGAATATGCCGCCCTGTGTGCACATATGCCCGCGCAATCCCTTTCACAGCCAAATTATTAGCTTCACTTGCGCCTGATGTGTAAATTATTTCTGATTTATTAACACAAAGAAGCGCGGAAATTCCCTCTGTTGCGCGTTCGTATATTTCACGCGCTTCGCACCCGCTTTGGTGCGCCGACAAGGGATTTCCCGCGCATTCGCGCTCAATTTTACAAAACTCCGCAAGCACGGCTTCATCTGCTTGCGTGTGCGATGCGTAATCCAAATTTATCATTATTAAACCCCGTCAAAGGGGGAGGCTACGCATTATGATACATACGCAATTTATCAACGGCATTTTCGGCGATTAAGATATCGCCGCGTTCAATTAAGTATTGGTGGCTTAGTCTGTTCGATATATGTTTTTGCCCGTATTCGTATAAAATTGCTTCAAGTTCAGCGGTTGTGCTTGTGTCTTCGGTTTCGTTTGTGATTATCAGAAACAGGCGACCATCCATTTTGTGTACTTGGCTTGTTCCAGCGAAGTTTTGTGGCAGACGAATTGTTGCGGCGGCAAGAAGGTCTAAGTTATCGAAAGAGAATATGCTGTAACTGTCTTCGTTTGCTTGCTCGGCCTGCTTGATTGGACTGCTCTTTTTGAAGCGGCATTCCTGTCGCGCGGCGGGAATCAAATTGAATTTTTTTTCACCGTCTATGGGCTGGTTGATTTTTGTCACGACCACAACAAGGCTATCAACGCCAACGCGCATAGCCTCAAACATAAGGGGGGTTTCTCCCTCTACAAATTCCTGTTCATCTTGCACTAAAGTCATTATTTCGCGGAAAAGTTGCTGGGTTTTATCGGAAGCATAGGAAAGTTCGTTTATTTTTATATCCCGTTCTTCCAAATCGTCTACCATTAGTATGAATTTCATCTGCGTGTCGGAAATTCTTTCGATGCGCATGACGCTACCCCCTTTGCACAATTATAAAGAACGTGTCGCTTATTGTAAAGAGGTTATTAATGGAGAGTTTAAAAACCCACCCTATGCTATTTGCAGAATTTTATATTGCAAAGAACCCTGCGGTGCGTCTACCGTTACGGTATCGCCGCATTTGTTTGAAAGCAATGCCATGCCAAGCGGAGATTCATTGGAAATTCTGCCACCCATCGGGTCAGACTCGGTTGAACCCACAATCAGATATTCAACCTCTTCATCAAACTCCATGTCAAGAACACGCACCTTAGACCCTATTGAAACAGAGTCTTGGTCAAGGTCTTCTTCGTCAATCACTTCGGCGTTGCGAAGGATTTTTTCAATTAGAGCTATACGCGATTCTATTTCGGCCTGCTCGTCTTTTGCGGCATCATATTCGGCGTTTTCGGAAAGGTCGCCCTGTCCGCGCGCGTCTTTAATTTTTGCCGCAACCTCTTTTCTGCGCACAACTTTCAGTTCGTGCAGTTCATCTTCAAGTTTTTTCAAACCCTCGTATGTTAAAACAGTTTTTTTGTCAGCCATAGCAAAATCCCTCCGGTAAGTAAATATGAAAAAAAGCGGCACAAAATGTTATGCCCCATTAAACGAGGATTATACAGCTCACACACAGAAAAGTCAAATAGAAATATCTTATAAATCTTTTACATATATATAAGCATGAGAAAACCAAATCCTCTTCGCGAAGGCGACACAATTGCAATAACCGCCGCAAGCGGTCCCGTTAACCCCGAAAAACTTTCCGCCGGAATAAAAATTTTGGAAGGTATGGGGCTTCGCGTTCACGTTACGGAAAGCTGTTACGCATCCCATGAATATTTAGCGGGACCGGACACCTTGCGCCTTCGCGACCTTCACAATGCCTTCGCAAACAAAAACATCAAAGGCATCCTCATGGCACGGGGCGGATACGGCGCATCACGCCTGCTTCCACACTTAAACTACTCCATGATTCGCCGCAACCCGAAAATTTTCGCGGGTTACAGCGACGTAACTGCCCTGCACATAGTCCTAAACCAATTCTGCAACCTAATAACCTATCATGCCCCAATGCCCGGCGCCGACTTGCCAAACGCAGATGAAATAACTTTAAAATCGTTTATGCAAATGTTAATGATTGAAAGCGAGGGGAATAAAGCTGAAAGAGAAATTGACCACGAAAGACACAAAAAAACACGAAAATTTTCGTGCTTTTCGTGGTTAAAAAAATCGGCATTTTCCATCCACATTCTTGAAATTGTTCAAAAAGGCAATTCAACCGGGATTCTTACCGGCGGTAATCTTACGTTGATTGCGTCGTTAATTGGAACGCCGTTTGAGATAGAGACGAGGGGGCGTATTTTATTTTTGGAAGAGACGCAAGAGCAGCCGTATCGGGTTGACAGGATGATATTACAGTTGAAACTTGCGGGCAAGCTGGAAAATGCGGCGGGTTTCATTTTGGGCGATTTTTCGCCGGAAAATTTGGAAACAATAAAGCTCGCCATAAGCGAGCTTCTAATTCCGGAGGGAAAGCCGATAATTGCAGGTCTGCCCTGCGGTCATACTATGCCGAATATTACATTACCGCTGGGTAAAACGGTAAAAATTTCTACGGAATCATTATATCCAATTCAAATATATGCCCGTTCTTGAATGTTAAGGGAACGCAAACAACCGCGGGAACCCTCGCGGCAAAACGAAAAAAACTTTCATCTGCATTGAATCTGAGTTGCGGCGGTTTTATGTCAACTACTATTTCCTTGCCCGCGAAAATAGTCGCGACATTGCCCGAAATAATATTCGCAAGTTCAGACACAGCCGACATTGACATATCGTCATTCAGAGAAGAGACAGGCATACCGCCCATCATCATGGACACAATAAAGCATCCTGCGTCCGGAGTCATATTATAAACAACCTCTCCCTCGAAAGCCCCGATTATATCAATCGAAACGGAAACTTCCGAAGTGGTATACGGCCTTTTTTTCACGAAAACTTTACCCAGCGACGGAGTTTCCTGACAAATCATGGAAAAAACGCGCTGCGCTCCTTGAACAAAAGGATTTATATAAGAAGCATCCATTTTACATTGCCCCTAACTCATCGTCTGCCGAATCGGTTTTTCCTTTTTTATTGAACACAGAACCAAGATTTAATTTTGACAAAATTCCCGGAACCATGTCAACAAGCTTGTTTACGCTATCTTGGTTTTTCACATTCACAAGCTGAACAGTGCCGTCAACAATTACAATTACAGCAGAAGGTGTCATTTTCGCACCTACTGCCCCACCTCCTCCGCCTGCTTCTTTGTCGCCGCCGCCAAGACCCGTCCCCATTCCGAAAGTTACATCTATAAGCGGCACAATAATAGTGTTATCAAAATGTACCGGTTCACCCACAACCGTTTTGGTAGAAACAAATTCTTCCATCTTGGAAAAAAGCATTTTCAAATTTTCGTTTACATTACTCATTCTACAACCCCTTTATAACATCTTTTAAAACTACCCTCACAGGTTTTTTCAGAACAAGTCCGATAACGGGAAAAGCTATTCTGAAAACAGAAACCCGCCCGCGTACTTCGGCATTTGCACGAAAAACAAAAACATCCGTGTTAAAATCCCCCGCAAAACGAACCTTGTCTCTTATATTTAAAAATCCCGCAACGGTTTCATATACACCAAAAATCAATCCTGTTTCAAACGGACACGGCAAACCCATAACGCCCGAAACATTTATATGCTTTGGGTACAACAGTTTGAATATTTTTTTTACTACTTCTGCTAATGGTTTTATTATCGTTTTAACTTTTGATTCTGTCAAGACATCACGCAAGTTTGCGAAGCTTTTGTAGACGCTTTCTTTTTTTGGGGGCGGTTTTTTTTCGGGAATTTTCTCCGGGGAAGATATTTTCTCGGCGGTTTTTTCGGGACTGCGAACCGGGTTTTTCTTTTTTCTTGCTCCGATTTTGAAAAATAAAATGCGGAAATCTGTTTTTTCAATGCCTCCATGATTTTCATAGACAAAACGAACCAGCCAAAAAAACCAGCTTACGCGCACAGAAATATTTGTGCTTTCGTTAATTTCGGCTGTTGCTTTATATTTTATGGGAACGGCGGAAAGCAAAATTACAAACAGAATCAACGTCAACAAAGCGGCAATCAATCCAAGTAGAATCCACAAAATGATCATGGCGTTCTAAACCCCGGCAAACGACGGGCATACCGCAAATAAAAACTTGCGGCGGTAATAATCACCGCAGACATTATCGTCACAAGCCCCGCCGCAAAAATTGATATATTAATAAAAAAATTTAACGGATACATATTAATCATCAAGTCAACAAAGAGTATGAGCCGCCAATAATTTTCGACATCTGCGCGGAAAAAAATATGATGAAAAATATCCCACGAACGCTCAAAATCAATGGCGATTATTACTCCCAAAAGTACCATGACAGCCAAAAAACCCGCTAAAATCTCCCGCGAGCAACGCGAAAGCAAAAAAAGCGGGTTCTCCTTTATTAAAAACATTCCAAGCACAAGCGCGATAAGTAAAAAAAACGCCACATTACGCACAATAAACAATTGCTCATATAAAACACGAACATCAATCATATGCCGAATTTCTGTTGCGGAAAAAAAATTTTGCCCGTAAACACGGCTTGCCAACTCGTCCCGTCCTATTACCTCCGCCGTTATTCCTTCAAGAGAATCGCGTCTGCCGCGCATATAATCTAAAAGTTCGGTTGTAATGCACATTAAGTCCTCATGGCTGATTCCTATTGTATCCGCAGTGTCCGCCTTGTTGTAATGCCAACGAAAAAAGGGCATAAAAAATGTGGGTATGATTACACTTTGGCTAACAATCAACACAAGCACGCACAAAGCGGCTATATAACCCATGACCCATCGCATCTTTACAACCCCTTTCGGAGCTTATTATATACGATTTCTACAAAATATACCAGTAAATCTGCTCAAAAAGTAAACCGAGAGCAACCCACGCGGGCAGATAATCAAAACGAATCAACCCCTTCACATGAAACCGCGTGTGGCTGTAATCCCATGGGCAAACATTTGCACGTTTTAAAATTGACCCGGTAACAAATTCCACTGCGTAAATCATCGCGGCGTAAATTAAACCGCGCAAAAGAAAATTAAGCGGCGCAAGAATAGTAAAGAACGGCTCAAGAAAAACTGCCAAACCGTAAATAAAAAACATCCAAAGACTTGTGTTGGAGCTTAGCGAAAAATTTCTGCTTTTTAGTGAGCCAAGCCCGGTCCAAAGCACTTCGATTAAACAGCCAAGTGCGCCGTAAATTAAAAATCGTATAATCATAAAAATAGTATGCCCTTATTTTCGAAGCATACTATTGGAAATAATTAGAACAACGATTCCCCGATACTCCACCGCCCTAATCCAAGCCCCTCATAAATTGTGGCAGCAATGTCCGCGAAAGTTTCACGTGTACCCAAGTGTGCCAGGGGGACGTTCCTCTGATACGCCAAAACAGGCACATACTCACGCGTGTGGTCTGTGCCGGGGGTTGTGGGGTCGCAACCATGGTCTGCTGTGATTATCAGCAAATCATCGGGGCGAAGAGCGGCAAGAATTTTCGGAAGCTCCTTATCGAATTCTTCAAGGGATTTCGCATAACCTTTCACATCGTTGCGATGGCCGAATTTCATATCAAAATCTACAAGGTTTGTAAAAATAATTGTATGCGCGTGGTTATTTTCTAATGATTCGATTGTTGCGGCAATACCAGCGGCGTTATTTTTTGTGTGGTTCGCTTCCGCCACGCCCCGACGACAAAAGATATCTTCGATTTTGCCGATTCCAAGCGTGGTTTTGCCGTGTTCCTCTAATGCGTCCAAAAGTGTTTTTCCTGTTGGCGGAACGGCGTAATCCCTGCGGTTCTCTGTTCTTGAAAACGCACCCGGTTTTCCCACAAAAGGCCGCGCAATCACACGTCCGATAAACAATTCTCCAACCAACATCTCGCGGGCGGTTTCACAAAGCTTGTACAGCTTATCAATCGAAATAATTTCTTCGTGCGCGGCTATCTGAAACACACTGTCTGCCGAAGTATATACAATCGGCGCACCTGTCTTCATGTGTTCTTCGCCAAGCTCGTCGATTATTTGTGTGCCGGATGCAGGGAAATTTCCAAGCCATTTTGTGTCGCGCCCTGCTCGCCTAAGCCATTCCGAAAGCATTTCCTCCGGGAATTTTTCCACCACGCGAAACGGCGGGTCTACAATAAGCCCCATCATTTCCCAATGCCCGCTTGTAGTATCCTTTGCCCGTGTTTTTTGCCCCATCCGCCCGAACATCGCCGTCGGATTTTCAACCTGCGGCAAACGCGAATTTTCAATATTGCCAAGCCCCATCGCAAGCAAATTCGGAATTTCAGGCGTACATGCCGCAAAAACATTTCCAAGCGTATGCGCCCCGACATCGCCATATTCGGCGGCATCGGGTAATTCTCCGATCCCCGCACTGTCTAAAACAATTATGCACACACGGTTAAGCATTTTCTATAAACGGGCGAACTGCCACGCCTTTTCCTGTTAAAAATTCTTTCAACTCTTTTGGTGTATAATTTTTCTGAAGTCGCGGCGAATATAACATACTGCTTATAATCGCGGCTTCAGTCCGTGTTTGCGTAAATACATCAGAAAGATGTTCCGGTGTACCCGCGCCGCCGGATGCAATAAGCGGAACATGCACGGCGGCTTCCGCTTTTTTCATCAGCGGAATGTCATAACCCTGCAACATGCCATCTCTATCGATACTGTTTATGCAAATTTCGCCCGCGCCAAGCTCTTCCCCACGTTTTATCCATTCGATTGCGTCCAAGCCCGTAGCTGTTCTCGCACCGTCGATGTAAACCTGATAACCGCTTGGAAAATTTTCGTCAAGCTTCACCTGCGTTGAAAGCACGATGCTTTGCGAGCCAAATTCTTTCGCGCCTTCGCGAATAATTTCCGGATTACGAACAGCAATGGAATCCACGCTTACCTTATTTGCACCGACTTTAATTGCTTCGCTTATATCATCTATATTCCGAATTCCGCCGCCAACAATAAACGAAATAGAAACTTTCGCTGCAACTTTTTTTAAGGTTTCAACATCAATCATACGTTTTTCGTTGCTTGCGGTTACATCGAAAAAAATGATTTCGTCTATTTGCACTGCCTGCATTTTTGCAGCCATTTCTTCTGCCGCACAAATGTCAATATTTTCTTGAAATTTTACACCTTTTGTAACATTGCCGTTGATAATGTCCAAACATGCGATTAGTCTTCTTGCCATTAGTTTTCCTCCTTAAACTCCGTCAAAAATCCCCTCAATAATTCCCTCAGCAATGCCGCCTGCCAAATCACCTATGCTTTCAACTGCTCCGCTTGCGCACTCTGCAATTGCACTTGCCGATTCAGATGCGACCTCTGCAATACCATCGGTTGCCGATATGATTTGTTTTCCGGCATCAACCAAAGCCGACCCGGCCCAAGCCACCGCCTCAATACCGTCAATCATCAAATTCGACACTGCTCCGCTTTGTGATTGCTGTTGCTGTGTCTTTCGCCGCGCTGATTCATGTTCGAATGGACTCATATCAATTCCTCCCGGAATTTTTTTGTACGCGCAATTATACACCCGCGCTTGAATTATGCCAAGTATATGCGCAAAAAAAAGCCCCGGCGGATTGCCGGGGCATATATTTTTTATTGTGATTACGATTATTGTAACAGTTGCAGAATTGATGAAGGCAGTTGGTTTGCTTGTGCAAGCATAGAGATACCTGCTTGTTGAAGCACTTGTGCTTGTGTGAAGCGCATCATTTCGCGAGCCATGTCTGTGTCGCGGATGCGGGATTCTGCAGCCGAGAGGTTTTCGCTGGAAACGTCGAGAGATTGACGGGTGAATTCCAATCGGTTTTGGATTGCGCCCAGTTGTGCGCGCTGACCGTTTACTATGCCCTCTGCGGCATCAATAAATTTGAGTTGTTCGGAGATTGGTACACCGCTTCCTTCGCGGACATCAATGAGCATTGCCAAGTCTCTGCTACCGCCGCCAAGTATACCGGTGTGGATTCCTTTAAGTTGCAGAACCATGCCCTGCATGGTGTTCGCACCAATTTGGAACCACATTGCATTGGATTCCAGCATAACATTGCCCAAAACATCCCTGGATAAATCCAACAGTCTTTCCAGTTCATCAAGGGAAGAGTTTGGTGTGCCGGTACCCTCATCGGGTACAATAAAGGTTCCGCCTACCATACGTACATTTGCGCCAGACCCATTAGCAGCTGTGTTGAATGACCAGTTTCCACTGCCGTCATTGACTAAAAAGACATTGGTAGGACCCGGCATACCGCTTACAGCTGCAACCTGTTGACCATGCGAAAACGAGAGTGTGAAATTAGTACCGTCAAAGTTCACACCAAAACCGGAAGGACCAATAGGCGGAGCCATCGTGGTGTTGGCATCGCGCATGGTAGCAAAGGAAGCCGTAGCACCGGGCCCATGTATCAAGAAAATGCCCGGCGCAATTTGAGTGTTATGAGCCAATCCTCCGGCCCGTGCGGCAGCGGCACTCGCGAAATTAAAATCAATATCCGCAGCCGCAACAGTGAATCCCGTAGCCGCCGCTTGCGCAGAGGGGAAGGGGAAGCCTATTGATGCCGCCGACATATTCAAATCACTTGACAAAGACCCGTTCATGTTACCAACTATGTCCCGCAGAACCAAGTTCATTTCCTCTAATGCCCGACCGATAGGCTGATTCATTGCGTTGTTGATAGCATTCATAGCATTCTCAGTCGAGTCACGCACTTCCTGTAACAAGGTACGGGCTTCTAAATTCCATGTCCCGATAGCGGGGCCGGAAAAAACCGAAGATCCGTCATTGTTTATGGAACCTTGTCCGCCAAGGGCATTAATTTGGTCTTGGGTTGTTTGGAAAAGGTCTTCCGCCGCACGCAGCCCGTTGCGCATCAAGCTTTCAAGGCGGTTGGCTATGCCCTGAAGTTCCGTGCGCTCTGCAGGAAGCATCAATAAGCCGCTGAAGTCCAAAGTGTTTATGTTACTAAATACTGCACTTCGGTCATCCGCAGTGAAGTTAATATTCGGGTCTGCAACTTTTCTGTCCGCTACACGCCTTGCGAGTTCCTGCATTTCGGTTTGCAACTCGATAACAGAATTGCGAAGGCTTGTTTGGTTTCTGTTGTTCGGGTTGTCATGTACACTCGGCATACGCCCGGGGCCTACAACACCGCCCGGTTGGCTGTTTCCAATTACTCTTGCTTGGTCGAATACCATCCATTCCAAGGATACGGGGCTTGAAGGACCGCCGCCTTCGCCGCCCAAACCGCCCGCAAGCAATGTACGGGTGTTAAATTGGGTGCGGAAGGTAACGTCGTTTATCTCAGTCATGATTTGGTCGATTTCTTCTTGAATCATTTCACGATTTTTAAATGTATTCGTATCATTTGCTGCTTGAACCATAAGTTCACGCACACGAATTACCATATCGGAAATGGTTGCCATTGCGCCTTCGGCTGTTTGGATAAGACCTACACCGTCTTGCGCGTTTATGCTGGCTTGGTCTAACCCGCGAATCTGTGCACGCATAGATTCGGAGATTGCCAAACCGGCGGCATCGTCTGCCGCAGAATTTACACGAAAGCCGGAGCTTAACCGCTGTGCGGCTTGACGCTGCTGAAGGCCTGTGTTTGTCAAATTTCTATGCGCGTTAAGCGCGAATACGTTTGTACGTACTACCATATTAGACATAGTGTTCCCCCATAGTCTAGATTTAGTTACTCCTGCGGCCTACTTTACATGACGGAATACTTACTGTCAAGTAACATATGTTTCCGAACATTGCAAAATCAGCCCACAAGTAGCAAATAGTATATCGGCTTTGTTTAGTTTTTTCTTTAGCGATAATTATTTCGCTTCTTAAAAATACTTCCGGTGAATATTCTTTGCTATGGGGGTGTTTATTATATATGCGAAGCAAGAAGATTAAACGCAGGGCGGGAATTGGCAGACGAAGAATTTTCGTCGGATACTTCAGAATGAAACGGATGAAAGAATATTTTTTTCGGGCATGTGTTGTTGCGGCGATAATTTTGATGGTTGTTGGGGTGTGGGGGTTGCTTCGTCCGGGGATTCGTGTACGGGTTGAAGCGGAAACAGTTGCGGCATTTCGTGTGCCTCATCAGGCAATTGGGCTTTTGCAAAATTACGCATCGCGGAACGGGATTTCTTTTCCCAAGCTTTTTGCCGTGTTTAACGCGGAGAACGGATTCTTTCCGGAAAAACATGTTACATATGATTTAAGTGTTTTGGAGCAATTTTATGTTTCAGATTTTAACAGTTTGCTCAAACAGTATAATTCAAGAAGCCTTGCGCCTTATGTGACGATGTTTGAAAATTTATTTACGGAAATTGAAGTTTTCCCCGTTCCGGATGAATCGGACGGAACTTCCGTAATGTTCGGCGATTCTTGGGGCGTTGACATGAATTTTCAAGGAAACCGGACGCATATGGGAACCGCAATTATAGACCGTGAAAATATTCGCGGGCGTATTCCGGTTGTAAGCATGACAAGCGGCAGTGTCCGTGATGCGGGCTGGGATAATCAGCTTGGTTATTTTGTGGGAATTGTCACCGAAAATAATACCTACTATTTATATGCGCATTTGGACAGTATTTCTCCCGGGATTTCAACCGGGCAAGCCGTAACCGCCGGCACGCTGCTTGGCAAAATGGGAAACAGCGGCGGCGGACGCAACGGGCGAAGCTTCCCCGTTCATTTACACATTGCAATCTCGCCCGATGTTTCTTTTACGCGCGGTAATTTTTGGATAAATCCTTATCCTCTGCTTCGTTATATACACGATATGGAAAGTTAATTTACCTGCATTTATTCTTAGCGCGAATTTGTTGATTTTATTCCGAAAAAAGACGAAACTATTTAAAAGGGTGTGTTTGTAATGAAAATATTTTTCGGAAAAGAAAATGAAAATTTTCGCATAAATAAAACACAAGCAAACAGACAAAACAACTCACGAACCGGGCGGCGGCGCGATTTAATGCAGGAACGAATGGCGGCGCAAGAACGGGAAATGCGTATGCGCGAAACTGAAGACAAGCGCATTAGTAATTTAAATGAAGAAATTTTTCGCGTACAGCAATCCGATATGACAGACGAAATAAAAAATCTAACCGTGTCTATGTTAAACGACCAGATAAACGCAATTTTCATGCAACGGACAGAGCGTGAACAAATCGCAATAGAGCGCGAGATGCAAAGACAGCAGCAAGAACTTGAAGAAAGAATGCGTGAGCGCGAACGTGCGGCAAAAGAAAATCAACCCGCCAACAAATCGGAAGAAGAACTTGAACAAGCCGCGGAGCGTTCTAAAATTCGCAATTTAACATTAGCCGGTACGAGGATGGACAATATCGCTTCATTGCAACGCACACGCGCCTCTTTGGACGCAGAAGCAACACGTCTGCGCGGAGAAGGGAATTTTGACAAACACCGCACCCGTCAAGCCAACCACGAAATTTTGTCGTTCGTTAACAGTTTTAATTTCAAAACAAACGGGAAACCTATGGAAGTCGGGTTTCTTTTCGGCGGGAATCCGCTTTCGACCGACAGTTTCAAAGGTCGGCATTTGCAAAATCTTAACTCGGGCATTTCACGTTTAACTGCGAATATTAATCATCAAGTTGGCGCGCTTTATCGCGACAGCCAAAAAATGCAGGAAGAACAACTTCGCATTTACCGCGAACAATCACGCATTCCATCGCAAGACGAAGATAAAGAAGAAAATCAATCTTTTGATATGAGGTTGTAGTTTATGCCGCCGGACTATGTTACCCCCGATATTTGGTTTCCGAATTTAGGAATTTATTTTGAGAATGTTCCGAAAGTGCTTTTTTCGCCCTTTGGGTTTGATATTTATATGTATGCGCTGTGTATCGTTGTGGGTATAGTTGCGGCGTATTTTGTGGGAATCCGGTGGGTAAAAAAATCCGGGCAAAGGGTCGAAGACTACACAGATCTTCTGCTTCTTGGCGTTCCGCTTGCGCTGGTAGGGCTTCGCGTTTATTATTTGGCTTTCAACTGGGATATGTACAGCGGGCAAAATTTTTTGCGCGTTTTTTTTAATTTCCGCGACGGCGGGCTTGCCATTTTCGGCGGAATAATCGGGTCGGTTTTGGCGGCGGTTATTATGAGTATACGAAAAAATATTCCGTTCTCCCTTATGGCAGACACTGCCGCGCCAAGTTTTGTACTGGGACAAGTTATCGGGCGGTTTGGGAATTTTTTTAACCGCGAAGCTTTCGGCGGTTACACCGATAATCTTTTCGCAATGCGTATTCGCGTTGACCAAACTCCCGGTACACGCCATATCACGGACGAGCTTTATCAAAATATAATCTCTATTCAAGGCGCGGAATATTATCAAGTTCATCCGACATTTTTATATGAAGCGTTTTTTAATTTTTTGCTGATGCTCGCGTTAATAATTTATCGTCCTCGCAAGCGTTTTAACGGCGAAATTGTTTTGTATTATTTTTTGGGCTACGGCGTAATCCGGTTTTTCGTAGAAGGACTGCGCACCGACCAAATGATATTTTTAGATACGGGGTTGCCGCTTAACCAAATTGGGGCGGCTCTGTTTGCCGTGGTTTCCTCGGCTTTATTAATAGCGGGTCATTTGCGCGCGCTCAAAAACAGGAGGAAGAAATGAATATCACACAATTGCAGCAAGAACATGATAAGCAAAACGAAAATTATGTATCTGAAAAGGCGAAGATTTTTTCCGGTATACGCGTGAGCAAAGCAAAACTGGAAACCAATGCAAACGCCCGCTTGGACAAGCTGTGCGAAGCATTGGCGGGTATATCGGAAATTTCCGGTTCATATATAGAAGCTGTTGACCTTTTCGTATCATTTTTCGATGACGTTATACTTGAATGCATCTACGCATCGCGCCGCGCAGAAATCGAAGAAAAAATCTTCGCGCTTTGCAAAAAAGCATTGGAAAAACCAAATTCTGACGGTAATCGAAACGCGAATGACGAACACATTACCGCAAAACTAATCGACTGTTTGAACACCGAACCCTCGGCGATAGTTTCAAGAAAAATGGCGGCGGCTCTTCTTGATAATACAAACCCGTTACGGCTCGGGCTTTCCTTTTACGAAAATTTCTGCGAAAAAAATCCCGTTTTTACAGACGTAGTTGCATTAGATTATCTTAAAGTGGAGACAGCCGTTCGCGAAGCCCTTATAAAAAACACCAACCCCGGAGATATCCCCCCGATTGAAAAGCTTCTCGCTTCACCTTTCGATTGCCCGGAAAAATATCTGCTCACCGCCCTGAATTTCTTCTACCACGGCTACAAAGACGACGCGTTAAACGCATTGAATATAGGACTAAACAAATTCCCGGCCAACGAACGCCTCACAAACGCGAAGGACGCGCTCGCGGAGTAATAAAAAAAATCGCGCTGTGTCGGCGCGATTTTTTGTGTTTGATTATGAGAGTTTTAATTTCTGTTTCTTTAATTTGTACTACCTTTAAGAATAACAACCCCAAGTGGCGGAAGTTTTAGCGGAACGCTGTGCTCGCGGCCGTCGCAGAGATGTTCTTCGGAGTTTAATACGTCCGGATTTATTATGCCGCTTCCGCCGTATTTTTCGTCGTCGGAGTTCATTATTTCGGTGTATTTACCGGGTGCGGGAAGGCCCACGCGATAATCCATGTACGGGCATGGGGTAAAATTACATATGAATATAAGATACTCGTAAGCCGAGCCTTTTGCTTCTTGGTCGGCTTTGCTACGGCGTTTCTTTTCAGCGACTCTGTGGAAGGAGAGAATACTACGCTCGTAGTCGTCACAGCTAATCCACGAGAAACCCCCGCCGTCAAAATCGTTTTGCCACAGGGCGCGCTCTCTCAAATATAAATGATTTAAGTCGCGTACGAATTCTTTCATTTGGCGATGATGTTCGTAAACATCAAGCAAGAACCAATCCAGCGTGCGGGCTTCGTTCCATTCATCGAATTGCGCAAATTCGCCACCCATGAACAGCAATTTTTTGCCGGGATGCCCCATCATATATCCAAGCGCGGAGCGCAAATTCGCTAGTTTCTGCCAAGTGTCGCCCGGCATTTTGTTTACAAGCGAGCCTTTGCCGTGAACAACTTCGTCATGCGAAAGCACAAGAATATATTTTTCGGAATACGCGTACACCATGCTGAAAGTCAAATTGTGGTGGTGGTGACGGCGGTACACACTGTCTTTTGTCATGTATTCTAAAAAGTCATTCATCCAGCCCATGTTCCATTTTAAACTGAAACCTAAACCATCGTGTTCTGTGGGACGCGTTACACCTGTCCATGCGGTAGATTCTTCCGCTACCATAAGAACGTGCGGGTGCGCGCCGCGAAGTACGGAGTTCATATGCTTCATAAATTCGACGGCTTCGATATTTTCACGTCCACCGTATTGGTTGGGAACCCATTGGCCAAACTGCTTGCCGTAATCGAGATATAACATGGAAGCAACAGCGTCAACGCGCAAGCCATCCAAGTGATATTGATTTATCCAGAAAAGCGCGTTTGCGATTAGGAAATTTTTCACTTCGTTGCGACCGTAGTTGAAAATAAGCGTTCCCCAGTCGGGGTGTTCACCTTGACGCGGGTCTTGATGTTCGTAAAGACGCGTTCCATCGAACCACGCAAGCCCGTGCGCGTCTTTCGGGAAATGAGCGGGAACCCAGTCCATTAATACGCCGATATCGTTTTGATGACAAGCATCAACGAATGCCATAAATTGATGCGGATTTCCGAAACGCGACGTTGTTGCATAGTAACCTGTTACTTGGTATCCCCACGAGCCGTCGAACGGGTATTCTGTGATTGGCATAAGTTCAATATGCGTGTAGCCCATGTCTTTCACATACGGAATAAGTTCATCCGCAATTTCCGGCCAGCTCATAAAACGCCAATTGTCATCCGCTTTCTTGCGCCAACTTCCCGCGTGAAATTCGTAAATATTAACCGGCCCGTCCAGCGGGTCTTTTTTTGTGCGGTTGGAAATCCATTGTTCGTCGCCCCATTCGTAGCCGGTAATATCGTATACCATTGATGCCGTACTTGGGCGAAGCTCTGCAAAAAACGCATACGGGTCTGACTTATGGAAAAACCCGCCCGTGTGCGAAGAAATTTCATATTTGTATTTATCGTAGTTTGCAAGACCGGGAATAAACAGTTCCCAAACGCCCGAAGCCCCCAGCGAACGCATCGGATGCCTAAGCCCGTTCCATGCGTTAAAATCGCCGACTACACTAATTCGTTTTGCGTTCGGAGCCCACACACCGAAAAGTACGCCGTCCACGCCGTCTACGTTCATAGATGTTGCGCCAAGCTTGTTGAAAATTTCGTAATGCGTTCCCTGTCCGAAAAGATGCAAGTCCATATCGGAAATAAGCGGCGCGAAACTGTACGGGTCCCATGCTTCCCAAGTGTGTTCGTCGTGCGAAGTGAATCTCAGTTTGTATCGGAAATGTTTCTGCTTTGGCAAAGACACATTAAAAAAGCCCATAGTATGTTCAAGGGTCATTTCCTCGCAATACTTTGGCTTTTCGGGGTTAAGTAGTTCTACTTTAGCCGCACCCGGGCAAAAGACGCGAACTACCGTAAACTCTTCTTTCTCGAAGGTTACATCGTGCATTCCCAACACGTGATGCGGGTCGGCATGTTCGCCGTTTACGATTTGCATAAGCTCATGCATGTTTGTTGTAATCATAAGAACTCATCTCCTTCTCGTTTAACAAGAATACCATATATGTAAAAAATTGCAACGTGTTGTATAATTACTTTTGAAGGGGATGAGAAAATGAAAAATTTTATTTTACCTAAGTGTGTAATTTTCGATATGGACGGCACAATGCTTGATACCGAACCAATTTCTCTTGAAGGAATTATTCACGCGGGAAAAATTCTTGGCGTTGAAATAAAAAAAGAAATTGGCGAGTCGATGATGGGGAAAAGTGTAGTTCGTTGCCGCGAAATTCTCCGGGCAAATTACGGCGAAAATTTTAACATAGACAAAGCTTTTGACCTGCACATTGCATATGTGGATGATTTTTTTGAGAAAAACGGCGTTCCCGTAAAGCCGGGCATTTTTGAATTACTGGACACACTGGACGACCTTAGAATAAAAAAATGCGTTGCAACCTCCACGGTAAAGGCTCGCGCAACACATAAATTATCGGAAGCAAATTTAGCACACCATTTTAAAACAATTATAGGCGGCGATGAAGTAGAAAACGGAAAGCCGTCCCCCGATATCTTTTTAAAAGCTGCGGAAAGCTGCGGCGTTCTGCCACAAGACTGCATTGTAATAGAAGACACAGAAGCCGGAATTCTTGGCGCAGTAGCGGCGGGAATCCGCGTAATTGCCGTCCCCGATATTGCCCCGCTAACAAAAGAAATCCGCACAAAGGCATTTGCCGTTTGCACGGATTTATTTGAGGTTGGGAAATTACTTACTGCACAATCCGCAAATTCTTAAACAGTACCGAAACTGTTCCGTCGGGGTGTGTGGTGATTTCAAGGTCTTCTTCTATGGCAGCCAGTTCTGCCGGGAAACGAATTTCCACGCCGTTTTCGGCTTTAATTTTGTGCGTGGCGAATTGCTGTTTAACTACTCTTTCACCAAGAGGGAGGTCTTCTTGGATTCCGGCATCGCGCAATGTACTTATGTATTGCGCTTTTGTTTCCGTGTCCTCAAATGCGCGACCGGCTACGTTGTCCATTGAAATAAAACCGTCTTCGGATTCGGCTTCTTCCACCATTGCGGTTTTTATTTTTGCGGAGACTTTGGGGTCGTTCTTAAAAAATTCATCTACGAATTCCGTTGTTACTTCGCTGATAAGAACGGCTTGTTCTTTTTTTGACGGTGATGTTTCGCAATTTAAAAATAATTCGGAAAAATACAAAACGCTGTTGCCGTCTATTGTAACGGGTTTTTCCGTGAGACTAATAGGCAACGCCGAGCCTTCCAAGCCTATAAGTGCCGCGAATGCCACTTTTCCCGTGGCAAAGGGAAGTGCGACACAGGTTTTCAGTTGATTCTCCGAACCTTGTGACTTGTGCGCATAAACTTCCTGATAATTCAAAAGAAGCACGGCAAAATATTCGCCGCTGTTGTGCCCAACCCTTGTAACAAGCATATCGCAGGGCGGGATTGCAGTGTATTTTTTCATAATTGTGTCCAATTTTTCTGCGATTGAAAGAGATGTTTCCTTAAAAAATTTTTCGCCGTCTTGGTATGCGCAAATCCATTTATACATATCAGCGTCCGAAGCAAAATTCGCGGTGCGGACGGCGGGATTGTTTATCAATTTCTTTACATGCTTTGAAATAAATGCTTCGCACATTTCACTGTCTACATCAAGCTCAGCCTCGGAAAAAACCGAAGGTGGCCCGTCATTTCTTAATATATGAAGTATTGCGTTTTTTATTTTTAATACCATTGCTGCATCTCCTATTCTTCTTTTTCTCGTTCGCCGTTGCCGAGGAACATTAGCGCGACTGTTCCGGGACCTGTGTGCGCTCCGATTACTGGCCCGATTTCATTTACAACAATGTCTGTTATGCCCTTTTCGATAAGCATATCTTTTAACTGCTGTGCAAGTTCAGGGACATCGCTGTGGGGAATATATATAGTTTCGTCTTTTACATAATCGTATTTGTCCAAATACTCAACGAAAAGTGCCAACGCCTTGCTGCGACCGCGAGCCTTTCCAACCGGCGCAAGCCGACCCGTATCGAAAAATGTTAAAATCGGCTTTACGTTTAACATTGTTCCGATAACCGCTTTCGCGCCGGAAATTCGCCCGCCACGCTTTAAGTGGTTTAAGTCGTCTGCCATTATCCATTGCTGAATTTTTGGAATCACTTCTTCAATGTGTGCCGCAAGTTCTTCAAGCGATTTACCTGCGTTACGCGCTCTTGCCGCTTTAACCGCCAAAAGACCCTGACCCATACAAGCGGATTTGCTGTCGATTGAAATAACTCTTCGCCCCGGATAAGTTTCTTCCGCTTCACGCGCCGCAATAAGACTCTGATCATACGACTTGCTTAACAGCGACGATAGGCACATATAAATTATATCTTTGCCGTCTTCGAGGAAAGGCTTCCACGCTTCCAAATAACGATGCGCCGTTACTTGCGTCGTTGTAGCCATTTTTCCATCGCGCAGCGCGTTATAAAAATCCTTCACTGATAATTCGCGGTAATCAAGATAATTGTGATAATCCTTGCCGTCTAATGTGTAAATGTACGGAATTACATGAAGTCTAAGCTCATCCGCCATTGCGGCGGGAAGGTCTGTGGTTGAATCCACAAAAATTTCATAACTGCTCATTAGAAATCTCCTCTATTTTTAATATGGCATAACAAAAACGGCAATTGCAACGGAATGTAAAATTGAAGCGGCATTCACAAACAGATGAAAAACCGAATGCATATATTTTTTCTTTTTTCCTACCACATAAAAAACAACGCCCAGCGTGTAAAGTATGCCGCCGATTAAAATTAAAGAAAAAAACGGTACGCCAAGAACTTCAAGAAGCTGTCTGATGAAAAAAACCGCCATCCATCCCATTCCCAAATAACACGTTATTGCGAAATATTTGAATTTTTTGCGGTCTATAGCAGTAAGCGTAACGCCAAGAATGGCGAACCCCCAAATAAGCCCGAACATAATCCACGCGTATGCAGGATATTCTACTCGGAATTTTGTTAATGCAATCGGCGTGTATGTTCCCGCAATTAAAATATATATTGTGCAATGGTCTAATATGCGGAAAACCATTTTCGGCAAACCGATTCCAAGCCCGTGATAAATGCTCGACATGGTAAAAAGCAAAATTACGCAAAAACCGTAAATTGCTCCGCTTACAATTCCCATTACATTCTGGTTAAACGCCGCAACAATTACACACGCTAAAAGCGCGACAAGCCCAAGCCCGCCGCCCACAATATGCGTAACCATATTAAACATTTCTTCGCCGCGTGTATAGTTTGGGAATTCAAATTTTCGTTTTTTTACAGCGGTTGTGTCCATTTTATCGCCTCCTAACATAGTACGTCCCTATTGTAATTAATTTACAGCGGGATTGCAATATTTGTATTAATGGTTTATAATATGGGTAAAATAAACATGAGCGAGTGGTTACACACTCGCCCACGTGTCGTCTGCCATACAAGATGTGGCGACTGACCCGTTATAAATTCATAACGAGAAAAGCCGTTTACCTTTGATGTGGGGGCGGCTATTTCTTTTTATCGTTTACTTTTTCGATGAGGATAATAATCAACCTAATCAGCGCAACTATCGCAATGACTGTTTGAGTATCCATCATAAGCATCACCCTCTTCCGAAGGGTCAGCCGCTTGCCACGCCCCGTGGCATTAAAGCAAGTATATCATACATATATTCGATTTACTACAACCACTCAATCGTACCCATTTGACAGTATGCCATAAAAGGCTCTAATCCGCAATTACTACAACGCACCTGACGCGCCGTGTTGAAATTTTCGCACCTTTTTTTCACACCATCCTAATTGAGTTTAGAAAAAACAATATAGCGAAAAGCCTTGTCCTGTGGGCTTTTTTTGGTTTACGCCGCATATAATCAGCCATATAGATTATATGAGAGGTGTAATAAAATGGAAAAGCGGGAAACTCCCGCAAAGGAAAAAATCATTCTTCCAAAAAATTTACAGCGGGAAATGATAAAATTTTTTCTACATACTTCCATTCCAAGACTTGCCGCCGACAAAGAACAACAGCAAACGCCGCCAAATTCTGAAAAGAATGGGAGCGGTAAAAATGGTTAATACTGGTGTGTATGTTCGAGTTAGCACCGACGAGCAGGCGAGGGAAGGCTTTTCAATTAGGGCGCAAGAGGAAAAATTAAGGGCATATGCTACACTCAAAGAATGGAATATCTTTTCCGTGTACGCTGATGAGGGCATAAGCGGAAAGGATATAGAGGGCAGACCCGCAGTAAAACAGATGATAGCAGACGTTACAAGCGGCAAAGTAAAAAACGTGTTAGTGTACAAAATTGACCGTTTGACACGTTCAACCAAAAATCTGATAGAATTAGTTGAAATATTCAATCAACACCATTGCGCGTTTAATTCCTTGCAGGAGGTGATGTACTCTTAAAAGACACCCTAGAAATACAGCGCAGTAATATGTCAAGACACAGCGTAACTTTTGTGACTGGTAAACTAAAATGGTCGCGAAATGGCAAACAAAAATCCCTACTTTCCAAAAAACAAAAATCTATCGACTGTGATAATCTTTGAAGCTAAAAAAGACACAGGAGGTAAGATGT
>WRBD01000013.1 GCA_009779835.1 Defluviitaleaceae bacterium | reverse complement strand
TGTTAGACCTTCAAGTTTTCCCCGAAATGGGGGTTGCTATATTTTTTTTGTTTGAAACGTGAGTATATCAAGGTTTTTTAGCAATAATCTATAAATTTATAAGGTGGTTTGTACACTACCAAAAAATATAAAGGAGCATTAAAATGAAGAAAAGGATTTTTGCTTTAGCCGTGATTTTTGCTATGCTTGCGGGGCTTGTCCCGGGCTCGGTTCTGGCATCCCCTGTTACGGCAGTGCGGTCGTCGCACACTGTGCATGTTGACGGTGTGCCTGTGGCAATTTCGGCGTTTAATATTAATGGTCATAACTTTTTTATGCTTCGTGATGTTGCGGGCATTTTAAGAGATACGGATTCGCGGTTCGGTGTAAGTTGGGACGCTTATCGAAGCGCGATTGGGCTTGCAACAGGGGTTGCGGCTCCGCCGCCGGAAGTGCAATCACTTGCGGCTACCCAAACCGCAACGGAAAGTAACGACGCTGTTTACGTAGACGGAACCCGTGTTAATTTGCGGGCTTATAACATCGCCGGGCGAAATTATTTTATGTTGCGTGACTTGGGAAGTGCGCTGGGTTTTATCGTAGACTGGGACGCAACGGCGAATGCCGTGCTGATTAACACAGGCGGTGTTCAGCAGGTTCCACCGACACCACAGCCGACACCGGCATCAACGCCGCAACCGGTGCAAACACCCGCGCCCACGCCCGAACCCACTTCCGAACCGCAACCAACTGCTGCGCCGCCTGCTGCCAGCGGTATTTCGGCGGCAGATTATGTTCGCTCGATTGGGCCGGGCTGGAATTTGGGCAATCAATTTGATGCGCATAATGAAAATGCATTGGGGTGGCCTTGGTTGGGCACCGGTAGAAGTTATGAAACTGCTTCTGTTACGGTAATGGAAACGGCCTGGCAGGGCGGGGCCTCCAACGTCGTTACAAGAGATTTTCTCCAAAGATTAAATAACGCCGGTTTCACTGCAATTAGGATTCCGGTAACGTGGTACAAGGTTGCTCTCGGCCCCGATTATACGATTCGCGCCGATTGGATGGCGCGAATACGCGAGGTTGTTCAATGGGCGTATGACCTTGATATGCATATAATTCTTAACACGCACCACGAAAATAATTTCAAAACGCATGAAAGCATTCAATCCATAGGGCTTACGGATGCCGAAATTGAACACAGTATCCATGTTTTAACACGTTTTTGGGAACAGATTGCCCCTGAGTTTAATGGCTTCGGTGACAGATTAATGTTCGCGGGGCTTAACGAGCCGCGCACCCCACAAGGCGAATGGGACGGAGGCGTTCCCGAGACTCGCGCAAACCTTAATCGCCTTAATCAAGCTTTTGTTGATACTGTGCGGGCAACAGGTGGAAATAACGCGAACCGTTTCCTTCTTGTGCCAACTCATGCTGCAAGTGCGGATAACAGGGCTTTTGACGGCTTTACAATCCCAAGAGACACAGCTACCGACAGAATTATTATGGCGATTCACACATATTCGCCGTTTGCGTGGGCGCATGACGGAAGAGGCAGCTACACCGGCCCCGACAGAATTCGCAGAGACCTTAACCGTGTTGATGGTTTCGCGCGGCAATTGGGTGTTCCCGTTATTTTAAGCGAATGGGGGTCCATTAATAACGGAGCTGCCGATAATCTTACCCAAAGAGAACAGCACGCATACGATTATGTAACCATCGCCCGTGAGTTCGGCATGGCTACATTTTGGTGGGACAGCAATGTCTCCAAAAGCACCGGAGATCTGCCCTTCGGTCTTATAAACAGACGCACCGGAGAGATCGAATTCCCCACAATAGTTGATGCGATTATGCGGGCTTCGCGGTAAATGACCAACCCACTAAACGACATACGCCATTACAGTCCCACGATGACAATTTCGCAGGTTTTGAAATTTTGTGAAAAAAAGGGGATTGGAATTACCCGCGCAATGGTGCAGAATTATATTCGTGCGGGGCTTTTGCCGCCGCCTGCTGATAAGCGGTTTTATACGCATAAGCATTTGGCGGCAATGGTGATTATCGAACGGCTGAAAACGGTTTTTGACATCCCCGCGATACAGGAAGCACTTTTGCCATTAATGGACGAAGACGGGCTTTCGCTTGATGTTTATGCACAAATTTGGGAGAAAACAGAAATTCTTCTGCGCAAATGGGTTGAGTTAAGCGCGGAAATTTTAAATGAAGAAAAAGACGGCGGCACATTGCTTACAATGGCGTGTGCCGCCGGGCTTAAATCTATAATTCAAGGAGAGTTGGATGAATAATATAAAAATTTTTACTGAGGAGAATTACAGTGAATTAAGTCGCAGAAGTGCGCAAATTATTAAAACGCAGCTGGATGCAAAGCCCGCATCCGTTCTTGGGCTTGCCACGGGAAGCACGCCGATTGGCACATACGAAGAACTTGTGCGGCTTTACAAGGCGGGCGAGTTGGATTTTTCGCAGGTGACAACATTTAATCTTGACGAGTATTTTCCTATCGCGAAAGCAAGTGACCAAAGCTATGTGTTTTTTATGCGCAAGCATTTGTTTGATTTTATAAATATTCCCGACGAGAAAATAAACATCCCAAACGGTGAAGCTACCAACCACGCCGCGGAATGCGACGAATATGAAAAAAAAATTGCCGCAAGCGGCATAGATTTACAGCTTTTAGGCATAGGCAACAACGGTCATATCGCTTTTAACGAGCCCGCCGATTACTTTCCCTCCGTCACGCATTATGTAAAACTTGATGATACCACAATAAAAGCCAACTCCCGCTTTTTCCAAAACGAAAACGAAGTACCGCGCCACGCACTAACAATGGGAATAAAAACAATAATGCAAGCAAAAAAAATTCTGCTTCTCGCAAGCGGTGCGGGCAAAGCGGAGATTCTCTGCGAAGCAATTTTCGGCACAATAACACCCAAAAACCCGGCATCAGTCTTACAACTTCACCACGATGTTACAATAATCACAGACAAAGAAGCAGGAAATTTGTTGATACCCCGCCAATAATGACGGGGTATCAGCAATACATAGCAATGAAAGGGCACTAGTCGTTTTCCAGTAATTCAATAAGCGTTTTTAACTGCGCGTTTGAATCCATATAAGCATAGCGACCGCCGGGATATTCGCCTTTTTGAATCAGCGGAATTCCGTTTGCTTCAAGACGCGCAACGGCTTCTTTCATGCCGTTCACGTTAAACGCGAGATGATGAACACCCTCGCCGTTTTTATCCAAATCTTCGCGCCACGTTGAGGGATTTTTGTCCGGTTCAATCAGTTCGATTGTCATGTTGCCGCCAACGGGGAAGAACATCAGTTTTGCCCGCGCTTCCGATGGTGTGCCGCGAAATTCGGTTTGTGCGTTTTTTAGTTCGCCTGTCAGTACATAGTTCGGTTTTTCTACGCCAAGCAACGCCGCGTAAGCCGCGCCCGTTTTTTCGATATCATGCACAAGAATTCCTACTTGCACACAAATGTCCGTTCCAAGCAAATTTTTTTCCATTTTACTCACTCCAAATATATAAGTTTTGTTGCCAAATGCGCCTTAACAGCTTTATTTTCCGAAATAATATATTTCCCGTTGGAATAAACAATGCCGTTATTTGTGACGCAGTAGCTAATTACGGATTTTTGCAGAATTTTTTCTTCTCCGCCGGGTGACTTTTTTACAAGCTCCCAATTACGCGGGGCATAGCCGGGGTTTTTGTCGCCGGCGGCTAAGTTTAGTTTTAAATTTTTTTCGGCTTCAAGTAAATTTCCGTCTATGAAAATTTGTTGTTGTGATTTTTGATTTGCCTTCGCAGGATTCGCGCCGGCGGTGTTAAGCGGCTCACCGGTGTATCTGAGCGAAAAAAAGTTAAACCATCCGCCGATTGCCCGCAATATTTTAAACGGCGCGGTTAAAAAATCGAAAAGCGAAATGCTCACTTTTGCTTGCTTATACGGGCGGCGAATAAAATACAAATTCCCGTCCTCATCCTCAAACGGGCTTACATATTCAAACTCTCCGCCGGTTAAGATTTCATCAAGTTCGCCTGTTTTTATATTCAAACGATAAACACTTCGTGGGCCGAACCCCCCGAAATGTCCGCTATTAGTGTAGCCGATTCCCGCGCTGTCGTAGTACAAAATATTTTCGTTTTTGCGCGACCATTTCGGATTGCAGTCGGAACACTCACCGTCTGTGATGCCGTTGAAATTATTCTCAGATATGTTAAACAATGAAATATGGCGTTCAACGCGGCTGTTTGCGCAAGAAACGGCAATTATTCCCGAAGAATTAACGTCCAACTCAAAAAAACTTGTACTTGTATTCACAAAAATATGTGTGTCCTGTCCTTCCGATGTAAAATGTGTATAGTAAAGACCGCCGCCCGTTTCAAAATTTAGGGCGTAAACAAGTCTGTCGCTCTCACGCGAAACCCCTGTGACCGGTAGCTTTAACGCAATTTCGGGAGCGTCTTTAAAAGCCCCTGTGAACAGCGAACTTCCCATGAAATTCGCGCCGGTACCGCTATTTTTCCATTCATTTTTACGCCGAATTTCCCGCGCGCGTTCGCGATATTTTTCCGCGATTTTGCACTCTAAAACGCGAACGGCGGAATCCTGTAAAATATTTATTCGACCCTCCGACAAAAACACTATTTGCTCCATTATTTCCCCCCGATAAGAGATATAGCTTCCGTAAAATACTCCGGCAATGGCGAGTTGAATTCCATTTCTTCTCCGCTTGATGGATGTATGAACTGTAAATTAATCGCATGTAAAATCTGCCCGGTTAAACCGAACGGCTGACGCGCCGCGCCGTAAACGATATCGCCAAGCACGGGGTGTCCGATATGCGCCATATGAACCCGAATTTGATGGGTGCGTCCTGTTTCCAGTCTCGCCGCGATTAATGTGAAGTTTTTTAAATACTCCAACACTTCTATATAAGTAACGGCATTTCGGGCTTTTGCGGGATACACCGTCATTTTTTTGCGGTCGTGCGGGTGCCGTCCGATTGGCAAGTCAATGCGTAAATTATTTTTCACAGAACCCATGCAGACCGCGTTATAAGTACGTCCCATTGTACGTCTTTCAAGCTGTGCCGCCAGTGCGATATGCGCCGCGTCATTTTTCGCCACGACCATCAAGCCCGAAGTATCCTTGTCCAGCCGATGGACTATCCCCGGTCTAAGCACTCCGCCAATCCCCGATAATTCACAATGATATAACAGCGCGTTAACAAGTGTACCCGAATGATGTCCTGCGCTCGGATGCACAACCAGTCCCCTCGGCTTATCCACAACAAGCAAATCCGAATCCTCGTACACAATATGGAGTGGAATATCCTCTGCCACAGCCTCAAGCGGTACAGGCGCGGGAATTTCACAGATTATTATATCACCGGGCATAACGCGATAATTTTTCGAGAGAGAAGACCTTGACCCCATAACTCTTATTCTGTTGTCGGTTAAAAGTTTTTGCGCCGAACTTCGCGAGGATATTTCCTCCACAAAATTTGAGAGAAATACATCTATGCGTTGCGAATCGGCTTCCTGCGGTACAATTATTTCACAAATTTTCATGGGAACGGGAAATCCTTTACAATGAAAAGTCCCACGAACATCAACGAAAAAACACCGACGGTTACATAAACGTCCGCTAAATTAAAAACCGCGAAATTCATAAATAAAAAGTCCAGCATATCGCGCACGATTCCAAGCGAAACCCTGTCAATTAAATTTCCAAGCCCGCCAATAAAAATTAAAAGAATCGGCAAGCGCATAAACCAAAATCGCTTCTCAAACGGAAGCCGCCCGTAGTACCATGCAAGCCCACACAAAACAATAACCTTCAAGCAGGCAAGAACCCACCGCGCACCGCCGAAACCCGCCATAAAACCAAAAAAAGCCCCGGGGTTTTGATGATACGTTAACCCTAGAACCCCCGGCACTAAAACACGCACTTCATGCCCGTGCAAATTAGCCGCTGCCCAACTTTTTAGCCATAAATCCAGCGCAAGCAAAACAACAGTTGTTACGCAAAAAACAATCCAAATATTACGTCTTCGCAAAGCACAACCTCCAACACTCCCCCGTAAAATATAAAGTTTTTTGGAGAGGGGGGTTCGGAGGGAGAACCTTTTTTTCTTAAAAAAGGTTCTCCCTCCGAGGTCTTATTTATTCATTATTTAATCAGCAAATGATATTCCCATAGCTTTTGCAACTCTAACCAGTTCGCCGTTGGGGTCAACGGTTTTCGCTCCTCCCGCGGATGTTTCGCCGATGCTTCCGCTGCCAAGAACGTCTTCGAGTTTGATGTATTCCATGTTGCCGTTGCGCAAGCAAACCATGTTTCCGAATGCGCCATCGCGAATCATTTCGGCAGCCTTTACGCCGTAGCGTGCGGAAAGAATGCGGTCTGCGGGTGATGTGTCACCGCCACGCTGGATGTGACCAAGCACGCAATGACGAACTTCGTGTTCTACGAGAGGTTCGAGTTTGTTTGCAATTTGCGCGGCAACCCCGCCGAAACGGATTGAGTCGGGGCTGTCCTCTACGACTTTGCCTATTACGGCGGAACCGTCTTTTTCAACCGCACCTTCGGTTACGGCGACGATGGAGAAGGGTCTGCCGTTCGCGCCGCGTTCATTTATTTTTTTAACGATGCCGTCTATGGAATACGGAATTTCGGGAATAAGTACAACGTCCGCGCTTCCCGCAATTCCCGCGTGAAGGCAAATCCAGCCGGCAGAGCGTCCCATAACTTCCACTACGAGCACGCGATGATGACTTTCCGCAGTGGTATGCAAACGCCCGAGATTATCTGTGACGATGTTTACCGCCGTGTCGAAACCGAAGGTTGCTTCGGTGGCGGAAAGGTCGTTGTCGATTGTTTTCGGAACACCGATTACATTAACTCCTTTGCGCGCAAAATCGCGTGCGGATGTTAGTGTGCCGTCACCGCCAAGTACAACAAGTACATCAACGCCTTCTTTTTTCATGTTGGCAATTGCAACATCGGAAACGTCTTTTTTAACGTGAACGCCGTTTTCAACTACATCGTAGTTAAAAAGATTGTCTTTGTTCGAGTTGTAAAGAATCGAGCCGCCCTTGTGTAGAATTCCGCTGGTTGTGTCGCGGTTCAGCTGCATAAAGTCGTTGTTGTACAAACCGCGGTATCCGAATTTGTAACCAATTAATTCGCAGTCGAACATGCTTTGACAAGAGCGAACCAATGTGTAAATTACAGCGTTAAGCCCGGGTGCGTCACCGCCGCCTGTCAAAATTCCAATTTTTCTCTTGCTCATTATTATCATTTCCTCCTTAAAAAATTTTCTTAGAAATGTTCTTAGAAAACGTACCCGTCCATTAAACCACATAAATACATTTTTGTCTTGACTTTTTCTAAGAATTATTCTAAGATATTTGTGAAATCATAGCCCCGATTTTACACTTAACAAATTGTGGAGGAATAACAATGCGTTCAACGCACATTACAAAACCCCAAGAAGTTCAGCGCAAATGGTTTTTGATTGACGCAGAAGGTCAGAACTTGGGTCGTATTTCAACGCAAATTGCGCACATTTTACGGGGGAAGCACAAACCCACTTTCAGCCCCTCCGTTGACACAGGCGATTATGTGATTGTTATAAATGCGGAAAAAGTTACGGTGACAGGTCGTAAAATGGATCAAAAAACTTATGTAAGACATTCGGGTCATATTGGCAAAAGAAAAGAAACAACAATGAAAGATATGCTTGCGAAAAAGCCCGAATTTGTTCTTGCTCATGCTGTTAAAGGCATGATGCCAAAAAATAATCTTGGGCGCGCAATGCTTAAGAAATTTCATGTTTACGCAGGTTCCGAGCATAAGCATCAGGCTCAACAGCCGGAAGTGCTCACATTAGATAAATAAAGGAGATATATATGGCAGCGGTTTCTTATTATGGCACAGGCAGAAGAAAAAGCGCAGTTGCGCGTGTATATCTTCAGCCGGGAAAAGGTAAAATTATCATTAACAAACGCGAAATTGACGATTACTTCGGGCTTGGCACTCTGAAACTGATTGTGCGTCAACCGCTTGAACTCACCGGCACAACGGCAAAATTTGATGTGAAGGTGAATGTTTTCGGCGGCGGTTACACCGGTCAAGCCGGCGCGATTCGCCACGGCATATCGCGTGCACTTCTCACTGCAGACGACGACTTCCGCGCTCCGCTGAAAAAAGCGGGCTTCCTTACACGCGACCCACGCATGAAGGAACGTAAAAAATACGGATTAAAGGGTGCGCGTCGTGCTCCGCAGTTCTCAAAACGCTAATCATTCTCTATCCCCCCTTGAAAACCCCCGGTTCCCCGCCGGGGGTTTTGTAAAAGTGAACGCATATGCCAAAATTAACCTTTTTTTGGATGTTGCCGGGAAGCGCGCAGACGGCTATCACGATATTGTTTCCGTTATGCAATCCGTGGATTTATGCGATGATTTGATGATTGAAGCTTTGCCGGGGGAAAGCGGTGTGCAGCTTTTTTGCAATGACCCGCAACTCCCAACCGATGAAACAAATTTGATTGTTAAAGCGGCAAACGCGTTAATTCGTGAATTTGATATTCCATGCGGATTTAAAATTAAATTAAATAAGCGGATTCCGTTGGGTGCGGGGCTTGCGGGCGGCAGTAGTGACTGTGCCGCAACGCTTCACGGAATAAACAAATTATGCAATTTGAATATTCCTTTTACACGGCTTCTTGAAATAGGAAAATCTTTAGGCGCGGATGTACCGTTTTGCTTGACAAACGGCACGGCTTTAACAGAAGGAATCGGCGAAAAAATTACCCTGCTTCCCACCCACCCACCATGTTTTATAGTAATTGTCTGCCCCGGAGTTCATGTTTCTACGGGCGAAATTTTCTCGCGGCTTGTCTCGTTTTCAACCGCGTGTGTTAATCCCATGCTTAATGCAATATCAAAAAAAAATTTGCAACAACTTTCTACATTGTTTTATAATATTTTCACGCCGATTACAACAGAGATTCATCCTGAAATTTTCGATTTAATTGCGGAATTAAAAACCCTCAGCGCGTTAGGCGCGGAAATGACCGGCACAGGTTCTTCGGTTTTCGCGTATTTTAACAATGAACAATCCGCGTTAAAAGCGTTTCACATAATGAAACTTAAAAACAAGGTATTTCTTTGCAAGGTAGTTGATAATAAATGGTGATTGAAAAAGCTGAAAAGGCGGATTTAAGGCAAATACTCGAACTGCAGCACTTGGCTTACCAAAGTGAAGCTAAGTTATATGATGATTTTACAATCCAGCCGTTGAAACAAACTATTGAAGAAATTGAACAGGAGTATGTAAAGGGGCTGTTTCTGAAAGCGGTAGACATGAACGGTAAAATAATCGGTTCAGTACGCGCTTATGACGAAAACAATACCGCTTACATTGGGAAGTTGATTGTTCAACCGGAAACACAAAGTCAAGGAATAGGCACAAAGTTAATGAATGCAATTGAACAAGAATATCAAGGAATGAGATTTGAGATATTCACAGGTTATAAAAGCGTGAGAACAATCGGACTTTACGAACATCTCGGATATATAAGATTTAAGGAGCAGAAAATTTCTGATAAACTGAGTTTGGTATTTTTAGAAAAATGCTAATTAAAATATCTAATTAAGATGTGGATAATTTATATTATTCGGAAGATCAATTTAAAAACCAAACATGGCACTTCCTACGAAAACCGAAAAATTTCTAAAAAAGGAATGATTCTGATGGCTTTAAGAAAATTTGCACTCACTGTACTTATTACAATTTTATTCGCAACACCCGTTTTTGCGCAAACGTCTAATTTCCGAGATGTTCAACCATCTCATTTTGCGTTTGAGGCAATCAACTGGGTTTCGGATCCGGCAAACGGCGCGTTTATGGTGGGCGATGCGGGAAATAATTTTCACCCGTCACGCCATCTGAATAAGTTTGAAGCGGCGCAAATCTATGCTATGGCGGCGGGTTTTCGCCATGTTACGCATAATCTTCCGGAAGCGGAACGCGCGGTTTTTGCTCGTTCATTGGAAACATGGCGAACATTTCTTGATACAATGGCAAACGAATATTCAAGCTGGAACAGAACTGTTGACAGAGAAATTGCATTTTTATTATATCGCGGGATTTTAACTACTACGGACGTACAAGGCTTTGTTGTGCGAAACGGCACGGAGGAAACCCGTCCGCTTTTGACGCGCCAGCAAGCGGTTGCGTGGATGGTGCGTTTAGTCGGTCAAGCCCCGCAAGCGGGTGCGATTTCTTTACCGCACCATACGCCTTTCAGAGACGACGCTCAAATCGCGCCCATCTATCGTCAGTATGTTTACCATGCACGTGAACTTGGCATCGTGCAAGGCGCGGGCGGATACATGAACCCAACTGCGCATTTTACCCGCGCAGAAATGGCTACGGTTTTTCATAATGCGCTTGCGAATCGCGCAATCGTTCAAACTGCAACACCCGGCGCACCCGCGACAATCTCCGGCACAATCGCGAATGTTCATCAAGATTCACATGTAAGCATAACTTCAGCGGCAGGAACAGAAACATTTTCCATTGCCGCAAACGCCGTAATAATGGTCGATAACACGCAGCGCACCGCCGCTGCTTTACAAGATGGAATGACTGTTACCGTGCTTGTTAATGCAAGCAGACAGGTGATTAGCCTTGTGGCGCGTTCGCAAGTACCCGGAACCGCCGCGTCTGCCGCGCCTGCACCCATACTTCACGCCGACGAAGGCGTTATAACAGCAGTAACCGCGGAACCTTCGCAAACTATTACAATTCGCACGCAACGTTTAAGAATTACGGGACAAATTCTTGACGAAGAAAGAACTTTCAGCTTCGCGCCGAATGCCGTAATCACACGTGGTGGCACGGCAGCTGAATTTAATAACATAAAAATCGGGGACATCGCGTTTTTCGGTTTCACACAAACAGCGATTCATACTCTTGAATTGATGGAGCGTGAGCGCACACTTATCGGCGTTTTGAAAGATGTTCGTCCGCCGGAATCGGGCAACCCCGCGATTTTAATTCTTGAAGAAGAAGAAGGACGCGTTTACGAACTTCGCGCGCTACCCGCAACAGAATTTTCGCGTGGCAGCACCACAAACTTAAAATGGGACGACCTTCGGATAGGCGACGCTTTAACCGCCGAAGTTGAATTTGACCGCATTATAAAAGTAAACGCCGTAGGTCAACGAAGTTCCGCAGACGGTCGCTTAAACGAAATCCGCATAACAGAACGCAACACAGAAATAACAATAACCCAAGAAAACGGCTCTGTTTCAAGCTTTATAATACGTCCGGGCGTTCTTGATGTGTACACATTAAGAATAGGAATGCAACTACGCATTGCCCTCGACTCACGCGAAGTGACAGGTTTGCAAGCGCGTAACAACGAACAAGACCAATCACCCGTTATCTTGGGCTTCATTCAATCAATACGCACAGACGGCTCTATTGTCGTAGCCGAAGGTACGACAGTAACCGCCCGAACCCACACATTGACAGTTCCCGCAAGCGCACTAATTACCCGCGGCGGCGCAGAATTATTACCCAACAATCTCCGCACAAACATGAATGTATATATAGTCTTGACATCTCCGGGAGCAACAACCGTACAAAGTATAACAATTTTACCTTAATCTTTTTTTGCAAAGGGGCTTTGCAATGGCTGATGATAACAAGAAAAAGTATACATCACTGCCAACGCCCGTAAGATTGGACGCACCGGATCATCCGGAGGGGTATGAGCCACCCAAGAGAGTACGTGGCAGGGCGGAAATGCCTGAATTTGATAATGTGCCTATCGGAATGCCGGGGCGTGTGAAAGAGAAAGCCCCTGATGACAAGGGGCTTGGTGTGTTTCGGGCGGCGCAGAAGGATTACGGCGCGAACCATGAGCGTGAGCCTGAGCGCGACGAAACGCAAAGAAGAATGCCTCCGCCACCGCCGCAAATTCGTCCGGGCGATATGCCGCGTAAACGAAAAAAACCTCCTGCACCTGAGAGGGAAGATAGAGTAAGAAAGCAACCTAACCGTTTTTTATTAATTTTAGGAAAAATTTTATTTTATCGCATTAATCCGCTGTATGTGAGTATTGCCGGATGGGGGATTGCGGGATTTGCGGCTGTCGGAATTATCATTTGGTTTGGAATGAGTTTGTTTGTCGATAATTCTTTTGCGGTTTATTTAGACGACGAACTTATCGGTCATATTCCAATTACCGATGATTTGACATCGGAGAGTTTTCATGAATACGCGGTACTAAGTCTTGAAGCATCGCGCGGCGGAGTAAGGGTTAATGTCGAGCAAACGGTTACGATTGAGCCGGCGCGTGTATCAAGCAGTCAAGTTGGCAGGCGCAGTGATGTTCTCGGGCTTCTTACACGGAAGTTTGATTACACGATTGCCGCTACCGCAATTTATGTAAACGGCAATTTCGAGGCGTTAATGCGGACACAGGCCTGCCTTGACCATTTAAAGCAAGAGCTTTTCACACGGTGGCAGTCTGACCCAAACGAAGAAATGATTAATGCGGAGTTCATAGGGGAATGGGAAGAAATTGTCCGTTATGTTGACCCTGACCCGGAAGTAACAGAATTCACCGACGCAAGGCAAGCCTTTAACCGGCTGGACCGCCCGACAATGCAAATGTATCCGTATACGGTTGTGCGCGGCGATAATCTCGGGTCGATTGCCGTACGCTACGGCACGGATATTAATCGTATAATGCGCGACAATGATCTTAAAGGCACAAATATTTTCCCCGGCGAAGTTTTACAAATTTACACCAGCCGTCCGCTTCTTTCCGTACGCACTTATAACGAAATCCGAACCGAGGAATCAATCCCGATGCCTATCGACCCAATTGAGAACCCAGATTTGCCGAATCATATTACACGAGTAGTTCAATACGGCGCGCCCGGTCTTAAGGTAACACGCGAGCTGGTTATTCGCGAAAACGGCGTGGAACGCAGCCGCGAAACCCTTGAATCCGAAACAATAACTGAACCGGTAATTCATATAATAGAACAGGGAACGGGTTCGGGTTCGCTTGTTATCAGATAAAAAGGAGGAATTTCATGTCTGCAAAAATTCTAATCGTTGACGACGAAAAAACAATTGTTGATATATTGGCGTATAATCTGCGCAAAGAGGGTTATCAAATAATCGAAGCGCATGATGGGAAAACAGGATTGGAACTTGCAATTTCGGAGAATCCGGACTTGGTAATTTTGGACATAATGATGCCGGGGCTGGACGGGTATGAAGTTTGTACGCGTTTACGGAAAGTTTCGCAGGTGCCGGTGATTATGCTTACGGCGAAGGCGGAGGAATCGGATAAGGTGTTAAGTTTCGAGCTTGGTGCCGACGATTACATTACAAAACCGTTTGGTATACGTGAAATGCTTGCGCGGGTTATGGCGAATTTGCGGCGCGGTCATATGACGCAACCTATTTCCGGAGGCTCTAACAAGATGATTTTCGGGGAGTTAAGTATTGACCTTGATATGTACGAGGTAAAACGCGGCAAAGGCGCTATTGATTTAACGCGCCGCGAATTTGAATTGGTTAAATTTCTTGCAACACAGAACAAGCAAGTTTTTACGCGAGAAGCATTATTGGAAAAAGTTTGGGGTTATGAATATTTCGGTGACGTGCGCACGGTAGACGTTACAATCCGGCGGTTGCGCACAAAGCTTGAACACACACCCGATAATCCCACCTATATTTTAACAAAACGCGGAGTCGGTTATCATTTTACACAGGAATTTGGCGATGGGTTTTAATGCGTAGCATTAAAACAAAACTGATTGCAATTTATGCCGCTGTGGTTTTGATTGTTATGACAGTCAGCGGTACGTTTATGTTGCTAACGGTTCGAAATATGGAGATTGAACAAGCGCATGAAGCGTTGCGTCACCACGCGGAAATGATATACGAGCAAATAGTACAGATGTACGATAAGGAAGATTTTCCGTATGCCCGTGCGTGGATTTGGATAAGCACACATGAAATTGAGGGCGTTCTTTTGACTGATTTCGGGCGGCCGATTGCGCCGGATCATTTTGCGCAAGCGGGGACGATTTTTAACGACCGTTCGCTTTTAGAGGCAACGGCGGGCTCGGAGGCTTTCAGTGAGGGAAGCTTGGGGCTGGATATTCATGGCGCAGAACAGAGATGGTTTACTTTCGCAATGCCTGTATCAAGCGGCGGCGAAAATTTTATTATCTACACGCGTTTGAATATGCGGTTAATGAACGAGCGTCTTAGCGGGCTTACGTTTACTTTTGTTTTAACAGTTCTTGCCGCGCTTGTTGTAACTTTTATTTTATGGATTTTCTTGGGGAACACGCTCACAAGACCCATCGTCGCACTTACCAAACACGCGAAAGCCATTGCATCCGGCGATTTCTCCGGGAAAATCACAGCGGTAAGCGATGATGAAATAGGTCAGCTTGCATCCAATTTTGATAATATGTCTAAAGAACTTCGCGAAAACCTCAGACGCATTGTAAGCGAGAAAAATAAAACGGAAGCCTTCTTGCAAAATACTTCTCATGGTGTACTTATATATGATGTCGGCGGGCGGTTGCTACATGCAAACAACGCAAGTAGTGAGCTTTTACATGGCATGGATATTGACAACATAGACATGGAGCGCACATTAAAATTTTTTGGTTTTGAGCCGCGGGATGTTTTTCGAATACGCCCCAGCGAAGTTCTCGAATCTGTTTACGAAGACGACGAGTTTTATCTTTACGCGTGTATCACAACTTACACATCGGAAACAGAAGCTGTTGACGGTTTTGTAATTGTTTTGCAAGACATTACGCGCCAAAGCAAGCTTGAAAATATGCGAAAAGAATTTGTTGCGAATGTTTCGCACGAATTACGAACGCCGCTTACAAACGTAAAAACCTACGCTGAAACCCTGCTCGACGGTGCGTTGGACGACCGCGAAACCGCCATGAATTTTCTGAAAGTAATCAATGATGAATCCGAGCGGATGTCACTTCTTGTTTCGGATTTATTGGAACTTTCGCGAATAGACTCGAAGCACACGGCTCTTGAAATGGACGTTGTAGACCTTGTGGCGTTAATGCGTCTTTCAATCCGTCAGGCGCAAATTCTTGCAGATAAAAAAAATCAAAAAATAAAATTTTCTCCGCCGGATTCCGTTTGCTTCATAGAAGCAAATGCGGCACGAATTAACCAAGTTGTATCCAATATTTTATCCAACTCAATTAAATATAGTTCCGAAAACACAACAATAAAAATCACAATGGAAATAACCGAAAAATATTATCGTGTTTTCATAAAAGACCAGGGCATGGGAATTCCTTCGGACAGCCTTACACGTATTTTCGAGCGGTTCTACCGCGTAGACAAAGCCCGCGCGCGCGCTCTTGGCGGCACGGGGCTTGGGCTTGCAATCGTAAAAGAAATCATGGAAGAGCATGGCGGAAGGGTAAGTGCGTCAAGCCAACCCGGAAAAGGAACAACGATGGTTTTACGGTTTAATCAGATGGTGGACGAGATATGAAAAAAATAATCCCCACTATAAAATCCATTTTAATAATTTCATTGGCAATACTCGCTATTTATCAGGTTGGGCGGCTTTGGCTTGTTAATTTGACCAATCGCAATTTTGTTTTATATTTGCAGGCAAGATTTCCACCCTCCGCGCCGGACGGACAAAGTGCGTTTGCGCAGCCGTTTCGGATTATTTCCGGCAACGGTAACGGAATTTTTGATATTCGTTACAGCGAAATTGCCAATTCGGAGGAATGGGTTTTTGGCGAAGAGATAATTAATGAAATTTTGCGGAGCGGAGAATTTCAATCGGATTCGGCAGCTACTTTTGAAACAATTCTTGCAGAGCCGGTTTTAATTTACGAATATGCCTTTAATATGTGTGCGGAAACTTTTGCGCGGGCGTTAGGACGCAGGAATGGCGCGGTTCTTACAGAAGCAGGCATTGAATCTTTTACAAGAATTGCGGTACAGCGGTCTTCAGAGCGCAGAGTATTTTTTATAAACGATTCGCAAATTTGGGAATATTCATTATCATCATTTCCGCCTCGATTGGCATTGCTTGAAGCTTCAATTCAGCCTGCAAGTGAATCACCAATGCATTTTATCGCAACAGAAAACGGATTCGTTCCGCGTGTGGATGGCGACGGATTTTTCTACACAGCCGTTTCGGTTGAAAATCCGTTCAGCGATGCGCAGGGACTTTTTACATTTTCGCATATCCGTAGCCGCGTAGAGCCGTTTTTTGATAATCCGGCATCTATTTTTCCAAGTGTAAGCGTTGATAATGTTTACACATTTTCAAACCGAAACACCACTGTACAATACCTTGAAAACGCAGCTCTTGAATACACAAGCTATCGCACAATCGGGCGCGCCGCGCAAGAAAACTTTATGGCGGATTTTTCCGCCGCGCTTGCGTTTTTAAACGATGACCCTTTTGTAATAAATGAAATTTATCTGCGCAATCACGACACACGCGGGCGCGCACATGTTTTCCGTTTCAACTATGTAATTGACAACCACCCGTTAATCCTTACCGAACCGTGGCATACCCGCATTTACCCCCGCTGCACAGACCCCCTATTCGCGCCAATCGAAATAACCGTAGACCAAGGCCGCGTGGTTCGCTACCGCCGCCTCGTATACACTTTCCACTCGGACGGCATCATGTGGAAAGATGCCGCCGCCCTTGAACGAAACGAGCATTTCACTTTGGGCTTCCCAATCGACATTGGCCCTGCCATTGAATTACAAGTACTTTTGGAGAGTTAATATGGAATGGGAACGCGCAAAAAACATTATTCTAATTGCATTTGTTATTCTTAATCTTGGGCTTGCGGGGCTGATTTTTGTTGAGCATAACCGATATACACTTACGCCGGACAGAATAAGTACTATTCATGCGGTTCTTTCAGAGAACAATATTAATTTGTATGCAACGCCGATGCGCCGGTTCGCGCCGATGCGGCACTTGGATATTTCCGGATTTTATTATGATGTTCCCGCACTACTTGAAATTTTTTTCGATGAGACGGAAAATTTAATTCAAGAAGAAACAGACGAGCGGCATTATATTTTCAAAACGGATAATTCTTCGCTGGAAATATCAAACGGATTTATTTTCTTTGACAATAGCGACGGATTGGGAGAAAATATAATAAATGGAACAATTACACGAGAAGATGCAATTAAAATTTCGGATGAGTTTATTTCGGAGCACTTTCCGGATTTTGTGCGCGAAATGGTTTTTGACGCGTATGGCGGCGACGGTGTTCAAATTATTTACAGGCAGCAATACCGCGGGCAAATAATACTTTCAAATGAAATCGAATTTTTGATAACCGCGCGGGGTATTGAGTGGATTGAATTGCAATTTGGGCGTGTGATAGGGTATTCTGCCGAGACGCGAATGATTTTCGCGCCGGACGAAATTTTACTTACGTTTATGCAAAAAATGCGTCACGAAGCGATGGAGAACCCAATTTTCATTACAAGCATAGATATGGTATATCTGCTGGAATATGCTTCCGACCGCGAAGGACAAGTTTATACGGCGGTACCGTTTTACAGAATTTTTATTTTAGACAATGATTTTGAATTTTTAATTAACGCTTATACAAATGTCGCTATTTTTTAGGGGGGGCACAACGCAAAGAACGCGTTGCTGCTCACCTATGTTACCTGGGGGGTGAAGATATGCGCCAAAAGATAATGGTTATAGATGATATTCAAATTAACTTGGATATGCTTGAGGGGATTCTTGAAGATACTTACGATGTAATTTTGGCGGGAAGTGGCCCGGAAGCTCTGCTTAAACTTGCCGAAGGCGCAAATCCGGATTTAATTTTGCTGGACTTATCAATGCCGGGCATGGACGGCTTTGAAGTTTTGGAAAGAATAATGCAAAATAAAGAATATGCCGGGATACCCGTTATATTTGTAACAGGTGAACATGAAAGTCATCATGAAGAAAAAGGGCTGCGTTTGGGTGCGGTAGACTATATTAAAAAACCGTATGTACCAAATATTATTCTTGTAAAAATAAAAAACCACATAGAACTTAAAATTTTGCGCGACAATCTTTCTGCTGCCGTTGCCACTCGCACAAAGCAGCTTGAAGAGAGTACACAGGAGCTTTACGCAACCCACCGCGCAGTAATTTTGGGAATGTCGTTGCTCTCTGAAAGCCGCGACAAGGTAACGGGTTCGCATTTATTACGCATAGAATTTTTAACAAGCATTCTTGCTAAAAAAATTTCTGAAAAACATCCCGAAATTTTAAGTGACGAAATGGTGGAATTAATCTCGATGTATTCCCCGCTGCACGATGTAGGAAAAGTAGGCGTTTCCGATTCCATTTTAAATAAACAAGGCAAGCTGACAGAAGAAGAATTTGAACAAATGAAATTCCACGCAAAAGAAGGCGGTAATCTTTTACGTCAAATTGCCGGGTTTTTGCCAAGTGAACGAAGCCCATTGCACTGCGCCATTGAAATAGCCCAGTACCATCACGAACGCTTCGACGGCACAGGTTATCCAAATAATATTTCAGGCGAAAGCATTCCCCTTGCGGCAAGAATCGTAACCGTGGCGGATATCTACGACGCTTTACGTAGTCCGCGCCCATACAAGCCACCTTTCACTCATGAACAAGCAATAGATATCATTCTAAACGGCGACGGTCGCACAGACCCATCCCACTTCGACCCAATCGTACTGGAAGCCTTTAAAGAAACCCACGAAGCCCTTCGCGATGCTTACGACAACAATCCCGATCCCCATATTGAAAAATAAATTTTTACGTTGATGGCTTCATTTCTCCTGCTGGGGTATGAATGTAACATAACAGGGCGGTCTTGAAAACCGATTTTGTTTATGTTATAATTTAATTAGAGACTCTAATTAACAGGTTTTTTTATATGGAGAGTTACCGAAGTGGTCATAACGGGGCGGTCTTGAAAACCGTTTGAGGGCAACCTCGCAAGGGTTCGAATCCCTTACTCTCCGGTCATAAAATGGGGCAATCTGCGATTGCTCCATTTTCATTTATTATGCCGTTAAATCGGGCAGCAAAACGCGCAATAAAAGACGCGTTTCATTTGCAGAAATATTTTTCCAGAGCAAAAAGGAATTACGGTGCTAACAATAAAACTTACGTTTTATCCGCATAAACCGCCTTCAACAATACAGGCGCAACCAATACCGTAACCAATATTACTACAATTACGCTTGGAAAAATAGCCGCGCTTATATAACCGGCAAGAATGCCTTTGCCGGCAACAATAAACGAAACCTCTCCGCGTGCAATCATCCCCGCGCCTACTTGCAAGCTCTCGCGGTTGGTAAACTTGCATATTTTCGCGCCTATTCCGCAACCTACCAGCTTTGAAAGTACCGCCACAGCCGCAAGTGTTATCGCAAACAATACAGTAATGCCGGTCATTCCTTCAAATGATGTATTAAGCCCGATGTTCGCCAAAAACAAAGGCGTGAAGAACATATAAGAAAGTGTGTGAGTATTTTCTTCAAGAGACTCAACACAACGTGTATTGCAAAAAGCTATTCCGGCAATATAAGCCCCAGTAATGTCGGCTAATCCGAATTGCTCCGCCAAATACGCCATAAGAAAACAATAGGCAATGGCGAAAATAGAAAACCTGTTTTTTAATCCTAATTTTCCATACAAATAATTAAATAATTTGTTTATACATAAGCCGGATACAACCGCAAGCATGAAAAAAGCGGCGATTCTTAACAATAGCAATCCTATTGAAGCTATGGATATGCCGCCGGAACCCATATTCATTAAAACAGCAAGCATAACAATAACAATAATGTCGTCAAAAAGCGAAGCTCCTAAAATGGCAGTGCCGGAACGGGTTTTTAACTTTCCCATTTCTTGCAGAGCCTCTACTGTTATACTTGTGGACATGGATGCAATTATTACGCCTATAAAAAAGCTTTCAAAAGCAGACATACCAAAGAATAACGCTACCGCGAACCCGCCACCTAACGCGGCAATAACACCAAAAACGGAGATTAACAAAGATGCCTTGAGAGAATGGCGAAGCTTGTTAAAATCCGTTTCCATTCCCGCGGAAAACAATAAGAGTACTACTCCAAATTCGGCAATCGTAGCGATTACCTCATTTGGCTCCATCCAATTAAAAACGGCGGGGCCTAATAAAACACCGGCAAGCAGTGCGCCGACTACTTGTGGTAAATGAAACCTTCTGCTTAAAAGTGAAAGAGCCTTGGTTGACAGCAGTATCAACGCAATCATAAATAAAAGCTGCGATTCCATTACATATTCTCCTTTTTAATCCATAGCAGATGAATACAATCTGTATCCGCCGCTAAGGCTGTACGCCTCGTATCCGTGTTGCATTAATATTCGTGCCGCCGGCAACTCTACCAATAATAATTTTTTTCATCTTTTTCTTCCTTATAATTTGTTTATGTATAGTATGCGCGAAAAGAATAAATGTTTTCGCGCAGTACATCGCGTGGTGCGGGCTAAAAAATGCCCGCACTACGCGACCTTCCGGTTAGGAGGGAGTAACCCGCGTACCGTCACTGTTTATATATTTACTTACATCAAGGCCTACAAGCCATCTTGAGAAAATTGTAAGGTCATACACACCTACACTGCCGGTGCCGGTTATATTTGCGGCATATTCACAGAAACCGTTGGCAATCATTTCTTGCCGTTGGGTTGGGCTTGAAATAATCCACCTTGCAATTGCAGTTGTATCTGTGGATGTTACGCGACCGGTGCCGAGCACGTCACCCGGTGATCTTACCGGCTCGCCAATTACATTACCGCGAATTACAATATCGTTAATTGAAGTGTTCCCGCTATCCAAGTCATCAAGCCCGTCAAATACCACCCGCAGATAAACAGCGTCCTGATTGTTTATCGCGGCAGGTAAAATGAAGCTGTTGTAAGTGTTTGATGATAGATTGTTAAACGCCGCATAAGTGTTATCCGTCACGCGACGAACTTCGCGGGTCGAATTTGCTATGGGTATCCACTCCCCGCTGCTTCCTATGCGGTATGCAAGGAAAAATGTGTCGGGACCGCTGCCTGTGGATTTTTGTCTTGCGGTGAATGTGATGTTTTCATAGCCTGTTGTCGGGAAACGCATTTGGAATGCTGGCGCGTTTTCAAGACCGACTTCACTTGCGGGATTCCATTTGGTGCTTCTTGGGGTGCCGTCCTCATTTGACCACAAAGTGTTATCAGTACCAAATCCGTTATTAAATACTACGGGCGTTCTGTTTGTATCGTCGTGACCAATTAGCCTTTGGGTGTTATTCTCCCATGCGGTAAGACGGAAATTATCTGCGAAAATGCCGCCCGTTCCCACAAAATGAGAATTCGCGGGGTTATTGTTATTGATTGCTGTTGCGTTTACTTCCGTCCGTGTAAGTGATACAAGAACCGGTCTGAAACCCGGTATCGGCTCGAACTCTGCAATAATATGATAATTGAAATGATCCGGAGGCACTTGGAAGTTGCCGGCTGCAGTACGCCTGTCCGCGGACACAATCAGGTCAAAAGTAAACTCAGGGTAGTTCCATAACGCTACAGTTATTGTTTCGCCTGCGTCTAAGGCGAAGCGTTGACTTGCCGGTGCCGTTACGGTTAATGTCATGGGCGCATCTGCAAGTTGCATACCCGAAGGTATTATTACCGCCGTTGCTCCGCCCGTTACCGTAGCCGATACCGCATATAACATCGGCCCGGTCCATTCGCCGTCTCCACTGTAGCGCGGGCGTACCAGCTCAAACATCTCGTCACTTATGCCGGGGTCGTCACCTTCGGGTGAGGCGTATCTTATCGTTGTGAAAGTTTCTAAGTTGCAACTTGCACTTGAGATTACATAAGAATCGGCTTCTATATACCACGTACGCCGGACTGCCTGTTGATTGGATATGCGATGTGCCGGACCGCTTCCCCAAAAATTTTCTACATGGTCACGAGGGCCGTTGGCTTCATTCCATGCGCCAACCAAATCAATTACAAACGGCATTTCTGCTCCGTCTATTTTATTGGAAAGAGGAACTGTTCCCGCAACAATTGCCGCGCTAAAATTACGGTTGCTAAACACCATATTCATGGTGGCATCGTAATTCGGGATAATATAACGCGCACCAACTTCGTTGGACTGCTCCGTTACGATTAATAACGATGTACGCGGCGGCATTGTAATTTTGTCGGAATCCAGTACTGCGTCAAAATCCAAAACCCGCCACGGGGAAACCGTGTTAGGCTGGCCAACCGGCCCGTCAGATATATTTTGAACCTGCAACGAAAAACCGCTAAGGTTAAACGGTGTATCATTTTGATTGTAAAGTTCGATAAACCCGCGTGAAACGGATTGGTTGTTGCTCATTGCTCTGCCGTACATTTGATTAATCAATATACCATTGTCAGGAACAGGTATAGTCTCTAAATTTGCACTTACAGAAATTTCCGCGCCGCCTTGCGGCATTGTGAAAGTTGCGGTTGCGGTAAGTCTGTTTGACGCTACTGTCAAATCGGTGACGGTTACACCTATTATGGTTATCGGTGTTTCGCCGGCAGCGAAGCGTTGCCCGAACGGTGCCGCTATGGTTAAGGTCATGGTCGTGCCTACCTGACGCGGTCCCGCTGGAGATATTGATGTTGTTACGTTGTTTTGTGCCGTAACCGTTACTTCAAACATAGACATATTCCACGGACCGTCTCCGCTGTAACGGGGTTCTACCGCCGCCAAATCGGCCGCCGAAAGGTCATTCACGCGTACTTGCGCAAAGTCTTCTGCGTTGTCATGAGTGTTTTGGATAACACCGCCATCCCACACACGCCGTATAGTCCGTTGTCTTGTCATGCCGGGTCTTATCCGTGCGCCCAAGAAGTTGTCGGCTCTGTCGCGTGGAGGTCCGGTATTCTCTGCGCCTACCAAGTCGATTACATTCGCCCATTCGCTCAGCGCGATTATGGGTGATAACGTAGCCGTGCCTTCTACAAGAGCAACTGTCATTGTACGGTTACCGAATTCCAGATTCCATGCAAGGTCATAATTCTCAATAATAAGCGACGGCTCATGGTCGCGCACGGCTTCGGGAACGTTGCTTCCGCCTTTACCGTCGTTAATCCAAGTTGTGCTTACTATTAAGAAAGAAGTTTGCGGTTCCATCGTTATGTTCGGAAGTTCAAGTGCTTCCCAAGTGGGTATAGTAGCCGGAAGTGCATTACCCGAACCGGGGTCGCCGGGGTTTTGAAGCTGCACGGACATACCTTCAAGAGAAATAGGTACGTCTGTCGGGTTGTACAGCTCAATAAAGCCGTGAGATACCCCGTTTTCATCCACGCTTCCTTGACCGTAAAGTTGGTTAATTACTAAATTTTTCTGATTCATCATATTTGGAGAAAAGGACACAAAGTTTGCTATAACGGTAACAGGCCCATCGGGCATTGTGAAGTTTGCCGCGGTAGCACTGGTTTCGTTGTTTATATCTAAATCGTATGGTTCGATTGCCGTCCAGTGCGAGAAAACTTGACCGGTTGGAGCTGCACCTGCGAAAAGCCTTACGTTTGTGTTTGCTTCAGCATATTGTGGGTTTGAGCTTGCGCCGCCGCCGCCTATTACTTCAACCTCGTATCCGGGTGCAGTGCCGCGGATTTCAATATTGTTAATGGAAGCGTTTCCGCTTGTCAGGTTATCCATCCCGTCAAATATCACCCGCAGATAAACTAACTCTTTATTGTCTGCCGCCGAGGGCAAGGGGAAGTTTACATAAGTTGCTGCGTCCGTATGATTCAATGCTCCATAGGTGTCATCGCCGATGCGACGGACGTTGCGTCTTGAATCGTCTATAGGTATCCAATTCCCGGTGCTTCCGATACGGTATGCAAGGAAGAATGCATCAGGTCCGCTGGCTGTGGATTTTTGCCTGGCAGTGAAAGTAATGTCGCTATGGCCTGTTGTGGGGAAACTCATTTGGAATGCCGGCGCATTTACAAGACCGACCCCTTCCTCACGTGCGGGTCTCCATCTTGTTGGAGTTGTCACCAGTGAGCCGTTATTAAATACCACGGGCGTTCTGTTCGTACCGGCGAAACCGATTAAAACTTGCGTATTGTTATCCCATGCTGTAAGACGGAAGCTACTTCCAAAGACACCGCCTGTACCAACGAAATGGGAATTTGCCGGGGTTTCGTGATTGACTGCCCGTGCATTTACTTCTTCTCTCACCAACGATGCAATAATCGGTCTGGTATCGGGGGGAATATCTTCAAAATCCGGGTCAATGACAAGTTCTCCGCCGCCCGCCGGCATTGGGAAAGTTCCGGTTGCGGTACGCCTGTTAGCCGCCACGGTCAGGTCGAAATCAGCCGAACCCGTTACCGATACCGGCGCGCCCGCTTCTGCCATAAAGCGTTGGTCGGGCGGTGCCGTTAAGGTTAAAGTCATAGGCGTATTAGCAGGTTGCGCTCCCGTTGGGGTTATTGACGTTGTTGCCCCTGCCGCTCCCATTACCCTTGCTGTCACTGTATGCGTTAATAACGGTGCCCAAGTCCATTCGCCGTCTCCGCTGTAACGGGGGCGGTTTATTTCAAGCCAATTATCGCACATGCCGGTATCGTCAAGTACGTATCTTGCCGAGGTAAAATCAAGCGCGTTGTGGGGGGTATTTCGGATAACAAAGCTTCCTTCGACATTGTCCCACACACGCCGAACGGATTCTTGGTTGGATATGCGGTGTGCCGGCCCTACATTCGGCCCTGCCGGTGTGCCACCCCGGAAGTTTTCAACTCTGTCGCGGGTGCCGTTGTTGTTGTTCCACGCGCCCACCAAATCAATTACATCTGCCATTTCATCTTCGGTTATTTTATTGGAGAGTTGGGTTGTGTTATTAACAATTGCCGCACTGAAATTTCGGTTGCTGAATTCTATATCCATCTCAGCGTCAAAATTTAAAATCTCATAACGTGCGCCTTCTGCGTCGGATTGTTTTGTAACAATTAACAAAGACGTGCGCGGTTGCATTATAAGCTTTTCGGGATCCAGTTCCTCTTCAAATTCCAGCACATCCCACTTAAAAACTTCATGTTGTTGGTTGTTTGAGTTTGATACGTTTTGAACCTGCAACGATAAACCTGTCAGGTCAACGGGATTATTTGTTGGGTTATAAATCTCAATAAACCCGCGTGAAACTGCTGGCGTGTCATCAGCGGTGAATGTTCTGCCGTACATTTGGCTAATTACTATTCCCGGTAAGGTGGATAAAATTTCAACTGCCGCGAGGGAAGTTGTTTCTGCGGGCGGCAACCCTAAGTAATACAAACTTGCGTTTGCGTCATCGTCATACGCTTCCGTAACGGCTGTAACGGGAAAAGACGATAATGCCATTAAAAACGCAAGCGCTAACGCAATAATACGTTTGGTATGTTTTTGCATTTTATATCTCCTCTCAAAATTTTTTTAATTATATCACATTACAATAAAAAAAAGGCTTCTCAATTTATGAGCAAGCCGATTTTTTTGTATAATTCACCAAGCGTTAAACTTCTCCCGCTTAAACGTGGAAAAATTTCCCACACTAATTGCTTCGCGGGCTTCGCGCATTAAATTATTATAGAAAAACAAATTGTGCATGACCGCAAGGCGCATTGCAAGCATTTCTTTTGCCTTGAACAAATGGCGAATGTATGCGCGAGTGAAAGTACGGCATACTTCGCAGGCGCAAGACGGGTCTAGCGGACTTTTGTCGCGCTCGTATTTTGCGTTGAACATGTTAAGCTTTCCACTGCTTGTGAAAATATGACCGTGCCTTCCGTTTCTTGCGGGCATTACGCAGTCGAAAAAATCTACGCCGCGCTCAACCGCTTCAAGCAAATTTTCCGGTGTGCCTACACCCATCAAATATGTTGGCTTGTTTTGCGGCAGAAAAGGCACGGTTTCTTCCAATATGCGATACATATCCTCGGCGGGTTCGCCCACCGCAAGACCGCCCAGCGCGTAACCGTCCAGTTCCATTTCGGAGATTTCTTTCGCATGTTCTTTGCGGATGTCCCCAAAAACGCCGCCTTGATTTATTCCGAAAAGTAATTGATTGTTGTTTAGCTCGCGTAATCTCTTTTTGCTTCGCGAAAGCCAGCGCGTTGTCCGCGCCACGGAATCACGCATATATTCCCGCGTTGAGGGGAATGGCGGGCATTCATCGAATGCCATTACTATTGTCGCGCCCAACGCCGATTGTATTTCCATGCTTTCTTCCGGCCCCATGAAAATTTTTCGCCCGTCTATGTGGGACGAGAAATAAACACCTTCTTCTTTAATCTTTCGCAAAGCACCAAGCGAAAACACTTGGAACCCGCCCGAATCCGTTAAAACAGGCCCGTCCCACGCCATAAATTTTCTAAGTCCGCCCATCTCGCGAACAACGCTTTCACCCGGACGCAAATGCAAATGATACGTGTTGCAAAGTGCGACTGAACATCCTGCCGCCCGCAAATCCGTCGATGATAAAGCCCCTTTAATCGCCGCCGCTGTCGCGACATTCATAAACACGGGCGTTTCAATTACACCGTGAGGTGTTTCAAGTGTGGCGCGTTTTGCACGTCCGTCCGTTGCTTTTATTGTGTACATAGATTCAACTCCCATCCCAAGCATAACATAAACTTTCACACACAGCTTGCTAAACGTAAAAAAAGCGCGGTTACCTGACAGCAACCGCGCTTTTTATGACTTTAAAATTAATATTTGATATAAACTGCTCTTTCTGCTGCGTCCCATTCTACATCTGCGTCAAGAGAGCGGGCAATATACGCAATAGGAACAAATGTGCGGCCGTTTACAATAACGGGAACGCCCATGCCTTCGGGTAACTCAACATCCAGAGTGAGGGCAAGCGTTTTGCTGCCTTTTGCAATGTTCGCCTTGCGGGTATTATCGTCAAAACCAACTTGCGCTCCAAGTAATTCCGCAACTAAACGAAGGGGAACCATTGTGCGGCCTGTTGCCGGCTCAATGAACGGGGCATTCTCGCCAAAAGCAGTTATGTTGTTAAAAGTGTAAGCCAACTGACCTATGTCAAGACGTATTACCGCAATTTGAGAATTCGCTAATAATGGTATCCCTGCACCATCGGTAGCGGGTGCGGATTCTGATACTATCGGTCCTGTTGGTTCCGCTGTCACTCTTGTTGGTGTAACGGTGGTTAATGTATCTCTGAAAGGGCGTAATATTCCGCCGCCGCCCCTCCAAGTGGACGTGAAGCCGCCGCTGTTATTATTGTTATTATTGTTGTTGGGAGGGTCGGGAATGACGGGAATTTCGGGAGCAGCAAGAGAGGTAAATTCAACATCAGCCGCAACTATACCGCCACGCGGCAAACATTCAGGCACTTCGTCCAACCAATCAATGTTGCCGGCTAACCCAACCAAGAAACCATTTATAGGTTCGTCTCTTGTGTTCCAAATTTGAACATACCAGTAGTCGTGTGCTTCTGCGTTTGTAATACTCAAACCCGCGTTGCCCAAACTTGTAACTTGCATTTCGCCGCTTGAAAGGCCAAGTGCATTAACGGCAGCAAACCCTTCTGCTGACAGCGGGGTGACATTGTCATCATCATCGGACGACACCGTTATCGGGGCAAAAGCCCAGTGTGCGGGCTGACCGTTTGTGGCTTGATTTACATATACTTTTCCTCCGGAATTTCCTATTACTACTTTGAATTTTTGTCCAACAGCAGGGTCAACGACAACGGCAAAAGGTTCGCCAGCTTCAACGCTGAATACATATATCGGGTCGGACAATTCACCGCCCGGAATTGCAGAGCTTACCACAACCGGTTCAGCTGCTAAATTTAGATTAGGAAGGTAAGATGCAATGAGCTCTTCAATAATTGTATTGCTGGATATAAATGCACCTCTGCCAACCATGTGCGACATAAGCGCGCGCATACGCGGACGAATTACGGTGTCGCCGGGGGCTATATGATAAGAAGTGAAAAATACACGGCCTTCACCTTGCTCAAACGACACGGTAAACGGACGCATTATATTGTTAACATAACCTTCTACCATTACTTCAACAGTATTCGGGTTTATTGCGGTAAGGAAATCATGCCCCAACCAAATCTCTTCGGAACCTGCATTAGAATTCGGATTTGCGAATTCGGTGCTTCCAAATTGGCTTTGGAAATAAGCAACTAACCCGGAAGGGGCTATCACGTTTGTGATGAAGTCGCCTTTGACACCCCACATATAATTTAAGAAATGCTGCGGGAATGCTTCCATCATAAAGCTACTCAAAACAAGGTCTGAAGCGTAAAGTATACCGCCGCTTTCCACGAATTCAACCAACGGATGGTTTGGAGATGGGGGGGATGGGTACGTGCCGCAATTTAAAAATATCATATCAAAATTTCTGTTTCCTTCTGCATCAAATATAAAGTCCCGGTTGTTAAGGTATATATTTTCATCATTTACCCAAGACCAACTAACTTGGTCAAATTCACGCGTTAATTGATAAAATTCAAAATCGCCGTTAGCGTGCGGTTCCAAATTAGATGCAAAGCCTAATTCTCTTAATATTAGCCCGATGCTGTCGGAACCCGCAGCTGAAACTAATAATCTTGCGCCTTGTACATCCGGAACTTCCGGAGCTGAGAATGAGGTTACACCAAAGGGCATAACAAATTCGTTATTTGATGGAATACAACATCTTCTGGTGAAGCAAAGTCTGCTATTATTTTCTACATAATCGTGTTCTTCTTCTTCTTCTTCTTCTTCTTCTTCTTCTTCTATAAATTCTGTTATAGACTCATAGCCATCTTCCTCATAAACTTCGGCAGAAACGTATTCTGTTTCCTCCAAAGATTCCGAAAACAACAAAGCAGGCGTAATGGTAAACACCATTACAAGCACCATAAACATTGCCAGTGTTGTTTTCAAAGCATTACCGTCTTTAAAAAACTGCATACTAAATTTCCTCCCTATAATGAATAGTATTTTTACCACGGAATATATTAGCATTGAAAAGCTTCACGTCAAGGCAATTCCCGAACAGAATAAACATGAAGATTTGACAACACATTACGCATGAAAAAAAGCCTATAAATGACTAGTTTACAGACTTTTCTGGGTTTTGCGATGGACACTACATCTCAATACAAAACTTTAATGTTTCTGCCTCCAATGTATTACTCTGCCAGACTTTCCACTAAAATTGTCATATAATCATAGGAAATATCTCGGTAAGTAAGGGCGTATAACAAATCTTTTCTTACCCTTGGACTGAGAACTCTGTGAGGGATGCTTGTTTCTTTCCTGAATTTTTTTATGGAACTAAAAATCCAACTCAATACAACCTTTTCGTTTATATCAGGCGGACCGCCAACTATTCTGTTTATCGGCTTAAAACGTAACACCCAATATGAAAAAACAGCAATTCTTTTTAATTCATTCATCTCCATACTATTGTGATACATTAGGTAATGTAATTTTCTTTGGTCTGTTCGCTTAAGAGCTTCAATAGTTGAATGAAAATCAATATAGTACTTATTAATATCTATTCCCAACTCATCGAATGCTAACTTAAAAGCCCAATCTGCACGATCCACGTACTTTAGCAATTTATCTTCCGGAAGCTGGGCATAATGCGAATAGTCAAAACCATTATGCTTAAACGAAGGCATTTCATTCTGCCTCGCTTTCATGTTGTTTTAATTCATATCCCTCTATAATAAAATCCAGATACGACTTTTCTTCCTCATTATACAAGGGATCATTTCCCATATGCCCATCAACTGTGCGAGCATTTGCTTTCTGTATTTCTTCTCGCTTTTGTTTTTCTGTCATTATTAATAAATTCATACCCACACCCTCGTCTTTATTATCCACATACACCACCACACTTTCTTTTAACACACATGTTAAAACATATGTATCTGAGTGGCGGAATGGTACTCGAAAAATATAATAAAAATCCAAATTCAAAAACCAGTATAATTAGTGACGATTATAGACTCTGTATGTAACTGTGTCAAGAACATTTGTATATAAAATGTCGATAGTTTTTAAATTTATTCCATTATAGTTACATCTATACAGAGACAACCCTATTTTAATGCATACATATCATCTAAAAACACCCTCGGAAATCTTCTGAGGGTGTTTAATTTAACACATTTTATTTCCCTGCCGCAACATCAAGTTGTATTTGGCAACGGTAGATATCCTTGCGATAGGAAGTTTTTTCGTTATAGTCCTCTGTTTCATCGCAAAGCTTTTGGAATTCCTTCATCTTCGCGGTAACTTCTTCGGTGTTTATTTCATCAGGTTTAAATGCGGCATCGGAAAGTATTGTTACAATGTCGTCGCTTACGTGCGCAACGCCGCCCATTACAACCATTTTGCTCTCGGATTCATCAAAAATTCGTAAAATCCCTGCATCAAGCACCGCCGAAACAGGCATACGCCCGGGCAGAATTCCCATATCGCCCGTGGTGCATCGCATAATTACCATGTCAACGAGTTTTTGAAATTTATATGGGCTTTTATCCGTTGCCATTGTGGGCGCAATAACCCGCAGCTCGATTTTTTTTTCATCCACAACTTCTGCCATGAGTCACCGCCCTATGCTTGAGACTTCTTATATTCAGCAACAACTTCTTCGATGCTACCCTTATTAAGGAACATACCCTCGGGGATTTCATCATGAAGACCTGCGATAATCTGCTTGAAGCCCTCGATTGTATCTTTGAGCTTTACATATTTGCCCGGCGTGGATGTGAATTTTTCCGCAACGGTGAACGGTTGTGACAGGAAGCGTTGAATACGGCGCGCGCGTTCAACAGTAAGTTTGTCTTCCTCGGAAAGTTCGTCCATACCAAGAATAGCGATAATATCTTGCAAGTCTCTGTATCGTTGCAAAATGCGTTGTACTTCGCGGGCTACATTATAATGCTCCTCGCCTACAACGGATTTTTCCAACATACGCGAAGTGGACGATAACGGGTCAATCGCAGGATAAATACCCATCTCCACGATTGCGCGGGACAATTCCGTTGTCGCGTCAAGGTGCGCGAAAGTTGTTGCAACGGACGGGTCGGTGTAGTCGTCGGCGGGAACGTAAATCGCTTGAATAGATGTAATAGAACCCGCTTTCGTAGATGTAATTCTTTCTTGCAGCGCGCCAACCTCTGTTGCAAGCGTTGGCTGATATCCTACGGCGGAAGGCACACGCCCAAGAAGCGCGGAAACTTCCGAACCCGCTTGAACAAAGCGGAAAATATTATCAATGAAAAGAAGTACGTCCTGGTGTGAAACATCGCGGAAATATTCCGCAATAGTAAGCCCTGAAAAGCCCACGCGCATTCTTGCGCCGGGTGGTTCGTTCATTTGACCGAACACAAGTGCCGCTTTGCTTAAAACGGGCGAACCATCTTTAAGCGTGGAGTTCTGCATATCATTGTAAAGGTCAATACCTTCGCGAGTTCTTTCGCCAACGCCCGTGAAAACCGAAAGGCCTTCGTGAGCCGTTGCGATATTATTAATAAGTTCCATTATGATAACGGTTTTACCAACGCCCGCGCCGCCGAACAGCCCAATCTTACCGCCTTTTGCATACGGACAAAGAAGGTCAACCGCTTTTATTCCCGTTTCTAAAATTTCTGCGGCAGCCGTTTGGTCTGCAAAACCGGGTGCCGTTCTATGAATAGACCATAATTCTTTCGCATTAACCGGCCCCGCGTTATCAATCGGTCTGCCGAGTACGTTCATCATGCGCCCAAGTGTTTCGGGTCCCACCGGTACAGAAATCGGCGCACCGGTATCAGCCGCCGCCATGCCGCGAACAAGCCCGTCCGTTGAACCCATCGAAATACAACGTACCACGTTGTCGCCAAGATGCTGGGCTACCTCCAAAACCACAGAATCAGTACCGTCCGCCCGCTCAATTTCTATAGCGTTGTACAATGCCGGAAGGCCGCTGTCGAAACGGATATCCAAAACCGCTCCCGTAATTTGGAGAACCCTGCCTGTATTTTTGTCTGCCAAGTGAAACCTCTCCTTTATTGAAGCGCGTTCGCGCCTGAAACTATTTCTGTTATTTCTTGCGTGATTATGCTTTGACGTTGGCGGTTAAACATTAGTGTTAATTTCTCAATTATGTCGCCGGCGTTTTTGGTTGCCGAGTCCATGCTTGTCATACGTGCGGCTTGTTCGCATAAAGCAGAAGAAGCCATTGCGGCGTATAAAAACATGGATAAGTACCACGGTATTACGCTTCGTAATACGTTTTCTATGCCCGAATCGAATTCAACCTCTTGCGCAACAGCAGAGCCGGTTTTTGCTTCGGGCTGCGGGAAAAAGCCTAAGTCTTCCCATTTTTCGCCGTCTTTTAAATCTGCGCCTACAACGCGCCGCAAATAATCGGGGTCAAGGGGAAGAACTTTTCTTATTATCGGTTCAAGCGTAATGACGTTAAAAAATTGCGTATATACAAGATTAACTTCATCAATTTCGCCGCTTTCGTAAAGGGAAATCAATTTATCTGCGGCTCTTTTTGCCTCCGTGAAATTCGGTGTTTCGGACGGCGAGCCTGTGTCAACCATTCTCAACCTTCCGGACGGGTCGTAATATCTTCCCTCTTCGTCCCAAGTCGCGGGCTGCCTTGTCTCCGACACGATTCTGCGCAGAAAATAATCCCGTCCCTTATTGCCCAGCGGCAAAAATACGGGGACTGTTTCGCTTTCTTTTATATGTTTCGCAAGCATTTTGCAAACATTCGAGTTGTATCCGCCGCATAAACCACGGTTGCTTGTAATAACAACATAAGCGGTTTTTTTAACCTCGCGGGGTTTTACGAAGGGTTGCTCCAAAGCGCGTTCGTCACGTGCCGTGTTGTAAACAATATCAAAGGTAGCCTGAACAGGCTTTCCAACCGCAAGCTTATTCGCTTTCGCGCGCTGCAATTTGGAAGTCGCAACAAGGTTCATTGCCTTTGTTATTTGCGAAATATTTTTTACGGTTAAGCGTCTGCGCTTAATCGCTTTCATTGAAGGCATACGTCACACTCCCCTATTTGAAAGTTTCTTTAAATGACGCGATTGCCTTATCAATTTCGCCGCCGAGTTCCGCGCTGATTTGCTTTTCGGTTCTGATTTTATCTAAAATGCCGTAATGATTCTCTGCGAAATATTTAATAAACGCCGTTTCCATAGCTTGAATTCTTTCTACGGAAATGTCCGAAGCGTGTCTTTTTGTAATTACGTAGAACAAAAGAACCTGTTGCTCAACGGGCAAAGGCGCGTTTTGCGGCTGTTTTAAAATTTCAACAATGCGGCGGCCTTGGTCGAGACGTTCGAGTGTATCTTTCGTTAAATCCGAACCGAATTGCGCGAAAGATTCAAGCTCGCGGAACTGTGCAAGCTCTAAACGAAGCGGACCGGCCAAAGTTTTCATGGCTTTAATTTGCGCCGCGCCGCCAACACGCGAAACGGAAAGACCCGGGTTAATCGCGGGGCGGATACCCTTGTTGAAAGATTCCGATTCAAGGAAAATTTGTCCGTCTGTAATTGAAATTACATTTGTCGGAATGTAAGCCGAAATATCGCCCGCCTGCGTTTCGATAATGGGAAGCGCGGTAAGCGTTCCGCCGCCGCGTTCTTTCGTTAAACAAGCGGCTCTTTCCAATAAACGCGAATGCAAATAGAAAACGTCGCCGGGATACGCTTCGCGTCCGGGCGGACGGCGAAGCAAAAGGCTCAATGCACGGTATGCAACAGCGTGCTTGGAAAGGTCGTCATAAACAACAAGAACATCCCTGCCCTCTTCCATCCATTCCTCGCCAATAGCGCAACCTGCATAGGGCGCGATATATTGCATAGGCGCAGAATCGGAAGCGTTTGCACTTACGATACAGGTGTACTCCATTGCGCCCGCGTCTTCAAGAGTACGCGCAACACGCGCAACCGTTGACGCTTTTTGACCAATCGCAACGTAAACACAATAAACACGCGTATCTTTTTGACCGGACTTCGGGCTGCCGACTTTTTTATTAATAAGAGCTTGGTTGATAATCGTATCAATGGCAATTGCGGTTTTTCCTGTTTGACGGTCGCCGATTATAAGTTCGCGCTGACCGCGCCCAATGGGAATCATAGCGTCGATTGCTTTAATGCCCGTTTGCAACGGAACATTAACCTCTGTGCGTTCGATAACGCCGGGAGCAATACGCTCAATCACACGTGTCTTTTTCGCGGCAACCGGGCCTTTGTTGTCAACGGGATGACCCGTTGGGTCAACAACTCTACCAAGCAGCGCGTCGCCTACGGGAACCTCTGCGATACGCCCCGTGCGTTTCACCGGGTCGCCTTCACTTACATGGCTATCTGAGCCCAGAAGAACCGCACCGATACTGTCTTCATCAAGGTTCAACGCGATTCCGAATAACTCGCCGGGGAACTCCAAAAGTTCACCGCTCATGGCGTTATTCAGTCCGTAAACACGGGCTATTCCGTCGCCTACGTGGATTACGCTGCCCGCCTCGGCAACATCCATTTTTGAGGAATAAGATTTTATTTGCTGCTTTATAATGGAACTAACTTCATCAGGTCTAAGAATCATAAGAACTTACTCCCCTTTAAGGTTTTCTTTCATATCTTTTAACATTGTGCGAACCGTGCGGTCTAAGAAATAACCGTCAACATGAATACTTATGCCCGCTATAACAGATGGGTCAACCAAAACGGTGACATCTACTTTCTTGTTGAGCTTTTTTACTAGAAGCGCGGTAAGCTGTGCAGCTTGCGCGTCTGTTAAAGGCACAGCGGAAACAACCTTAGCGGTTGTCTGCCGCTTGTGCGTTTTAATCATCTCGACAAGTTTATTTAAGGCAGGCAAAAGAAAGGCTTCGCGATTTTTAAAAATTACAAGCCGCATGAAACCAAGGAGGTCTTGGTGGATATGTTCCCCGAATGTTTTTTGCAAAAACGCAAACTTTTCATCCGAAGTAATGCGCGGGTGCTTAAGAATATTCTGCACATCGTCGCATTGTATGTGGTCACGCACAAACTGTGCTTGTTCAAAATAATCGTCTAACAAGCCGCTTTCCTGAGAAATATCAAATAAAGCGGTAGCATAACGAATGCCAAGGTTTGCCACTTTGACGGCCTCCTAGTTTCGTTTTAAATTACGCAGTTGCGGACTCCACTTTAAAAGTCGTAGCTTCAAGCTCGGTCATGGCTTCTGAAAATAATTTTTCATGAGCTGTTTTGTCAATTGTAGCAGAAATAAGTTTCGCAGCCATATCTGCGGAGATATCAATAATCGCTTGATGAACCGCACCTTTAATCTGTTCTTTTTCGGTAGCGATATCGCGTTCCGCGCGGGATTTTACATCGGCGGCTTCGGCTTTCGCTGTTTCGAGAATACGCTCACGATTTTCGTTCGCCAACTTACGTGCTTCATCTAAAATGGCAGCACGTTCCGTTTCGATATCTCTAACTTTTTGCTCGTACTGTGTTTTCAGTTCCTCCGCGGTTGCCTTGCTTAACGCCGCGTCCTTCATGTCGCCCTCTACGCGGTCTGCACGGGCTTGAAGAATCTTCTTCACAGGCTTGTAAAGCAAATACGTAAGAAGCGCGGCGACTAAAACAAAGTTAAGCAGGTTCGGGAACATATCAACGAACATTTGAAAGTCCATATCAATGAGCGGCCGATACCGATAACTTTCAAGCATATACATAATTTGAGGATTCAATTGAACCATCCCCTCAATAATACTAGCCTAAGAATGGCATGAGCATCGCGCCCAAATTGCTGACTTGTTGCGGTACGGAAAGAACATCAATGTTATTTTGGATTAACGGACTTACGAAAATCAAAAGAATTGCGACAACCAAGCCGTAAACACCGGAAGTCTCTGCGAATCCGCAACCGATAAACATTGTGGTTGTGATAGAGCCTTTTGCTTCGGGTTGACGAGCAATGGCTTCAACTGCATAAGCTGCAACTCTTCCTTGCCCGAGGGTTGTTAAAATACCGTTCAGAAGTGCAATTGCGGCAGCAATATGCGTAACCGCGATGGCAAATGCCAAAGGATGATACATGGTGATTCCTCCTAGATTAAAATTTATCTTAAACCGGGCAACTCTGCGAATTAATCTTCTGCTGCAACACCAACAAATGTGATGCTTAGCACAACGAAGATAACCGCTTGAAGAGCCCCGGCAACAAGATCAAAGTACATATGAATCGGTGCGGGCAAAATAAAACGCGAAACATACGGCGCAAGCCCGTAAAGCAAAGAAAGCAGAATCATACCGCCCAGAACATTACCGAACATACGGAAGCTTAATGAAATAGGCCGCGCAAGTTCTCCGATAATATTTAAAGGCGCGAAAAGAAAGAAGGGTTCAAGAAAAATACTCTTGAGGTACGCCTTAGGACGATGCCGCATACCGGCAAATATGATTAGCAAAAATGTAGAAAATGCAAGCGGGAAAGTCATGCCCCAGTCTGCCGTCGGCGGACGAAGCCCCGTAATGCCTATTATATTTGAAACAAATAAGAAAGCGAACAACGAAAAGAACCACGGTGCAAGATAAATAACACGGTCGCTGGAATTACTGCGGAAGAATTTTTCCCAAGCTTCGATGGCAAGTTCAATAACATTTTGTAAGCCTGTGGGTTTTTTCAGCGGGTCCCATTTATTTGATTTAATTCGGACAATAATTCCCAACAACACAAGTAAACCCATGATAATCCATGTGTTTACAGTGGTTTCTGTGATTAAAATCTCTATGTTCTCGGTGATTCTGAAACTGGCAAAGACATCAATGTTAAAGTTGAGTGATTCTTCTGCAACAGCTTCGATTGGTTGAATTGTTTCATTGCCCAAAATAATCCCCGCCTTATTGTTTTTCTGATTCCGTGCCTATTGCTTTTAATTCATCTATCGCGCTTTCAACAGCACTTTTATCTTTCCCTGAATCTTCCGGGAATTCGTTATCTTTTAATTCGTGCCTTAGAAAGAAACGCATCGAGTACATTGCTAACGGGAAAGTAAAAATCCCAAAAAACGTTCCCATAAAGTTTACATATAGCGGGTTTCCCGCCCCATTTGTCACGGTATGAAGCCAACCTGCGGTAAAAAGCACCACCGCAGTAAGCATCAAACGCATAAAATACTGCCCTTGTAAGTAGAGTTTTGCCTGCACCGAGTCGCGTTTCACCGCGTTGTTTACGGCGCGCTTCATTAAAACGACCTTTACGATGTTAAGGCACATTACCGCGCCAATCCCGAAAGCGAAGGGAATTCCGTCGGCGGTTTCTGTTGTTGCGGCATTAACGCCCATTAGCATTCCAAACACAACAGAAGCATCATCGTTTGCTGAAAGAGACGCGAAAATTATAAAACCGCACGCCGCCATCAAAACACTAAGGGCAATAATTACCACTATCATCTTATTAGCAACAGCGTCCACGGAGAACTCCATAAATTGACCCCTAGAATTTTTTTGCAATATCAAACATGGCTTTAAACCCTGCAAGACAGCCAAGCAATGAGAAAATAAGCACAAGACAAGGGTCTGTGCCAAGGCGGTTATCTAAAAAATGCCCCAGCAACACGCCAATCAGCACACATGCCGCCACGGTGATTGCAATCTGCGACATATAACTAACCGCACGCATGATATTCTTCCTGTCCTCTTTGGAAAACTTTGAATACTTTTCCAAATCAACTCACCGCCACGTTTCGTAAGCTAACATAAACAATATCATGTTTAGAAAAAAAGTCAATAAGAATCAAACAAAAGTCAGATTATTCTAACGAAACCATTAATAACCTACATCGACTTATGTTTATAGTCGCATGGGGTAAATTTATGAACATTGATATTGAAGTGTACCCCATGTCAAAGGCAAATTTTTGAAACGACAAACGGCAAAAGATTTATTTCCTTTTTGCGAAGATGAGTAGCTTTGGCAAGAACTCCCGGAGGGAGAGGGTCATGGATGCAGCCCCTTTTTAACCGATTATAATTTTATATGAAGTTGTTTCGTTCAGCCAACCGAGAAATTCTGTTGCGTCGGTGTGGTCGATGATTGACGGTGCGATGCCCAGCGCGTTTAAATACTTTAAGAAAACAATCAGCGCGGCGGGTGAATCCAAGTAATTATTGCACATGGAATAAATTCTGTGAAAATCGTTTGCTATAATCGCCTCTGTTGTTTGACGGTCTTTTTCTGCGGCTTCTGGTGGAGTAAGAAAATGCGAAAAATCTATCGACGCGACTAGCAAAACATTTTCGCCCGATTCATTTATCCAATTTTCCATCCAGTTAAATAAATTTACAATTTCGTCAAAACGCGTTGACGCGTTTAACAAAATGGGTGCGACCTTCGCGTTTGGTAAATAATAATGTACATACGGAATCAGCACCGCCGCGGAATGGTCACCTTCAATGTGCGTGTGACTGATTGCGGCGTTAAACCCACAAGCGTTTAATAAATCCGCAACAAATTCCCTGTGCGTAAAAACTCCGATATCCCAATCGCGGTACGATGTAATTACATTCGCAAAGTCATTCGCGTGATTAGGCGCGATAATAATAACCGTGTCATATGTAAATTCTGCCGCGCTTGAAAAAAAACCGCTAATCATTGTAGCGGCGGTCGTATGATGCGGTACAACACCCGCAAAAATAAATCCTTCTATTTCATACGCACGCGCATTTTCTACGGAAAAAAGAAATTCGTCATGCGTGATATGCAAAATTGAATGAAGAGGTCCATTTTCAAAGAAAAAGACCTCGGGAGAAAATTCTAAAAAATCTCCTTCCGAACCACATTCAAAACTTTTGGTAGAAACGAACGTACTTTGATCGGTTGTGTTTTCGCACGAAGGAATGAATAGTAGTAAAAAAATAATTAAGCAAAATTTTTTGTAACCGTCCGATTGTATACCTTTTTCAAAATAATTAAACGCGTTTAATCTTTTCATAAAAAGATAAATTACTGAACGGTTGCGCTTTTTTTTCATTGCGTGCTACCCCAAATGTGATTATCCGTACTGCGACTTGTAACGTAGGTTATGCCGGGTGCCATGTCTGCTTCGTATAATTCCATTGCGTGGTAGGTTAGGGTTCGTGTACGGGATTGGTTATGACCCAGGAAAAAGTTTAGCTCTAAAAGCTGTCGTTGAGTGTTTCGTACGAAAAAGAATGGGGCGTTATTACCGGTTCTTCGGCGCATTGGCATGTAACGCATATTACTTGGCAAGCGGTCGTAAATTACGAACGAGCCGCAACAAACGTCGGGCGGAAGAGTTACATTCAGCGTAACAAGGAATAAATCTCCGTCGGGATTAATTGTGCGTGTTATGCTTATTCTATTATCTTCGTCGTCCCAATTGGAGGAATCGTAACCGTAAAATTGTAAACGGTAATTAGTGTCTCCGCTGATTGGCGTTAGATTAAGTGCGGAAAATTGTTCGCTTGAAAGATGAAGGTGACGACGTTGGAAATTTTCAAGACGCGCGGTGTGAGTTTCTCCGTCCAGGAAATATTGGAATTCCGAAACGGTTCCACCGAGCAAGCGCACGTGGCGAACAAAATTTATGCGTTCGGGTGTATCGCTTATAAACTGATTTTCTTGACCGCGGCGAACGTACTCCCAAGCGGCTTCGGGGTTTATGGTTGTGTTAATGAAAAATAAAAGTGTGTTGGCGGTTTCACGATGGAGGTCTGACGTAAACCTTTCGGGAATATCAATTCGCGCCAGTAATTCGTGCGCGCCCGCGTCGTCGCCGATTGCTACAAACGCGGCGGCAAGATACAGCGCGGCATTTGTTTGGTTTGTGTCAATGTCAATTGCCATCTCGCGCAGTTGTAATAAAACAGGCTCGCCCACAGCCGCCAACGCCAATAAATCCGAAGGATAACGGCCACTAAACTCGTGATTTCCGCGAACATAACGGATAATTTGGTCGCGGTCTACATATTCCGGGAAAGAAGCGGCAAAACGCGCGGTGTAGTTAAAATTCGGGTCTTCGTAAATTAATTCGGGAATGCCGCCGTTGCTTGCGTGAATTTTAGAACGCACGGTGTAAACATCGTGTTCGCCCGTGAAAAAATAATCGGCAAAAGCGGCGGCGGCGATATGGTCTGTACGGAAAGAATTACTGTTTGCGTTGCGGAACATAATATTTGTAAGCGGGCGAATATTCGCGTTAGTAAACGTAAGACGGACGGGTAGGGGACGCTTTTTGAAATCTTCGGGGTTAAAATCGGAAATATCGCCCGTTACGCTGTGGGAAATAATCAATGTGGATTCCACGACTGTAAACGGAAGTTCAACACCATCGCGGTGTTCGCCCGATACCGCGTGAACTTGCATTGTGTATTCACCTGCGCGAAGTTTCCCTGCGTTAAAAACAACGCGCCCCTGTGTATCTTTCATTTCATCCGAAAAAATAACTTCGTCGTTTTGCAATACATTGAAAATAAAATCTACGGGAGAAGAACCATAGGCTCTTACAAGCGCGGCAATATCGTCTCCAACAATGTATTCGTTTGTAAGAATCAAGTCTACATAGAAATCCAGCGACGAAATAATGTTTTCGCGTGTATCGCCGCCGAATCCGTCTTCGGTTAAAGCAATCGCGGTTACGCGCCAAGATGTAACTTGGCCGGGTAAAGTGAAGGTCAATGTCGCGTTGCCGTTTGCGTTGGATTGAACTGTTTCAAAAACAGGATTGTCAATAAAGAAATCACGGAAAGTTATAATATCTTCATCGCCGTCACCGCCGCCGCCTTCCGCGCCGCCGCCAAAGAATTCATGCTGTCTGTTAGACGAAAATTGATAAAAATATCTGCCCCAATGCCAAATTTCCGAACTCCTATAAAGCCGCGAAAGAAAATTCGCGTTATGCCACCTGCTTTGAATTGTGGATTCATCTACAACGCTGATTAAAACCTGCGCGTTCGGAGCGGTTTTAATATTTACCGTAACTTCCTCGCCGGGCTGATAAATTTCTTTATCGAAGTCTAAATTAATTTCTATTTCACGTTCACTGAAATCGTAATTCAAATAAATATGGTGTTCTATTGGGAAAATATATTTTCCGTCGAAATACGCGCCGTATAGAATCGCGTTGCTTATTCCCGCTTCCGTAAATGTAACGGGAACACCTCGCGGACTGCCCGACGTTGCAGAAATTATTCCGTCGCGCACCAAAATAGCAAGCATACGCCCGTTTCTTACCGCTGTTCCGCCTGTTACCGGGTCGTCCCACCATCCCCACGTGCCGCCCTCAATTATCGAAACATTTGTTGTTTCACCGATTCCTAAATTTGCTTTTCCGATTGAAAAATTATAATTCTTTACCGATGAATCCGTTTCGTCGTCGTAATTAAACCACGATTGCTCTACCCAAACCATGGTTTCGCGTCCGTTTGTGTCCCTATAATGAATTTCCATCGTATAACGAATTAACGGGTCGTCTGAAACGGGCAATCCCGTTACTGTGGTGCGTCCGTTTTCCGTGTGTCCCGGGATAACTCTGTATCGCTCTTCGCGTGTTGTGTTGTGCCTGTAAGTTGTAACCGTGCGGCGGTTTATATGGTCGTAGTGTTGGCTTCGGACAGTGCGCGTTGTTACATGCCGCGTTACATGAACTTCAAAATCTATATCAACGGGTGCGCCGCGAAAAATATCGGGGTCTATGTTGTTCCATCTGGATTGTTCCATTGATGGGTGTGCTTCTATTTTGTCTACGCTAATTTCATTTGTTGTAATGCTCATTGTCGTGCCGTTTAATTCGTGTTCAAGCATTACGTTTCGCGGTACTAAAATGTATGGCAGACTTACGCCTTGAGAAATTTGAGAATCTCCCGAAGTTGTGTACCAAAAACTTGTCCAGTATGGGTGCCAGCTCATGCGTTGTTCACGTGCTGTCATAGATAATGCTCCCGTAGCAATTCCGTTGGCATTTGTACGCAAGCTTGGAAGTTCTGAATGATGAGTGCTTAAAACAACTCCTTCAGCGGGACGACCCGTAAAAGTTGTAATAGAAATTTCAGCTTGCGCGTTGTCGCCCGGTTGGTACACGAGTCTATCCATTTCGCCCGAAATTATATATGACAAATTTGTATAATCAAGAAACTCGACCCACGTTTCCATCAGGCGTTCGTCGTTTATGTGAAAGATAACATTCGCATTAGAAAACATATTTGTAACGGGAATACTGACCGCAAAGCTGTTAAATGAATCCAAAGTAATCGGAACAGTTATCATGTCTCCGATGCGTAAAGTAAAAACATCGTCTGTGCGGAAAGAATGCCCGTACAGTGGCTTTACAACACCGAAAACGTCGATTGTGTCGTTGGGGCGATAGGTTGGGCGGTCTGTGTAGATGTACGAAAGAAATCTTTCGCTTGCAATCAACGGTCTTTCGCCGAAAGTAGGCTTTGCATACGCAAACGGAAGATAATCCGCATATTCTATTGTTATTTTCGCGCGATTGTTGCCGGTTGTGTTTATAATCGCGATACCTTCGTTGTTTGTTAACACTGTTTCGCCGTCTACGTTTACGCGCGCGCCTACCGCGGGTTCGCCGCTTGACGCGTCATGTATCCAAAATATAGATTCTTCGCTGACGGAAACCGAATAAACCGAAACAGGCGATATTTGAATAAATTTTTGCGCGACTATGTCTATGTTTCGCTGGTTTGAACGAATTTCCGCTAAGTAGTAACCTTCGGGTAAAGTTTTTTCCAAAAATAAATAATGAAAGCTTCGCCAATCACCTTCAAATACGCGTACTTCCAAGTTAAGCTCCTCGAAAAGCGTTCCCGAATCTGTTCCTGTGAAATTAATAAAATTTTCCGCCGTGTGCAAATCGTAAATGTTTACTGAGAAATCCGTACCCGAAAAACCCTGCCCGTAGTTCAGCGCGATAAAAACTTCGTCCCACGGTAAAAATGTTTCATATGCGTCGCCCGAAATAGAAAATGGCGGTGTGTTTGCTGTTGACTGCCCCCAGCGTGTTGTAAATGAAAAAATATAATTTTCCTGCAAAGCATCGCCCGCCGCGCCAATAAGGTCTTGGGAAATTGTAACGGTGTAGCGTGTGTCAAGTTCTAAAACCCTTGTCGGCATGAAAATATATGTGTTTTCGCGTTGAAGAAATGTTCCCGTGGCAGGAGGGTCAATTGTAAACGCGTTTCTAAACGCGTCGATTCCGCCCTCTAAATCTTTACTGAACGTCACTTCAATGCCCGTGTTATCGGGAATACCATGCGTGTTATGCCGTGGAGTTGTTGCTGTTACACGAAAAATATCCGCCGTTTGAAACGCGTAAGACGCGGCGGCATATCCGGTAGGCTGATAAACTAAATTTATGATGCTGTTGATTTCAGGTTCTTCTGTTAAGCTTAGTAAAAATGTATTGTCGTTTTGTTCTTCCAGCGTGAATTCTTCGCCGCTTCGCACAGATAGATAATTTTTCAAATGCTCTTCGGTAAGCGTTTGAGTTTCGGAGCTTATTAAAAATTCCGTGTCCGTTGAAATGCCGAATTCCGTATAATTCAACGCTTCAATAGAAATGGCGCCCAATGCCGTGGGTGCAATTGCAAGGCTCGGATATTCATATTCGTTTTCGAGCAACGATTCTCCTGTCGGTTGTGATGGTCTCGTTTCGGTATATCCCGTTTCAGCGATTCCCAAAAAACCTTCGTCTTCGCGTTCGCCCGAATTAATTAAAATTGCAACAGATATAACCGCAATCACTAAGCAAGCCGTTACACCTGAAAAAACGGTTATTAATTTTTTATTATGCTTCGATAAGTTCGTCCACTTTGAAATTATTTTTGAAAACATTTATATAACCTCCATGTGGTTTTTTTTAACAGTGTAATAGCTTATTCCATAAGAGACAATCAAATTCAGTTGATAACTTCTTAATAAAAGTTTATAAAATATTAAATATTAGACACTTACCGAGAGAGGTTAAATATGTCAAAAAACATCTTGGTTGTTGAAGACGATACAATGATAGCATCCGGGCTTGTGTATGTTTTTGAACAAGAGGGATATACAGTTTTTCATTGTAAAACTGTAAACGAAGCAACGAATGCCATTGCATCTAAAAAATTCGACCTTGCGATATTGGATATGCAAATGCCGGATGGGACAGGCTTTGATGTGCGCAAAAAATTAATTGATACATCCGTCATTTTTTTGACGGTTGTTGATGATGAAGCCAGCATAGTCAAAGCCTTTGAAGACGGTGCAGATGATTATGTTACCAAGCCGTTTCGCATACGTGAATTGCTTGCAAGGGTTAAGCGGACATTGGCTGCAAATACAGACAATGCAAAATCCGCGTTAACTATTGGGGGCATAACAATGGACACAAGCCGACCGTATAATCGCAATTAGTGACGGACAAATCCTCAGAGATGAGGTGGTGCGCCAATGAAACTGACCGCAAAATTGGCGTATAGCCAACTTAAAACGAACAAAAGACGTACTATATGGACGCTCCTTGGTATTATCCTCTCAACCGCTATGATAACCGCTGTCATTGGGTTTGCGGCAAGCAGTGAGTTGGCAGTCACAGAAATGCTGGGCGATATGTATATACGAGATGAATACTACAAAACAATCTATGGAATGGGCGGCGTACTTAGCTTTATCATTGTTGCCGTTTCGGTTATAGTCGTATCAAACGCTTTTCGTGTGAGTGCGGGCGAACGCCTAACCCAATTCGGCATTTTAAAAAGTGTGGGCGCAACAAAAAAACAAATAGCGCAAACCGTTGTATACGAAGGTGTTTTGCTGACTGCAATAGGAATCCCTATTGGAATAGTTGTTGGTCTTTTGGTGCAGTTTATTGGCGTGAACATCGCCAATCATATGTTAGTAAGTCTTAACGTTTTTCAAGGAGATGATTCAGTATTAATTTTTAAAGTTTTATTTACTTGGCAAGCTATTTTTATTTCTGTTGGAGTGTCCTTTGTAACTGTTTTGTTGTCGGCGTGGCTGCCTGCACGAAAGGCGGCAAAAATAGCAGCGGTTGATGCAATTCGTGGCGTGAGCGAAATAAAAATCAAGGCAAATCAAGTCCGCTCCAGCCGGCTTGTGCGTAAGCTGTTTGGTTTTGAGGGCGAACTTGCTTTAAAATCATTAAAGCGAAGCCGCCGCAATTTCCGCGCAACCGTTGTGTCGCTCACTATCAGCATGGTGTTATATATAGCCGCAAGCAGTTTTGGTACACAGTTATTCCAAATGACAAATCTTGTATTTGCACTTGTTGAAGCGGATGTTGTGGCTTCATTCCATTCATCCCGCCAAGTAACCTATGATGATGATGGCGAAATCTCTGAAATGATTCATATAGCCATTAGCACCGAAGACGCAGAAAGCATTACCGAAAAAATGCGTGAGTTTCATGATGCAAGTGTTTTTGGTGTTGGCGGTAACGACTGCTATAATGTGTCCCGGGAAACATTGCAATTTACTCAATTTTTTAATGAGTATATGAGCAAAAACGAGTGGTTAGTCGAAAATTTTCCTGTAACCATTTTAACTGTGGACGCAGAAAAATACGCAGAACTTGCTAGACGAGCAGGCGTTCCGCTTGGTTCTAACATCTTGATTAACCACGTTCGTACCCAATCCGACGGAAATTGGGTAGGTTTTGCACCGCTTGAATTTTCCGGGCAGACATTGCAAATGCAAAACTACTATGACGATGAAATTGTTAATTTACCCCTTCACGGAGAATTGCGCGGACTTGACGTGCCGAATGAAATAATTCTTACGTCAAGGTCGTATGTAGTGGTTCTGGTACCCGAGGCTGACATACACTTTTATTTTTGGGCTGTTCAGTCGGGTGACCCGCACAATTTCGCAGAATATGCAAGGAGTTTTTTCCACGATATGCTACCGCCAAATGATGTTATCGGATTTCACGCCGGCATATCTGACCAAGCGGCACAAGACAACGCCATGCGTAGCTTATTTAACACTATTATGATTGCCTTGTATGGTTTTATAGGGATGCTTACGCTTATCGCATTAACCAATGTAGTAAGCACAATCTCAACAAATGTGCGCTCCCGCTCCCGTGAGTTTGCAATCCTGCAAAGTGTTGGTATGACGCACAGCGGACTTCGCAATATGCTCAATCTTGAAAGTATCCTGTGTTCGGTTAAATCACTTATTTACGGCATTCCATTGGGTGTAGTTGCATCGCATTTGATGTATCAGTTTATTATGGAGTCGGTTTGGTTTCCGTATAAGCTTCCGTGGCTTGCAATTATCCAATGCGTGGCTGCTGTTTTCGCTATAACTTGGCTGACAATGCGTTTTTCGGTCTCACGTTTACGTGATAAAAATATCGTTGAAAGTATACGGTCAGAAGCCGGCAGATAAAAATTAAAACTGGCTATTATACAGGCTTGTATAAATTCCACCTGACGCAAGAAGGGTTTCATGTGTGCCTTGCTCTGCTATATCGCCGTTTTGCATTACAAGAATAAGATCGGCACTGCGGATTGTTGACAGACGATGCGCGATTACAAAACACGTGCGCCCCTTCATCAAATTATTCATTGCATGTTGAATTTGCAATTCTGTGCGGGTGTCTACATTGCTTGTTGCTTCGTCTAAAATGAGAATATCCGGGTCTGCCAAAATTGTGCGCGCTATGGTGATTAGTTGCTTTTGCCCCGCAGAAATATTGTCCGCTTCTTCGTTAATTTGCATATTATAACTATCCGGAAATGTGCGTATAAAATGATGCGCTTGCGCTGTTTTTGCGGCTTGCCTAATTTCTGCGTCTGTTGCGTCAAGTTTCCCGTATCGAATATTTTCTGCAATGGTGTCGCTAAAAAGCCATGTATCTTGCAAAACCATCCCAAAATGCCGCCGCAATCCATCACGCGAATACTCCCTAATATCCCTGCCGTCCAAGCAAATTCGACCCTCGCTTACATCATAAAAACGCATAAGTAACTTAACAACCGTCGTCTTCCCCGCACCTGTATGCCCTACAATCGCAATCTTCTGCCCGGGCCGAATCGTCGCGGAAAAATCACGAATAACCGGAGTGTCAGGCTCATATTCAAAACTTACATTCTCAAATGAAATATGACCTTGGAAGGGAGGGTGGCAGGGGGACGGTTCCACCCTTCCTTCCTCTTCTTCTTCCGATAAAAAATTAAACACACGTTCAGCGGCGGCGGCGGTTTGTTGGAATACTGTTGCGACGGAGGCGAGTTGTGATACGGGGTGTCCGAACTGGCGTGTGTATTGTATGAAGGCTTGAATTCCACCGACAGTCATTCGTCCGTTAAGGGTTAACGCGCCGCCGATTACTACTATTGCTACATATCCGATATTACTGATGAAGCCTATAATCGGCATCATTAAACCGGAGAGGAAGTGTGCTTTCCAGCCGGCGTTGTATAATTTTTCATTATGAATGTCGAACGCGTCAACAGACGCTTTTTCGCCGTTAAATGCTTTTACAATGGCGTGGCTTGTGAACATTTCTTCGATATGACCGTTCAGCTTGCCAAGATTTTCTTGTTGCGCCTTGAAATGCTTTTGCGATTTTTTCACGATAAAGCCCATGCAAATGCCCGAAAGCGGCAGAATTGTCATCGCAACAAGGGTTAAAACCGGGCTGATTGTCAGCATCATTATAATTATTCCCAAAACTTGAACCGTACTCATTAATGCCGTGGAAAGCCCGGAGTTAAGCGTATTTGAAATTGTATCAACGTCGTTGGTAATACGCGAAAGAATATCGCCGTGCGGGTTTTTATCGAAAAATTTAATCGGCAAACGATGAATTTTTTCGCTTAATTGCGTGCGGAGTTTGTACATGATTCGCATACTAACGCCCGCCATTATATAGCCCTGTGCGTAATTCAAAAAAATATTTCCGGTGTGCAACGCAAGCATAATCAACAATATTTGCATGACGGCGTTCAAATTAACGCCATGCTCGCCGCGCATTGTTCGTGTAACTCCGGCAAAAATTTCGTCCGTAGCTGTGCCGAGAACACGCGGCGCAAGCGCACTCATCATGCTTGACGCAACCGCAATAAACGCCGAAAGCACCATGTAACCCTTCTCCGCACTGATGTACGCAAAAAGGCGACGCACAGCACCGCGGAAATCTTTTGCTTTTTCCGCGGGCATACCGTGCTGCCGCCCAAATTGCACGTTGTCGGGTTGTTGCTTCCGTGTCATCGCTTTTTATATCTCCGATTCCGCTTTCAATTTTTCGATTAACGCAGTTAAATCCATTTGCCCTTCGTCACCATTTTCGCGGCTGCGAACGGAAACTTTATTTTCCTCAACTTCTTTATCGCCAAGAATCAGCATTACCGGGATTTTTTGAAGCTGGGCTTCGCGTATTTTAAAGCCCATTTTTTCATTGCGAAGGTCTGCTTCTGCGCGAAGGTTTGCCGCTTCAAGTTGCGCAAGCACCTTAGTTGCGGCTTCTTGGTGACGTTCAGTTATGGGAATCACCATAATTTGCACCGGGGTAAGCCAAAACGGAAACCAACCGGCGCAATGCTCGGTAAGTATTGCGATAAATCGTTCAATACTGCCGAAACACGCGCGGTGAATCATAACAGGGCGATGCTTAGCGCCGTCCGCGCCGATATATGTTAAATCAAAGCGTTCGGGCATTTGCATATCGCATTGAATTGTACCGCACTGGAAGCTACGTCCCATGCTGTCTTTAATATGAAAGTCGATTTTCGGGCCATAAAACGCGCCGTCACCTTCGTTTATTTTGTATTCGCGTCCAAGCTCGTCAAGGGCTTGTTGCAGATAACCCGTTGCAAGCTCCCATTCTTCCGCGGTTCCGATACTGTTTTCCGGTCGCGTTGATAACTCAAATTTAAAATCGTCAAGCCCGAACGCGGCATAAACTTCTTCGTAAAGAGTAATTACGGTTTTAATTTCGTCTTTGAGTTGGTCGTATGTCATATAAATATGCGCATCGTCTTGCGTGAAAAGCCGCGCACGCGCAAGACCATGCAACGCGCCGGATTTTTCGTTACGATGAATTATTCCAAGTTCGGCTATCCGCAACGGGAATTCTTTGTATGAATGCAATTCGAGATTATATAGAAGCATTCCGCCCGGGCAGTTCATTGGCTTTATGAAATATTCAACATCGTCTATTGTAGAACCATACATATCGTCGCGATACTTTTCGTAATGACCGGAGCGTTTCCAAAGCTCGCCGTTAAGCATAATCGGCGTGGTTATTTCTTGATAACCGTAGCGTTTGTGAACCTTGCGCCAATATTCAATAAGTCTGTTTTTTAACACAACGCCCTTCGGCAAGTAAAACGGAAAGCCCGGCCCTTCGTCCAAAAATGCGAAAAGCTTCATTTCTTTTCCAAGCTTACGGTGGTCGCGTTTTTTTGCTTCCTCTATACGCTCAAGGTGTTCGGCAAGTTCATCTTTCGAAAAAAACGCCGTACCGTAAATTCGTTGAAGCATTTTATTTTTTTCGTCGCCGCGCCAATACGCGCCCGCTACGGAAAGCAGTTTAAATGCTTTAACATCACGTGTGCGAGGCAAATGCGGGCCGGCGCAAAGGTCAACAAAATCGCCTTGCTTGTAAAAAGACGCTTCTTCGTTTTCGGGAAGCCCTTCAATCAATTCGCGTTTGTACGTCTCGTTTTGTTTGTCCACAAACGCAAACGCTTCTTCGCGCGGCAACGTATAATGCTCCAGCGTTAAATTTTCCTTGACGATTTTCTTCATTTCCTTTTCAATTGTTTCAAGGTCTGTCAACGCGAACGGCGTTTCCGTTTCAAAGTCATAGTAAAATCCGTCGGCTATGGACGGCCCTATTGCAAGTTTTGCTTTCGGAAAAATCCTTTTCACAGCCTGCGCCATAATATGCGCCGTCGTGTGACGCAGTGTGTTTAAATCATGTTCTTGCATTCTCGCACTTCCTTTTATCTAAGAATGTTTCTAAGAATATACCACATTTTCAATGGAGGTACACATGAATTCGGAAAATCAAGAAGACAAACTTCTTTTCGCAAAAGTACTTGACCGCTTAAACTCCGCGATAAAAAAAGAACAATCCGCTTTCACGGATTTTTTAGACCCTGTGCGCTGTGAATCATTTCTATCTTTGCTTGCGAAAAAAGCACCGCAAGAAATAATCGTAAAAGCAAACGGCGGTTTTGAAAACGCCGAACGAAAAATGTTAGGCATGATTGCAGACGAAGAATCATTTCCAATCACGCCAATCACTTTCACATACAATGCGCGTTTTTCCAAGCCGCCAAGCCACCGCGATTATCTTGGCGCGGTTTTGGGCTTGGGGCTGGAGCGCGGAAAAATCGGTGACATTCTAATCGGCGAAAACGGTGCGACAATTTATGTATCATCGGACGTTGCGGAATTTATTTGCGAAAATTTGCAACAGGCGGGACGAACCGCCATAAAAGGCAAAATAGGAGAAGCATTAACAAGCATCGAACCGCAGGGCAAAGAAAAACGAATAACCGTACCCTCCCTACGCACAGACGCAGTAATAAGTTCCGCGTTTAATTTATCGCGACGCGAATCCGCCGCGTTAATTGAAAGCGAAAAAGTTTTCGTAAATTGGAAGCCTGTAAAAAAAACGCAACTAATTTACCTGGGTGACACAATAACAATCCGCGGTCACGGACGCGTCGTAATAAAAGAGCAAGCCGGAAACACAAAAAAAGACCGTATCATTTTAATAATTATAATGTGATGTAATGTTTTTTTATGTATACTGGTTATAATAATGAATAAAATTTTGGAGGATGATAAAATGAAAAAGAAATTAGTCTCGGCGGCACTGTTCATGATAATGGTTGTCGCTATTTTTGTAGCGAACGTACACGCTATAACCTTTATTAATGTGTTTGGCTCGCAAACAGGCGAAGTGATAGCCATTATCCCCGCGCACAGCGGCGGGTACTTCGTTGAAATCGAAACAGAGAATGGCGTTTCGCGTTTTTATGTTAGCCCGGACACATATTTACAAGGCGGCGAAATTTCAATTGGTGATACAATAACCGGTTATCACAGAAGTGTTGGTTTATCCGATTTTACCGGTAAAGTGTTAATCATGACACAAACCGCACCCAATCAATACGATGTGCTTATGGAGTACACAGACACTTGGATACACACCGAAGACGGCACCTTGACCTTTCATGTGGATTTTAATCAATCATTCCTGCATGAGCGGTTTGTGGTGGGCGATACAATCACGGCATTTTACAACCCGTGGGCGGCATCGCATATTTTTGATATGCCTCACTACGATGCCGTATTCGTAGTGAATGGGGATTATGATGTTTATGTGGGAAGGCTTCGTGACAACAGAGTAAGCAACTTACTTAACCCCTTTGTAAGCGATGATGAAAGCGTTGAACTGAACATCACCGACAGCACGATAGTTCTCACCGGAAGCGGCGAACCTTTCACGGGTGAAATTGCAGACCATTCTTATTTGGCGGTAGTTTTAAACGACAGCGCTATTGAAAAGGTGGTTGTGATTTCGGCATATGATGAGACTGAAATCACTATCACGGCAGAACCGGAAATTGAATGGCCGATGAGGTTTGAACCACCAATACTAAGGCTTGAACGTCCGCAAATTGATTTACCGGTTGTGCTAACGGAAATGCCCTCGTCATGGGCGGTGGAACAAGTTACTGCGGCTATTCGCATAGGATTGGTTCCGCAGAATCTGCAATCAAATTTCACGCAAGCAATAACGCGCGCAGAATTCGCAACGCTGGCTGTGAATCTTTACGAATATTTTAAAGGGACAATTACCGGTCGTTCAAACTTCACAGACACAAACGATGAAGCAGTCGAAAAAGCCGCCTTTATTGGCATAGTTTCCGGCATCGGTAACAATCGTTTCGACCCGAACGGAACACTGACACGCGAGCAAGCGGCGGTTATGCTTACAAGGCTGGCGGAAGCACTCGTTCATAACCCAGTAATGATGGGTGGTTTTCGTGGTTTTGCAGACCGCTCGGAAATTTCGTCATGGGCAATCGACGGTGTGGAGAGAGTAGTAACCATCGGAATAATGAGCGGCGTTGGTGACAACCGTTTTGCTCCGCTTGCTTCATATACTCGAGAGCAAGCCATCGCCACTATCATGCGTGTGTATGACTTGGTTAACGACCACGAATGGGTTCACACCGCAGACCTTGACTTGGACGAACCGTCCGTTCGGGTGAAAATTTATACTCCAAATGTGCCTACCGCTTCTGCGCTTGAATTTATCGGAGAGGATGAAGATTTTAGATATTATTTGTCTTCAATAAGCTCCGGCATTATTATGCTGACATTTGAAGACGGCACAGAAATTACACTAAGAGAAGCACTGGATGAACAAATGATAACGATAGCCGATGTAATTCTAAACGGCTTGGACATGATTATTTCGCCGCGCATAACCGCCGGAGGTGATTATAGACGTTAATAGCAGGAGCAAAGGGGAGTTTTATATGATTAGAAAAACCACATTCATAACTATTATAGCGATTGCCGTATTTCTGCTTACATCGTGTTTAGAATGGCTTAACTCCATGACAGACAGCGATTTCGGTCTTGCTAATATGTACAATTAAAATCGTTTTGGTGGCTACACGGAATACATCCCCTAAGTATTGGCGGCCAAGCCGACCCTCCGCACCCCACGGGCTGGGCTTTTGGCGATGCATTGATTGAATTTACCGTAGAACCGTAATAACCATGAGAGGTGATTATGGACATTAACTATTCGTCGGGATATTCTCCCGCTATTTCAGATGCTACGATAAAACCGCAGGTGCAGATTTCCGCATCTGCGGTTGATGCTATGTATCAAACAGAAACTCCTGCGGAAGCAGCGACTCCGCAAACTGCCGCGCCCGTTGAAATTTTAACTGATACGCTTCTAAGTTACGGCTACAAAGTCACGGAAGAAAATAAAGAAATGCTTCGTGCTATGCTGGAAAACGGCATTCCTCTAACAAAAGAAGGTGTTGGGCGAATGAATCAGGCATTAAAACTTACCGGCTCTTTGGAGAAAGCGTTATTTATGTTGCAAAACAATATTCGAATGACGCAAGCCAATGCCGCGCAACTTGAGGGATTTGTTAGCGGGCAAACAAAAATCACATCGCAAATTAATAATTTACTTGCGGCGGTTGAACAGCTAAACGACCCCGCTTTATCAACGCAACTCAAACAAATTCTTGCGGGAAAAGGAATCGCGGCAGAATCACCGCAAACAACCGTCGCGACTACGCCAACCATCGAAGGAGCAACTCAAACTTCGCAATCACCACATACCCCGCAAATTCCGACCGCAACGCAAACCATCGCCGCAGAAACCATCGCGCCGTCTTTATCGTCGCCGCAGAATAAAGTTGCAATCACCAACCCTTTCGCCACAGGAACGCAAATCGAACAAGCATCGCAAGCACCTACCGATTCGTTGCAACAAGCCGCGAAAATGCAAATGGCTCCGCAAACATCAGCACTTGAACCGCAACCCGCTTCTCCTCGCGAAGACGCGAGCATTGCAGCTCAACCCCGTAATGACATTGGGGTACAAACACAACCGGCGTACCAGTCGCAGTCCCTTGCCACACCTGAAAATCTTCTGTTCAAACTCGCGGAAAGCACCCCGCAAACTATCGACAGATACTTGAACAATCTGCGCGAAGTTTTGAGCGAAATTCAAACTGCCCTAGCCGACCGCCAAACCCCCGGCACGGCTCGTGTTCTGCAAGAAGTCCGAACTCTCGAAACACAAATTGATTTTTCATCGCAAATACGAAATCAAATTTTTGTCCAGCTGCCGTTACTTCATAACGGCGAGCAAACTCAAACCACGCTTCATGTTTACAAAGACGCAAAAAAATCATCCGCAAACAGTTCAGATTCCGTAAGTGCGTTAATCGCCTTGGACACAGCGGCACTGGGTCACTTTGAAACATATGTACAAAAAAATTCACGCGGCATCAATTGTCAATTCCGCCTTGAAAGCGACGAAATTGTAAAAGCTGTGCGCAATAATATCCACAAACTCTCCGCTCTCCTCAACCAAAGCGGATACTCACTCGAAAGCTTCTCTTTCCTGCCGCCGGGCGAACCCTACACCCTCCTTGACAACCCAAAATCCATAACCAACCCAACAACATCACCATCAGAAATTTCACACTTTGATGAACGTGTATAATCAAGCTTCATTTTACTATGCATTATTGTAAGCATCCCACGCGTCAAGTATCGCGGCTTGAAATACTTGGTGGTCGTGCGAAGTTGCCCAGTAACTGCCGGCAAGCACATTTTTTCCGTCCGCTGAGACGGCGGTGTTGGCGGCAAGTGTTTCCGCGTAATGAATAAGCAAAGCAAGTTCTCTCTTTGCCGCGGGACGCTGCGGAAGGAACATGAAATCATAGCCCTCGCAACAGCACCCGCCGTAGCTGCTGAACAAATCGCGCCAACCAATAACAGCGTCAACGTCTGATATAAAATTGTTGCGGACATCAAGCAACGACAAGTTATGGTTGCTGGAAATATCAAGCTCTGCCAACCAATTGTCGTTCACAAGAAGCATCATAAGCTCCGAGGCACCTTGCACATTAAGAGTTTGCAAACGATTTTTCTCGATGTAAACCCACCATAGTTTGGTGTTATGGGACAAGTCAAGATGTGTCAATAGATTGCCTGATGCCGAAAGCTGCTCTAAGTTTACAAAATATTCAATACCCGCAAGGCTTGTAATATTCCGATTGCAAAGACTAAGTTCTGTGAATCTTGTCATTTGTTCGGCGTAAACAGGCTCGTTATTGTGTTTTTGTAAAAATATACGCACACGCTCAAGAAATTTCGGACACTCGAACGCGGATGTTATATCTGTGGCGGGAAAAATATTAATTGTTAGCGTAACTGTATCATAACCGGCGGGATTTTCCACACGGAAAGTAAATGTGAATTCTCCGAGGGCTGTCGGCGTACCCAATATTCTGGCATCTGAATTCCATGTGTCCCACCACATCCCGGGCGGAAGAATTCCTTCGATTAAGCTCCAAGTAACGGGAACGTTTGAGACAGCAACAATTTCATCCGAATAGCTTACATACATATTACCGTTTCGCAACTCGGTTGTGGTAATTACGGGTGCGGCAGGAACTACTATTTCAATTGTGAATTCTTGGGTGTCATATCCGCCTATATTTTCAACCTTAATGGTGAAAATGAACAGACCAAGTTCCGTTGGCGTGCCGGATATTACCCCATCGTCAAGGGCCAGGCCGGGCGGGAGTTTGCCATCTGTAATGCTCCAAGTCAAAGGCGGCGTACCCTGCGACAGCCAAATGGTTCGGTGGTATGAATCCCCAACTGCACCATTGGAGAAGTTGGCTGTCACAATTACCGGCGGTCTTGGCGGGCCAATCGTTAGGGTAATTTCCGCGGAATCGGAACCCCAAGGGTTGTATGCCCTAACAGTGAAAGTAAATTCACCCTGGGTAGTTGGTGTACCGATGACAACTCCCCAGCGATCCATTACTAACCCCGGCGGCAAACTGCCTTCGGTAATGCTGCAAAAGATACTAAGTGTACCCGTTACGGATATCTTTTGCCAATAATAATCACCCTGCGCACCGCTCTCTAAAGTTGTTTGAGTGATAAAGGGCGCGGCAGGTTCGGTTATTTCGATAATGAATTCCTGTGAATCCGTTCCCCAATTATTCGATACCGTAATTGTAAAATTAAACGTACCGGTTTCCGTTGGGAAACCGAATATTCTATGCCCGCTAAGTCGTAATCCGGGGGGCAAACTTCCTGCGGTAATGCTGCGGTTAAGCGGCGGTGTGCCGTCTGTCCAAAAAGATTTATTGTACCAAATGCCCTGCCAGCCGGCGGGGAAATCGCCCGCATTTATGAAAGGCGGTTCGGGGGTGAAGTTGCCGCTGCCAATTCTTATGGTAAACAATTCCCAGCCGTAACCAAAATCGTTGCTAACACTGAGATGAAAATAAAATATTCCGTTTTGGGTGGGTGTTCCTTCAATGAAGAAATGAAAATAATCTTCATATTCCACCCGACTAAGCTCTAAACCGGGCGGCAAGTTCCACATACTGTAATGCTGCAAATCTGCCTCGCTATATACTTTAATATACGCCGAATAAAACTCCCCGATACTGCCATTTGGCAACTCTGTTACTGTAATAACAGGCGGGTCTGGCGGGTTGTCATATACTTCTATTGTAATTTCCCGCCATTCAGAACCGCCGGCATTTTCAACCATTATAATAAATCTGAATTCCCCTGTTTCTAACGGTGTTCCTTCGATATTCAACCGCTTAAAGCCATCCAAGCTTTCCCAATAATGAAAAAACAAACCCGTAGGAAGTTTGCCTTCCACAATTTCATAACGCGTAAGAGGTGTTGAACTGATTACATTAAAAGAAACCTGATACGGAAATCCGACATATCCATCAGGAATATTATTAATATCTATAATCGGCGGTTCCTCAACAAGAATAACAAACGCAAACGGCAGAGCCGCCACAGTTTCGCCATTATTTTTTACATAAATGAATCCTTCATAAAAACCGGGAGGCGCGTTATTAGGAATAGAAAGCGTTGCGCTAAACTCGTCATATATATTTTTTTCGAGACTTAAGCTTGCCACGTTGTTTGGATTATTTGTGAATTCGTATGCGAGCGTGTATTGAAGTGAAGCCGGACTAAGAGTTTCAATAGTTGCGTTAAGAGTAAAATGAATTATTTCCGGCGAGCCATCGGAATTTACAACGTGACTGCCAAAACTGAATGAACCGGTATCCGCTGTAAAGAAATACTGTTCATCAAAAGCGTCCGGTGATGTCGCAATCCGCTCATTGTGAACATATACAACGGTTTCCGCATGGGCTGCGGCAAAAACGTCAACGTATCCCGCGCCAACCTCAAAAACACTGTATCCTTCCATAGGAATAGCGGTGTTCATTATACGTGTTTTAATTTCTTCGGAATCCCACACGGTTCCGCTATTTTTCCCGCTGTAATCTATTAAAAGAGCCGCCGCGCCCGCAATATGCGGAGCCGCCATAGATGTGCCGGACAGATAGCTGTATCCCGTTGACGAAGACCAATGAGGAACCGCGGAAAACACACTTGAACCGTGCGCTATAATATCCGGTTTAATTTCATAACTCATACGAACAGGGCCCACAGAAGAAAAACTGCTTAATCGCGTTGGGTTGAGAATCGCGCTTCCCACGGTAATTGCCATCGAAGAGGGCGCGGGCGTGGTGAGAGAGTAAAAACCAAACCGCCTGTCATTTCCCGCCGAAAGAGAAAAAGTAATATTCGGCTGCGCCAGCATAACATTATTTACTGCCAACGCAATAACACATACCGGACTGTTTATACGCGCACCCAAAGACATATTTACAACATCCGGTCTGTCGTACATGGTTTTTTCTATGCCCGCCAAAACGGTATCGGTTGTTCCCCTTTCAGGCCCAAGAACACGGTAGGATATTACCTGAGCCGCAGGCGCAACACCAAGCATGGATACTTCTTCGCCCGTGTCGCGTCCTACAATGATTCCCGCGACATGCGTTCCGTGGCGGGTTATGCCGATTGTCTCGTTTGGGTCGTTGGTGGGAACGTCGTCCGGATAAAAATTCCGTCCGTAAAATATTCCGTCAATTGCATCTTTGGCGGTTATTTCGGGATTACGTGCTTGTATTTCCGCCAAACTTGGAAACGCGCCCTCGAAAGCCGGATGAGTTAGGTCAATGCCTGTGTCAAGCACGGCTATAAGAACGCCTTCTCCCCTGTATCCCAAAGCGTGCATTTCGTCTGCGCGCATGGATGCCCGTCCCGCTGCCACGCCGCGAGGGTTTCTGTCCATGCTTTGTGGAAATATCTCCTCTTGCGGTGGTTCAACCTTTATTATTTCATTGGGAAAGACGGCGCGGACACTTTTGAAATTAACCAACTCCGCCACCATATCGGATGGCAGTGTCAGGCTTACCCCATTGAGCGCGCGGCGATATTCCCATTGAATTTCATATCCTTGCGACATGGTTTGCACTCCGCCAAAAAGCGCGTCCAGTTCCCGCCTGAATAAAACATGGTCGTCCTCTACGATTTTTTCGGCGGTGGCAACAGTAATTTGAGATTCAAACACTTGCACTTCTGCCGGGTTATTTTGGAATAAAACAATTACACTGACAGGGCTGCTATCATCCGTAAGAGTGTATTCACCCTCAAAGCCGATAAGCCCGTTATGTACCTCCGCCGATAACGTATCGGCGGCGATTGCTGTTACCGGAACAAGCGCAATCAGGAACACATATACAATAATCACAAAAAATCTTTTTTTCATTAGCACTACGTATAACCCCTTCCGAGAATAACTCGTTCTTTCGGCGATTATATCATAGTATTTTTAGTTTTGCGTTACCACTTATCGGTTTTGCCACCATTCAACCACACGGAAACGTACAACTACTTCGGGGGAATCGCTCTCTTGGTGCATTAACAAGCGGAAACTTTCTTCGGATATGGCTTCGGAAAGCAGATGTTGTCCTGCGTCAGTTGTGGTCATGTCTACATAGCACAGCGGCGGAAACATCAGGCACCACCAGTTTTGCCCATTGCCGTCGCCAATAATAATTTGCACCGCTTCGTAGTTGCCCGGCGGGAAAGCAATATTTCCGTAATACTGTGTCGGGAAAAACACGGTTGCAAGCTGCGCCGTTACTTTATGGTCGAATCCGGCGCGGCGCACTACGGCTTCCGCATGTTCTTGCAAAGCGGGCAGAATTTTTTGAAAAACTACGCGCGTTTGATTAATCTCCATGTTTTCTGAAAGCGTTCCCGCGAATTCTTCCAAAATTGACGTTCGTACATATTCTTTCAAATCCTGTTCTTCCTGTGAATCGCTGTGCGCCACTACATGGAACCGGATTACATTTTCCGCAATCTCCCGCTGAACCGCCGCAGAATAAACATACGTAGACGCGGCAACACCTACAGACAAAAACACGCCAATCGCAAGCGATGCAAGTAAAATATGTTTCTCATTTCTCAACCAATTAATCATTTAAGAATCCTCCCTTTTTTCTTTTTAGGATTCTTGCCGTGAATTGGTTGGTTTAAACATACTTACAATAGAATATAACAAAAAAGTATCCCCCGATTAAAAAGAATATCAGGGGATGATTCCCTCTTTGCATCAATTGAGGGTGTTCATGGAGGTTTTTCAGGTTAATTGTAGTTGAGCTCAACTCAAATTAACCCAAGAAGATGATAGCAAACAAATAATAACACAAGTAAGAAAAATATCAATACATATGTCACAATAGTCTAAAATATGTAAAAGGCAAATAGCCCTATTTTGTGGACACGTCGTAAAACAGCCCTTTTTTGATTCGTTGGTGTTCGTTGGGTTCAATTCTCAATAGTTCTTCCTCGGTCAAAATAGGGATATTTGGTTTACTATGGTAATTGGTTTTTTGCACCGCGTCTATAAAATTGTCAAGAAATTCGCGGCAAGTTACTTCCAATCCATTTTTCTCTAAAAATTCGGCAAGAAGCTCTTTTACTAAGTCGTTGGTTGCTTCATCAACTATCGGTGTGTCGGTTATCTGCGCGTCAGGCAAGGTTTGGCTTTGTTCGTCAAATATGCCAAATAGTATTTCGTCAAGCCATTTAGAAAGTAACAACTTTAACCACTCGCTCATAGCATTTGTAAAATCGTCTGCGGTACAATTAAGTTCACCTGCATTAGCCATTTGCATAAACTTATTGTACAGCTTGTCGGATAAATCTGCGTCACTAAAAACCACAGTATGCCATGTACGCATACAAATGACTACAACAGTTCCTAAAAGTCCCCATGCTTCTATTTCTTCCGGGGTCATTTCGTGGTTATTTCTGTCAAAAACATTTATGCGGATATTTTCGTCCTCAAACACTGTCACACAGCGATAATATGCATTTCTATTTGCTGATTCTCTTCTTATACGTTCTGATTCTTCCGAAAAACAAAGGTTTCTAAAATTTGAACCTTGCTGGTTTCTGATTTGTTGAAAATGTTGGAAAAGCCCGGCGGTTGAATTGTTAATCTGCATACTGCCATCTCCTCTTGATATTGATACTTATATGTCTATCGGTTGTTTCCTGCCGCAACTTTATACCATGCAAAGCATGAGGAGGCTACGTCTAAAAACTCTGTCAATCGACTGAGACAATATAGTAGTTAAATGTTTCAAAAAACGCAGAATTATTTATAAAAAACTGTACTTCATACGTTCTGCCCGGAAGAGTTTGGAAGTTGAGGCTTCTAACTTCTATACGTTCATTTCTAATCCGTCCGAGAACACTGCAGAAAACACTCACAGAACCATCTGCGTTACTGAGGCTACTCCAATTCACTCGAATTTCTCTGCCTGTGCTGCCTTGCAAATTAATTCTCGACCATTCATTTTGACCGCGCACCAGTTGCGTGCTTCCTATTATATTTATCGGGGTGGGCTGTCCCACAGTCAGTATCGCCGCATTAGAGGTAACTGTTCCGTGAGAATTAGTCACAACAATACGGTATCTATTGCCGTTGTGACCAACTCCGGCATTTTGAATCGTAAGCATCGAACTTGTTGCGCCCGAAATGTTTGACCATGATACACCCGCATTTGTGGAAACCTGCCATTGGAATGTGGGAGAAGGGTTGCCAGATGCTACAACACTGAAAGATGCGTTTTGTCCGCTTGATACAGTCACGCTTGACGGTTGCACTGTGATTGTGGGAATACCTGTTGTCGATGCAGTAACTGTAAATTCCGGGCTTATTCTTGTAAACACGCCATTACTTCCGCTTATAGTAATTATTGGTCTAAAATCTCTAGCAGTATGGATTTCATTCGGGGGGTTGCTCGGCGGCACAACAAGCCCGTTGTTCGGGCGAATTGTAAATGTTCGCATTTCACCGGGAAGCATAGTCATTGTCCAATTTTCACCCGCTTCCAAAGTCCAGTGTTCCACCGTCGGAAGAGGGTTTAATACAATACTCGTTGAACTGTAATTTATAATAGTTATTGTTTGTGCCGGCAATTGGCTATACCCTTGCGCATGGCTTCCAAATTGTAAAATGTTTGGTAATGAAAATATTCTGAACCTTTGGGGATGTAAAAATAACCAAAATATATCATCAATGTCCGGGTCTAAAACCAGTCGGGGCATAAAAGAATTTAAGGGATTATCAGTTCCTATACCAAACTGACCATGATAATTGCGTCCCCACGCTATAACTGCGCCATCGCTTCCAAGTGCTAACGAATGCTCACTTCCCGCTGAAATGGCTGTTACATTACTTAGGTGTTGTACTTGCATGGGACTTGTTTCACGCCTAAATACGGCATGTGAAGCAAGATTTCTCCTGCCAATTTGTAACCATGTATTATCGCCCCAAGCCCAAACCGAGCCATTGTTTTGGAGGGCTAAGGTATGGTCACTTCCCGCCGCAACTGCGGCTACATTGTTAAAATTTTGTATTTGTACTGCCATTAAACGTCGAGTAGTAGTACCATCACCCAATTGCCCATCATCGTTCCGCCCCCATGCATGAACAACTCCATCGTTTCTTAGGGCTACGGTATGGCGGTTACCCGCCGCAATTGTATTTATATTATTTAGAAATGTTGACGTCCCGGTACGTACTTGCACTGCGGTTGTACGCCGAGTTGTAGAATTATCACCCAGTTGTCCGCCGGAGTTATTCCCCCATGCCCAAACTGTACCATCGCTTTTAAGTGCTACATTATGGCGGTTTCTCGCCGAAATCATCGGCGCATTCTTATAATCAACGTAAAAATCAAGCACTGATTGTGCGGCGGCGATTGCATTTTCAAGTTCCGTATGTGCTTCTTGTGTAGCCCAGTATTCTATGATTGGTACATCTGCACCTGATTCAGAAACATGAGTTTCACCAAGAAGCTCCCAAGCATAATTAATTCGTTGCCGGAGTTCATTTGCGGCTTCATCTTCCGTTTGGGCAGATACAAACTGCGCTACTATGATTGATACAATCACTGCTACCATAATATGTACCGGAATAAAAAAGCGTTTTGAATAGTGAATTTTTTTCTTCATAAGTACCCTCTGCAAGCAAAACAACGTTGAGATTCAAAAGTGGCAGCTTCCATATAGTGCCTTGAAATTTCGCAGAAAAACAACATATCTAATAGTGTATTATTAATATCTATGAACGAAACTTTATCATGGTAACATTTTCATGTCAATATGTATTTTAGTTTAGTAACCGAAAGCGATGTAAATATAGTTCTGCGATGATATGAATTCTCGGATTCCGAAAAAAGTATTGACGTGATACACGAAATGTGATATCTTGAATTCGCAACAATCGAACGGACGTTTTTAAGCCATGAACGGGTTTTGCCATCTCCGGAAGGGGCTTCGCGCCTTGAAACGGACCGCACTGATTCCGCTTTAACCTCTGCATTATGTTGCAATTGTTTTACCCGCCGCACCACATAAAGGGGGTAGCGCACCGGGCTCCGGTACCGGCTCGGCTTCGCTACCCACGCATGCACCTTTTATGCGAGCTGCGGCACCCGCCGGGGGCACGTGACCTCGGCTTTACTTAGAAAAACAAAAAAACTGAAAATAAACGAGACAATATGAAGTGACCTCCACATTGTAAGACCGTGGATTTACCGAAAAGTTGGTAATACTAAGAAAACCAACAAGACGGGATTACCGCAAACAAAGGGAGGCCACACAATGAATAC